>NZ_JAQGLA010000068.1 GCF_027853915.1 Saccharopolyspora oryzae
TCCCGTGGCTGCGCAGCCGCGCGATGTCCTCGACCGCCAGGACCTGCGCGTGCTCGATGCGGTGCCGCATGTCCCCGCCGACCTCGGCCATCGCGGCCTCGTAAGCGTCGAGCACCATCCGGTTCCCGGCGTCGCCGATGGCGTGGGTGGCCACCTGGAACCCGTCCCGCATCACCTGCGTGACCCGGTTGCGCAGCTCCGCGGCGTCCATCTGCGGCAGCCCGGAGTTGCCGGGGTCGTCGGCGTAGGGCTGGAGCATCGCGGCACCGTGCGAGCCGAGCGCGCCGTCGATGTAGAGCTTGACGGTGCGGACCCTCAGCATGTCGTTCGCGAAGGAATCACCGCGCGCCTGCACGCCGAGTTCGCGGTAGGCGTCGTAGGTGAGGAACGAGTTGGTGCGGATCGTCAGCTCGCCGGAGGCGGCGAGCTGGTGCAGGACGGCGAGTTCGGCGGCGCTGGTGCCCGCATCGCTGACCGAGGTGAGCCCGACCTCGTTGAGCTTCCGCTGCGCGGCCAGGAAGTTCTGCTTGATGTCCTCGGTGGTCGGTTTCGGCAGGTGTTCCTCGACGAGGTCCTGCGCGGCGTCGACGAAGGCCCCGGTGGGCGCACCGTCGGCCCCGCGCACGATCTCCCCGCCCGAGGGCGTCGGGGTGTCGCGGTTGATGCCGATCTGCCGCAGCGCGGCGGAATTCGCCACGCCGGCGTGCCCGTCGACCCGCACCAGCCACACCGGGCGGTCCGGCACCACGGCGTCCAGGTCCGCGGCGGACGGCAACCTCCCGAGGCCCCAGATCACGTCGTTCCAACCGCGCCCGAGGATCCACTGCCGGTCCGGGTGCTCCGCGGCGAAGGCCTTGAGCGCCTTCATCGCTTCGTCCAGCGACTTGGTCCCGGCGAGGTTGAGCTGCGAAACGTTGGCGCCGAGCTGCCCGAAGTGCCCGTGCGCGTCGTGCAGGCCGGGGATGAGCACCCGCCCGCGCCCGTCGATGCGCTCGGCTCCCCCGGCGTTGCCGACGTCGAGCCCTTCCACCCGCCCGTCCGCCTTGATCAGCAGGTTCGAGAACTCGAACGGCCCGTCGGGGGTCAGCGTGAAGCCCCGCACGTTGTCGATCAGCACCGGCCCTCCTCCCCCAGCTGGACCCGGCGCGCCCGTGGAACACCCCGCCGACACCGCAACGCCCGCCGTGGCCAGCCCGACGAGCTTGAGGAACTGGGCCCGCGAGATGCGGGGCTGCGGGGAACGCCGACAGCAGTCCTGGCACATGCCGACCTCCTAGCTGATCATTCGCGAAGCGAAGGTAAGCCCGCGTCCTTGCCCGGTCAATCAGCAGAAGGTGGGCAAATCCCCCGCCAAGCCCGCCCTCTCCTTGCGCCCAGCCACAGCAAAAACCCGGTTCCGGCACCGCATCCGCCACGAACAAAGATGTCTCAGTGTTCATTTAATTGACATTCACATGAACGCTGATTATCTTAACGTTCGCCTACTTCGATCGACCGAGGAGCAGTACGGCCGATCCGGCCCCACGACCTGCTCGAACCCCTCCGCACCGACTGAGGAGGCCGTGTCCTATCCCGATCCCCGCTACTTCGGCGAGCACGGCGAGATCAGCGCCAGCTTCCGGCCCTCGACCGCCGAGCCCGACTTCGTCGCCAAGCCCATCGCCACCGACGGCCCCACCGTCGGCGCCGGCACCGCCTACCACTACCTGTCCACCACCGCCTCCACCGGCGGCGAGTACGGGCTGTACCGGGTGGACATGGGTCCGGAGAGCGCCGGGCCAAGCACGCACTTCCACAAGGCGATGTCGGAGTCGTTCTTCGTCCTCTCCGGCACCATGCGGCTCTTCGACGGCGAGCGCTGGATCGACGCCACGTCCGGCGACTACCTCTACGTCCCGGTGGGAGGCCTGCACGCCTTCCGCAACGAATCGGGCGAACCCGCCTCGATGCTCATGCTCTTCGCCCCCGGCGCACCCCGCGAGGAGTACTTCGAAGGCATCACCGAACTGGGTTCGCTCAGCGACGAAGAACGCGCGGAGTTCTTCCACCGCCACGACAGCTTCTTCGTCTGAGCGGGCCCCAGATCTCCGACGAAGCGGGCCTCGCCACCGCCTGACCGACTCCCCGGGCGGGTTCGACAATTCGACTGCGCAATGGAGCGCGCCCGAGGTAGTGTGGCCGCACTCTGATCAGGTTCCCCAGGAGTTCGCCGCAGAACGGGAACCCGCTCGCGCGAAACGAGGGGCGGCACAGGTGTTCACCCTGCCCTTTCGGAGGCGCAAGACATGAAGATCGGCCTCGGCCTTCCCATCGCCGACCCCACCGCCCGGCAGCCCTGAAAACCCAACTCCGCCAACTCGAATCCCTGGGTGCGGACGATGCGGTCCTCTACTGCTGGTCACCCAATCCCGACCAGGTCCACCACCTCGCAGACCTCCTCCCCTGACCCGGCAACAGGCGGTCGTGAGCGGTTCGGGGTGCTGGGGCGCCCCGAAGTGCTCACGAAGCCGGTGAGCTCGGTGGTTCCGACAGGAGCGAACATGGTGAAGGGCACCTCGACGGATCGAGGTGCCCTTCACCGCGTTGCGAAGCTCAGATGGTCCAGGTGTCGTTGCCGTGGAGCAGGTGCTGGAGGTCGGCCGGCTTGGACTGCTGGGCCTCCTCCACCTGAGCCCTGGCCAGATCGTCGTAGGTGGGGCGCTGGACCGAGCGGAAGATGCCCGTCACCGCCGGGCTCAGGTCCTGGCCGCCGAGGCGGGACAGCGCGAAGGCGTAGGACGGGTCCTCGCGGTTCGCATCGTGGACCACCACCTCGGACTCGTCCACTTCGGACAGCTTGGAGACGCGGAAGCCGTCGGCACCCGAAACCACGCCGTAGCGCTCGTCCTCCGGGCCGAAGGTGATCGGCTCGCCGTGCTTCAGCGAGACGATCCGGCGCTGCTTCTCCTCGTTGTCCTTCAGCACGTCGAAGGCGCCGTCGTTGAAGATCGGGCAGTTCTGGTAGATCTCCACCAGCGCGCTGCCGCGGTGTTCCGCCGCCGCCTTCAGGGTTTCCGTCACGCTCGCGCGGTCCGAGTCGATCACCCGCGCCACGAACGACGCCTCCGCGCCCAGCGCCAGCGACACCGGGTTGAACGGGTGGTCCAGCGAACCGGCCGGGGTCGACTTGGTGACCTTGCCGACCTCGCTGGTCGGCGAGTACTGGCCCTTGGTCAGGCCGTAGATCCGGTTGTTGAACAGCAGGATCTTGAGGTTCACGTTGCGGCGCAGGGCGTGGATCAGGTGGTTGCCGCCGATGGACAGCGCATCGCCGTCACCGGTCACCACCCACACCGACAGGTCCGGCCGGCTGGTCGCCAGGCCGGTGGCGATCGCCGGGGCCCGGCCGTGGATGGAGTGCATCCCGTAGGTGTTCATGTAGTACGGGAACCGGGACGAGCACCCGATGCCCGAGATGAACACGATGTTCTCCCGCTTGAGCCCCAACGACGGCAGGAAGCTCTGCACCGCGTTGAGCACGACGTAGTCGCCGCAGCCCGGGCACCAGCGGACTTCCTGGTCCGACTTGAAGTCCTTGGCCTTCTGCGGTTCGTCGGCGGTCGGCACTCCGGCCAGCCCGCCCAAGCCCGGGATTCCCAGATCGGTGGTCGTCACGCGGACACCCCCTGCACGACATCGGTGAGCACGTTCTGCAGCTCCTCGGCTCGGAACGGCAGTCCGGCGACCTTGGTGTAGGACTGCACGTCGACCAGGTAGCGGGCGCGCAGGAGCATCGCCAGCTGCCCGAGGTTCATCTCCGGGACGATCACCTTGTCGTAGCTGCGCAGCACGTCGCCAAGGTTGCCCGGCATCGGGTTGAGGTGGCGCAGGTGGGCCTGCGCGATGGACATCCCCTGCGCGCGCACCCGGCGGCAGGCCGCACCGATCGGCCCGTACGACGAACCCCAGCCCAGCACCAGCACGCGGGCGTCGCCGGACGGGTCGTCGACGGTGATGTCCGGAACCGGCACGCCGTCGATCTTGGCCTGGCGCAGCCGGACCATCCGGTCGTGGTTGTCCGGGTCGTAGGAGATGTTGCCCTTGCCCTCGGCCTTCTCCAGGCCGCCGACCCGGTGCTCCAGCCCCGGCGTGCCAGGCACGGCCCACTCGCGGGCCAGCGTCTCGGGATCGCGCACGTAGGGCCAGAACTCGCCGGAACCGTCCGGCGCGTTGGGCTCGGTGGCGAACTCCACGCGCAGGTCGGGCAGCTGCTCGACGTCCGGGATCAGCCACGGCTCCGAACCGTTGGCGATCGCGCCGTCGGACAGCAGCAGCACCGGCGTCCGGTAGGTCAGCGCGATGCGCACCGCGTCCAGCGCCGCGTCGAAGCAGTCCGCGGGCGAGCACGGGGCGATCACCGGCACCGGCGATTCACCGTTGCGGCCGTGCAGCGCCTGGAGCAGGTCGGCCTGCTCGGTCTTGGTCGGCAAGCCCGTGGAGGGGCCGCCGCGCTGGATGTCGCACACCAGCAGCGGCAGCTCCAGCGTCACAGCCAGACCGATGGTCTCCGACTTCAGCGCCAACCCGGGCCCGGACGTGGTCGTCACGCCCAGCGCACCGCCGAACGAAGCGCCGAGCGCCGCACCGACGCCGGCGATCTCGTCCTCCGCTTGGAAGGTCGTGACGCCGAAGTTCTTGTGCTTGGCCAGCTCGTGCAGCACGTCCGAGGCGGGCGTGATCGGGTAGGTGCCGAGGAACACCGGGAGGTCGCTGCACTGCCCGGCGGCCACGATTCCGTAGGCCAGGGCGGTGTTCCCGGTGATCTGCCGGTAGGTACCGGCGGGCAGCGCGGCGGGCGCGACCTCGTAGGTCACCGCGAAGGACTCGGTGGTCTCGCCGTAGTTCCAGCCCGCGCGGAAGGCCAGCACGTTGGCCTCGGCGATCTGCGGCTTCTTGGCGAACTTCTCGCGCAGGAACCGCTCGGTGCCCTCGGTGGGCCGGTGGTACATCCACGACAGCAGCCCGAGCGCGAACATGTTCTTGCAGCGGTCGGCGTCCTTCTTGCCGAGCCCGGTGCCCTCCAGCGCACCCTGGGTCAGCGTTCCCATCGCCACCTGGTGCACCTGGTAGCGGTCGAGGTCGTCGCCCTCGAGCGGGTTGCCGTCGTAGCCGACCTTGGTCAGGTTGCGCTTGCTGAACTCGTCGGTGTTGACGATCAGGATGCCGCCGTGCGGCAGATCGCCCAAGTTCGCCTTGAGCGCCGCCGGGTTCATCGCCACCAGCACGTCCGGCCGGTCGCCCGGGGTGAGGATGTCGTAGTCGGCGAAGTGCAGCTGGAAGCTGGAGACGCCCGGCAGGGTTCCGGCAGGAGCGCGGATCTCGGCGGGGAAGTTCGGCAGCGTCGCCAGGTCGTTGCCGAAGGCCGCGGCTTCGGAGGTGAACCTGTCACCCGTCAGCTGCATGCCGTCGCCGGAGTCCCCGGCGAACCGGATGACCACCCGGTTCAGCTTCTGGGCGCCGTTGGTCCGGTGCCCGTTCGCGGTGCTCAACTTGATCCGTTCCCCTTCACCTGCAGGCAACGTCCATTCTGTGGCGAACGATACAGCCCCGTTCTTTATTCCGATCACAGCCCGACTCGAACCGATCACCTTGCGCACGCAACCGCACGTTCGCCCGGATCGAGGGATGTTCATCGAAACGATCGAGTTCCGCATCGTCGCGCAGGTAATGCCCCCTGTACCGACGTACCCGACACTCGACCACGGCAGACGGCCGGCGGAAAATGTGACGTGCCCCATATCGTGGCTGCCGCCCGTCTCGCGTTGCCGATTTTCCCACCATCCGGGAACGCGTTCGCCGAAACGGCCGATACCTGCGGCGCCGGCGGTCCGCTTTCATCACAGCCGACCGGGCGCGATGCGCTGGAACCCGAACAGCCCCAGGAGGATCAGTGACCGCACCAGCACCTCGGCCCCACTCCCACCCGTTCGTCCCCTACGCACCACCGCGGCTCGACGTCGCGGAGGGGTTGCGGCGCGGTCAGGAGCTCTTCGAGCACTTGGACGGTCGCCGCAGCGTGCGGTTCTTCAGCTCCGACCCGGTCCCGCGCGAGGCGATCGAGATGGCCGTGCGGACCGCGAACACCGCGCCCAGCGGTGCGCACCAGCAGCCGTGGACCTTCGTCGCCGTGCAGGACCCCGACCTCAAGCACCGCATCCGGCTGGCCGCCGAGGCGGAGGAACGCGCGTTCTACGAGCGCGAGGACATCCCGCAGTGGCACGGGGCGCTGTCCCGGCTGGAGACCGACGCGGACAAGGAGTTCCTCGACGTGGTGCCGTGGATCGTGGTCGCCTTCGCCCAGAAGTACCGGGTGGACGACACCGGGCGGCAGAAGCACTACTACGTCAACGAGAGCGTCGGCATCGCCTGCGGCATGTTCATCACCGCCCTGCACACCATGGGGCTGGCCACGCTGACCCACACGCCGAACCCGATGGGATTCCTGACGAAGATCCTGGAGCGCCCGTCCAGCGAGCGCCCCTACATCCTGTTCCCGATCGGCTATCCGGCCGCCGACTGCGAGGTTCCCGAGCTGACCCGCAAGCCCCTGGACGAGGCTCTGCTCTGGCGCTGAGACCCTGTCCCCGAACGCGTTCTGCGTGGCGGCGCCGAGCACGAAGTGGTGCCCTGGGACGAGACGGTGACGAACGGGAACGGGGTGGGTGCGGTGGCCGACGAGGTCGACGTCGTGGTGATCGGCATGGGTCCGGGCGGCGAGGACGTCGCCTCCCGGCTGGCCAGGGCCGGGCTGTCGGTGGTCGCGGTGGAATCCCGCCTGGTCGGCGGCGAATGCCCGTACTTCGCCTGCGTGCCGACGAAGATGATGGTGCGCGCCACCGATGCGCTGGCCGAAGCGCGCCGGGTTCCGCAGCTCGCCGGGCGGGCCGACGTGCGTGCGGAGTGGACGCCGGTGGCCGACCGGATCCGCGACGAGGCCACCACCGATTGGGACGACGAGATCGCCGCGCAGCGCTTCGAACGCACCGGCGGTCGCCTGGTGCGCGGGTTCGGGCAGATCACCGCGCCGGGCGAGGTCACCGTCGGGGACCAGGTGTTCCACGCGCGGCGCGGCATCGTGCTCAACCCCGGCACCGATCCCGTGGTGCCGCCCATCGACGGGCTCGCCGGGAG
The DNA here is from genome assembly GCF_027853915.1 of Saccharopolyspora oryzae. GTDB lineage: Bacteria > Actinomycetota > Actinomycetes > Mycobacteriales > Pseudonocardiaceae > Saccharopolyspora > Saccharopolyspora oryzae. Next base: position 7,171 of record NZ_JAQGLA010000068.1, read on the forward strand.
TCCATATTGGACGAACCGGGACGCGGTGCCGGCCCGCGAGGCGCCGGAATCGCTGCTGGTGCTCGGCGGCGGGCCGGTCGGGCTGGAACTCGCACAGGTCTTCGCCCGGTTCGGCACCGCCGTCACGGTGATCGAGGCGCAGCCCCGGCTGCTGGCGGTCGCCGAACCCGAAGCATCCGAGCTGATCACCGAAGTGCTGCGCGCCGAAGGAATCCAGGTGCGCACCGGCAACGGCGTGGAGCGCGTCAAGCACGACGACCAGTTCGAGGTGCAGCTGGCCGGCGGCGAACAGCTCACGGCGCAACAGCTCCTGGTGGCCACCGGCCGGCGCACCGATCTGCGCGCGCTGGGCGTCGGCGCGGTCGGTCTGGACGAGCAGGCGCGCACCATCCCGGTCGACGAGCGCATGCGCGCCGCCGAGGGGGTGTGGGCGATCGGCGACGTCACCGGTCGTGGCGCGTTCACCCACACATCGATGTACCAGGCGCGCATCGCCGCGGCCGACATCCTCGGGCAGGACGGCGAGACCGCCGACTACCGGGCGATGCCGTCGGTGGTGTTCACCGATCCCGAAGTCGCGACCGTCGGGCTGAGCGAAGCCCGGGCGCGCGATGCCGGGATCAACGTACGCACCGGGATCACGCGGATCCAGGAGTCCACGCGCGGTTTCATCCACAAGGTCGACAACGCCGGGATCATCAAGCTGGTCGCCGACGCGGAGCGCGGCGTGCTCGTCGGAGCGACCGTCGTCGGCCCCTACGGCGGCGAGATCGTGGGGGCGCTCGCGGTGGCCGTGCACGCCGAGGTCCCGGTGTCCAGCCTCCGCAGGATGATCTTCGCCTACCCGACCTTCCACCGAGCCATCGAATCCGCCCTGGCCGACCTCGACGTCTAGCTCCCTCGACGAGTCCCCCGCGCCGGTGCGGGCGGGTCACCGACGAGTCTCAAAATTCAATGGAAATCGGATGTCCGATTTCCATTGAATTTGCGGAACTCCGCCACAGACCGGACCACCTGTCCACAAGTTCCGGTGTGTCGGGATCTGACACGCCGGTGCTGTGTCCGGGCGGGGACCACAGTTTCAATTGAAACTGCGAGCTCCAGGCACGGCGGAGCACAGTTTCAATTGAAACTGCGGGTTGGGTCAGCGGCCGCCGCGGGCTTCTCGGCGGCGGCGCTTGCTGGCGTACATGTCCCGGTCCGCCAGGTGCAGGAGGGCGTCCGGGGCGATCGACGGGTCCGAGGTCACCGCGTAGCCGACGCTGGCGCGCAGGGTGATGGGCATCGCGTGCACCACGATGTCGGTGTTCATGTGCGCCGCCACGCGGTCGCGCAGGGCCTCCGCGGCGGCCTCGTCCGGCAGCAGGCTGACCACCACGAACTCGTCGCCGCCGATGCGCGCGACGGTGTCGCCTGCGCGCACCGCCAGCTGGATCTCGCGGGCGGCGGCGATCAGCAGCTGGTCGCCGACCGCGTGGCCGTAGCGGTCGTTGGCCGGTTTGAGCTGGTCGAGGTCGGCCAGCACCACCGCCAGCACCCCGTTGCCGCGCGCGAGCTGCTGGAGCCCGTGGTCCAGGCGGTCGGCGAGCAGGGCCCGGTTGGCCAGCCCGGTCAGCGGGTCGTGCAGCGCCAGGTGGGCCAGGCGGGCGTCCACCATCCGCTGCTCGCCGATGTCCTCGTACTGGCTGACCACGAACGCCGGCGATCCGTCGGCGCCGGGCACCGTGGTCGCCCGGATCAGCATCCAGATCGGGCGGCCGTCCTTGTGCCGGTAGCGCTTCTCCAGGTTCACCGAGTCGATCAGGCCGGAGGCCAGGTCCTCGAGCGCGGCGTTGCCCTGCTGCTCGTCGTCCTCGTAGGTGATGTCGGCGAACGACATCGACAGGATCTCCTCGCGCGAGTAGCCGAGCATCGAGCAGAGCGTGTCGTTGACCGCCGTCCAGGCGCCCTTGAGGTCCAGCAGCGCCATCCCGATCGGGGCGTTGGCGAAGCTGCGCTGCCACAGCAGCTCGGCCTCCCGGCGCTGGGTGATGTCCTGGATCTGGGAGAGGAAGCAGATCGGGTTGCCGCGGGCGTCGCGGATGAAGGTGCGGGACACCAGCGCCCAGATCAGGCTCCCGTCGGAGCGGATGTAGCGCTTCTCGAGGATCTTCTCGGACTCCACCGGCCCCTCGCGGTCGATGTCTTCCGGGTGGGTGACCTCGCGGTAGTCCAGCCCCTCGAGCTCCTCGGGCTGGTAGCCCAGCAATCGGCAGAGTGCGGCGTTGACGTGCAGGTAGCGGCCCTGCAAGTCGAGGATGGCCATCGCCGCGGCAGCTTGGTCGAAGACGCGCTGCCAGGGCAGGCCAGCAGCGCCGTTCGGCTCGGATGCGGACATGAGAACCGAACCATAGCCGGAGGACCTGCCCCGTGCAGCGAGCGGTCGGTCAGGCGTCGCCCCGGTTCATGGCCAGGAGGCGGTCCAGCACCGCCGGTGAAGCCTTCACGCCGTCGTGCTCGTACTCGTTGGTCACCCACACCCGAGCTCCTCGCACCTGCTCGGCGGAGGCCAGCGCGTGGTCGCGGTCGACGAACATGTCGTCGTGGTAGACCGCCGCGGCCACCGGGACGTCGTTGCGGGCCAGCTGGTCGAGGTCGTAGAGCGCGGGCCAGTCGCTCTTGGCGGCGAGCAGGTCGGCTGCCCCGCGCAGCGGCACCAGCGCCGGGTCCTGCTCGAACAGCCAGGGGTAGATCATCTCGCCGGTGAAGTTGACCCGGCCGGCGGTGGTCCAGTCGAACTCGGGGAACTCCTCGCGCACCCGGTGCGCCGACCACCGCGACGCGGTGCCCTGGCAGTAGATGGACTCGTGCAGCACCGCGTAGAGCGGCCGAGCGGCGAAGGAGACCGCCGCGTCCACGCCGCGCAGGAACGTGTCGGAGAGCGCGCCACCGATGAACGCCTCTTCCAGCTGGTAGTGCAGCGCGTCGAACTGCGAGGCCTGGCCGAACTGGATGCCCAGGGTCTGGAAGCGCTCCGGGGTCAGCCGCTCCCCCGTCGGCATGATCACCTCGTGCTCGGCGAGGTGCTCGACGATCCGCCGCGCGATGTCGGCGTCCTGCGGGTAGCGCGCGAAGTAGGCGTCGTTCTTGCGCAGCGTGCGCGGGTAGGCCGCGCGGTAGACGTCGTCGGCGTCGCCGGTCAGGGTCGGGATGCCGCCGGTGATCAGCACCTGCCGCAGGCCCTGCGGCGCGAGCGACAGGTAGGTCAGCGCGCAGAACCCGCCGAAGCTCTGCCCCAGCACCGACCACGGCTCGTCGCCGATCAGCTGGGCGCGGACGGCTTCGGCGTCTCGGACGATCGAGTCGGCGCGCAGCAGGCTGAGGTGTTCTGCCTGCTCGACCGGGGTCAGCCCGGCCAGGCTCTGCCGGTTCGCCGGAGTGCTGCGCCCGGTCCCTCGCTGGTCGAGCAGCAGCACCCGGTAGTCCTGCAGTGCGCGCCCCAGCCACGCGCTGGTGCTCAGCGGCCGGTCCGCCTTGCCGCCCGGTCCGCCCTGGAGGTAGACCAGCCACGGCAGCTGCTGGTCCTGCTTGGCGGGCGCGACGACCTCCCTCCCGAACACCTCGATCTCCCCGGCGCCGGGGTCGTCGTGGCGCAGCGGAACCCGGAACACGTGGTCCCGGGCGACCAATCCCGGACGGCGGTAGCCGACGGACATGCCAATTCCTCCAAAGTGGACGTCGTGAGCGGCGGTGGTGGTGAGGACGACCATCGCCGCTCAGCCAACCAGGTCGCAGCGAGTCGTGAGCGTAGATGGTCGCAAGGACCACCGTCGCCGCTCACGGGAGCGGGGCGCCGCGGTGGGCTACCCTCTCCGTCACCGGTCGAGCAGAGTGGGGAGCCATGGCGGGGACTTCGGTGGGTCGCGCCGTCGAGCAGATCCGGCAGATGATGCGCAGCCAGGAGTTGTTGCCCGGGCAGCCGCTGCGGCAGGAGGCTCTGGCCGAACGCCTGGGGGTCAGCCGGGTCCCTGTGCGCGAGGCGCTGAAGGCGCTCGAGGCCGAAGGCGTGGTCCGCCACCAGCCGAACGTCGGCTACACCGTGACCCGCTTGTCGTCGGAGGAACTGCGGCAGGCCTACCTGATGCGCGGGGCGCTGGAGGCGGTCGTGCTCCGCGAGCTGCCGCGGTTGAGCGCGGCGCAGATCGTCGAGCTCGGCGAGCTCAACGATCAGATCGCGCAGGCCGCAGACGAGGTCGACGTCCTGCGGATGACCGAGCTCAACCACGACTTCCACTTCGTGATCTTCCGGGCTTCGGGGCTGCGGCTGGTCGTCGACGAGATCGAGCGGATCTGGAAGATGACCGAGGCGTACCGCTCGGTGTACCTCTACGACGAGGCGGCGCGGCGCCGGATCGTCCGCGAGCACCGCCAGCTGATCAACGCCCTGCGCCGCGGCCACACCGAGAAGGCCATCGCGATCATGGATTCCCACCGCGACGCCACCCCGGCCCAGCTCGCCCCGACCCTGGGCTCCGGCCTCCAGCTCCCGGGCTAGTCAGTCCACTATGGATGTTCAGGCAGTCCGCAGGGGAACACCCGAACCTCGCCGGGATCGTCGCCGCTGACCAGGCCGACGGCGAGCCAGCGGCCCGACACCGACCGCCGATTTCGCCGAGTTCGCCGTCCCGCGCAGATTGCATTCAATTTTGTATGGACCGCGGGGGTTCGGCGTGCCAGACTCGGCGCCATTCGGCGAGCGCGGAGGGATGGACATGGCGGACCTCGAGTACCAGGTCAAGGATGGGATCGGGACGATCCTGCTCAACCGGCCGGGGCGGAAGAACGCCTTCACCATGGAGATGATCGACCAGTGGGCGGCGGCGATCCGGTCCGCCCGGTTCGACCCCGAGGTGCGGGTGCTGGTGCTCACCGGTGCTGGTGACGCGTTCTGCTCGGGTGTCGACCTGGACGACTTCACCGCAGGCGAGAAGGCCGTGCTGGACCACAAGACGATCCTGACCGAGCGGATCCACCAGGTCGCGCTGGCGTTGGAGGACTTCGACAAGCCGGTCATCGCCGCGGTCAACGGCGTCGCCGTGGGCGCGGGCATGGACATGGCGCTGATGTGCGACATCCGGTTCGTCGGCGAATCCGCGCGGATGTCCGAGGGGTACGTCCGCATCGGTCTGGTGCCCGGCGATGGCGGTTGCTACTTCCTGCCGCGGCTGGTCGGCACCGCCAAAGCGCTGGAACTGCTGTGGACCGGGGACTTCATCGACGCCGCCACCGCCGTGGAGCTCGGCATCGCCAGCCGCAGCTACCCCGACGACGAGCTGGCGGAGCAGACCTACGCCTTCGCGCGTCGCCTCGCGGACGGTCCGCCCGTGGCGATCCGGGCCATCAAGCGGACCGTCTACCAGTCCGCGCGCACCGACCTGCGGACCTCCCTCGACCTGATCTCGTCGCACATGGCCGTCGTCCAGTCCACTGAGGACTCGGCGGAGGCGATGCGCGCGTTCAAGGAGAAGCGCAGCCCGAAGTTCCACGGTCGGTGAGCGCCGTGGACGGGTTGCTGCACCCGCGGGCGGTGGCGGTCGTCGGGGCTTCCGAGCGTTCGGCGATGGCCGGCCGGTTGACCCGCTACCTGCGCGATTTCGACGGTCCGGTCTACCCGGTGAACCCGAACCACCAGCAGGTGCACGGCCTGCCCTGCTACCCGTCGCTGCTGGAGCTTCCCGGTCCGGTCGACCTGGTGCTCGTGATGGTCCCGGCGGCGCGGGTGCTCGCGGTGGTCGAGGAGGCCGGGCGGGCGGGCGCGTCCTGCGCGGTCGTGCTGTCCTCGGGGTTCGCCGAGGTGGGCGCGGACGGACGCGCGTTGCAGGAGCAGCTGGTCGAGGTGGCCCGGCGGTACGGCTTGCGGGTCATCGGGCCGAACTGCCAGGGCTTGCTCTACCGGCCGACCGGTTTGGCAGCCACGTTCACCGCTGCCGCGGACGGGGAGCAGGCACCTGATTCCGGGATCGCCTACGTCGGGCAGAGCGGGGCGCTGGGCGGCAGCTTCCTGGGCATGGCCGGGGATCGCGGGATCGGGCTCACCGCCTGGATCAGCGTCGGCAACCAGGCCGACATCACCGCGACCGACGCGGCCGAGCTGCTGGTCGCCGATCCGAACGTCCGCGTGCTCGCGTGCTACCTGGAGGAACTGCCCGACGGAGCCCGGTGGCAGCGGCTCACCGCGCACGCCGCTGCGCTCGGCAAGCCCGTCGTCGTCCTGCGTTCCGGGCGTTCCGCCGCGGGTGAGCGGGCCGTCGCCTCGCACACCGGCGCGCTGGTCCGCGCCGGCACCGCGTTCGACCTGCTGACCAGCGAATCCGGTGCGATCCAGGTGGACGACCTGGACGAACTGCTGGACACCGCGGTGGCGCTGACCGCCGAACCCCGGCCGAGGGGCCGCCGGATCGGCGTGATCACCAGTTCCGGCGGTGCCGGCGGATTGGCCGCCGACCAGGCCGAACCCGCCGGTTTGGTGCTGCCCGAGCTGGACCCGGCCACCCGGGACGTGCTGGCGCCGCTCATCCCGGCGTTCGGCAGCGCGGTCAACCCGGTGGACGTCACCGCCCAGGTCATCGACGACGCCGGGCAGTTCGGCGCGGTGTGCGACGCGGTCGCCGCATCCGACGAGGTGGACGCCGTGCTGGTGGTGCTGACCACCATCGGCGGCGAGGCGGCGTTGGAGGTCGCCGAGTCGATCCTGCGGGCCGCCAAGCGCAGCACCAAACCGTTCGCGGTGGCCTGGCTCTACTCGCACGAGCAGATCGCCGAAGCCGGTTCGGTGTTGCGGCGCAACGGGATCTCCGTGCTGGGCACGACCACGGCCGCGCTGCGCCTCATCGCGCACTTGGTGCCGCGGGAACATCGCCGGGCGGAACGGGCGGTTCCCCGCGGTCTGGCACGCTTCCTCGACCGCTCCGAGCTCACCGAGGCCGAGGGCGCGCAGCTGCTCGACGCGCTGCAGGTCGACAGGCCGCGTGGGCGTGTGGTCGAGCCCGCCGATGCTGCCCGGGCCGCGCGGGAGTTCGGCGACGAGGTCGTGCTGAAGGTCCAATCCCCTGATCTGGCGCACAAAAGCGACGTCGGCGGCGTTCTCGTCGGCGTCCCCTCCGAACGCGCGGGCAGCGCAGCCCGGGACATGCTCGACACGGTCGCAGCGAATGCTCCCGACGCGCGCATCGACGGTGTGCTGGTCCAGGAAGTGGTTCCGCGCGGCGTGGAGCTGCTGGTCGGCGTGCAGGGCAGCGAGCACGGCTACCCGCCGGTGCTGACGGTCGGGATGGGCGGGACCACCGCCGAGCTGAACCCCGACGTCGTGTCCGCGCTCGGACCCGTCGATGCCGAACGCGCCGTCGCGCTCCTGCGGGAGCTGCGCGGATGGCCGCTGCTGGACGGGTTCCGCGGTCATCCGCGCTGCGATGTCGACGCGGCTGCCGCGGCGATCGCATCGATCTCCCAAGCCGCCGCCGAACTCGGCGACGAGCTGGGCGAACTCGAGATCAACCCGCTCGTGGTCCACCAGACCGGCGCGGTGGCCGCCGATCTGGTCGTGCGGAAGGAGGCACCGTGAATCCGTTGGCCGAACTGCGCCGGGAGGTGCGGGAGCTGTGCCGCGAGTGGCGGGAGGCGGGCCGGTACCGGCCGCGGCCGGACGCCTGGTTGCGGTCGTTCGACCTGGACTTCAGCCGGGAACTGGCCGGACGCGGCTGGCTGGGCATGACCTGGCCGCGCTCGGTCGGCGGCGGCGAGCGGTCCAACCTGGCGCGCCTGGTGCTCACCGAAGAACTCCTGCGCGCGGGCGCCCCGGTGGCCGCGCACTGGATCGGCGACCGGCAGATCGGACCGTCGATCCTGCGCCACGGAACCGCCGAGCTGCAGCAGGAGATCCTGCCGGGCATCGTCGCCGGGGACTTCGTGTTCTGCCTGGGCATGAGCGAACCGGACGCCGGCTCGGACCTCGCGGCGGTGCGCACCACCGCGACCCGCGTGCCGGGCGGCTGGCGGATCGACGGCCGCAAGATCTGGACCAGCCACGCGCACCGGGCCACGCACGCCTACCTGTTGGCGCGCAGCGAGAAGTCCGAGGTCAAGCACGCGGGGCTGACCGAGTTCGTGCTGGACATGAGCGCCCCCGGGGTGTCGGTGTCGCCGATCGTGGACATGGCCGGGTCGCACCACTTCAACGAGGTGGTCTTCGAGGACGTCTTCGTCCCGGAGCACCGGGTGATCGGTGCGGTCGGCAACGGCTGGCAGCAGGTCACCGAGCAGCTCTCCTACGAGCGCGGCGGACCCGAGCGGGTGCTGTCCACCTACCCGGTGCTGGCCGAACTGCTGGGCACCGCGGACGAGGGCCTGGCGGCGGAAGTCGGTGAGCTGGTCGCGCGGTTGGCCTCGCTGCGCGCGTTGTGCGCGCAGGTCGCGGAATCGCTGGACGCCGGTGAAGCACCTGTCCAGGCCGCCGCCACGTTGAAGTACCTCGGCACCGCGTTCGAGCGGGACGTGCTGGAATGCGCGCGGCGGGCAAGCGGATCCGGGATCGTCGCGCCTGAGAGCGTGCTGGGCGAAGCGATCCTCGCGTCCCCGGGGTTCAGCATCCGCGGCGGTTCCTCCGAGGTGCTGCTGTCCATCCTCGCCAAGCAGGAGGCACGACGTTGAGCTTGATCGCTGAAGTCGCCGCCGACGTGCTGTCCGGAGCCGATCCGCAGGCGACCGGGCTGCACCCGGTGTGGTCGACGATGGTGGAACTGGGCTGGCCGCAGGTCGGCGTGGACGAGTCGCGCGGCGGCGTCGGCGGAACCCTGCAGGACCTGACCGAGCTCGTGGCCGCGACGGCCGCGCACGGGGTGAGCGTGCCGCTGGTCGAGGTGTCGGTTTCGCGCTGGATCCTCGGCGCAGAGCTGGAAACCGCTCCCCTGGTCGTCACCACCACCGATGCCGCCGCCGTGCCGTGGGCGCGCTACGCCAGCCACGTCGTGGTGCGTCCGGAGCGGGAGCCCGCTTTCCTCGTCGAGCGCGGCGAAGTCGAGCACGGCGAGAACCTGGCAGGTGAACCTCGTGATGCGCTGCGGGCGTCCGGAGCCACGACTCCCCTGCCGGACGCGCCTTCGCACGAAGACGTGCTCGCACGCTTGGCGCTGCTCAACTCCGCTGCGCTGCTCGGCGCGGCGCGCGGGGCGTACGAGCACACGCGTGAGCACGTCACGCGGCGCGAGCAGTTCGGTCGTCCGCTAGTCGCGCTCAAGGCCGTGGCCAATTCGCTGGCGGAGATGCGCGTTCACCTCGTCGCCACCGAAGCCGCCGTGTCCCGCGCTGTGCGCGCGCAGAACTCCGAGCGAGCACTGGTCGCGACAGCGGCGGCGAAGATCACCGCGGCGCGGACGGCCACCAGCATCGCTCGGACGGCACACCAGCTGCACGGCGCGATGGGCGTCACGCGGGAACACCCGCTGCACCACGTCACCCGCAAGTTGTGGGCGTGGCGGGACGAATGCGGCACCGAGCGGGACTGGTCGGCACGCCTGGGCCGAACCGCGCTCGCCTCGGGCGAAGCGGAGCTCTGGGACCGGTTCACCGCCTGAGCGGTGGAATTCGGGGGGTTGCGGCCCGGTTCAAGCCGTATCCTGGTTTCCGTGACGACGGCACCGGAATCCTCGTCCCACACCGGCCCAGCGATCCCGCGCGGTCAGGGCGGCGATGCGCTCTCCGTCGCGGCGCGGGAGATCTTCGCCGAGCGCGGCTACCACGGCGCGTCCATCCGGGACATCGCCAAGCGCGCCGGGTTGAGCCTCTCCGCGCTGTACTACTGGCACTCCAGCAAGCAGGAGCTGTTCGCCGGGCTGATGGAGGACAGCGTCAACGACTACGTCCGCACCTGCGACGCGGCGCTGCACGCCTGCGGTGACGATCCCGCCGAGCGGTTGCGCGCGCTCGTGCGCGCCACCGTGGACTACCGGGTGCGGCGGCGGGTGGAGAGCACCATCGCCGCTCGGGACGCCCGCAACCTGGATCCGGTGCACGCGCAACGGCTCGCCGAGCTGCGGGAATCCGCGACGCGGCTGTTCCAGGACATCATCGACGACGGTGCGCGGTGCGGGCGGTTCCGCTGCGAGCACCCCGCCGAAGCGCGCCGCGCGATCCAGGCCGCGTGCAACGCGATCCCCCAGTGGTACGACCCGGAAGGCGACACCGACCCGGCCGAGCTCGCCGACCGCTACGTCACCATCGCCCTGCGCATCGTCGGTGCCTGACACCGGGATTTCGCCTGCGCGTTGACCTCCAGTGCTGTGGAAGTCCTAGCGTTCGTGGTGTGATCGAAGACCTCGGGACGGAACCCGCAAGCCCCGTGCGCCGGGTTCCCCGCGTGCTCCTGCCGTTCCGGCGCAGCGCCTACCGCAGGCTCTCCGCCGCGTTGTGCTTCACGCTGTTCACCACCGGTTTGTGGACCGTCGGGCAGGTCTGGGAGGTCGTGCGGATCGGTGGCGGCGCCAGCCAGCTCTCGTTCGTCGCCGCCGCGGCGTCGCTGGGCGCGCTGCTGCCCATGCTGCTCGGCGGCGCGGTCGCGGACCGGGTGGCGCAGAAGACGATCCTGCTCGTCGTGCAGGGCGTGCACTTCGCGCTGCTCACCACCGCGGCCGTGCTGTCGTTGACCGATCAGATGCAGCTGTGGCACCTGGTCGCGATCGGTTTCCTCGGTGGAACCGCGGTGGCGTTCTACTTCCCCGCCTATTCCGCCTGGCTGCCCTCGTTGCTGGCCGAGGACGAGCTCATGGCGGCCAACGGGTTCGAGGGCATGGTGCGCCCGAGCATCCAGCAGGCCGCTGGTCCCGCGCTCGGCAGCCTCATCATCACGGCTTTCGCGCCGGGCGCGGCGATGGCGGTGGCTGCGGTGCTGGCGTTCGCGGCCTGGTGCACGTTCTGGACCGTCCCGCGCACGCCGGTGCGCGGTGCCGAGGGGCCGGCTCGCGGTGTCTTCGCCGACATCGCCGAGGGTTTCCGGTACATGCTGGCCACGCGGTGGTTGGTCGCTTCGCTGGCCTTCGCCTCGCTCATGGTGATGGTGATGATGGGGCCGTTGCAGGTCGTGCTGCCGTTCCTCATCAAGGACCGCCTCGGCGGTGGTGCCGGGGAGCACGCGCTGGTGCTGGCCACGTGGGGAATCGGTGGTGCGGTCGGATCGCTGGTGATGGGCTCGCTGCGGATGCCCCGCCGCTACCTGACCACCTTGCTCGGGTTGTGGGGTGTGGCGGGCCTGCCGCTGTTGGCGGTTGCCGCCGCCAAGGAGATCTGGGTGGTCACCGCGGCGGCCTTCTTCGTCGGTGCGCTGTTCTCCAGCCCGATGGTGCTGTGGGGCACGCTGCTGCAGCGCCGGGTGCCGCCGCAGCTGCTCGGCCGGATCACCAGCCTGGACTTCTTCGTGTCCATCGCGTTCCTGCCGCTGTCGATGGCCGTCGCCGGGCCGGTCTCCGAAGCGATCGGCACGCAGGCGACGTTCGTCGTGGCCGGGATCGTCCCGCTGATCGCCGCGGTGGTGGCCGTCGTGCTGGGCCGGTTGCCCGCCGACGAGATCGCGCACCCGCTCGACTAGTCCAGCAGTTCCACCGGGACGTCGACGTGGCGGGCGCGGAGGAACTCGCCGACCGCTTTGCCGATCGGGTCGACGCGCAGGTTGCTCGAACCGCCGGTGCCCAGCAGTCCGCGCAGGACGAAGTGCACCGCCCGAAGGTGCGGGAACTCGTGCCGGACGACGTCGAGGTCCTTGGCCTCCGGCATCAGCCGCCGCAGCTCCTCGGTGCTGAGCAGGTCGCGCAGCCACGGCCAGGCCTCCGGGTCTGCCACCCACAGGCCGACGTTGCTGTTGCCGCCCTTGTCGCCGCTGCGCGCGTGCGCGAGGCGGCCGAGCGGGACGCGGCGGGTTTCGCCCGGTGCCACCGGTCCTGGCTCCGGGTGCTGCGGTTGGCTCGGCTGTTCGGTGGCCGGTGGTGGGGCGATCGGGATCCGGGTGCCGTCGTCGAGCACCGCCTCGTGCGGGACCGCGTCGATCGCCAGCAACGACGGCCAGTAGTCGATGCGCGGTTTCGGCGAGCTGGACTGGCGGGCCGCGTTGTCGGTGTAGAAGCCGGGGATGCTGGACAGGAACAGCTCGCCGATCCCCTCGGCCAGCCGTGCCAGGGGTTCCCGGTGGGCGGCGGTGGCCATGATGCGGACCTGGACGGTGGCGTCCCACTGGCGTTCGGGGTCCTCGGCAGCGGTGCCGAGCGCGCTCACGTCGAGTTCGGCGTCCACCCCGGCCAGCAGCGCTTCGGCCTGGGCGCGGATCAGCTCGACCTTCTCCCCGATGTCCAGGCCGGTGGCGTAGACGCTGATGACGATCTGGTGGCCGATCGGGGCGAACACCGCGACCTTGGTGGTCGGGGGCGGTGGGGAGCCGGTGGTCCCGGAGATCTCCACCCGGTCCGGTGCGAGCTGCCGCAGCCGCACGGTGTCCAGGTGCGCGGTCACGTCCGGGTTGAGGTAGTGCGGGCCCTGGATCTCGTAGACCAGCTGGGCCGTCACGGTGTCGGTGGTGACCGCCCCGCCGTCGCCGGCGTGCTTGGTGATCACGGTGGTGCCGTCGGCGGCGATCTCGGCGACCGGGAAGCCCGGCGCGACCATCCCCGGCACCTGGGTGAACCCGGAGAAGTTCCCGCCGACCGCGTGCGGACCGCATTCGATGACGTGCCCGGCCACCACCGCGGCGGCCAGCTCGTCCCAGTCGTCGGTGCGCCAGCCGTGCCACCACGCCGCCGGGCCCGCGGTCAGCGACGCGTCGGTGACCCGGCCGCACACCACGACGTCCGCCCCTTCGCGCAGCGCGGCGGCGATGCCCCACCCGCCGAGGTAGGCGTTGGCGGCGATGGGCCGGTGGCCCCAGTCCGCCAGCGGCGCTCCGCTGTCCAGGCTCGGCATCGCGTGCCCGGCGGCCTGCAGATCATCCACTGTGGACAGGATGTTGTCGCCTTCGACGTGCGCGACCCGCAGCGCCGCACCGCTCTCGGCGATCATCGCGCGCACCGCCCCGGCCAGCCCGGCCGGGTTGAACCCGCCGGCGTTGACCACCACCTTGGTACCGCGTTCGGCCAGCTCCGCGAGGTGCGGGCGGAGCTGGTCGAGGAAGTACTCGACGTAGCCCTTCGACGGGTCGCTGCGGTGCCGGGCAGCCAGCATCGCGAGGGTGAACTCGGCGAGGTAGTCGCCGATCAGCACGTCGCACGGGTCACCGGCCATCGCCTCGTCCAAGGCGCTGCGCCGATCGCCCAGGTAGCCGGAGAAACCACCGATCCGGATCGCCCGCGTCATCTTCTCGCCTCCACGTCGAGTCGCTGTTCACACCAGACCGAGGTCCTGCACCGCCTGCCAGGCCGATCGGGCCTGCCGCAGTTCGTCCTTCGCCCGGTCTTCGGCGTCGTATCCGTCGTCGCCCATCACCCCGGCCAGGTAGCGGGCCCGCACCCCGGCCGTGATGCAGCACGACCGCCAGCGCTGGAACGCCACGTAGTACGGCAGGTCCGACACGTCGCGACCGGTCAGCGCCGCGTAGCGGTCGACCAGTTCGGTCCGGCCGGGGAATCCGGGCTCGGCGGTGGGGCCCGGGGTGACCGCCGGTGCGTCGTCGCCGGGCTGCGCCCACGACGCCACCAGCCAGCCGAGGTCGGCCAGCGGATCGCCCAGGGTGGCCAGCTCCCAGTCGAAGACGGCCAGCACCTCGCCGTCCGGCGCGTACGACAGGTTCCCGGGCCGGAAATCGCCGTGCACGATCCCGGTGCCCTGCTCGGGCACGTTGGCCGCCAAGGCGTCGTGCACTGCGTCCAGCAGCGCCAAGTCCGGGGCGCCCGACTGGTGCACCTGCCGCTGCCAGCGGTGGAGCTGCCGCAGCACGTAGCCCTCGCGGCGAGCGGTGCCGCCCAGCCCGACCGCGTCCGGGTCGACGGTGTGCAGCGCCGCCATGCACTCCACGGTCGCCAGCCCGGCCCTCCTGCGGGCCTGCGGTGAGAACGCCTCGACCGCGGCCGCATCGGCCAGCACGGTGCCGTCGACGAAGCCCATCACGTAGAACTCGGCACCGGTCACCTCCGCGTCGGCGCAGTAGGCCAACGGCTCCGGCACCGGGACGGCCGTGTCGTGCAGGGCGGAGATGGAGCGCCACTCCCGGCTCATGTCGTGGGCGGTGCTGAGGACTCCACCGGTGGGCGGCCGGCGCAGCGCTCGCACCACGCCGTCCGCATCGGTCACCCGGTAGGTCAGGTTGGACCGGCCGCCGGAGATCAGCGAGAACTCGACCGGCGCGCGCAGCCCGGGCACGTTCTCGCGCAGCCAGCGCTCGGTCGGATCCGGGTCTATCCCGCGGAGTTCCACGTCAGGCTCCGATGTGGTCGCGCAGCTGGCGCTTGAGGACCTTGCCGGTCGGGGTGCGCGGCAGCGGGTCGGGGCGGACCACCACGTGGGCCGGGACCTTGAACGCCGCCAGCCGCGCTGCGACGTGCTCCTGCAGCTCCGCGGGCTCGACCGGGGTCCGCAGGTTCACCACGGCCGCCACCTCCTCCCCCAGCTTCGGGTGCGGCAGCCCGATGACCGCGCAGTCGAGCACTGCCGGGTGCTCGAACAGCGCCGCCTCGACCTCCGCGCAGTAGACGTTCTCGCCGCCCCGGATCACCACGTCCTTGAGCCGGTCGACCACGTGCACCCAGCCGTCCTCGACATACCCGAGGTCGCCGGTGCGGAACCAGCCGTCGACGAACGATTCCGCGGTGGCCTGCGGGTTGTTCCAGTAGCCGCGCACGATGTTCGGCCCGCGGAACCAGAGCTCACCGATCTCGCCGTCGGCCACCTCGTCACTGGTCGCCGGGTCCACGACGCGCAGATCCGCGCCCGGGACGCACCGGCCTACGCTGTCCGCGCGGGCGAGGTAGTAGCTGCCCGCGTTGCTCACCACCGCCGAAGTCGTCTCGGTCAGGCCGTAGCCGTTGGCCGGTGCGACGCCCGTGCCCAGGGCGTCGATGCGGTGCACGAGGTCCGGCGGGACCGGCGCGCCGCCCATGTTGACGCCGTCCAGCTTCCGCACGGCTTCGCCCTGCTCGACGAGATCGCGCATCACGGTCGGCACCCCGGCCGCGGTGGTCAGTCCTTCGTCGAGGATCAGCCGGGCCGCGACCTCCCGGTCCCAGCGGTACGTGGTGGCCAGCTTCGCCCCGGACAGCGTGGCGAAGTACATCGTGGTGAGCCCGGCGATGTGGAACATCGGGAACGTCAGCAGCACACCTGGTTGCGGCGCGTCAGGATCGCCCAGCGGTGGGAAGACCCCGTCGTTGGCCAGTGCGGCGTGCACCCGGCGGGCCACCACCGTGTTGAGCAGGTTCGTGCAGTGGTTGCGGTGCGTGGCGACCGCGCCCTTGGGACGGCCCGTGGTGCCGGAGGTGTACATGATCGTCGCGTCGTCGTCCGGGCTGATGTCCACGTCCGGCAGCTCGGCGCGCTCCGGCAGCGATGCCACGAGCTCGGCCCACGCGCGCACGCCGGGCGCCGGTGTTCCGCCCCGGACCTCCACGGTCGGGATCTCGCGATCGATCAGCGCCGTCCGCTCGGCGTCGGCGAACACCAGCTTCGCGCCGGAGTCGGTCAGCCCGTAGCGCAGCTCGGCGTCGGTCCACCAGGCGTTGAGCGGGACCGCGACCAGCCCAGCGGCCTGGATCGCGAAGAAGACCACCGGCCACTCCGGGAAGTTGCGCATCGCGATGGCGACCCGGTCACCGCTGCTCAGCCCGTACTCCTCGCGCAGGCAGCGGGCGAGCCCGGCCACCAGCCGGAAGTGCTCGGCGAAGCTGCACCGGAAGTCCTCGTAGACCAGGAACTCCCGGTCGCCGTAGCCGCTGCTGAACAGCACCACGTCGCGCAGCGTCGCCGGGCCCCCGGTGTAGACGCGCATCGGGATGCCGCCGACGTCCTGCTCGACGATCTCGAAATCGCCGCCCGGCCCGATGAGTTCGGTCAGCAACCGCTCCCGCAGGTCCTCCGCCATCAAGCCCTCCTCGGCGCGTGGTTGAGCTCCAGTCCGGGGCAGTGCCACTCCATCTCGTAGAGGATTCCCCAGCCGGACGAGGTGATGTAGGCGGTGCGCAGGTCCGGACCGCCGAAGCAGATGTTGGTGACGTGCGCGTCGTGGCGGGGCGGTTTGAGCACGTCCTTGAGCTCGCCGTCCGGGCTGAGCACGCTGATGCCACCGGTGATCAGCGTCGCCACGCACACGTTGCCCTCGGAATCCACCGCGAGCGAGTCCAGCAGCTGGTAGCCGGGGAAGCCGTGCAGCAGCGCGGCGCCGGCGGGTCCGTTCCCGGTGCGGCGCAAGCGCCCCGGGCCTTCGACGTCCCAGTACCAGACGCGGCCGGTGGAGGTCTCCGCGACGTAGATCCGCTCGCCGTCCGGGGACAGCCCGACGCCGTTGGCCTCGGTCAGCGGGTAGGCGATCTCCTCGATGCGGCTGCCGTCGGGGGTCGCGTAGTAGAGCCCGCCGCGGTCGGTGTCGCGGGGCCGCCGCTTGCCCAGGTCGGTGAAGTAGAAGCCGCCTTCGGCGTCGAAGACGATGTCGTTGGGGCCGCGCAGCCCGCGACCTCCGACCTCGGCGTAGAGGTCGGTGACGGTGCCGTCCATCGTGACGCGCTGGATCCGGCCGCCGGTGTAGTCGTACGGCTGCATCCCCGGGACGTCGCGGCCGCGGATGTCCAGCCACTCGAAACCGCCGTTGTTGCACACGTACACCGCACCGTCCGGGCCGATCGCGGCCCCGTTCGGACCACCGCCGCAGTCGGCTACCACCGACACCTCACCGCCGGGACCGACCTTCGACAGGGTGCCGCGCTTGATCTCCACCAGCAGCACGGATCCGTCGGGGAGCGCCACCGGCCCTTCCGGGAACTGCAGTCCCGAGGCGATCTGCCGCATCTCGGTCATGGTGCTCCTCTTCCAGATTGTCCACAGTGGATGTTGAGCGCTGCGAGAACCTGATCGGTGACATTAGGCTCGATCGCGCGGCGAGCACAAGGGACGTCCTTGACGCCACGTGAGAAGCCGCCATAGCGTTCGAAAATCCTTGGCGCACCGCACTCTGGAGGTTCCGTGACCACAACGGCCGAGCAGCGGGTCAGCTGCACCACCACCGACGGCGTGGCGGACGTGCGGATGAGCCGGCCGGACAAGCTCAACGCGCTGGACCAGGCGATGTTCGACGCGCTCGTGGCCACCGGCCTGCGACTGCGCGAGGACCCCGCGGTGCGGGCCGTGGTCCTCTCCGGCGAGGGCCGGGCCTTCTGCGCGGGACTGGACTTCGGCAACTTCGCGAAGATGGCCGACGGCGGCCGGTCCTTCGAACGCCGCGCGGCGACCACCGAACCGGTCGGCCCGGCCGAAGCCCGCGGCCAGCAAGCGGCCCACGTCTGGGCGACGATCCCGGTCCCGGTGATCGCCGCGGTGCACGGGGTGGCCTTCGGCGGCGGCCTCCAGATCGCGCTGGGCGCCGACATCCGCCTGGTGGCCGCCGATGCGCGGCTGTCGGTGATGGAGATCAAGTGGGGCCTGGCCCCGGACATGACCGGCACCCAGGTCCTCCCGGAACTGGTGGGCCGGGACGTGGCCAAGGAACTGACCTTCACCGGCCGCGTCGTCAGCGGTACCGAAGCGGCCGACCTCGGCCTGGCCACCCGCGTCGAGGCCGATCCGCTGGCCGCAGCGCTGGAGCTGGCCCGCGAGATCGCCGCCAAGAGCCCGGACGCGATCCGCCACTCCAAGCGCCTGCTCGACATGGCCGGGCGCGCCACCCTCGCCGAGGGCTTCGCGGCCGAGCAGGAAGCGATCCGGGCCCTCATCGGCAGCCCCAACCAGACCGAAGCGGTCAAGGCCAACCTCGACGAGCGCACTCCGCACTTCACCGATCCCACCTGACCCTCCTCCACGATCGCGTCCCGGCGAACCCCGCTCGATCAGGGCGAGCCGGGACGTCGTGGCCAGGGCGGGATGAAATCGGGGTAGTCGGCGCTGACCTTCATGGGGAACTGCGCCGGGCGCTTGGCCAGGAACGCCTCGACGCCTTCCGCCGAATCCGCCGCCGCGCCGAGGTGGTTGATCGCCTTGGAGTCCAGGCGGTGCGCCTCCCACGGCGAGTCGGCGCCGAGCATGCCCCACAGCAGTTGGCGCGATACCGCCACCGAGACGCCGGAGGTGTTGTCGGCGATCTCGCGGGCGATCGCGCGCGCCGTCGGCAGCAGGTCGTCGTCCGGGACCACCCGGGACACCAGGCGTCCGGAAAGTGCTTCCTGCGCGCCGAAAACCCTGCCGGTGGCGACCCACTCCATCGCCTGCGAGATGCCGACCACGCGCGGCAGGAACCACGACGAGGCCGCTTCCGGGACGATCCCCCGGCGGGCGAAGACCAGGCCGAACTTCGCCGACTCGGCGGCCAGCCGGATGTCCGCGGGCAGCATCATCGTCACGCCCACCCCGACCGCCGGACCGTTGAACGCCGCGATCACCGGCTTGCGCGATTCGGCGATGCGCAACGCCACCGTGCCGCCGCCGTCGCGCGGCACGCCGTCGATCTGCCCCGCCGCCCAGCGGGTCGCGGCCCGCTCGTCGTTCGCACCGGCGTTGAACGTCTCCGCGCCCGCGCTCAGGTCCGCCCCGGCGCAGAACCCGCGTCCGGCGCCGGTGACGATCACCGCGCGGACCTCGTCGTCGGCGTCGGCGTCGTCGAACGCGCTGATCAGCTCGTCGCGCATCACGTGGGTGAACGCGTTGAGCTTGTCCGGCCGGTCCAGCATGATCGTGGCGATGCCCTCGGAGACCTCGTAGCTGATCTGCTCGCGGCTCATCGCAGCACCCAATCGCCGGTGAACTCGGGTTCGGTCTTGTTGATGAACGCCTCCTTGGCGGCCTGGCTGTCCGCGGTCGCGAAGTTGATGGTCTGGGCCCGGGCTTCGCTCTCCAGTGCCTCCCGGAAGCTCTGGCTGCCGACGGTGTTCAGCATCTGCTTGCTCTGCGCGAGCGCGATCGGCGGGCCCTGCGCGAGGCGGGCGGCCAGATCGGCGACGTACTCGTCGATCTCGGAGTCCTCCCGCACCGCGGTGACCATGCCGAGCTCGCGGGCCTCGTCGGCACCGATGATCTCGGCGAGCAGCGCCAGCCGCTTGGCCTGCTGCAGGCCGACGATCCGCTGCAGGAGCCAGGATCCGCCGAAGTCCAGGGACAGGCCCCGCTTGCCGAAGATCTGCGAGAACCGGGCGTCCGGGGTGCAGACCACCAGGTCGCAGCCCAGCGCCAGGTTCCACCCGGCCCCGACCGCCACGCCCCGCACCTTCGCCACCGACGGTTTCGGCAGCTCGTGCAGCGCTAGTGCGATCTCGTTGATGCCGTGCATCCGGTTCAGCGGGTGCTGCGGGCCGCGGTCGCCGCTGAGGTCCGCGCCCGCGCAGAAGTCGCCTTCCGCTCCCGTGATCACCAAGCACCGCACGTCGTCGTCGGCCGCGGCTTTCCCGATCGCCTCGTGCAGGCCGCGCCAGGCCGCCAGGTCCAGGGCGTTCTTGCGCTTGGGCCGGTTGATCGTGACCGTCAGAACGGGGCCTTCGTGCGCCACCCGGATCGCATCACTGTCCACTGTGCTCACCCATCGTCTCGGTGCCGGCCGTCGACCGGTCTCGGCGACTTGAAAACCTCTTGGCCTGCTGGAAGGGTCCAGGCGGACCAGTTGCCCAGGGAAGTGAGCCAGCATGTCCGAGGTGGAGTACCGGCAGTCCCGTTTCGCGGTCCCGACCGGGGCCACCGACGTCCTGCTGATCCGGCACGGCGAATCGGCCCCGGCCCGCCCGGACCGGCCGTTCCCGCTGGTCGACGGGCAGGGCGACCCGGAACTGGCGCCGCAGGGCCGGGAGCACGCCGAGCGCGTCGCGCAGCGGCTGGCCGACGCGGGCCTGGACGCGATCTACGTGACCACGCTGATCCGCACCGTCCAGACCGCCGCACCGCTGGCCGCGCGCACCGGCCTGACCCCGCAGGTCGAACCGGACCTGCGGGAGGTGCACCTCGGCGAGTGGGAAGGCGGGCTGTTCCGGCAGAAGACCGCCGAGAACGACCCGGTCATCCAGCGGATGCACGCCGAGCAGCGCTGGGACGTCATCCCCGGCGCGGAGTCCGGGGCGGCGCTGAGCGCCCGCGTCCGCGGCGCGATCGAGCGGCTGGCCGCAGCGCACCCGGACCAGCGGATCGCGGTGTTCACCCACGGCGGCGTGATCGGGCAGGCCCTGGCGCTGGCCACCGGATCCCGCCCGCTGGCCTTCCTGGGCGCCGACAACGGCTCGATCTCCCGGATCGTGGTGACCGCGGACCGGTGGATCGTCCGCAGCTTCAACGACTCCGCGCACCTCGACTCCGATCTCTCCGCACAGGCCGCCGCGCTGAGCTGACCCGTCGGGGGTCTCCCCCGCTACTTCAGGCCCAGCGCGCGGACCGCGTCCGCCGGGTTCCCCTGCGGCAGGACCGCGATCGCCGGGGTGGTGACCCCGTTGTCCACGTACTGCTGGATCCGTTCCCGGCAGTGCTCGGCCGGGCCGTGCACCACCAGGTCGTCGACCACGCTGTCCGGGATCGCCTCCAGCGCCGCCTTGCGGTCACCGGCGTCCCACGCCTGCCACATCGGCGAGAGCTCCTCGCGGCCCAGCCACTCGTGGAAAGCCCGGTACACCGGCACGTTCATGTACGCCGCGATCTGCCGCCGCGCGATACCGCGAGCGGTGTCGGCGTCGGCGTCGGGCATCGCGAAGATGCGGGCCACGACCTCCTTGCCCTCGCCGCCCTCGTGCACGTGCGGGACCACCGCGCGCACGTCGTCGGGCGAGAGCCAGTTGATGATCGCGCCGTCGCCTTCCCGGCCCGCCAGCCGCAGCATCCCCGGCCGCAGCGCCGCGACCAGCAGCGGCGGCGCCGGCTCGGCGACCAGACCGGCGGTGAAGCCCTTGACCTGGAAGGTGTCGTAGGTCTCGGTGACCTTCTCCCCGCTCAGCGCCTTGCGCAAGAACCGCAGCGTGTCGCGCACGCGCTTGTACGGCTCCTCGAACGGGATGTCGTTCCAGCGCTCCACGATCACGTTGGACGAGGTGCCGATGCCCAGCGCGAACCGGCCCGGGGCGGCCGCGGCCAGCGAGGCGGCGCTCATCGCCAGCGTCGCCGGACCGCGGGTGTAGACCGGGACGATCGCGGTGCCCAGCCGCAGCTTCGGGGCCCAAGCGCTGGCCAGCGCGAGCGGGGTGAACGCGTCGGCGCCGTTGGACTCCGACGACCACACGTCCGTGTAGCCCAGGTCCGGCAGTTCGGCGATGAGCTCGCGCTGCTCGGCCAGCGGAATGCCCTGGAACGGCACCGTGATGCCCCAACGTCGTTGCACGAACAGTCCTCCCGATCACGAAGGCGCGTAGCGCGCCTTGAGCTTTCCCTTGACGAGCTTTCCGGTGGGGGTGCGCGGCAGCTCGCTCGCGAAGTCGACGCTGCGCGGCACCTTGTAGTGCGCGACGCGCTGCCTGGCGTAGTCGAGGATCTCCCGCTCCAGGTCCGGTCCCGGTTCCGCGCCGGGTGCCGGTTGCACGACGGCTTTGACCGCCTCGCCCATCTCGGCGTCCGGTACCCCGAAGACCGCGACGTCGAGGATGGCCGGGTGCAGCACCAGCACGTTCTCGACCTCCTGCGGGTAGATGTTCACCCCGCCGGAGATGATCATGAAGGCCTTGCGGTCGGTGAGGAACAGGAAGCCGTCGTCGTCGACGTAGCCCAGATCGCCGACGGTGGCCCAGTTCCCGTGCTCGGGGTGCTTGACCGACCGGGTCTTGTCCGGGTCCCCCAGGTACTCGAAGGGCACCTCGTCCCGTCCGAAGTAGACGGTGCCGACCTCACCGCTGGGCAGCTCGCGGCCGTCCTCGTCGCAGATGTGCACCTCGCCGAGCACCGAACGGCCGACCGAACCGGGTTTGTCCAGCCACTGGGCGGAATCGATCAGCGTCATGCCGATGCCCTCGGTCGCCGCGTAGTACTCCTGCAGGATCGGGCCCCACCACTCGATCATCGCCCGCTTGACCTCGACCGGGCAAGGCGCGGCGGCGTGCACCGCCATCCGGTGGCTGCTCAGGTCGTAGCGCTGCCGGATCTGCTCGTCCAGCTTGAGCATCCGGACGAACATCGTCGGAACCCACTGGCTGTGCGTGATGCCGTACTCCTCGATCGCCCGCAGCGCGCCCTCCGGGTCGAAGCGCTCCATCATCACCACGGTTCCGCCGATCGCGTGCACCGAGGCGCTGTAGCGCAGCGGTGCCGCGTGGTAGACCGGTGCCGGGGACAAGTAGACGGTGTCCTCGGTGAACCCGTAGAACGCGCTCAGCAGGTCGACCAGCACGTTGCCGGGTTCGTGCACCTGGCGATCGGGCAAGTTGGGCTTGATCCCCTTGGGACGCCCGGTGGTTCCCGAGGAGTACAGCAGGTCCGCGCCGCACGGCTGCGAAGCGGGAACTTCGGTCGAGGCTGCGGCCAGCGCTTCCTCGTAATCGTCGAAACCCAGCACCGCACCACCGAAAGCCAGCCGCAGCCCGACGGTCACCTGCTCGGCGACCGCCTCCGCCAGCTCGGCCAGCCCGGCGGACACCAGCAGCGCGCTGGCACCCGAATCGTTGACGATGTAAGCGACTTCTTCGGGTTGCAGGTGGCTGTTGACCGCGCAGACGTACAGTCCGGAGCGCAGCGCGGCCCAGTAGACCTCGAAGGCCTCCGGGGAGTTGTCGCTGAGCAGCGCGACGACATCGCCCTTGCCCAGCCCCGCCGCGCGCAGCTGGTTGGCCAGCCGCAGCGACCGCTCGTCGAGTTCGCGGTAGGTCAGGCGCCGACCGGATCCGGCCATGATCAGCGCGGGCCGGTCGGGGTGGGTAGCGGCGTGGACTCCTGGGTACATGCGGCTCCTCCTTGAACCATCGGCACCCGCTGATCACCTCGAGAGGCGCTCCAACTCCCCGAACAGCCGCTTGGACTGCTCGGCGCTGGGCACCACGAAAACGCCCTTGGCCTCCACCAGCACGGTGTCGGGGTCGTCCTCGGTGCTGATCGTGGCGATCGACTCGGTCCACCGCCCGTCGACGTTCTCCAGCCGGCCGACGATGCGCAGCGGCGTCTGCAGTGGGACCGGACGCCGGTAGCGCAGTTCGAGCTTGACCGTCATGCCGTGCTTGCCGCGGGTCGAGTGCGCGTGGCCGAGGATCTGGTCCACCAGCAGGGCGCTGATGCCGCCGTGCCCGTAGCTGGGCGGTCCCTCGTAGGCCAGGCCGAGCGTGCAGCGGCCGATCGCCGCGCCGTCGACGATCTCCACCCGCATCGGCGGTGCGATCGGATTCCCCGGGCCGGATGCCGGGTTGTACATCCGGCGCGCGCGCTGACCACCGTCCACAGTGGCCGGTTCACCGCGTTCGCGGCGGGCCGCGGCCAGCGGTGGGACCAATGCGCGGACCTGTTCGGCGAGTTCGGTCAGGGTCTCGGTGTCGACCTCGGTGGACACCGCGGCGTCGGTCAGCTCGCGCAGCGCGGCACCGAGCTCCCGCACGGCCCGACGGCGCTGCGCCTGGTCGTCTTCAGCGGTCACCGGTTCACTCACCCCGCCAGACCGGCTTGCGCTTCTCGGCGAACGCGCGCGCCCCTTCCTGGGCGTCGGCGGAGGCGAACACCGGAGACGAGATCTCGCGCTGCTGGGCGAAGGCCTCGGCGTCGGTCCACCGCACCGCACCGGAGACGATCTGCTTGGTGGCGCGGATCGCCAGCGGCCCGTTCGCCGCCACCCGCGCGGCCAGCTCCCTCGCCCCGTTCAGCGCCTCGCCCGGCTCGGTGATCTTGTTGATCAGCCCGTGCGCGTGGGCGACCTCGGCGGTCAGCGGATCGCCGGTCAGCGCGACCTCCATGGCCAGCTGGTACGGCAAGGTCTTGGGCAGCCGCAGCAGACCACCGGCAGCGGCGACCAGACCTCGCTTGACCTCGGGCAGCCCGAACTTGGCCTCCCGCGAGGCGACGATCAGGTCGCAGCTGAGCGCCAGCTCGCAGCCGCCGGCCAGGGCCCAGCCCTCGACGGCGGCGAGCAGCGGTTTCGACGGTGGCCGCTCGGTGACGCCGCCGAATCCCCGACCCGGGATGGAGGGGCGCTCGCCGCGGGTGAAGGCCTTGAGGTCCATGCCCGCGCAGAACGTGCCGCCCGCGCCGGTGAGGATGCCGATGACCGCGTCAGAGCGCTCTTCGAGCTCGTCGATCGCGGCGGCCAGGCCCTCGGCGACCGAGCGGTCCACCGCGTTGCGGGCCTCGGGCCGGTTGATCGTGATGACGGCGACGCCGTCGGCGATCTCGGTCAGGACGCTCTCACCCACGCTGCATCTCCTCCGGTCTCGAGCCAAGGCCGCCCCAGTATCCCGCTCGCGGCGACCCAGGTCCAGACCGACCGGCCGGTATGATCCAGACCAAACCCCGCACGCACCCATAGCCCGGACCAATGCACCGCCACCGGGTCGTATCCTTCCGGGGTGGACCTGCGGCTGGTGGAGTACTTCGTTGCGGTGATCGACCACGGGAGCGTCACCAAGGCCGCGCAGTCGCTGTACATCGCGCAGCCGTCCCTGTCGCAGGCCATCCGGAGCTTGGAGCGCCAGCTCGGGGTGCAGCTGTTCCGCCGCACCGGGCGCCAGCTGGTGCTCACCCCCGACGGCGAGGCGTTCGCGACGCCCGCGCGCCGCATCCTCCGCGACGTCGAGCGCGCACGCAGCGCCGCGCGCGACGTGCTCGCGCTCAGCAGCGGCCAGCTCGACATCGCCGCGCTGGCGACGCTGGCCGCCTACCCGCTGCCCGAACTGGCCGGCGAGTTCCACCAGCGCCACCCCGGTGTGCTGCTCAACGTCATCGACCCCGGCGGCTCGGCCCGCGTGGTCGACGAGGTGCGACGCGGGCGCGCCGAGCTCGGACTGACCACGCTCCCCCTGCACAGCACCGGGCCCCGCGGCTCCTCGCTGCGCACCCGCGAGCTCCACACCCAGGAGATCGTGCTGGTCCTGCCCCCGGAGTTGGCCGCGCAGCTGCCCGACCCGGTGCCGCTGTCCGCGGTGGCCGGCATCCCGCTGGTCCTGGAACTGGGCGACACGCTCAGCCTGGTCGACGACGTGCTGGACACCTCGGCGCTGACCGTCGCCGTGGAGTCGGCCAACCGGCAGTCGATCTGGGACCTGGTCGCGCACGGCGCGGGCGCCACGTTCCTGCCCCGCAGCCTGGCCGAACGCGAACTGCAGGGCGTGGTCCTGCGCTCCACCACACCGGAACTGCGGCGCAGCATCGGATTCGTGCACCGCCCGGGACCGCTGTCCCCCGCCGCGGAGGCGTTCCTCGCCGTCGCCGGGGTCAGCGCGGAGTCCGAGCCATCCGCAACAACGCCCGCCCCGCAGGCGACAGAACAGCGGGGTCGTAGAGCACCCCGTAACCGAGGCTGATCGGCGGATCGACCGCCCGCACGATCGCCCCGCGCGCGGCGGCCTGCTCGGCCATCGGCCGGGCGAGCACGGTGCCCCCGACCCCGGCCAGCACGAACGGCAGCATCGACTCCCGGTGCTGCACGACCGCCGACGGCCGGGTGCGCTTGCGGGCCGCACTGAGCGCCCTCTCGATGGCAGCACGGCCACCGCTCTTGGGCACGATCACCAGCGGCAGGTCCGGGAGTTCGGCCAGCGGCAGCGGATCCTTCGCCGACACCTCCGTGCCCGGCGGGAAGACCAGCCAGTACTCGTGCCGCCCCAGCTCCTCCACCTGCAGGTCCGAGGCCGGAACGGGCAGGTTGGTGAACACGATCTCGCAGTGCCCCTCGCGGATCAGCGAAGCACCGGCCTCCTCGTCGCGCAGCTCTGCCAGCCGCAGCGAAACGTTCGGGTAGCGCTGCCGGAACCGGCCGACGAGCTGCGCCACCGGATGCACCGCCAGCGCAGCCGCGACGTGGATGTCCAAGCGCCCGCGCGGCAACCCGGCGGCATCGACCAACGTGCCCTCGGCGGCTACGACGTCCCGCAGGATCTGCCGGGCCGGACCGACGAACGCCTGACCGGCCGAGGTCAGCACCATGCCGCGGCCGATCCGGTGGAACAGCTCGACCCCGAGGTCGCGCTCCAAACCGCGGATGGCCTGCGACACCGTGGGCTGCGCCAGCTGCAGCGCGCTCGCCGCAGCGTTGATGCCGTTGTGATCGACGACGGCCAGGAAGTACTCGACCTGGTGCAACTCCACCGGGGCAGCCTAGCCTGCGCTGCGGGCGCGAAAACCGGTCGCAGCCGGTTTCCGCGCCCGCACGCGATCAGTCCGTCACCCTCGTGTCCCAGCCGTAGTCGGGTAGCGCGAAGAAGTCGTTGCCGCTGACGCGGTCGACCTCACCGGAGGCCATCGCCGCGATCAACGACTCGACGCCGGTCCGCACCGACTGGATGAGCATGCCGTGCTGCTTCTGACCGAGGTCGTCCTGCTGACCGCGGACCTCGAACAGCACCGTGGCCGAACCGTTCAGCGCGAACGCCGAACGCCCCTGGCCCGCGTACTCGCGCTCGTCCGGGTGCAGGTACCGGCCCACCCCGGCCAACGGCGACTGGGAGCCGTAAGCGGCCTGGATGCCGCGCGCCACGGACAGCGCGTAGCGGCGGGACTTGTCCTGGTCGAGCAGCGGGAACTTCTCCTTGTACGCCGCCCCGTCGTTGACGCCGAGCGGCGGGTAGTCCAGCGACACCGAGATGAGCTTGCCGTCCTGCGGCCCACCGGTGGTGCGCCCGCACGGGCCCATGTGGTGCAGGTCCACCACCGCGTCGACCGCACCGAACTCATCGCGCAGCGACAGGTAGGTGTCGCGGATCGCCTGCGACTCCGGGGCCAGGAAGAACCCGGCGTCGGTCTGCTTTCCGGGCAGGTCCTCCGGCCGCGGCACGTAGTTCAGGTCGGGGTTGAAGTCCCGGTTGAGGTCGAAGCCCGGCAGGTCGATCCCGTCGCCGTTGGGGCTGTGGTACCAGGCCGTGGGAGCGCCGGCCAGCTGCGGGTGGTCGGCCACCACCTGGTCCCAGCCGTACACGTTCATGCGCCGGTTCAGCTCCCCGCCATCGGGGTTCACCATCGGCATCGCCACCAGCGTGACCTGCGACAACAGCTGCTCGGTCGCGGCATCCCGGCTGGTGCCGAGATCCCGCAGGATGCCGAGCAGCGCTTCGGTGCCGGTCCGCTCGTTGCCGTGGATGGCGCTCTGCACCATCAGCACCCGCTTGCCGGTCCCCACGCGCGCGGCCCACAGCTCGCGCCCCTGCTTGGTGGTGCCGACCTGCTTCACGCCGACCCGGCCGTTCGAGGTGGCCTCGATGTCGCGCAGGGTCTTGCCGAGCTCGGCGTGGGAGGTCCACCCCTCCCACTGCGGATCGTCGAAGATCCTGCACTGCCCCTGGTCCGGCCCCTCCGGAGGATCCGCCTGCACCGGTGCGGCGAGTCCGGTCATCGCAGCGGAACTGACCGCCACGCAAGCCAACGAAGCTCTCCAACGCGGAATTCGACTCACAGTCGCACATCTCCGTTCACGAGTTGCAAGCTGCGGGGCCCGAACCCGGCGCACCGATCCCGCCGAGTTCCGGGCACATCGCACTGCTGGGGAAGCCGAGGGCGGGGAACGTCCTGGGCCGAGATCGCAGCAGGACAGTAAGTTCCCGTCAGAGCGGCGTCAATTGCCCAGAACGGACGCATTTCCGGTCCGACCGAGAGATCCCGTTGGGCTCGGGGGCTTGCGGACGCGCGAACGGGCGCTCCTCGCCGCCAGGACGAGGAGCGCCCGGTAATCGCGTCAGAGGCCGAGGTCCTTGGCGATGATCGTCTTCATCACCTCGGTGGTTCCGCCGAAGATGCGGGTGACGCGGGCGTCGGCGTACATGCGGGCGATCGGGTACTCGAGCATGTAGCCGTAGCCGCCGTGCAGCTGCAGGCAGCGATCGACCACTGTGGACTGCAGTTCGGTGCAGTACACCTTGACCTTCGCCGCGTCCGCCGCGGTCAGCTCCCCCGCCTCCTGCTCGTCCAGCGCGCGGTCCAGCAGCGCCCGCCCGGCCTCGATCTGCACCGCGCACCCGGCCAGCTCGAACTTGGTGTTCTGGAAGCTGCCCACCGTCTTGCCGAAGACCTCCCGCTCGCGCACGTAGTCCAACGTCGTGCGCAGCGCGGCTTCCGCCGCGGCCTGACCGGACACCGCGATGCCCAGCCGCTCCTGCGGCAGGTTCGCGCTCAGGTACTGGAAGGCGCGGCCTTCCTCGCCGAGCAGGTTCTCCGCCGGGATGCGCACGTCGTCGAAGAACAGCTCCGCGGTGTCCTGCGCCTTGAGCCCCAGCTTCTCGAGGTTGCGGCCCCGGCTGAAGCCGGCCATGCCGCGCTCCACGACCAGCAGCGACAACCCGTCCCTGCGGTTCTCGCCCTGCCCGGTGCGGGCCACCACGATCACCAGGTCTGCGTTGTGCCCGCCGGTGATGAACGTCTTGGCGCCGTTGAGCATGTAGTAGTCGCCCTCGCGGGTGGCGGTGGTGGCCATGCCCGCCAGGTCCGACCCGGTGCCGGGCTCGGTCATGGCGATGGCGCTCATCAGCTCGCCGCTGGCCAGTCCCGGCAACCAGCGCTTCGCCTGCGCCTCGTCGCACAGCGAGATGAAGTACGGCACGACCACGTCGGTGTGCACCTTGAACCCGCCGAGCGAAACCCCGGCGCGCGAGGTCTCCTCGGTGATGACGGCGTTGAACTTGAAGCTGCTCGTCCCGCCGCCGCCGTGCTCCTCGGGCACCTGCAACCCGAGCATCCCGACCGCTCCGGCCTTCTGGAACAGCTCGCGGGGCACCATCCCGGCCCGCTCCCACTCGGCGAAGTGCGGCACGACCTCCTTGGCCAGGAAGTCCCGCACCACCTCGCGAAACGCCTCGTGTTCCGCCCCGTAAGCACTGCTGCGCATCCGCCCCTCCTCATCCGCTGTCTTCGCAACACTCGCCCGGAACCACCCGAGCGCCCGGCAACCTCTCGCTCCGCCACGCAATTTCAATGGAAATTGGACGTGCGATTTCCATTGAATTTTGATTCCCGTCCGGTAACCGCGAAGCACGGTGAGGTTCCGCCACCCGCACCGCCACGCAGAACGAGTCTGGAAAACCTCAACGCTCAGAGCAGTTCGAGGATGGTGGCGTTGGCCATGCCTCCGCCTTCGCACATCGTTTGGAGGCCGTAGCGGATTCCGTTGGCGCGCATGTGGTGCACCAGGCGGGTCATCAGCACCGCGCCGGATCCGCCGAGCGGGTGGCCGACCGCGATCGCCCCGCCCAGCGGGTTCAGGCGTGCCGGATCGGCTCCGGTCTCGGCCAGCCAGGCCAGCGGAACCGGCGCGAACGCCTCGTTGACCTCGAACGCGCCGATGTCGTCGATGCCGAGCCCCGCCTTGCGCAGGGCCTTGTGCGTGGCCGGCCACGGGGCGGACAGCATCATCACCGGGTCGTCGCCCGCCAGCACCGCCGTGTGCACCCTGGCCATCGGCCGCAGGCCGCGCTCGCGGGCGATGTCGCTGGTGGTGATGAGCAGCGCCCCGCTGCCGTCGGAGATCTGCGAGGCGTTGCCCGCGGTGACCACACCGTCCTCGCGGAACGCGGTCTTGAGCTTGCCCAGCGATTCCAGGCTGCCACCCCGGCGAACGCCCTCGTCGGCTTCGAGTTCCGGCAGTTTCACCAGCTGTCCGTCCAGCGCTCCGGAGTCGATCGCGGCGGCGGCCTTCGCGTGCGAGGACAGCGAGTACTCGTCGACCTGCTGGCGGGAGAAGCCCCACTTCTCGGCCACCATCTCCGCACCGATGCCCTGGTTGAAGCCCTTCACGCCGTAGCGGTCCAGCACCGAGTCGGGCAGCACCTTGTCCACGCCCTTGCGCGCGAAACCCATCGGCACCCGGCTCATCGACTCCACCCCGCCGGCCACCGCGATGTCGTAGTAGCCCGCGAGGACCCCGGCGGCGGCCGCGTGCACCGCCTGCTGGCTGGACCCGCACTGCCGGTCGACCGAGGTGGCGGGCACCGATTCCGGCCAGCCCGCGGCCAGCACGGAGGTCCGCGCGATGTTGCCCGCCTGCTCTCCCGCCTGGCTCACGCACCCCCACACCACGTCGTCGACGTCGCCGGGTTCGACCCCCGCGCGCTCCACCAGCTCGTTGAGCACGCGCGCGGACAGGTCCGCCGGGTGGATCCCGGACAGCGCGCCGTTGCGCTTGCCGACCGGGGTGCGCACGGCTTCGACGATGACTGCGTCCCTCATCTGCTTCTCCTGTCTGGGAAACGGCGGGCCAGGACTCGAATGAACCACCACTGCCCGGCTGCGGGCAAAGACCGGGCGTGGAACGTTGGGATAGGCCGCGCCTATCCGCCCCAGTACGGCGCGCGCAGTTCGCGGCGCAGCAGCTTGCCGGAGTCGGTGCGCGGCAGGTCCGGGGTGAGCTCGATGCGCCGCGGGACCTTGAACCCGGCCAGGCGCTCCCGGCAGTGCTCCGCCAGCCGGTCGACCAGGCCGTCCGCGACGTCCGGGGCGGGTTGCACGATCGCCAGCACGGACTGGCCCCACTCCTCGTCCGGCACTCCGATGACCGCCGCGTCGGCCACCTCCGGGTGCGCCAGCAGCGCCGCCTCGACCTCGGCCGGGTAGATGTTGACGCCGCCGGACAGGATCAGGTCGGTGCGCCGGTCGCACAGGAACAGCCAGCCCTCATCGTCCAGGTAGCCGATGTCGCCGACGGTGATGAGCTCCCCGTGCCGGGCGCCCGCGGTCTTGTCCGGGTCCTTGAAGTACTCGATCCCGGTGATGCCGCTGCGGAAGTACACCGCGCCGACCTCGCCCGCGGGCACCTGTTCGCCCTGCTCGTCGAGGATCTGGACTTCCGCCGCGGACAACGGGAATCCGACCGTTCCGGGCCGGTCGAGCCACTCCGCGGAGCGCACCGCGGTGACCGATCCTTCGGTGGCGCCGTAGAACTCGGTGAGCACCGGCCCCAACCACTCGATGCAGCCGCGCTTGACCTCCACCGGGCAGGGCGCGCCCGCGTGCACCACGCTGCGCAGGCTCGAGGTGTCGTAGCGGTCGCGCACGTCGGCGGGCAGCCGCAGCAGGCGGTGCAGCACGGTCGGCACCGTGAACGTCGTGGTCACGCGGTGCTCCTCGACGAGCCGCAGCACCTGTTCCGGGGTCGCCCGCTCGCTGAGCACGACGGTGTGGCCGAAGTTGAGCCCGATGAAGGCGAAAGCGGCGGGTGCGGCGTGGTACAGCGGCGAGATCACCAGGTGCACGCCGGGACCGGGCTCGATGTCCAGGCGCCCCATGAAGTCCAGGTAGTGCGGCGGGACCTGCGGCGGCCGACCGGTGAGCGCTCGCCGCACGCCCTTGGGACGACCGGTGGTGCCGGAGGTGTAGAGCATGAGCTCCCCGGCCGTCCGCTCGTCCGGTGCGGTGCGCGGCTGACCGTCGAACAGCTCCTCGTAGTCCCGCCAGCCGGGCGAGCCGCCGACGGCGAACCGCATCCGCTGCGGTATCCCCGCGGCGTCCATCGCCGGGCCGCACTGCGCGGTCAGCGCCGCGTCCACGACGACCAGGTCCGCCTCGCAGTTCTCCGCGATGTAGGCGATCTCCGGTTCGGCGAGGTGGTGGTTGATCGGGGTGAAGTACAGCCCGGACTGCCAGGTGGCCAGCCGCAGCTCGAAGAACGGCAGTCCGTTGTGGACGACGGCGGCCACGCAGTCCCCCGGCCGCAGCCCGAGCTCGCGGAAGGCGTGCGAGAGCTGGTTGGCCCGCTCGGCGAGCTGGGCGAAGCTCACCGAGCGCCCTGCCAGGTCCACCACCGCGGACCGGTCCGGATCGGTGCGGGCGATGTTGAACAGACCCAGTTCGCCGAGCGCGACGGGCATCTTCGACCTCCTCGATCAGAGAACCGCGGTCAGGAGCGGACGCCACCGAAGATCCGGCGGGCATCGCGATCCGGGTCGACCAGCAGCGCCATCACCACACCTCCGACGAGCACAGCCACGCCGAACAGCTGGAAGGCCTGCGCGTAGCCGGCACCGGGCGTCGGCGCGACGTCCACCAGAGCACCGGTCAGCGCCGGGGCGAACAGGCCGGAGAGCGTCTGCAGCGCGAGGAAGAAGCCGAGCGCGCCGGGCTGCTGGCGGGTCGGGCTGATCTGCGACACCACCGCGTTCATCACCGGCAGCGACACCACCATGAACCCGTAGGCCACCACCACGACGGCGACCGCTGCCCAAGCGCCACCGATGTAGGGCAGCGCGGCCAGCAGGCCACCGCCGATCAGCAGCGAGACGGCCGGGACCAGGCCGCGCTGGACGCGGGCGCTGGAACCGCGCGAGACCATCCGGTCGGTCAACCAGCCGGCCCCGACCATGCCGATCATGCCGGTGATGCTGGGCAGCCCGAACATGCTGCCCGCCTGCACCCGGCTGAACCCGAGGCCCACCTCGAAGTAGGACGGCAGCCAGGTCAGCACCACCGACACCATCCCGTACACCATGAAGGTGCCGATCGCGCCGCCGATGAAGCTGCGGCTGAGCGCGATCTTGCGGAACGGCACCCGGATCCCGGTGTCGGACTGCTGCTCGGCGGTCTTGCCGCGCGGTGTCGCGTAGGGGCCTTCGCGGCCGATCAGCAACCAGGCGACGCACCAGACCACGCCGACCAGCGCCAACGTCACGAACGCCGCCCGCCAGCCCCAGGCCACCACGATCAGCGTCAGCACCGGGGCCACCGCGATCTTGGCGATCGACGCACCGGAGGACAGCCACGCCGAGGGCAGGCTGCGCTTCTCCTTCGGGAACCACTCGAAGGTCCCGGCGTTGGCCATCGCGGTCGCCGGACCTTCCGCCGCTCCCAGCGCGATGCGGCTCATCAGCAGCGCCGCCCCGGTGGCCGACAGCAGCACCGGGACCTGCGTCAACGACCACAGCACGGCGAGACCGAGCAGCACCCACTTCGTCTTGACCTTGTTGGCCAGGAACCCGACCGCCACACCGCTGATGCTGTACAGGAAGAAGAACGCGCTGCCGATGAAGCCGATCTCGGCGCTGCTGAGCCCGAG
The DNA here is from genome assembly GCF_027853915.1 of Saccharopolyspora oryzae. Lineage (GTDB taxonomy): Bacteria > Actinomycetota > Actinomycetes > Mycobacteriales > Pseudonocardiaceae > Saccharopolyspora > Saccharopolyspora oryzae. Next base: position 40,427 of record NZ_JAQGLA010000068.1, read on the forward strand.
GTCCGCCTTCAGCGGCTGGGCGACGATGCCGAGCACAGCCTTGTCCGCCCAGTTGACGATCATGAACAGCACGAGCATCGCGGTGATGGTCCAGGCCATCGCCGGGCGGAAGACCGGTGGTGCCGCGGGTGCGGCCACCGCGTGGTCCAGGTTGCCAGCGGTCATGCGGACCGTCCCTTCGCCAATGGCCGGATCGGCTACGGTGCCGCCGGCTCCGGCAATTCAACGAGACGCCCATCACACGGTCAAAGACGCCGATCTGAACGCACGAATAGGCAACCGCTATCGATGCAGAACCGCTCGTGAGCGGCGATGGTGGCTCTCACCACCATCGCCGCTCACGAACCGGGTCAGCCGAGGATGCGCCGGGCGTCGCGTTCCGGGTTGACCAGCAGTGCGGTGGCGATGCCGCCGACCACGACGGCCAGGCCGAAGACCTGGAAGGCCAAGGCGAATCCCTCGCCCGGCGACGGCGCGACGTCCACCAGCCAGCCGGTCAGCGCCGGGGCGAACAGCCCGGACGCCGACTGCAGCGCGAGGAAGACGCCCAGCGTCCCGGCCTGCTGGGCGGGCGGGCAGATCTGCGACACCGCCGCGTTCGCCAGCGGCAGCGCGACCGTTCCGACGCCGTACCCGAGCACCACCGCGGCGATCGCCAGCGTCGGCGATGCGAGGTACGGCAGCAGCGCGAGCAGCAGACCGCCGATCAGGAGCCCGACCGCGGGGACCAGGCCGCGCTGCACCCGGGCGCTCGAACCGGCCGCCACGCGCCGGTCGCTGAACCACGAGACCACCAGCATCGCCGTCATGCCCGAGATGCTCGGCAGGCCGAACATCGCCCCGGCCTGCAACCGGTCGATGCCCAGCCCGACCTCGAAGTAGGACGGCAGCCAGGTCAGGATCACCGACACCAGCCCGTACATGGTGAAGGTGCCGATGACGCAGCCGACGAAGGTGCGGGACAGCGCGATCTTGCGGAACGGCACCCGCTGCACCACCGACGCGGCATCGACCTTGCGCCCCAGCGGTGCGGCGAACGGCCCCTGCCGTCCGATCAGCGCCCACGCCAGCGCCCACACGACTCCGGCCAGCGCCAGGACCACGAAGGACGCACGCCACCCCCACACCGCGACGATCAGCGCGAGCAGCGGTGCGATGGCGATCTTGGCGATCGACGCTCCGGAGGACAGCCACGCCGACGGGAAGCTGCGCTTCTCCTTCGGGAACCACTCGAACGCCCCGGCGTTGGCCAGCGCGCCCGACGGCCCTTCGGCCGCGCCGAGCCCGATCCGACTGATCAGCAAGGTGGCGAAGCTGGCCGACACCAGCACCGGCACCATCGTCAGCGACCACAGCGCGGCCAGCGCGAACAGCACCCACTTGGTGCGGACCCGGTTGCCGATGAACCCGACGGTCAGCCCGGTGATGCTGAACAGGAAGAAGAAGGCGCTGCCGATGAACCCGACCTGCGCGGAGGTCAGCCCGAGCTCCTCCTTCAGCGGCTGGGCGGCGATGCCGAACACCGTCTTGTCGGCCCAGTTGACCACGATGAACAGCACCAGCATGCCGGTGATCACCCAGGCCATCACCGGCCGGTGTACCGGCGCTGCGGTGCTGGGTGCAGCTTCGTGCACTCTGTCGACGGACATGCGCGGTCCCTTCGGCGGGAATGGGAGTGGTGATCGCGGTACCGGGCGATCGGGTGATATGCGGCGAACCGCCGCCCGCCCATTGAACGAGACCTGGATCACACCGTCAAAGAGCTAGCCGCTAACGCACCGATAGCCCACCACTATGGACAGCACACCTGGCGAAAATGGCTTCGTTTCAACTTATTTCGCAGAACAAAGCACAAGGACGGTCCCATCGGCCGTGTTCGGCCACCGCCTGGGGAGGACCCGCTCGACGAAAGTCGTGATGCCGATGGCACAGCACCGCACCGGCTCCGCGATCAGGGCTCGAGGGCCGATCAGCCGATGAGCGTTCACCCCTTCGGCACAACCTCGCGGCCTCCCAGTGTTCGCCTTCCCGACCACGTCTGGTGGTTCACAACGTGATCTCCATCGGGCAAGGTCGAGCGCCGAGTTGTGTGGAGGTGACGGGGTTTGGGCCAGTTCAACCGCGGTGAGCGGTTCACCGCAGTGACGACCGGTCTGCTCGTGGCACTGGTCCCAGCGCTGGCGCTGGGCGGCGATGCCCTGGTGCAGGAGGTCGACAGCGCCCGCGCGGCACCGCAACTGCCGCCGGGCGTGGGGATCAACGGCGAACTGCCCGCCGAGGAGGAGCTCAGCCCGGAGTTCCTGGACGAGGTCCGCACCGAGCAGGACCTGGCCGACCGCGCCGAACCCGCGGACCTGGGCCCGACCGGTCAGCTCGGCATCCCCGGCACGGTCCTGGCCGCCTACCAGCGCGCCGACCGGACGTTGGCCGCCACTGCTCCGAGCTGCGGTCTGCACTGGTCGGTGCTGGCCGGGATCGGCCGCATCGAGTCCCACCACGCGCGGTCCGGCCGGGTGGACACCAACGGCAAGACCGTGTCGCCGATCCTGGGGCCCCGGCTGTCCGGCGGACCGGGGATCGCGGCCATCGCCGACACCGACGGCGGAACGCTGGACGGCGACGTGACGTGGGACCGCGCGGTCGGCCCGATGCAGTTCATCCCGTCCACCTGGCGAAGCCACGCGGCCGACGGGAACGGCGACGGCGCCCGCGACCCGCACAACGTCTTCGACGCGACCCTGGCTTCGGGCCGGTACCTGTGCGACGGCGGCGGCAACCTGCGCGACCGCGCCCAGCTGGCCGCGGCGATCTTCCGCTACAACCACTCGCAGGAATACGTCCGCAACGTGCTCGCCTGGGCGGACGCCTACGCCCGCGGCGTCATGCCGACCCCCAACGACACGAGCATCCCGCGGGACGCCGCGCACCTCGCCTTCGCACCGGGCTCCCCGCCCGGCGCCCCGCCGCCCATCGCTCCGCAAGTCGCCGGAGCCCCGGTACCCGCCCCGGCCCCAGGAGCGGCTCCAAGCCCTGCCCCGGCGAGCCCGCCGGCACCCGCACCTCCGCCGCCGGGCGGCACTCCCCCGCCCCCGCCGCCGAACGACCCGCCGCCACCGCCACCTCCGCCGCCACCGACGACTGTGCAGCCGCCCCCACCCTCGGACCCACCGCCCCCGTCGGTGCCGCCACCCCCGTGCGAGCCGCCGCCGCCGTCGGTACCGCCACCCAGCTCGGAGTCTCCGGCGACCGCCCCCGCTGAGCCG
>NZ_JAQGLA010000069.1 GCF_027853915.1 Saccharopolyspora oryzae
GGGGGGGGGGGGGGCCCCCCCCCCGCCGACGGCTGTGGACAACTGGCCCGGCCTGGGGAGAACTTCCGCAATTTCAATGGAAATCAGACGTCCGATTTCCATTGAAATTGCGGGAACACGGGCCCGGACGAACCGTCAGGAGAGGCCGGCGAAGAGGTCCGGCTCCCAGTTGTTGGGGCCGACGCCGGGTCCCCGGTCGCCCCGGACCAGGAGGTAGTGCTCCAGGGCGAACTCCGGGCGCAGGACCAGCTGGGCGAAGAACTCGCCGTCGTCGAGGTTGACCTGGCTGCGGTAGTGGCGCAGCGCGGCGATCTTGGCCGAGTGGAAGTCGCGGCCGTCGACCATCGCGGTCAGCTCCTCGTCCGGCACCGTGTACGGCTCGAAGCCCTCGACGCCCGCTTCCTCGACCCGCTTGAGGATCGAGCGCGGCAGCGTCGTCCAGTACACCTTCGGCACCTCCCACGGTTCGCCGAGTTCCGGGGCGTAGTCCGGGTCGGCGGCCGGGTCGAGAGAGGTCATGACGGCGCGGTGCGCGGCGATGTGGTCCGGGTGCCCGTAACCGCCGTGCTCGTCGTAGGTGACCACCACGTGCGGCCGCTCGGCGCGCAGGATCTCGACCATGGCGCGGGTGACCTCGGCCGGATCCGCCGCGGCGAACGCACCGGACGCGGTGTTGCCGTCCTCACCGGCCATCCCGCTGTCCCGGAAGCGGCCCGGGCCGCCGAGCCAGTGGTGCCGGACCTCGCCGAACTCGGCCAGCGCCGCGCTGATCTCACCGCGCCGGTACTCCCCCAGCGCGTCGGGGTTCCCGCGCAGGTGCGCGAGGTCGTCGGCGATGACCTCGCCGAGTTCACCGCTGGTGCAGGTCACCAGCGAAACCGAGGCGCCTTCCGCGCAGTAGCGGGCCATGGTGGCGCCGGTGGCGGTGGCCTCGTCATCGGGATGGGCGTGCACCAGCAGAAGACGACGATCGTTCATATCTACCGAGCCTAGCCACCCCCACCGACAGCCGGCTCGAAACGTCCGGGCAATCGGGAAATTCGGACGATGTTCGCCCTCCGGTCAACGAAAACCCCACCGCCCCGCGTGAAGATCTTCAGGCGCAGACGAAGGAGGCGTTGTGTCAGGAGTTTCCCGACGAGGTGTGCTCGGACTGGCCGGAGCCGCTGCGGTCGCCGGTGCGTTCGGCACCGGTCAGGCGGCGGCCGCACCGGCGGGCGGGGCGCTGATCGGCCCGGCCGAAGGCCAGCAGCTGCACGTGATGACCTTCAACATCCGCACCGACACGAAGGCCGCTCCGCCGGACCCGGATTCGTGGCGCATCCGCCGCCCGATCCTCGCCGAGCTGATCGGCATCGAGCAGCCCACCGTGCTGGGCGTGCAGGAAGCGATGTTCAACCAGGTCAAGGACGTCCTGCAGGACGTCCCGCCGTTCTACGACTGGATCGGGCTGGGGCGCGAGGGCGGTGGCCGCGGCGAGTTCATGTCGATCTACTACGACGCCCGCCGCCTGGAACCACTGGACTACGACCACTTCTGGCTCTCGGACACCCCATCGATGATCGGCTCGAAGTCCTGGGGCAACAACGTGATCCGGATGGTCACCTGGGTGCGCTTCCACGACCGCCGCAGCGGTCGCGAGTTCACCCACGTCAACACCCACTTCGACCACCAGTCGGAGCCGTCCCGCCAGCGCAGCGCGCAGCTGGTGGGCGAGCGCATCGCCGGGTTCGACGCCGGGCTGCCGGTGGTGCTCACCGGCGACTTCAACACCGCGGCGGGCAGCTCGGAGTCCTACCGGATCCTCACCGGCGGCGGCCTGGCCGACACCTGGACGACCGCGGACCGGCAGCTCACCCCGGCCTGGGGCACCTTCGCCGGGTACAAGGATCCGGTCGAGGGCAAGGACCGCATCGACTGGATCCTGCACAACGACAAGGTCTCGGTGCGTCGAGCGGCGATCAACGACTTCCGCCGCGACGGCTACTTCCCCTCCGACCACCTCCCGGTCCAGGCCCTGGTCGACCTCACCTGATGCCCCGTGAGCACTTTCTGGTGCTATAGCAACAGAAAGTGCTCACGGGTCTACGGCGCCGGAACGAGGGCGATCCAGACCTGGCCCGGTGCGAAGGGGATCGGGGTTCCGGTCGGCGTTGTGTAGGTGGTGCCGACTTCCGGGGCGGGGCGGTTCCAGCGGGCTTCGAAGGCCTGGCCGTCGCGGAGGACCACGGCGCGGCCCGATCCGACGGTCTCCGCGAACGGCGAGACGTTGCCGACCACGTCTTGGAACGGCGAGTCCGACACCGGAACTTCTTGCAGCACAACGGTGCTCGCCGCGAGGCGTCCGCTGTCGGTCGCCACGTGCGGGCGGCCGTCCATCGACACCAACCACCGCTGATCCCCCGGCGACCAGCTGAAACCCACCCGCGCCGACCGGTATGCGACGTCCTCGCCGTTCGTCGGAACTCCACCGCTCGGAGCCGGCCCGAAGGTCAACGCGGCGCTCGGCGACCACCCCTCGCCCGGCGGCAGCGCGGGCGGCCGCACGTACAGGTTGTGCGGCGCCTGCCCCGGACCCCGGAAGAAGGCACCGGGCACCGATGCCTGCGAGGCGCTGATCACCGGTGCCCGGTCGATCTCCGGCAGGAGTTCCGGCGCCGCGCCGGAGAACGCCAGCGCCGGACGTCCGAACTGCGGCAACAGGCGCAGATCGGTCTGCCGAGCGCTGCGCACCGGCCCGACCACGGGCGGCTTCCGCGTGCCGAAAACCGCTATCAGCCTGCTGATTCCGGCTTCCACGGGTTCGACGTACACGACGTCGGCCGCGCCGATGCCGGTCGGCGGGCGGGCCGGTGGCGAGTTGTCCACCTTCACCGCGAGCACCGGCGGTCCGACCGGCGGCGGCGCGGGCGGTGGTGGTTCAGGTGGCGGCTGCGGTCGTGCGATCGGCACCGAGCTCGTCCCCGCTGGTTGCAGGGCCAATCCGCCGAGCAGCACGACGACGGTGGCGACCAACGTGCCCAACGCGCGCAACCACCACATCGCCCCTCCCCCGGCGGGCATCCCGGGGTGTAGCTTCGCCCGCCACCGCGGCGGCGACAAGGGGCCGACTGGCGCAGTTCAGCGGTACGGACGCCGGATCCGCGCCTCCGCGCTCGCCCGCGCCCACCACACGAGCTGGTCCAGCAGCGCCTTCGCCGCAGCCGCCGGACCGGTGGTGTCCTCGGGGTTCCCCGCCGCGTCGAAGCACGCGCCGGCACCGTGGAAGCTGACCGTTTCGCGGACGGTCACCGCGTGCAGTTCGGCGAAGACTTGCCGCAGCTGCTCCACCGCCCGCAACCCACCGGAAATCCCGCCGTAGCTGACGAATCCGACGGGTTTGGTGTGCCACTCCGCGTTCGCCAGGTCGATGGCCGCCTTCAACGGCGCCGGGTAGCCGTGGTTGTACTCCGGCGTGATCACCACGAAGCCGTCGGCGGCGTCCAGCCGAGCGGTGAAATCGCGCACCTGCGGGGTTTTCACCGAAGGCATCACCGCGGGCAGGTCGGCCTCGGCCAGGTCGATGAGGTCGACCTGCAGTTCCGGGTGCTGCCGGGCCTGCCCGGCGAACCAGTCGGCCACGGTCCGGGCGAACCGCCCCTCCCGGGTGCTGCCGACGATGATGCCCACGCGCAGTCGGGTCTCCGCCATCGTGTCCTCCATGTGGATCGAGCTGTCCCGACCATCATGGAACCTCGACATTACTTGAGGTCAACTCCTTCTCCACTGTGGATTCCGAAGCCCGCCGGAGCACCTCGACGTCCTCCTCCGGCAACGAGATCCCCAGCCCCCGCAGCACGTCCCCGAGCTGGTCGGGCGCCACCTCCTCGACCTCGACCTCGCCCGACGCGTGCTCCGCGGTGAGCTCGTCGCCGACCAGCTTGCGGCTCACCCCGGGCGCCAACCGGAACACCACCGGCTTGCCGACGAACGGCGACTTCGGGTGCGTCGCGACGTAGTGGTTCGCCACCTCGTAGTCCGAGAGCCGCTGCGGCTGCGCGTCGGAGGCGTGCAACTCCTCCCACCCGGACTCCCCGGCCTTCTGCAAGCTCCACAGTGGACCCCGACGGACGATCCGGTGCCGCCAACCGGCCTGATCCACCTCCGCGCCGTCCTCGAGCGGCATCGGCGACAGCATTCCCGCGCCGAAGCCCACGTCCGCCAGGTAGTCCGCGCCGTCCACCCGGACGCGCAGCATCATGTGCGTCCGGTAGCCGGAGCCCTCGGCGTGGACCCGCGCCATCCGCCGCTCGACGTCGAAACCCAGCCTCTCCAGCACCGCGGCGAACAGCAGCGCGTGCTCGAAGCAGTACCCGCCGCGCTTCCGGTGGACGAGCTTGTCGTTGATGGCGGCCAGTTCGACCGCGGGATACCGCCCCAGGACGACGTCGAGGTTCTCGAACGGGATGGCCTGGACGTGCGCCTCGTGCAACGAGCGCAGCACCTCCGCCGACGGCCCCGCGACCGCCGGGTGCCCGATCCGCGCCAAGTAGTCGTCGAGGTCGACGTCGCCGATCCGCCATTCGTCATTCGCGTGCTTTCCCATGCACCCAACCTGCAAGCTCGAGCCCGCTGGAGGTCAAGCGTCAGTTGCGCAGGTGCTCGCACTCGTCGGGTTCGGCGCGCAGGTCGTCCAGGGAGTGCCAGAAGCCGAGCGCCTCGGTGGTCGGCTCGAACGGACCAGCGCTCCACCGGTAGTCCGACCACGAACTGCGCATCAGGCCGACGGCCAGGGTCGCCAGCCCGCGCCGGCGGCACCGCCGGTCGATGCGAACGTGCTCGAGCACGACGACCCGGCAATCGTGGCAGACCCGCAGCTCCAGCTCGCCCACGACGAGCCCGTCCAGCCGGATCTCGACGCCCGGCGGCCCAGCGGGCAGCAGCGCCGGAACCACGGCCAACTCCAGATCACCGACCATGGGCCCAGCATCGCGCGCCCGGACCGGTTTGTCCTGCTGGAACGATCAGCGCCCCGAAGCCCGATCCGGTTCCCACCGCCGACCGCACCCAGTCCCAGAACTCGTCGCTGGTCCACATTTTCGCAGGTCACAGGCCGTGAGCACTTTCTGGTGCCATGGCCCCGGAAAAGGCTCACGGGCTCTTGACGCCGCGCTGCCAGGAGTCGAGGGCGATCAGCGTCTTGGTGCTGGTCACGCGGTGGCTGCGGCGGATCTCGTCGATGGTGCGCTGCAGGTGCGCCATGTCCCGCACCCGCATCCAGACCAGCGCGTCCGGATCGCCCGCGATGGTGAACACCGCCTGCGCCTCCGGCATCCGGGTGGTGGTCTGGACGATCTCGTCCACGTTGCTGGTGCCCAGGAAGCGCAGCTCGATGAAGGCCTCCACCGGCCAGCCGAGCTTGGCGTGGTCGAGCTGGACGGTGTAGCCGAGGATCACGCCGAGCTCCTGCAGCCGGTCGATCCGGCGCTTCACCGCCGCCGTCGACAGGGTCACCCGCGTGGCGATGTCCGACAGGGTGCGGCGAGCGTCCTCACGCAGCAGCGCCAGGATCTCGTGATCCGTCGCATCGAGCGTCTGATCGGCCATGCGCACGGATGGTACGCAAAATTCAGCGGTGCGGAAGGCTTGTATCGACCGAAGTTTGCATGGTCGTCACCGTTTCGGGTCGCAGTGTTGTGCGTCACGCGGTTTTGGGTTGAAGTGGCGTCGATCACGACGCACCCCGGTGAGAAGGAGTTCGACATGGCCGCGTTCACGCTGGACGACCGCTACCTCCGGGATGCGGGCACGGTCTACGTGACCGGGGTGCAGGCCCTGGTGCGGATGCTGTTCGACCGGATCCGCCTGGACCGCCGCGCGGGCTCCAACACCGCCGCGTTCGTCTCCGGCTACGAGGGTTCGCCGCTGGCCGGGTTCGACCTGGAGCTGGCCCGCCGCGCGAAGCTGCTCGCCGAGCACGACGTGGTGCACCGCCCCGGCCTGAACGAGGAACTGGCCGCGACCTCGGTGCTGGGCAGCCAGCTCGCCGAGCGGCTCGGCACGCAGCGCCCGGACGGCGTCCTCGGCGTCTGGTACGGCAAGGCCCCCGGCCTGGACCGGGCCGGTGACGCGCTGCGGCACGCCAACATGGCAGGCACCGACCCCCGCGGCGGTGCGGTCGCGCTGGTCGGCGACGACCCGAACGCGAAGTCCTCCACCGTTCCGGCCCACTCCGAAGCCGCCCTCGCCGACCTGCAGATCCCCACGTTCTTCCCGGCGGATTCCCAGGACCTGCTGGACTTCGGGCGGCACGCGGTCGAGCTGTCCCGGGCGAGCGGCCTGTGGTCGGCGCTGAAGGTGGTCGCCAACGTCGCCGACGCGGCCGGGACCGCGGTCGTCACCCCGGACTGGACCCCGCCCGAAATGCGCCCGGAGGCCTACTCGCACCGCCCCAGCGCGCGACTGCTGGGCGCCGAGCTCGCCGGCCTGGAGAGCAGCCTGTACAACGTGCGGGTCCCGCTGGCGCTGGAGTACCTGCGGGCCAGCGGCGTCAACCGGATCACGCACTCCAGCAGCTCCGACCGGATCGGCATCGTGACCGCCGGGAAGTCCTACTTGGACCTCCGCCAGGCGCTGCGCACCATCGGCCTCGAGGAGCAGGACCTCGCGCGCTTCGGCATCCGGCTGCTCAAGCTCGGCGCGATCCACCCGGTGGAGCCCACCATCGTCCGGGAGTTCGCCGAGGGCCTGACCGAGATCGTGGTCGTCGAGGAGAAGCGGGCGTTCCTGGAGCCGGTGATCAAGGAGGTGCTCTACGGCTGTCCGGACGCGCCGCGGGTGCACGGCAAGAAGACGCCCGACGGGCGGACCCTGTTCACCGAGCTCGGCGAACTCGACCCGGACAAGATCGCCCGCGGCCTTGCCGACCGGCTGACCGCGCACGGCGAAATCCCGCAGATCGACGCCTGGCGCCAGCGCCGCCGCCGCGAGCGGATCTCGGTCCCGCTGCTGGCCCGCACGCCGTACTTCTGCTCCGGCTGCCCGCACAACTCCTCGACCAAGGTGCCCGACGGGACCGTGGTGGGCGCGGGCATCGGCTGCCACACGATGGCGCTGTTCATGGACCCCGACCAGGTCGGCGACGTCGTCGGCATCACGCAGATGGGCGGCGAGGGCGCGCAGTGGATCGGCATGGCGCCGTTCGTCGGCACCGAGCACTTCGTGCAGAACATCGGTGACGGCACCTTCACCCACTCCGGCAGCCTGGCCGTGCGCGCGGCGGCCGCGGCCGGCGTGAACATCACCTACAAGCTGCTGCACAACTCCGCGGTGGCGATGACCGGCGGGCAGGACGCGGTCGGCGCGCTGCCGGTCGGCAAGATCGCCGAACTCCTGCTGCTGGAAGGCGCTTCGAAGGTCGTCGTCACCAGCGATGCGCCGAAGCGGTTGACCGGCAAGCTCCCCCGCGGCGTGACCGTCCGCCACCGCGACGAAATGCTCGACGCGCAAGCGGAACTGGCGAAGGTACCGGGCGTCACGGTGCTCATCCACGACCAGGAGTGCGCGGCGGAGAAGCGCCGCAAGCGCCGTCGCGGCAAGCAGGAGACCCCGCCGGAGAAGGTGCTGATCAACGAGCGGGTGTGCGAGGGCTGCGGGGACTGCGGCGCGAAGTCCAACTGCCTGTCGGTGCAGCCGGTGTCCACCGAGTTCGGCCGCAAGACCCGGATCCACCAGTCGTCCTGCAACGTCGACTACTCCTGCCTGTCCGGCGACTGCCCGTCGTTCCTGACGGTGGTGCCCAGCGGTCGCAAGAAGCGCCGCGAGATCAGCGAGCTGACGACCGGCGAGCTGCCCGAACCGCAGCGCGGCGACGACGACTTCACCGTCCGCATCACCGGCGTTGGCGGCACCGGCGTTGTCACGGTGACCCAGATCCTGGCCACCGCCGCGGTGATCGACGGCCGCCAGGTGCGCACTCTGGACCAGATCGGTCTCGCGCAGAAGGGCGGCGCGGTCGTCTCCGACCTCAAGATCACCTCGGCGGTGGTCGAGCAGGCGGCGAAGCTGGCCGCCGGCGAGTGCGACCTCTACCTGGGCTGCGACCTGCTGGTTGCCGCCGACCCGGTGCACCTGGCCGCGGCCGACGCGGACCGCACGACCGCGGTGGTGTCCACGACCGAGGTCCCGACCGGCCGGATGGTGGTGGACACCGAGGTCTCGTTCCCGCAGCAGTCCGGCATCCGCTCGACCCTCGACGACGCCACCGCCCGGGCCTACTACCTGGACGCGCGCGGCCTGGCGGAGGAGCTGTTCGACGACGACCAGTTCGCCAACATCCTCCAGCTCGGCGCGGCCTACCAGTGCGGCGCGCTGCAGCTGTCGGCCGAGAGCATCGAGCAGGCGATCGAGCTCAACGGCGCCGCGGTGGCGGCCAACATCCAGGCGTTCCGCCGCGGCCGCCAGGCCATCGCCGACCCGGACGCGCTGCAGGCCGAGATCGCCCCGGCCCCGGTCGAAGCACCGGCGCCGAGCCCGGCCGCGCAGCGGGTGCGGGCGATCGTGAAGGCGGCCGAGGGCTCGGAACTGGCCCGCCTGCTGGACATCCGGATCCCGGACCTCGTCGACTACCAGGACGAGGAGTACGCCCGGAGCTACGCGGAGTTCGTCGAGCGGGTGCGGCGCGAGAGCACTACCGCGGTGGCCGAGGCGGTGGCCCGCAACCTGCACAAGCTGATGGCTTACAAGGACGAGTACGAGGTGGCCCGGCTGTCGCTGGACGAGCGCCTGCTGGCGGACGTCGAAGCCCAGTTCGGCGCGGGTTCCCGCTATTCGTTCCGCCTGCACCCGCCGGTGCTGCGCGCGCTGGGCATGAACCGCAAGATCAGCCTCGGCCCGTGGTTCCGCCAGGTACTCCGGCTGCTGCGCACGATGCGCAAGGTGCGCGGCACCCGCCTGGACCCGTTCGGCTACGCCAAGGTCCGCCGCGTGGAGCGCGAACTGGTCGAGCAGTACCGCGGTGTCGTCGAGCAGGCCATGGCCACCGACCACCCGGCCCTGCTGGAGCTGGCCGAGCTGCCGGACGTGATCCGCGGCTACGAGGACATCAAGCTGTCCAACGTGCAGGACTACCGCGAGAAGCAGGCCGAACTCCTCAAGTCCCCGACGTCCGAGCGGGTCGCCGCGCTCTGACCCGCGCCGAGGGGCCGGGGTCCCGCAGTTTCAATGGAAACTGTGATCCGCCGTGCCTGGGTTCCGCAGTTTCAATTGAAACTGCACACCCGGGCGTGTCGGGACCCCGGCGTGTCGGGCGCCCGACATGCCCGGGTGCGGGGGGATTGGTGCGATTTCAATGGAAATTTGACCTCGAAATTCCATTGAAATCGCGGTCGGAGCCCCGGCCCCTCGGTCGTCAGCTCGGTCGGCGGATGCTGAGGACTTCGACCTCGGCTTGGCCGTCGGGCGTCGGATACCGGACCGTCTCGCCCTGCTGGCTGTGCACCAGCGCCAGTCCCAGCGGGCTTTCGGAGGTCACCGTGATGTCCTCCTCTCCGGCCAGGACTTCCTCGGGGATCGCCACGACCTTGTAGGTCTGGGTCGAACCGTCGGCCGAGCGCAGCACCACTTCGGTCCCCGGGGCCACGCCCTGCACCTCGATCCCACCGGCGAGCAGGTTCTCCAGTTCGGCGATGCGGTCGTCGATCGCGACGATCTCGTCCCCGCCCTGCAGCTCCTGCGACGAGTCGCCGCTGTCGCCCGGGCCGGCGCTCTGCACCAGCTCGTCCACCAGCCGCTTCCGCCGCTCCCGCAGCGAGCGGATCTCCTCCGCCAGCCGCTCTCGCGTGGTCGATTCCGCACCGGCCATCGCCGCTCCTCCCCCGAAGTTTCCGCAGCTCATGCTCAACTTCGGCGGCTGGCAGCACAACTCGATCAGGTCACTCCGCGAGCTTCCCGGTGATCTCGGCCAGGTTGGCCGCGATGTTCTCCTCGCAGGCGGCCTTCTCGATCCCGAACCCGGAGAGCACGCCGGTCCCGGCCTCGTTCTCCAGCAGCGCCAGCAGGATGTGCTCGGTGCCGACGTAGTTGTGCCCGAGCCGCAGCGCTTCCCGGAAGGTCAGCTCCAGCACCTTCTTCGCCGCCCCGTCGAACGGGACGAGCGCCGGCATCTCATCGGCCGCGGCGGGGAGCGACTCGACCACCGCCTCTCGAACGGCGTCGAGCGAAACGCCCTGCGCGACGATGGCCTTGGCGCCGAGCCCGTCGGGCTCCCCCAGCACTCCGAGCACCAGGTGCTCCGGCTGGATCTCGGCGTTCTCGGCCGCGCGGGCCTCGTTCTGCGCCAGCACCACGACGTTGCGGGCGCGCGGGGTGAACCGGCTGAACCCCTGGCTGGGGTCGAGGTCGGAGACCTCACCGGGCCCCTTCGGCACGAACCGCTTCTGCGCGGCCTGCTTGCTGACGCCCATGCTCTTGCCGATGTCGGTCCACGAGGCCCCGGACCGCCGGGCCTGGTCGACGAAGTGCCCGATCAGGTGGTCGGCGACCTCCCCGAGGTGCTCCCCGGCGACAACGGCGCTGGAGAGCTGTTCGAGCGCGTCGCCGTGCACCTTCTTGATGGCGTTGATCAACTCGTCCAGCGAAACGTGGTTGGAAATCTTCATCTCATCCATACGTCAACCATAGGTTGACGCTCTCTTGTCGTCAACCACAAGTTGACGATCGTGCGGGGAGTCGCTCCGCCAACGTCCGAGCGAACGCAAGAGCAGCAGGATCGACGGGTTCCTGCTCAGCAGCCGACCGCAGCCAGTCGGCGAGCGGCGCCGCGAGAGCCGGCGAGAAAGCAGCGATCCACCGAGCGCTCCTGGCCCGCGCCTCGGCGACGTGCTCGGTCGAACCGCCACCGAGATCGGCGACCACCTCCGGCCGCGTGGCGAGCAACCCGCCAACACGCCAGTCCCCACCAGTGGAAGCGGCAGCAAGCCGCTCCAACGCCCCCGCAACCTCGACGAGCTCGTCCCGCTGACCCATGCCCACATCATCCGCGCACCGGCACCCGCACGCGCAGCACCCGGTCGCGAAGCGCTTGCATCCAGCGAAAACCCGCGCTGCCGCGCCCGAACGAGCTCTAAGATCCACTGATGCAGATCTCGACCTCGGTGCCCTACGACGAACAGCGCCTGCGACGCACGTTGCGCTTCCTCGCCAACCGCCAGATGAAGCCCTTCCGCATCCTGGGCGTGGTCGTCCTCGTCCTCGGCGCCGCGGTCCTCGCGCTCGACCCGACGTCATCCGCCGGATACGGCATCCTCGCCGGCGGCCTGGTGCTGCTGTTCGCGGTCGTCCCGATCACGGTGGCCTCGGGAATGCGCATGCAGTCCGAAGTGATCAAGCAGGGCTACCACCTGTCCCTGACCGACGAATGGGCCCAGATCACCTACCCCCTGGCGGAATCCCGCTTCCGCTGGCAAGGCCTGAACCGGATAGTCGAAACCCCGGAAGCCTGGTACGCGATGTTCGGCAAAGCCCAAGCCCTGACGATCCCGAAAGAACTCATGACCCCCGAACAGCGGGAGGAGTTCGCCGCTTTCGCGGCCCACCTGTCGAAGTAGTCCCGACGGCGCTGGACGCACTTCGAGCGGCAGCACCGAGAATCCTGCGCACCATGCCGCCGAAGACCAAGCCGTGGAACGGCGCCGCCGCCCACCAGTAGAGGTGCCCCAGCAGGCCGCGGGGGATGAACACCGCGCGCTGCCGGTAGCGCGTACCGCCCTGCGCAGGCTCGACGGACAGCTCCAGCCAAGCCCGGCCCGGCACCTTCATCTCGGCGCGCAGCCGGAGGAAACGGCCCTCCGCCAGCTCCTCGACCCGCCACCAGTCCAGCGCATCGCCCGTGCGCAGCCGCTCCTGATCACGCCGTCCGCGGCGCAGGCCGACGCCGCCCAGCAGCCGGTCGATCCACCCCCGCACCGCCCAGGCGAGCGGGAACGAGTACCAACCGTTGCGGCCGCCGATGCCTTCGACAACGCGCCAGACGGCCTCCGGGGACTCGCTGGTGATGCGCTCGCGCACATCCCGGTAGACGGTGCCACCGGACCACTCCGGGTCGGACGGGATCGGCTCCCACGGGGCGCTGACCGGTGACGCGTCCGACCACCGCGTCTCGACCTCACCGCGCTGGATCTTGCGCAGCGCCAACGCGACCGCATCGCGGAAGCGGGTCAGCCCTCCCTCGGGGCGCGCGATGTGGTCGTCGATGTCGTGCTCGGCGCAGACGGCCTCGCTGACCAGCGACTCGATCAGCGGCATGCCGATGCTGCGCGGCACCGGGGTCACGATGTTGATCCACAGCGAGCTGAGCTTGGGCGACAGGACGCTGACCGGCACCATCAGCCGCCGCGGAAGTCCGGCCACCGCGGCGTAGGTGCGCATCATCTCCGCGTAGGTGAGGACGTCCGGACCGCCGATGTCGAAGGACCGGTTGACCTCGGCGGGCAGATCCGCCGCCGCGACCAGGTAGTGCAGCACGTCCCGCACGGCGACCGGCTGGACGCGGTTGCTCACCCAGCGCGGCGTGACCATCGCAGGCAGGCGCTCGGTGAGGTACCGCAACATCTCGAAGCTGGCCGAACCGGAACCGATGATCACCGCAGCCTGCAGGACCGCAGTCGGCACGCCGCTGCTCAGCAGCGTCTCCCCCACCTCGGCGCGCGACCGCAGGTGCTCCGACAACTGCCCGGTGGCGGGATGAACTCCGCCGAGGTAGACGATCCGCGACACCCCGGCCTGCTGCGCAGCCCGCCCCGCGATGGACGCCGCACGCCGGTCCAGATCGCCGAAACCCTTCTGCTGCAAGGAATGCACGAGGTAGTACAGGACGTCCACGCCTTCGCAGGCCGCCCGCACCTCATCGGCGTCCAGCAGGTCTCCGCGCACCACCTCGACCTGGTCGCGCCACGGCACGTCGCGGAGCTTCTCCGGCGTCCGGACCAAGCAACGCACCCGGTACCCGCCGACCAGCAAACGCGGCACGAGCCGCCCACCCACGTAGCCGGTGGCGCCGGTCACCAAGCACAACTTCGATCCCCCGGTTCCCATCCGCGCTGGGTACCCCGTTTCCGCACCGGGCAAGCGGAACCCCGTTCCACGATCGGGTTGAGCGGAGTCCGGCACGCCGTTGTCCGAAGGGGGTTCGCGACTTCGCCCGCTGATAGCCTCGACCGAATTCCCGTGAGACGAGGGCGAAATCGTTGCGCACGTCGATCTGCCTGTTCACCCGCGATCTGCGGGTCCACGACAACCCGGTCCTGCAGCACGCCGCACGGGCTGATCGGGTGATCCCTCTGTTCGTGCTCGACGAAGCAGTGCTGCGCGGCCCCTTCACCCGGCCGAACCGCACCGCTTTCCTGCTGGACTGCCTCCGAGACCTGCGCACTTCGCTCGGTGAGCTCGGCGGCGGTCTCGTCGTGCGAACCGGCACTCCCGCAACCGAGGTCGCGGGGCTGGCCGACGAGGTGGGCGCGACCGAAGTCCACGTGGCCGCCGACGTCAGCGCCTACGCGCAAGCCCGCGAGGACAGCCTGCGAGAGGCTCTGCGCACCCGCGAGTGCGCGCTGCACGTCCACGACGCCGTGGTGACCGCGCACCCACCGGGCGACCTCGTCCCGGGCGGCAAAGACCACTTCGCTGTGTTCACCCCGTACTTCCGCCGCTGGGCCGCCGCGCCGATGCGACGCGTCGCGGCCATGCCCGAGGCGCTGCGGATGCCTCGGCTGCGGACCGGCAAACTGCCCGCCCGCGAGGAGCTCTGCCCCGGGGAGCTGTCGCCGGAGCTGCCGACCGGCGGCGAGTCCGCGGGTCGGCAGCTCGCGCGGCAGTGGTTCGCCGACGGGATCGCGGAGTACGAGAGCGGACACGACGACCTCGCCGGCGACGCGACGTCGCGGCTGTCGCCGTACCTGCACTTCGGCTGCGTATCCCCGGTCGAACTCGTCGACCGGGCCGGGAACAGCGAACCCGAGCGCGCCTTCGTCCGCCAGCTCGCCTGGCGGGACTTCCACCACCAGGTGCTCGCCGCTCGCCCCGCGTCCAGCCACCGCGACTACCGCCCGAGGGGCGATCGGTGGCGCGAAGACCCGGAGGCGTTCCGGGCGTGGTGCGACGGCCGCACCGGCGTTCCCCTCGTCGATGCCGGGATGCGCCAGCTCGCGGCGGAGGGCTGGATGCACAACAGGGCACGGATGATCACGGCCTGCTTCCTGGCCAAGACGCTCCACCTCGACTGGCGCCTGGGTGCCCAGCACTTCCTCGACCTGCTGGTGGACGGCGACATCGCCAACAACAACATGAACTGGCAGTGGATGGCGGGCACCGGCACCGATACCCGCCCGAACCGGGTGCTCAACCCCGTCCGCCAAGCCGAGCGGTACGACCCGACCGGCGAGTACATCCGCCGCTACGTCCCGGAACTGCGCAGCCTGCCCGCGAAGGCGCTGCACGACCCGCGGCGCATCGACCCAGCCGACCTCGACCGCCTCGGCTATCCCGCCCCGATCGTCGACGTCGACGCGGCCAACGCGCAGTTCCGCGCCGACCGCGGACAACCGTGACGCCAGCGGTCAGTTCAGCGCCACGATCGACGCGTTGAGCGCCGTGGCGAACAGCGTCCAAGCCAGGTAGGGCAACAGCAGCACCCCCGCCAACCGATCTCGCCGCCAGAACAGCACCGCAGTCACCACGATCACGACGTCGAGCAGGACGATCTCGAACAACGCCGACGGGCGCTGGCCCGCGACGAAGAACAACGGCGTCCACGCAGCGTTGAGCACCAGGTTCACCCCGTACCAAGCCATGGCGGGGCCTCGCGACCGGCCCGGCCCGGCGCACCAAGCACGCCACCCGGCGACCGCCATCAAGGCGTACAGGACCGTCCACACCGGGCCGAACAACCACGGAGGCGGGGCCCATGGCGGTTGCTGCAGCGACGCGTACTGCTCGGCGGACGTGGCCGCGGCAATCGACCCGATCACCGCGACCACCAGCACTGCGCCGATGAGAACCGCTGCGGCGGCGACAGCTTCCCGCTTCGAGCACCGCATCTCGGCGAACATGTCCTGCCTCCAGCTGATCCATGCCGGTCGGGACGGGTGCTCAGGCAGGCAGCGGCATCACGACGTCGTCGAGGCGCCCACCGCGCAGGCACCAGTCGCCGGATCCGTGCTCGTCGAGCCACCCCAAGCAGTCGCGCAGGCTGATCAGACCGTCCCGCACAGCCCCGCGGCCTGCCGGTAGGTGTACCCGCGGTGGTAGGTCACCAGCACCTCCTGCGTGACCCCCTCGGACTGCGCCGCATCGAGCACGATGCGCTGCACCAGGCCGAACACCGGGTCCGCGATGTGGTCGTAGAGCTGCGCGAAGGCGGTCTCATCACCCCTGGCGACCGCTCCCCCACCTCTTCCGGCGAGGGCAGCATCCCGCCCGGGAAGACGTACTCGTGGATCCAGGTGCAGGAGCAGTGGGTGGCGAGCAACCCGACCTCGGCATCGGCGCCCAACCGGTGGAAGAAGTCGCGGGGGCGCTCGATCCGAATCAACACCAGATCGAAGGAGTGGGCGCAGTAGGGTTCGAACCTACGACCCCTTGCTTGTAAGGCAAGTGCTCTTCCGCTGAGCTATGCGCCCTGGGTGGTGGCCGGCCGGGCCGGGGGCCCGGTTGATCACCGCCGACACCTTACCCGTCGGTTCGGGCGATCCGGGCACCCGGTCGGCCACCTCCAGAACCGGATCAGGCCGTGAGTTCGGCCAGAGCCTTCTTCCAGACGTTCTGGTCGCGGGCCTCGCCCGGCTGGTTCACCTCGGCGAAGCGGACCTTGCCCTCGGTGTCGATCAAGAACGTGCCGCGGTTGGCCATGCCGGCCGCCTCGTTGAACACGCCGTAGGCCTTGGCGATCTCACCGTGCGGCCAGAAGTCCGACAGCAGCGGGAAGGTGTAGCCCTCCTTGTCCGCCCACGCCTTCAGCGCGAACGGGGAGTCGACCGACACGCCCAGCACCTGGACGTCATCGTTCTGGAAATCGCTGAGGTCGTCCCGGACCTGGCAGAGCTCGCCCTGGCACACCCCGCTGAACGCGAACGGGTAGAAGACCAGCAGGACGTTCTTCTTGCCGCGGAAATCGGCCAGCGAGACCTTTTCCTTGTTGTAGTCCGGCAGAGTGAAGTCCGGCGCCTGCGCACCGACCTCGACCGTCATGGGCGAACCCTCCTGTTCGACGTGACCTTGTCACCGCCGAACCTACACCGACGAGACGCACGTGGGCACCGATGGATTCCACCGGTGCCCACGTGCTGGAACTCGTCGATCGTCAGCGCTTGGCCTTGCTGGACCGGTAGGCCAGCCTCGTTGCCTTCCAGCTGTCGCTGACGGTCACGTTGGCCGTCTGGGCCAGGTTCGCCGTCGACGCTGCCTCCGTGATGTCGGCCGGGTCGACCGATCCATCCCGGCCGGTCTTCGGGGTCAGCACCCAGATGACCCCGTCGTCGGACAGCGGCGTCATGACGTCGAGAAGCGTGTCCGTCAGGTCGCCGTCGTCTTCGCGCCACCACAGCAGCACGACATCGACCACTTCGTCGGCATCCTCGTCGAGGAGTTCGCTCCCGCAACGTTCCTCGATCGCGGCCCGGACATCATCGTCGACATCCTCTTCCCAGCCGATTTCCTGAACAACCATCTCGGGCTCGATGTCGAGCCTCTCGGCGACGTCGGCTTCGCCTTTACCGGCGTCTCCCGCGGCGACCACGGTTTGCTCACTCCTCCAATGCACAGGTGCGACACCCGCGTGGTGCCGCACGTCTTCCAGATATGGCCGATAGCGAACACTGCGAACCACCATCGGCGCAACTGCTGGCGGCACGACACGCCGCAGCAGCGGTCAGGCCACTGACTGTAGACCGGGAAATCCACCACCAAAAGCCTGGTTCGCGGCACGGCCGCCGCAGGTGTGCGCATCGGTGGCCGAAATGGGGGACGATGACAGTGTTCGAAGTCACTGTTCGAACACCCCGCCACCGCCACGACGCAGTCGAGGAGTTCCCTTTGTCCCCGCTCAACAACGACTCCGGTGCCGCCCCCACCCAGCGGGTTCGGGTCATCCGGGACGGTCTCGCCTCCCACCTGCCGGACATCGATCCGGAGGAGACCCAGGAGTGGCTGCAGTCCTTCGACTCGGTGCTGTCGGGCCACGGGCAGCAACGAGCGCGCTACCTGATGCTGCGCCTGCTGCAGCGAGCCCGCGAGAGCGGCGTCGGCGTCCCGTCGCTGACCAGCACTGATTACGTCAACAGCATCGCCACCGAGCAGGAACCCTGGTTCCCCGGCGACGAGGAGACCGAACGCCGCTACCGGGCCTGGATGCGGTGGAACGCGGCGATGATGGTGCACCGCGCGCAGCGCCCGGGCGTCGGCGTGGGCGGCCACATCTCGTCGTTCGCGTCCTCGGCCAGCCTCTACGAGGTCGGGTTCAACTGGTTCTTCCGCGGCAAGGACCACCCCGGCGGCGGCGACCACCTCTACATCCAGGGCCACGCCTCCCCCGGCATCTACGCCCGCGCGTTCCTCGAAGGCCGGCTGTCCGCCGACCAGCTCGACGGGTTCCGCCAGGAGTACTCGCACGCCGGTCCCGGCGGCGGACTGCCGTCCTACCCGCACCCGCGGCTGATGCCGGACTTCTGGGAGTTCCCCACCGTTTCCATGGGCCTGGGCCCGATGAACGCGATCTACCAGGCCCGGTTCGACCGCTACCTGCACGACCGCGGCATCAAGGACACCAGCCAGCAGCGGGTGTGGGCGTTCCTCGGCGACGGCGAGATGAACGAGCCCGAATCGCGCGGTCTGCTCCAGGTGGCCGCCAACGACGGTCTGGACAACCTCACCTTCGTGATCAACTGCAACCTGCAGCAGCTGGACGGGCCGGTGCGCGGCAACGGCAAGATCATCCAGGAGCTGGAGGCGTTCTTCCGCGGCGCCGGGTGGAACGTGATCAAGGTGATCTGGGGCCGCGAGTGGGACGCGCTGCTGCACGCCGACCGCGACGGCGCGCTGGTCAACCTGATGAACACCACCCCGGACGGCGACTACCAGACCTACAAGGCCAACGACGGGGCGTTCGTCCGGGAGCACTTCTTCGGCCGCGACCCGCGCACCAAGGACATGGTCAAGCACCTCTCCGACGACGAGATCTGGGGCCTGCGCCGCGGCGGGCACGACTACCGCAAGATCTACGCGGCGTACAAGGCAGCCACCGAGCACCACGGCCAGCCGACCGTCATCCTGGCCAAGACGATCAAGGGGTACGGCCTCGGCCCGCACTTCGAGGGCCGCAACGCCACCCACCAGATGAAGAAGCTGACCCTGGACGACCTGAAGCAGTTCCGGGACAGCCTGCGGATCCCGATCTCCGACGACCAGCTCGACCCCTACCTGCCGCCGTACTACCACCCCGGCCAGGACGCGCCGGAGGTCCAGTACCTGCAGGACCGGCGCCGCCAGCTGGGCGGGTACCTGCCGGAGCGGCGGACCAAGGCCAAGCCGCTGGTGCTGCCCGGCGACAAGGTCTACGAGGTGATCAAGCGGGGTTCGGGCAAGCAGGAGGTCGCCACCACGATGGCGTTCGTCCGGCTGCTCAAGGACCTCGCCAAGGACCCCGAGATCGGGCCGCGGATCGTGCCGATCATCCCGGACGAGGCGCGCACGTTCGGCATGGACTCGATGTTCCCGTCGCAGAAGATCTACAACCCGCTCGGCCAGCTCTACACGCCGGTGGACTACCAGCTGATGCTGGCCTACCGGGAGAGCGAGCAGGGGCAGATCCTGCACGAGGGCATCAACGAGGCCGGGTCGACCGCGTCGTTCACCGCGGCGGGCAGCAGCTACGCCACGCACGGCGAGCCGATGATCCCGATCTACATCTTCTACTCGATGTTCGGCTTCCAGCGCACCGGTGACGGCTTCTGGGCCGCCGCCGACCAGATGGCCCGCGGGTTCGTGCTCGGCGCGACCGCCGGGCGGACCACGCTGACCGGTGAGGGCCTGCAGCACGCCGACGGGCACTCGCAGCTGCTCGCGGCGACGAACCCGGCGGTGGTCGCCTACGACCCGGCGTGGGCGTTCGAGGTGGCGCACATCGTCAAGGACGGCCTGCGGCGGATGTACGGCGAGGACGCCGAGAACGTCTTCTACTACCTGACCATCTACAACGAGCCGTACCAGCAGCCGGCCGAGCCGTCCGGTCTGGACGTCGACGGACTGCTGCGCGGCCTGTACCGCTACCAGGCCGCTCCCGGCGGGGAGGGGCCGAAGGCCCAGATCCTCACCTCGGGCGTGACCATGCCGCTGGCGCTGAAGGCGCAGCAGATGCTCGCCGAGGAGTGGGGCGTGCAGGCCGACGTGTGGTCGGCGACGTCCTGGTCGCAGCTGCGGCGCGAAGCCGAGGCCGCCGACCGGCACAACCTGCTGCACCCGGAGGCCGAACCGCAGGTGCCGCACGTGACGCGAGCGCTGTCGCAGGCCGAAGGGCCGGTCGTCGCGGTCAGCGACTGGATGCGCGCGGTGCCGGACCTGATCCGGCCGTGGGTACCGGGCGACATGGTGAGCCTGGGTGCGGACGGGTTCGGGTTCTCCGACACCCGCCCGGCCGCGCGACGGGTGTTCCTGGTCGACGCGGAGTCCACTGTGGTCGCGACGCTGGCCGCGCTGGCGCGCACCGGCCAGGTGGACAGGTCCGCGGTCGTCGAGGCGACCCGCCGCTACCGCCTGGACGACGTCCAGGCCGCCGGACCGCAGACGTCGGACTCCGGCCTCGCCTGATCGAGCGGAACGCGGGGGCACCTCCGCAGCGGAGGTGCCCCCGCGGGTCAGACCGCGTGGAGGCCCGGGTCCCGGTCCTGGGTGACGAAGCTGGCCGCCGTCGTCGCCGGGGCGCCCGGCTTCGAGACGTACGGCAGCACCCGGTAGTCATGTCGGAGCCGTCGCGGCCGGAGCTCGCGCATGGCCACCGGGTGAACACTGCTGTCCGGATGATCCATACTGCCCGGATGCGGGTGGCATGCATCGACGGCGACGGAATCGGCCCCGAACTGGTGGGCAGCGCACGGGAGGTCCTGGCCGCCGCGGCGGATGCCGACGGGATTTCGATCGAGTTCGTCGACGAACCCGGCGGGGCGCGGACCTTCACCGAAACCGGCGCACCGCTGGCCGAAGGCGCGCTGGAGCGGTTCCGGACCACCTACGACGCCGTGCTGAAAGGTCCGGTCGGGTTGCCCGAGGTGCGGCATCCGGACGGCACGGAGGCCGGTGTGCTGGGCGGCGTGCTGCGCAACGGGCTGGACACCTACGCCAACGTGCGGCCGGTCCGGCTGCTGCCGGGCGTGCGGGAGACCGGTTCACCGATCAACTACGTGATCGTCCGCGAGAACACCGAGGGCTTGTACCTCTCGCGCGGCAGCGGGGTGCGCAACGACCACGCGGCCAGCGATCAGCTGCTCATGACCCGCGTCGGCGTCGAGCGGATCGTCCGGTTCGCCTTCGAGCTGGCGCGCAAGCGCTCCGGTGCGCCGAAGGACGGCGTGCAGCGAGTGACCTGCGTGGACAAGAGCAACGTGCTGCGCAGCTTCGCGTTCTTCCGCGCGATCTTCGACGAGATCGCCGTGCAGTACCCGGACGTCGAAGCGGACCACCGCTACACCGACGCCGCCGCGCACGACCTGGTGGCCGATCCGGCGCACTTCGACGTGCTGGTCACCGAGAACTTCGTCGGCGACATGCTCAGCGACCTGGGTGCGGCGACGGTCGGCGGGCTGGGCATGTGCCCGTCGGGCAACATCGGCGGCACCGCGGCCTACTTCGAGCCCGTGCACGGCAGCGCCCCGTCGCTCGCCGGAACCGGCCGGGCCAACCCGACCTCGCAAATCCGCAGCGCAGCAATGCTGCTGGAACACGTCGGGGCCACCGCCGCCGCACGGCGGATCGAGGCGGCGGTCGAGTCCGCATACGCCGGAGGTGCCGTGCGGGTGCGGCCGGACGGCACCCCCGAATGCGGCACCGAAGGCGTCACCGAAGCCGTCATCAGCAGGCTCTGACCGGCTCCGCCCATCTCACTCCGTGGACCGCAGTTTCAATTGAAACTGCGCCTGGCCCCTCACGAGATCCGCAGTTTCAATTGAAACTGCGGCTCGGCGGAGCACCGGACGGCTCAGCAGGACAGCGGTCGGCCTTCGGCGATGTGGAACTGCGCGCGGGAGTCGAGCAGGAGGGCGACCAGCGAGCGGGCCTCCTGGCGCATCGGCACCACTCGCCCGCCGTCCGGGCCGGGTGTGCTGCGCACGCCGTGCAGGTCGAGCTTGTCGCGCACCGCACCGAACTGGTCCGCCGTCAGGCCGTACGCGCAAGGCGGGTTCTCGTCGACCTGGCTCGGAGCCTCGTTGTCCGCACCGTCGAAGTAGATCGGCCCCTGGCCGAGCAGACCCGCTTGCCGGGCGGTGGCGGTCGCGGTCGCGATCTCACCGCGGCGCTCGGACATCATCCGCAACGTGGCCGCGACCCCGGTGCGGTGGGAGTCGACGCGGCGGCGGTTGTTGACCGCCGGATCGGTCTTCTCCTCGTCGGTGAGCGGGTCGACGCGGGTTTCCACCAGCAGGCCGAGGGCGTTCTTGACGCCGATGGTGTTGCGCAGGATCCGCTCCTGCCCGTCGCCGGCGACCTGCTTGATCGGCTCACCGGTCTCCGGGTCCGTCCAGATGCCGTAGATGCCGGTGGAGAACCCGGTGTCCTCGACCGCGGGCCGGACGTACTCCTCGGACAACCGCTCCGACTCGTCGTGCACGCCTTCGGCGGCGTTGAGGTTGCGCGGCCACAGCGCGAGGAGGTCCTTGACGTAGTAAGGCGGCTTGGCGCCGTACTCGTGCAGGTCGTGCACCACGTCGGGCCGCTCGTCGCGGATCACCTCCGCCACGGCTTGCGCTTCCGGCGTGTTCAGCGCGATGTGGTCGCGGTTGATGTCCACGCCGTCGGCGTTGCCGCGGGTGTTGGCGACGTTGCCGTCCGGGTTGGCGTTCGGCACGAACAGCACGCTCGTGGTGCTCAGGAACTTGCGCACCTCCGGGTCTTCGGACAGCCCGAGATCGCGGATGGTGCCCAGGCAGGCTTCGCGGCCGGAGGGCTCGTCGCCGTGCTGCGAGCAGGTGAACAGCACTGCGGTGCGCGCTCCCCGAGCGCCGACGCGGACCAACCGCAGCGGGCGGTCCTGCTTGGTCTTGCCGATCTGCTCGACCGAAACCTGCTGGCTGGCCTCGTCAACGGCCTGCAGGAACTCGGTCTCCTCCTCCGGTGTCGTCCACCGGCTGCCGTCGGTCTGCTCGAAACCCGTCGTCGGTGCAGCGGTCCGCTCCTGCGCGGACGCCACCGGCGTCACCAGCAGAGCACCGACCGCCAGCGGAACCACCGCGCTGCGCGCGAGACGCCCCATTTCGACCCCTTTCGGCGATGTGCGACGACTCGCATCCACCACCGCCGAACGTCAGGAGTCAAGCGGTGAAGGCACTTTCGTGTTCCTTCAGGCCTCCACGGCGACGCGCTGCCGAGCGCGTTGCACGCGGGCCGTGCGGTTCCAGCTCCACCAACCGTGGATCACCAGGGCCGCGAAGACCACGTAGATCGCCGCGCTGACGTGCAGGCCGGACGCGATCTGCAGCGGGACGCCCACCGCGTCCACGGCCAACCAGACCAGCCAGAACTCGACAAGACCGCGCCCCTGCGCCCAGAACGCGACCAGAGTGCCGATGAAGATCCAGGAGTCCGGCCACGGCGCCCACGAGGCGTCCAATGCGGACAGCAGCAATGCGAACGCGGACGTGCCGATGGCCAGCGCGCCGACCAGCACGAGCCGCTCCACGGCGGAGGCCTTGCGCACCACGACGCCGTAGACCGGGTCGCTGCGGCGGTTCCACGCCCACCAGCCGTAGATCGAGATCAGCAGGATCATCACCTGCCGGACGGCCAGCCCGCCCAGGTGCGCCGAGGCGTAGACGGCGAACAGCAGCACCGTCGCCGAGACCTGCACCGGCCAGGTAGCCAAGGTCCTGCGCTGGGCGAGGAAGACCACTGCCAGGGCGCACAGCTGCCCGACGAGTTCCGCCCACGAGATCTGCTGGCCCAGCACGGTGATCCCGTTGCCGAGCACCCATTCCGCGACAGCCTGCACGCCCGCTCCTCCCACCTGCGACGTGCGCACCGGGGTATGCGGGCAGCCCGGAGCGGACACCTGCCGACACCGACAGCCCTACTCCGGTCGACCCGTGCGCTGCCTCTCATCCGGACTTTCACCGTCGGTTCCGGAATTCCACCGGATCGGCCGACACCTCGCGGGGCGAGGCGCCGGTTCGCGGACTGTTACCGCCGGTTCGGATTTTCACCGAGCCCCGGAGCGCACGACTTCGTTCGTTCTGCGCAACATCGTGCGCCTGCTGATCTGTTCCCGCGCCAATACGTGCGTCGCGTCACATCGGCTCCTGGCGCGAAAACCGGTTGCACGGCGACCGAAGCGCCCTGGATCTTCTCCTGGTGCGCAGATCCGACGCCCCACGTGACCACGGGCTCGACCGATGAACCGCGCTCTCGTCCTGCTGCTGTCCCTGACCTGCGGGATCAGCGTTGGCAACATCTACTTCCCGCAGGCGATCAGCCCCCTGGTCGCCACCGGCCTGGGCGTCCCCGTCGACGCGGCTGCCATGGTCGCGACGGCCGTGCAGTTCGGCTATTCGATCGGCATCTTCCTGCTGGTGCCGCTCGGCGACCGCGTCCCGCACCGGCTGCTGATCACGTCGCTGCTCGCCATCACCGGCCTCGGCCTGCTGGCCGCCGCAGCGGCTCCCGCGCTGCCACCGCTCGTGGCGGCGAGCGCCCTGATCGGCACCACGAACGTGATCGCACCCCTGATCAGCCCGTTCGCCGCCGGTTTGGCGGGCGAGCGCCGCCGCGGCGCGGTCATCGGGACGCTGCTGAGCGGGTCGATCGGCGGGATGCTGCTATCCCGCGCGTTCGGCGGTTCGCTCGGCGAGTGGCTCGGGTGGCGGGCTCCGTACCTGGTGTCCGCGGCGCTCGTCCTGATCGTGGCCGTCGTCCTGGCGTGCGCGCTGCCGAGCACGGAACCTCCGTCGGCGCAGCGCTATCCGGCGTTGCTCGGCGAATCGCTGCGGCTGCTCCGCACCGAGCCCGAACTGCGGCGTTCCTGCTTCTACCAGGCGATGGTGTTCGGGAGCTTCACCGCCGTCTGGACCGGGGTGGCCCTGCTGCTCACCAGTCCGGTCTACGGGCTCGGCGCACCGGCCGTCGGAGCGCTCGCGGTGGTCGGCGCGGCGACCATGGTCTGCACTCCGATCGCCGGTCGCCAAGCGGATCGGCGGGGTCCGGACGCCGTCAACCTGGTGTGCACGATCGGCACGATCACGTCGGCCGCGCTGCTCGCCGTCGGCAGCTTCGGCGGGGCGGTGGGACTGGTGTCCCTCGTACTGGGCACGCTGGTGCTCGACGTCGCGATGCAGTCGGGCATGGTCGCCAACCAGGTGCGGATCTACGCGTTGCGCCCGGAAGCCCGCAGCAGGCTCAACACGGCCTACATGACCTGCGCCTACCTCGGCGGCAGCGCCGGATCTTGGCTCGGGGTGCGGGCTTTCGCGCACTTCGGCTGGCCGGGCGTGTGCGGGCTGGTGGTGCTGCTGTCCGGATCAGCGCTGGCCGGGCTCCTGCTCTCGATGCGCCGCAGGGGTGCGGGAGCGGCGGTGTGAGCAACGCCCTCGGATGGCCGATCGAACAGGCGTGCAGGCGCCGGTAGACTCGATCAGCAGCTCGAGGAGGGGACGCCGGATGAACGACACCGATCACGCCATCCTCGCGTTCGAGCTCGAGCACTGGCAGTACCAGGGCAACAAGGAGCGGGTCATCCAGGAGCGCTTCGGGTTCTCCCCGAACCGCTACTACCAGCGGCTGAACCGCCTGCTGGACGAGCCCGAAGCCCTGAAGCAGCAGCCCGCGCTGGTCAAGCGGCTGCTGGACCAGCGGGACAAGCGAGCCCAGCGCCGCACCGCCCGCGACGTCTGATCCGCTGAGCGGCTCCCCGAACGAAGAAGCCCCGCCGCACCTGGTCGGCACGACGGGGGCTCTCGTCCTGATCCCTACTGCTGGGGTTGCTGGGCGGCGTGCTGCTCCGGGGTGAGCTGGCGGGCCTGCTGGATCCGGACCAGCTCCGCCAGCAGCGGTGCCGCCTGGTCCGGCGGCATCGCCTGGAACGCCTTCTTGATCGCCTCCGGGTCCGCGGCCCCCGCCTGCGCCGGGATCTGCGGCGCCTGCTGCTTGCCCACCACGGTGTTCACCAGGTCGACGAGCATCGCGACGACGGTGCGCGGCCCGACCTCGGTGTGCCAGCCCTGGATCTCGCCGTTCGGTCCGCGCGGGCCGAGCAGCTCCTGCTCCAGCCGCCGGAGGATCGCGTCCTGGTCCGGGGTCATCTGGTCCTCCTGGTCCTTGTTCCCGAGATCGGCGCGGAACCGGTCCATGTCGACGTGACCGGGGTCGATCTTGCCGGTGGTGCTGGTCTCCTTGTGACCGCGCGCGGCGTCCATCGGGCGGCCCAGGTGGTCGAGCACCGCGCGGGTCGCCTTCAGCGCCGCCGAGTACTGCTCCGGGCTCGGCCCCTGGTCGACGCCCTGGTAGTCCCACTCGAAGCCGACGTAGAGGGTGTTGCCGTCGCCTTCCGGGTTGGGACCGGAGGCCTTCGCCTCGCCCGCGTGGTTGGCGCGGCCGGCGGCGATCATGTGCACCACCCCGTCGAAGCCGATCACCGCGTGGCAGAGCGGTCCGGCCAGGTCGGGGCGACCGTCGATGCAGAGTTGAACGCTCGGTGCTGGGTCCTCACGAGAAGCAGGCGTGGCGGTGTGGTGCTCGAGCACGCCGACCGGTGCCGGCTGCGGCCCCGAGGTGGCGGTGCGCTCCCGCCAGCCGTCGGTTTCGACCACCGTCAGCCCTGCCGCGCGCAGCGCGTCCGCCAGCCAGACGAGGGGCAATGCCAACCTGATCACTCTCCTGGCTTGATCCGTTCCTCCATGGTGTCGCCATCGAATCCGGGCGACCACGGCCAAGTGCGTGAAAATGGTCGGGACCCACCCAACGGGTGAGTCCCGACCATTCGGCTTTCCGGCGGATCAGAGTCCGCTGGTGTGCGGATTCGTCGGCTCCGGGGCCGGTTCCGCGCCGTTCTTCTTGCTGCCGTTGGCGGTGCCGAACTGCGCTTCCACGCCGCTCAGCCACTTCCCCCAGCGCTGCTGCATCGGGCCGATCAGACCGCCGCCGACACCGACGACGATCACACCGCCGATGGTGGCCAGCACGGTCACCAGGATCGGGGTGGTCACGGTGAGCGCGATGCCCATCTGGTTCAGCGCGGCGATCACGCCGAGGGCGACGATGAAGCCGAAGGTGATCTTGCTCAGCACGCCGCCGATCGGGCGGCCGCCCAGGGCGCCGCGCACCAGGTCGCCGACCACGCGGCCGACCGCGGCGGCCACCAGCACCAGCACGATCGCGACGAGCACGCGCGGCAGGAACAGCACGATCTGGTCGATCAGGTCCTTGACCGGGTTCGGGCCGAAGGCGCCGAGCGCGAGCTGCAGGAAGATCAGCAGGACGAAGTAGTAGACGACCTTGATCAGCAGGCCGCCGAGATCGACCTGCGACTTGGCCGTCATGTCGGCCAGGCCGGCGCGCTTGAGCAGCCGGTTGAACCCGAGCCGCACGAAGAGCACCTGAATGGCTTTCGAAATCGCCTTGGCGATCAGCCATCCGATGAGCAGGATGATCAGGAACATGAAGAGCTTCGGCACGAATGTGGCGATGGCGGCCCAGGCCTGGGCCAGCCCTGTTTGCAAGGTATCCACGATTTCACCTCGGAAAAGCCGACGGGCGACGTTAGTGGGTGATCGTTTCCTCTAGTCGGCGAATCGACAAACCGAAAGCCCGACTCGAAAGGGGGAATTGATTCCCCGAATGGATTAAAGAAAATCACCCGGGGTCAACGCAGCCGGGGATGTGAGCCCGCCCGCACCGGCGAACCGGTGCCCGCCACCGCTGATCGACGGCGTGCGATTCTGGAGTCATGAGTACCGAACGCGCAGGTGAGCGGGATACCGGTACGCAGCGGCAGATCTCGGCCGCCACGCTCCGCCGCCTGGAGCGCGCTTCGGGCGGGCTGGCCGGGTCCAGCGTCAGCGCGATGGAGCAGCGGCTGCCGTGGTTCCGCCGGTTGCCCGCCGACCAGCGCGCCAGCGTGCTGCTGGTGACCCAGACCGGCGTGTCCAACTTCGTGGCCTGGCTGCAGGACCCGACCGAGGCGATCCGGCTGACCGCCGAGGCGTTCCGCGCCGCCCCGCGCGACCTGTCCCGCTGGGTCAGCCTGCGGCAGACGCTGGAGCTGGTGCGGGTTGCGATCGACGTGTTCGAGCAGCAGCTCCCGGAGCTGGCCGACGAGCAGTACGAGCGCACCCTGCTGACCGAGTCGATCCTGCGCTACACCCGCGAGATCGCCTTCGCCGCCGCGACCTCCTACGCTGCCGCCGCCGAGGCACGCGGTGCGTGGGACGCGCGGCTGGAGGCGCTGGTCGTCGACGGGATCGTGCGCGGCGACGCCGAGGAATCACTGCTGTCGCGGGCCGCTGCGCTGGGCTGGGAGCCCTCCTCGGAGGCGACCGTCCTGGTCGGCAACGCCCCGTCCGACGACCCGCCGACCATCGTCTACCAGGTGCGCAGCCGCGCGGCGCGGGTCGGCTGCCCGGTGCTGCTCGGCGTGCAGGGCTCCCGGCTGGTGCTCGTCTTCGGCAGCACCGAAGACGGCCGGTCCACCGAGGAGACGGCGCTGCGGCTGTCCGAGGCGTTCGACGAGGGCCCGGTGGTCGTCGGACCGACCGCACCGAGCCTGGCCGAGGCGCACCGCTCGGCCGCGGACGCGATGTCCGCGCTGCGGGCCGTGGTGGCCTGGCCGACCGCACCGCGCCCGGTGCCCTCCGGCGACCTGCTGCCCGAGCGGGCGCTGGCCGGCGACCCGGAGGCCGAGCGGCAGCTGGTCGAGCGGATCGTGCTGCCGCTGGTGGACGCCGGCGGTTCCCTGATGGAGACCGTCGACACCTACCTCGAGGTCGGCGGCGTGCTGGAGAACTGCGCGCGGCAGCTGTACGTGCACCCCAACACCGTCCGGTACCGGCTGCGCAGGGTGGCGGAACTCACCGGTCGCACGCCCTCCAACGCCCGCGACGCGCACGTGCTGCGGGTGGGCTTGGCGGTCGGCAGGCTGGCCAAGGCGCACGGCCTCTGGTGACACCGCGGTCACGCCCGGTACCAGGGGTTTACCGCCGTTGACCGGCGAGTCACCGACCGGACACGCCCGACAACGATTCACCCCCGCACCGGGCCGGGCACGTTCGGCGCTTGTAGACACCCCACAACTTTGCGCTCCGGACTTCGTCCGTCCCGGCATCACTCCGATCGCACCGCGGCGTGTTCAGTAGCAAGGGTGATCGCGCTTCTCGCCCCTGGACAGGGGTCCCAGACCCCAGGGATGTTCAACCCGTGGCTAGAGCTGGACGGCGTCGCCGAACGCCTCGGCGCCTGGTCCGAGCTGACCGGCCTGGACCTGATCCGACTCGGCACCACCGCGGAGGCCGAGGAGATCAAGGACACCGCGGTCACCCAGCCGCTGGTGGTGGCGCTGTCGCTGATCGCCGCCGAGGAGCTGCGCCGCCGCGTGACCGTGCCGGAGGGCACCCCGGTCGCCGGGCACTCCGTCGGCGAGCTGGCCGCCGCAGCGGTCGCCGGTGCGCTGAGCTCCGATGACGCCGTGGCGCTGGCCGCGGTCCGCGGCCGGGAGATGGCCGCGGCATGCGCGCTGGAGCCGACCGGCATGTCCGCCGTGCTCGGCGGCGAAGCCGACGACGTGGTGACCCACCTGGAGCACCTCGGCCTGGACCCGGCCAACCGCAACGGCGCAGGTCAGATCGTGGCCGCCGGCCGCCTGTCCGCGCTCGAGCAGCTCGCCGCCGAACCGCCCGCCGGGGCCCGCGTCCGGCCGCTGCCGGTCGCCGGTGCCTTCCACACCCGCTTCATGGCGCCCGCGCAGGACACCCTGGCCAAGCACGCCGAGCAGGTCAGCTCGAGCGATGCCGCGCTGCCGCTGCTGTCCAACGCCGACGGCGCGGTGGTCACCGACGCGGCCGAGATCGTGCGCCGCCTGGTCTCCCAGGTGACCAGCCCGGTCCGCTGGGACAGCTGCATGGCGACGCTGGCCGAGCAGGGCGTCGAGGCCGTCGTGGAGCTCCCGCCCGCAGGCACCCTCAGCGGCCTGGTGCGCCGCGAACTCAAGGGCGTCAAGACCGTCGCTCTGAAGACCCCCGCCGACCTGGACAAGGTCGCCGAACTGCTCGGGAGCGACGAGTGACCAAGCCCCGCATCGCCCAGAACGCCGCTCCGGCGGGCACCCGCCTGCTCGGCTTCGGCAGCACCCAGGGCAACCGGATCGTCACCAACCACGACCTGGCCAAGCTGGTCGACACCAACGACGAGTGGATCCGCCAGCGCGTCGGGATCGTCCACCGCCGCCTCGGCGACGAGAACCAGACCGTGGTGAACATGGCCGCCGAGGCCGGCTCCAAGGCCGTCGCCGACGCGGGTCTCACGCCCGCCGACATCGACCAGGTGATCGTGGCGACCTGCACCATGCCGGGCGGCATCCCCAACGCCGCGGCCCAGGTCGCCGACCAGATCGGCATCAAGGCCCAGGGCGCCTTCGACGTCAACGCCGCCTGCGCCGGGTTCGTCTACGCGCTGTCCGTCGCGTCGGACGCGGTGCGCGCCGGTTCGGCCCGGAACGTGCTGGTGATCGGCTCCGAGCGGTTCCAGGAGTGGATCGACTGGGAGGACCGCGGGAACTGCATCATCTTCGCCGACGGCGCGGGTGCGACCGTGGTCGGCCCGTCCGACGAACCCGAGATCGGCCCCAGCGCGCTGGGCAGCGCCGGTGACCTGGTCGACACCATCTACCTGCGCGACGGCAAGTACATCTACCAGGAAGGCCAGGCGGTCTTCCGGTGGGCGACCACCCAGATCGCTCCGGTCGCCGCTCGCGCGGTCGAAGCCGCTGGTCTGAAGCTGTCCGATGTGGACGTCCTGGTGCCGCACCAGGCCAACCTGCGGATCGTGGAGGCCATCGCCAAGAAGCTGCAGAGCCAGGGTGCGCGTGAAGACCTCGTGCTCGCGCGTGACATCGTCTACTCCGGCAACACGTCGTCCGCGTCCATCCCGCTGGCCATCGACCACATGCGGGGTGCTGGGGAGATCTCCAGCGGGGACGTGATGCTGCTCGTGGGCTTCGGGGCCGGGCTGTCGTACTCCGCCCAGGTCGCCGTCTGCCCCTGACCCCCAGCTGCCGCAGGCCGCAGGCCGGCGGTGAGGAACGCAAGTACCAGGAAGGAAACACCCGTGTCCAACGAGGAAATCACCAAGGGTCTGGCCGGCATCGTCGAAGAGGTCGCCGGTGTCGACGCCGCTGACGTGTCCGTCGACAAGTCCTTCGTCGACGACCTGGACATCGACTCGCTGTCCATGGTCGAGATCGCCGTGCAGGCCGAGGACAAGTTCGGCGTGAAGATCCCGGACGACGAGCTGGCCAACCTCAAGACCGTCGGTGATGCGGTGGACTACATCGCCAAGAACGCATGACGACCGAAGTCGTCATCACCGGGCTGGGCGCGACGACGCCGCTGGGCGGCGACGTCGCGTCCACTTGGGACGGGTTGCTGACCGGCGCGACCGGCATCAAGCGCCTCGAGGAGGAGTGGGTCGACCGCTTCGAGCTGCCCGCCAAGATCGGCGCGCCGCTGGCGGTCGATCCGTCCGAGGTCCTGCCGCGCGTGCAGCTGCGGCGGATGGACCGCTGCGAGGCGATCGCCGTCATCGCCGCCCGCGAGGCGTGGGCGGACGCCGGTTTCGAGCGGCCCACCGACGACTCCGAGGACGTCGACCCGGACCGCTTCGGAGTGGCGCTGGGCACCGGCATCGGCGGCCCGAAGACCCTCCTCGAGCAGGACGACCTGCTGGAGGAGTACGGGCTGCGGAAGGTCTCGCCGCTGACCGTCCCGATGCTGATGCCCAACGGTCCGGCCGCGATGGTCAGCCTGGACCTGCGGGCCCGCGCCGGGGTGCACTCCCCCGCGTCGGCCTGCGCTTCGGGCGCCGAAGGCCTGGCCAAGGGCTTCGACATGATCCAGCAGGGGCACGCCGACGTGGTGGTCGCCGGTGGTGCGGAGTCCTGCATCCACCCGGTCACCATCGCCGGGTTCGCCCAGGCCCGGACCCTGAGCACCCGCAACGACGACCCGGAGCGGGCTTCCCGCCCGTTCGACGTCGACCGCGACGGGTTCGTGATGGGCGAGGGCGCCGGGGTGGTCATCCTGGAGAGCGCGGAGCACGCCAAGGCGCGCGGCGCGCGGATCTACGCCCGGCTGGCGGGCGTGGGCATCACCTCCGACGCCTACCACATCACCGGCAGCCCGCCGGACGGTCGCGGCCAGATCGCGGCGATGCGCAAGGCGATGCGCACCGGCGGCCTGGAGCCGTCGGACATCGGGCACGTCAACGCGCACGCGACGTCGACCGTGGTCGGCGACGTCGGCGAGGCCAACTCGGTGCGCGCCGCCATCGGTGACGGCGCCGTGGTGACCGCGCCGAAGGGCTCCCTCGGCCACCTGGTCGGCGGCGCCGGAGCGGTGGAGAGCATCGCGACGATCCTCTCGCTGCAGAACGGTGTCATCCCGGCTACTCGGAACCTCGAGAAGCTCGACCCGAAGGTCGAGGTGGACGTGGTCGCCGACAAGCCGCGGCCCGGTCACCTCGTAGGTCTGCCCGGCGTGCCCGTCCGCGGTGAGCGCCGCGACCGCGACGTCGGCGATGTCGTCGGCGTCGACGAACGGCTCCCCCACCGCACCGACCGGCAGCGCGACCTCCCCGGCCCGCACGGCTTCGACCAGGAAGTCCTCGGAGAAGTTCTGCTGGAACCAGGCCGCGCGCACGACCGTCCACTCCGCACCGGATGCGCGGACCGCCGCCTCGGCCTGCTGCGCACCGGTCTCCCCGCGGCCGGACAGCAGCACCAGCCGCCGGACCCCGCTGCGCACGGCCAACTCGGCGAACTCGCGGACCACCTCGGCAGCCCCGGGAACGGCGAGATCCGGCTGGTAGGACACGTACGCGGCGTCGACGCCGGCCAGCACGGCGGGCCAGCCGGCGGGATCCGTCCAGTCGAAAGCCGGTGCGGCGGAGCGGGATCCGGCGCGCACCGGCCGTCCCAGGGCGGAGAGGCGATCGAGGACCCGGCGACCGGTCCGGCCAGTGGCACCGAGGACGAGCACTGACTTCAGTTCGTTGTCGGACATGCCCCCAGCAAAGTCGTGATCGACTGGACTCCCCATAGCCGAAGAGCTAGATCCCATAATCGAACGTCCAACCCCGCTCCGGAGGTCCGCAAATTCAATGGAAATCGGACCTCCAATTTCCATTGAATTTGCGGACCTGCACCGGGGTGCTGAGCCATAAGGTCATGGCGTGGACACTTTGGCCGGGCTGCTCGACGGACCGCGGGCGCACGGCGCCTTCCTGCTCCGCTCGATCCTGGAACCGCCCTGGTCGCTGCGCATCCAGGACCGGGCGCCGCTGACGCTGGTCGCACTGGTGCACGGCTCGGCATGGGTGCTGCCGGACGGATCCGAGCCCGCGCTGCTCTCGCCCGGCGACGTCGCGCTGGTGCGCGGTCCGGGCCACTACACCGTCGCCGACGATCCGAAAACCCCGTGGCAGGCCGTGATCCACCCGGGCCAGCGCTGCACCAGCCCGAGCGGCGCACCGCTCGACGGGCTCTCCGACCTCGGCGTCCGCACCTGGGGCGCGGGCACCGCGGGCACGACGACCCTGCTGACCGGCACTTACCAGGTGGTCGGCGAGATCAGCGACCGAGTGCTCACCGAGCTGCCCGAACTCGCCGTGGTCCGGCACGAATCCCTCGCCGCCCCGCTGGTCGACCTGCTCGCCGCGGAGATCGGCAAGAACGCGCCGGGCCAGGAGGCAGTGCTGGACCGGCTGCTCGACCTGCTGCTCATCGCCGCGCTGCGGGCCTGGTTCGCCGGTTCTCCCGACCGCACCCCGGCCTGGTACAGCGCGCAGTGCGACCAGATCGCCGGGCGAGCGCTGCAACTCATGCACGACGCCCCGGCGACCCAGTGGACCGTTGCCGGGCTGGCCGCGCGCTGCGGCGTCTCGCGAGCGGGTTTCGCCCGGCGCTTCACCGAGCTGGTCGGCGAGCCGCCGATGACGTACCTGACGAACTGGCGGCTCGCGCTGGCCGCAGATCTGCTGCGCGAATCGGACGCGACGATCGGCGCGGTCGCCAGGCAGGTCGGCTACGGCAGCGCGTTCGCGCTCAGCAACGCGTTCAAGCGGCGGTACGGCGCCAGTCCGCAGGAGTACCGCCGGAGCGGGTCACCCGGCGCAGGGCTTGCGCAGGGCGCTGTTGGGCAACTTGCTGGTGTCCAGGCGCAGTGACTTGCCGGACTCGTCGACGACCATCGGGTACACCAGGTTCCAGTCCAGGCACCCCACCGGCATGTCCGGCGGCGCGGCGTCGGGCGTCTGGTAGCTCTTGAAGGTCAGCAGCGCGAGCAGCGATCCGTCCGGGCCGGGGTCGATCCGGTGCACGGCGATGTCGAGGTCGTCGGTGGTGCCGTAGGCGGTGAGCCACTTGGCCTTGGGCAGCTCGTCCCACTTGCTCCGGACCACTGTGGACTTCCACAGGTCGTAGTTGCGGGTGTTGATCGACCGGAAGTGGTCGTCCAGCAACCGCTGGACCTCGCGCTGATCGGGGTGCTCGAGAGCCCCGGGCATGTAGACCACGCCCTCCGGGCTCTCGACCGACTGGGCGACGTCCTCGCCCTGCTCCGCCTGCGGTCGTGCCGGCTCGCGGTAGTACGTCTCGGCGAGCAGCACCCCGCCGCCACCACCGGCCAGCAGCGCGAGAACAGAGACAGGAAGACCCCACTTCACCCAAGAACGCACGGCCACAAGCTTCGCACAACCCGATCAGGGCCGAGACCGGTTCCGATCAGATCGGCGCTCAGCCGACGCGGTGCAGCCAGGTGACCGGGGCGCCGTCCCCGGCCCGGCGGAACGGTTCGAGCGCGTCGTCCCACGCCGCGCCCAGGAGCTGCTCCACGCGGTGCGCGAACGCTTCCGACCCCTTGGCGTTGGCCGCGAGGGTGCGCAGCTGGTCCTCGCTGACCACGATGTCGCCGTTGGCGCTCGTGCTGGCACGCCACAGGCCCAGACCGGGGGCGTGGCAGAAGCGCTGCCCGTCCATCCCGGGACTGGGGTCTTCGGTGATTTCGAAGCGCAGCATCGGCCACGCTCGCAGCGCGGTCACCAAGCGCGCGCCGGTACCCGGCTCACCTGTCCAGTTGCACTCCGCGCGGAGTTGCCCTGGGGCTGCCGGTTGTGCCGTCCAGCGGAGTTCCGTCCGGATGCCGAGTGCGCCAGAGATCGCCCACTCGACATGCGGGCAGACCGCAGACGGCGACGAGTGGACGTAGACCACACCAGCGGTGTGGTTACGGTCGCTGCCACGGGTGCTCACTGCTGACCTCCGCTGTTCGACGAGGGACGTCTTCCCCTACGACCTCGCGAACCCGACGATCACCAGATTGCGGCGCCATTCTGCATCGCCCGTCGTGCGCTGCGCCACCAGAAGACCGCGTCCGGCTGAGCAGGCGCGGCGCTTCGAGCCGCCGGGGTCCGGCCGTCGCACGCTGCTCCGATCAGGCGTAACCGCAGATCCCGGGGGTCTCCTCGAGTTCCGGCAGCGCTCGGCGGCAGCGCCGGAGCACCGTCGAACACGTGGCGGATACCACTCGATCGGACGAATCTTGGATCTCCGCGACAACCCCGGGACGGCCCGACTAACGTCTGGGACGCGAACAGGTGCGTGCTCACCGGACTGCGGGACGGGAGGTGTCCTCATGCGACATGTGCGGCTCGGTACGGATCCGACCGAGGTCGGCGCCGACATCCGGGCGGCCATCTCCGCGTGGGGTGCCGGCAGCTCGGTGCTGGGCGGTTTCGCGGTGTTCGGCGCCCGGCCGCCGGGTGCTCCCCGCGCGCTGGACGCGGTGGTGGTGCTGCCGCGCGGCATCGTCGTGGTGCTCGGGGTGGATCTGGCCGAACCGGCGCTGAAGGTCGAAGCCCCGCTGCAGACACCGTGGACTGTGGACGGTTGGCCGCTGGTGCGCGCGGAAGGCGCGGTCAACCCCGGGCTGGAAGGTCTCGAGTCCGCTGCCGCATTGGCGCGGAGCCTGCAGTCCCGCGGCTTGGAACCGCTGCCGGTCGCCGCCGTCGTGGTCGTCGGCCCGTACGCCGGGCAGGTCACCCAGCCCACCACCGACCTGCACCGGGGCGTCCGGGTGGTCTCGCCGAACACCACCTCGATCCTGGCCGCCGCCCGCGAGCTGGCCACCTACGAGCGGTCCTGCCCGGTCGAACCGGCCCAGCAGTTGCTGCAGGTGCTCGCCGGGAACAGCCCGTTCAGCCTCGACGAGCTCGTCGAGGAGGGCTTCCCGGTATCGCCGGAGACCGACCTGGCCACGGCGGACACGATGCTGATCCCGAAGCTCACCGAACCGTCGAC
This sequence comes from Saccharopolyspora oryzae, assembly GCF_027853915.1. GTDB lineage: Bacteria > Actinomycetota > Actinomycetes > Mycobacteriales > Pseudonocardiaceae > Saccharopolyspora > Saccharopolyspora oryzae. The sequence continues at coordinate 35,786 of NZ_JAQGLA010000069.1, forward strand.
CGCGCGCTCGACCTCCCGTCGCACCGGCCTGATCGCGGCCGCGGCGGTGCTGGTCGTGCTGTGCGGCGCGCTGATCGCGTGGTGGGTCGTCGGCGGCTCGACCGCCGCCCCGCACCAGCCCGCCGCGGCGGTCCAGCGGGTCGACGGGGTGGAGTTCGCGCAGCAGGTGACCGATCAGGAGAAGACCTGCGCCCCGCACGCCTTCGGCGACGTCCAGCGCTGGTTCGAGCAGCGGCCCTGCCGGAACCTGACCCGCGCGGTGTTCGACACCGAGGTGTCCGGCCGGCCGGCCGCGGTGTCGGTCACCATCGTCGAGCTGCCGGACGAGCAGGCCGCCGGCGAGCTCCGGGCGCTGGCCGACGAACCCGGCACCGGCGGGGTCACCGACCTGGTGGCCGAGGGCCGGGGTTGGCCGGGCGGACCGGAGAGCTTCGACAACGCCGCGCAGGTCGTGCAGCAGAGCGGGAACGAGGTCCGGATCGTGCAGACCATCTGGCGGCACCGCGATTCCTCCCCGGAGGACGTGGGTCTGCGCGCCCTGGCCGAGCGCGGCCTGCGCCTCACTCCCCGCCCCTGAGCTCGGGTTCGCGGGCGTCCGCGGGCGTGGTCTGCTCGGGGATGCGGGGGCGGTGCGGGGGTTTCGTGACGTACGGGCTGCTCAGCCGGTTGAGGAAGAAGGCCGGGGCGAACAGCGGCACCACCGCGGACAGCGCCGCCGCCGTGACCCCGGCGCGCACGACGTCGCGCGGCAGCAGCACCGCATGCCGGTCCACGAACCGAACGCTGGTCAGCGACGCCACCCACAGCACCACCACGAAGCAGACCATCGTCGCCACGGCCAGCAGCACCGCGGGCTGGTAGCCGAGGCGTTCCGCACCGATCATGACCGCGACCCAGCCGAGCAGGGCGGGCACCTGGCCGCGCTCGGTGGTCGCCGCCCACAGCAGACCGCCGAGCACCGCGAGCGCGCCACCACCGCTCTGCCACGCCGCCGACAGGCGCTCGGCCCACTCACCGGTGGTCATGCCCAGCCGCGCGACGAAGTGGCCGAGGACGTCCAGCGCGCTCGGGCTCTCCTCCGCCAGGACGAACTGGCCGAGGATCCAGACCAGCGCCCACAGCGACACGGCGAACGCGAGCACCTGCTGCCACCGGGGGCGGTCCAGCGCTGCTCGGTACAACCGCGCCAGTTCCTCTTGTCGCGCTTGCACATCCACCCCTGTCGTCGGTGTCGGCGGCAGGACCGATGGTCGGTCAGCGGTGACCGGGCGAGCCGGTATTGATCAGATCAGGGGCGTGTCCGGATCGCGGAGCGTGATCAGCTCCAGAACGTGCCCGGTCCGTCGGCGCAGACCCCGTCGGCGCTGCACGCCGGTGGGATCGGGCGCACCTCGGAACCGTCGACCAGCCACTGCCCGTGGCCGCTGGTGGAGACCAGGAACCGCCCCAGCGGATCGGCGGACAACCGGACAGCACCCGCGGCCAGCTCAGGGGCGTGGAACGGCACTCCGGCGCCGAGCTTGCGGCCGTTGGCGTCGAAGGTGGCCACCCGCGCCTGACCGGCATCGCAGGTCGGCGACTCGAGCGCGGCGATGTCCCGCCCCGTCCAGGTGACCGCCACCGGGCCGCAGCCGTCGGGCACCACTTCGACGCGCCCGTCCAGCGAGGTCGCCCCGGGCGCGAGCACCAGGACGCCGGCCTGATCGCGGCCCGGTTCCGCGGCCACCAGGGCCAGCCGGCCGTCGTCGGACAGGGCGAGGTCGTCCACCCGCGTGCCTGCGGGCAGCGCGATGCGTTGCTGCTGCTCACCGCGCAGCACGACGACGGCGTCACCGTCCCGGTAGGCGATCTTCCCGCCACCGGCGGTCAGCAGCCGCGCGTCGCCGATCCGCACCGGCAGCACCCGCTGCTCGCCGCCCGGGACCACTTCGACGAGCCGTTCTCCGTCCGCGGTGGACGTCAGGGCGAGCACCCGGTTCCGGTCGGTGGCCAGCACCGCCGGATCCGCCCCTGCGACGTCGTCGGAGAGCACGCCGTTCTGCCGGCCGGAGAAGATGTCGAACGAGGCGATCACGCCGGGCTCCGGCGCGGCCAGGTAGCTGTTCGGGTGCGCGCTGACCTGCGTGGTCTGCTGCCCCGGCAGGACCAGCACCGCCACGAGGAGCGCCACCGCCGCCGCGGCGACCAGGCCGATCGCCGCGAACCAGGGGCGCCGGGGGGACTTCTGCCGTCGTCGTGCGCTGGCGAGCATCTTGGGCAGCGCGTCGGGCTTGGGCTCGACGTCGTCGACCAGCCGGTGCAGCTGCGCGCGCACCAGATCCACGTCCCGCGTGCCGTTGCTGTCGTTCACACCCGCTCCCCCAGCAGCTCGGACAGTCGTGAAACGCCCCGCGAGCAGTACGACTTCACCGCTCCCTGGCTGCATCCCATCACTTCGGCGGTGCGGGATTCGCTGAGATCCGAGTAGTAGCGCAGCACCACGGCCTCCCGCTGCCGGCGCGGGAGCTTCGCCAGCGCCGCGGCCAGCACCGCGCGGTCGACGCCTCGCCCGGTGTCGTCCGGCTGCCGGTCCTCGGTGGCGATCTTGGGCTGGTACTTCTTGGCCACCAGCCGCCGCCGCAGCATCGAGCGCGCGCGGTTGAGCACCGCCTGCCGCAGGAACGCCAGCGCCTTGTCGGGGTCGCGCAGCCGCGCTCGCGAGTCGAACACCCGCACGTAGGCGTCCTGGACGATGTCCTCCGCGGAGGCCCGGTCGTCCACCAGCAGAACGGCGATGCGCAGCAGTTGCTTGTAATGCTCCTGGTACAGATCGGTCAGCTTGCTCGTCAGTTCATCCATTGCCGCCAGCCCGTCGCCCGGCCAGGCGGTCACGGGCAATGCGATCGACACCGTCACATCTCTGCACGACGCGCAAGACCCCCTCCATGGTTGCGGCCGGGTTCCCACTTGTTACCGACTCGGCGGCACCCCAACGGCGGCGGAGTTTACCGATGCAGTCGTCGAAGATCATCTCGTGGCGCTTTCCCGCAGGTCACCGCCGCCAGACGGGGCAACGCAGGCCCCACCGGGGGCGCGGTGACAAGGCGTCGCTTACATCCTGGTTACTTCCGGGCCACGGACTGGACATTCCGCACGCGCGCGCAGATCCTCGTTCGTGCTGCGCACCTCACACTCGCGCGGCGGAATCGCAGGAATGGAGTCCGAGGACGGTGGCAACGAACACGGCGCCGAGCGGTGGCACAGCTCGGAAACGCAGGATGACTCCCAAGGAGATCGCCATCTGGGTGGTGGTGGCGATCGTCGGTGCGGTCGCCTGGGGCATCATCGCGCTCAGCCGGGGCGAGGAGATCTCCGCGGCCTGGCTGGTCTTCGCGGCCCTGGCCTCTTACGCGATCGGTTACCGCTTCTACGCCCGGTTCCTCACCTACAAGGTGCTCAAGGCCGACGACACCCGCGCGACCCCGGCCGAGCGGCTGAACGACGGCACCGACTTCCAGCCCACCGACCGCCGGGTGCTGTTCGGCCACCACTTCGCGGCGATCGCCGGAGCGGGCCCGCTGGTCGGCCCGGTGCTGGCCGCGCAGATGGGGTACCTGCCGGGCACCGTCTGGATCATCGTCGGCGTCATCTTCGCCGGTGCGGTGCAGGACATGGTGGTGCTGTTCTTCTCCACCCGCCGCAACGGCCGCAGCCTCGGGCAGATGGCCCGCGAGGAGATCGGCCCGGTGGGCGGTGTCGCGGCGCTGATCGCGGTGCTGGCGATCATGATCATCCTGCTGGCGGTGCTGGCGCTGGTCGTGGTCGGCGCGCTGAAGGGCTCCCCGTGGGGCACCTTCTCCATCGGCATGACCATCCCGATCGCCCTGTTCATGGGCTTCTACCTGCGCTACCTGCGGCCGGGCAAGATCGTCGAGACCTCGGTCATCGGCGTCGCCCTGCTGCTGCTGAGCATCGTCGCGGGCAGCTGGGTGGCCAACTCGGCGCTGGCCGGGTTCTTCACCCTCTCCGGCAACGAGCTGACCTTCGCGCTGATCATCTACGGCTTCATCGCCTCGGTGCTGCCGGTGTGGATGCTGCTGGCGCCGCGCGACTACCTGAGCACGTTCATGAAGGTCGGCGTCGTGGCGATGCTGGCGGTGTCGCTGCTGATCGCACTGCCGGTGATGAAGACCGAGGCGATCACCGACTTCGCGCTCAACGGCAAGGGCCCGGTGTTCACCGGCTCGCTGTTCCCGTTCGTGTTCATCACGATCGCCTGCGGTGCGCTGTCCGGCTTCCACGCTCTGGTGTCCTCGGGCACCACGCCGAAGATGCTGGAGAAGGAGTCGCAGGTCCGGATCATCGGCTACGGCGCGATGCTGACCGAGTCGTTCGTGGCGATCATGGCGCTGGCCGCGGCCTGCATCATCGACCCGGGCCTGTACTTCGCGATGAACATGCCCGCCAACGCCCTCGGCTCGACCCTGGAGTCGGCGTCGCAGGCGGTGGCCGGGCTGGGCTTCCAGATCACCCCCGAGCAGCTGGCGGCGGCCGCGGCCGCGGTGGACGAGGAGACGCTGGTCGGCCGCAGCGGCGGCGCACCGACCCTGGCCGTCGGGCTGTCCGAGGTGTTCTCGCAGGTCATCGGCGGGGACGCGATGAAGGCGTTCTGGTACCACTTCGCGGTGATGTTCGAGGCGCTGTTCATCCTGACCACCGTGGACGCCGGCACCCGGGTCGGCCGGTTCATGCTGCAGGACACCGTGGGCAACGTCTGGAAGCGCTTCGGCGACGTGAGCTGGCGGCCGGGCAACTGGATCGCCAGCGCGGTGATCGTCGGCGCCTGGGGCTACTTCCTGTGGGCCGGCGTGAACGACCCGCTGGGCGGCATCAACCAGCTGTTCCCGCTGTTCGGCATCGCCAACCAGCTGCTGGCGGCGGTGGCGCTGGCGGTGGCCACCACCCTGCTGATCAAGGCGGGGCGGGCCAAGTACGCGTGGGTCACGCTGATCCCGCTGGCCTGGGACGTGGCGGTCACGTTGACCGCGAGCTGGCAGAAGATCTTCTCCGCCGACCCGAAGATCGGCTTCTTCGCGCAGCGCGCGGCCTACCAGGCGGCCCTGGACGCCGGGGAGACCAGCAAGGGCACGGCGCACACCGCTGAGGAGATGCAGAAGGTCGTCGTGAACTCGACGGTGGACGGGGTGCTCAGCGTCCTGTTCGCGGTGCTGATCGTGATCGTGCTGGTGGACGCGGTCCGCGTCTGGATCAAGGCGCTGCGCGCGACCGAGCTGCTGCCGACCACCGAGGCCCCGTACGTCAAGTCGGAGCTGTGGGCCCCGTCCGGTCTGATCCCGACCGCTGAGGAACGCCGCATCCAGCAGGAGCTGGAGGCGGAGAAGGCCGGGGCGAGCACATGACGACCACGGTCCTGACCAAGCTGCGCGGCACCGCCCGCACGGCCTGGCAGATCGTGCGCGGCGTGGTCGGCGAGAACGCCTACGAGCGCTACCTCGACCACCACCGCCGCAACCACCCCGGCGAAGAACCGCTCGGCGAGCGGGAGTTCTGGCGGCGCCACGTCGATCGCCAGGACGCCACCCCCGGCTCCCGCTGCTGCTGACCGATCGCGCGAAAGGGCACCTCCTGACCGTCAGGGGGTGCCCTTTCGCCGTGTTCAGCGCAGGTCTTCGGTGGCCAGGCGGAGGGCGAGGCCGCCGAAGAGGAGGGCTGCTGCTCGGTCCAGCCAGCGCTGGACGCCGGGCCGGCTGACCAGGAGGCTCGACAGCCAGCCGGAGGCCAGGCCGACTCCGGCGTCGACGCAGATGCCCACCGCGACGAGCAGCCCGCCCAGGGCGAGCAGCTGCACCGGGACCGGCCAGGGCGCCGCCACCGAGACGAACTGCGGGACGAACGCCAGGTAGAACAGGATCACCTTGGGGTTGGACACGTTGGTCAGCACCGCGAGGACGTAGATCCGGCGCATCGACCTGGTCGGCGCTCCCCGCACGTCCGGCAGCGCCGACGACCGCAGCGACTGCACGGCCAGGTAGAGCAGGAACGCGATCCCGGCGATCCGGACGACCTCCAGCGCGGCGGGTACCGCCTGGAACATCGCCGTCAGGCCGAGAGCCGCCGCGGCGGTGTGCACGACCACGCCGGTGGACATGCCCACCGCGGCCACCACACCTCCGCGCGGCCCGGAGGAGATCCCGTTGGCCAGGATGAACATCATGTCCGGGCCGGGCACCAGTGCGATCACCAACGCCGCACCGGTGAACGCCAGCAGGATTCCTAGATCCACCTCAGCCTCCGATCCGGTGGCAGGGACGAGGAAGTTCGCGTCAGTTGGGGCTTCCTTTCCAGCGCACGGCACCTCGGAGCGCGCCTGCTCGAAGCTCCGCGGCACACCTGCGAGACGCCGTCATCCCGACTTGGAATGCCTCGGCAGCGTAAGGCCGCGGTCCGACAGCGGGCCCGGTTCGTGAGTACTTCGGGGTGCTCTGGCACCCCACTCCACTCACGATGCCTGACCTGCGGAAATCGGGCGGCGGAAAATCAGTTTCGGCGGTGCTGGGGTGGCTGAATAATCGGGCGCATGGATTTCAGCGGGTTTGACGCGCGCGGGTATCGGACCGTCGATGTTCGGACCGGGTACGGGGAGTGGGTCGGCAAGTACGAGGACACCGTCGAGGACGTCATGGATCTGCGGCTGCTGGAGCGGTTGCGGGATCCGGACTGGAGCGCCGTCGGGCGCGCCGCCGACCTCGGTTGCGGGACCGGGCGGACCGGGCAGTGGTTGCGGGGCAAGGGAGTTCCCGCGATCGACGGCGTCGACCTGACTCCGGAGATGCTGGCCTTGGCCGAGCGGCGCGGGGCGCACGACCGGCTCGCGGAAGCCGACGTCACCGCCACCGGGCTCGACGAGGGCGCCTACGACCTGGTGATCTCCTCGCTCGTCGACGAGCACCTGGCCGATCTCGGACCGTTCTACCGGGAGGCCTGGCGGATCGCGGCGCCGAAGGCCGCGTTCGTGCTCGTCGCGTTCCACCCGCACTTCATCATGGCTTCCGGGATGCCAACCCACTACACCAACGACGCCGGGGAGTCCTTGGCGATCACCACGAACGTGCACCTGATCAGCGACCACGTCTCCGCCGCGCTGGCGGCCGGCTGGCGGTTGGCGGAACTGCACGAGGGCCTGATCGACGAGGCCTGGCTCGAGGTGAAGCCGAAGTGGGAGCGCTTCCGCAACCACCCGATCTCCGCCGCCTACGTCTGGCGCAAGGACAGCTGACCTCGGTCCCGCCGGATCGAGGACGTCAGACCTTCCCCCGCACGCCAGGCCGGACGATCATGTGCCCGTGAAACGCATCGAGGTGGAACGGCTGGCCGACGTCGTCGGGGTGGTGACCCTGGGCATGGGCGTCGGACTGACCGCCGCTCCGGGGCCAGCGGGCAAAGCGCTCGGCTTGGACCCGAAGTTCGCCAAGCGAATCGGGATCATCGATCTGGCCCTCGCCCCGGGCCTGCTGCTGGGACGCCCCCGATGGCCGTGGATGGCTGTTCGAGCCGGGCTCAACCTGGTGCTCGCCGACCGCTACCGGGCCCGACGGGTGCCGGCCGGACTGGTGGGGATGGCTGCGCTGACCGCGATCGACGGAACGCTGGCCCTCACCCCCATCTGCCTCGGCAAGATCGGCAGCTGGGTCGTGAGTGCGTAACAG
>NZ_JAQGLA010000006.1 GCF_027853915.1 Saccharopolyspora oryzae
TGATCCTGCTGAAGGTCGTCGCGATCTTCGTCTTCCTGGTCGTCATGACGCTGCTGACGATCTGGGCGGAGCGCCGGGTGATCGGCCGGATGCAGCACCGGCCGGGCCCGAACCGGGCCGGCCCGTTCGGCCTCCTGCAGTCGCTGGCCGACGGCCTGAAGCTGGCGTTCAAGGAGGACATCCGCCCGGTCCTGGCCGACAAGTGGGTCTACTTCCTGGCCCCGGTGATCTCGGCGACGCCCGCGCTGGTGTCGTTCTCGGTGATCCCGATCGGCCCCGAGGTGACCATCTTCGGCGAGCGCACCGCCCTGCAGCTGGTGGACCTGCCGGTCGGCCTGCTGGTGGTGCTGGCCTGCGCGTCGGTCGGCGTGTACGGCATCGTGCTGGCCGGCTGGGCGTCCGGGTCGCCGTACCCGCTGCTCGGCTCGCTGCGCTCGGCGGCGCAGGTGATCTCCTACGAGATCGCGATGGGCCTGTCGTTCGTCGCGGTGATCATGTACTCGGGGACGCTGTCCACCTCGGGCATCGTCGACGCCCAGACCAACGGTTGGTTCGCATTCCTGCTGCCGTTCAGCTTCGTGGTCTACGTGATCGCGATGGTCGGTGAGACCAACCGTGCCCCGTTCGACCTCCCGGAAGCGGAGTCCGAGCTGGTCGGCGGCTTCCACACCGAGTACTCGTCGCTGAAGTTCGCGCTGTTCTTCCTCGCCGAGTACATCAACATGGTCACCGTTTCGGCGCTGGCGACCACGCTGTTCCTCGGCGGCTGGCACGCACCGTGGCCGCTGTCGATGATCGGCGACGGGGTGCTCAACACCGGTTGGTGGCCGGTGCTGTGGTTCCTCGGCAAGACGCTGGCGTTCCTGTTCTTCTTCATCTGGCTGCGCGGCACGCTGCCCCGCCTCCGCTACGACCAGTTCATGAACCTGGGCTGGAAGGTGCTGGTGCCCTGCAGCCTGCTGTGGATCATCGCGGTGACGGTGATCCGCGCGGTGCGCAACGACGAAGCGGTCACCACGCAGCAGTTCCTCATCGGCGGCGCCGTCGTGATCGCGGTGCTGCTGGTGGCCACGTTCCTGATCCCGGACCGCCGTCCGGAGAAGGACACCGACGAAGTGCCGCTGTCGGGCAGCGGTTACCCGATCCCGCCGCTGGACCTGCAGGTCCCCGAGGCCCCGCCGCGCCCCACCCCGGTGCGCTCCGGTGCCGCGGGCGAGGTCGAGCGTGCGGAGGGCGAGGAGGCGCCGCATGGGAATGTTTGATCCGATCAAGGGCTTCGGCGTCACCTTCTCGACGATGTTCAAGAAGGTGGTCACCGAGGAGTACCCGGAGGTCAAGAAGATCCCGGCGCCGCGGTTCCACGGCCGCCACCAGCTCAACCGGCACCCGGACGGGCTGGAGAAGTGCGTGGGCTGCGAGCTGTGCGCTTGGGCGTGCCCGGCCGACGCGATCTTCGTGGAGGGCGGGGACAACACCGAGGAAGAGCGCTACTCGCCCGGTGAGCGCTACGGCAAGGACTACCAGATCAACTACCTGCGCTGCATCGGTTGCGGGTTGTGCATCGAGGCGTGCCCGACGCGGGCGCTGACGATGACCAACGAGTACGAGACCGCGGACGACAACCGCCAGGACCTGATCTACACCAAGGAAGACATGCTGGCGCCGCTGCTGCCCGGCATGGAACAGCCTCCGCACCCGATGCGGCTGGGCGAGGACGAGCAGGACTACTACGTCCGCGGTCCGGAGCTCGCCCGGCAGCGGGGGATCCCGGCGGAGGAGACGGTCGAGTCCGGGCACGAGGAGGCCGGGAGATGACCCTCGAAACCGCGCAGTTCCTGGTGCAGGCGCAGGGCGCCACCATCGGTGCCGGTGAGACCGCGGCCTTCTGGATCCTGGGGCCGCTGGCGCTGGTCGGCGCGCTGGGCATGGTCTTCGCGCGCAACGCGGTGCACTCCGCGCTGTTCCTGGTGCTGACGATGCTGTGCCTCGGCGTGCTCTACATGGCGCAGAGCGCCCAGTTCCTCGGGTTCACGCAGATCATCGTCTACACCGGCGCGATCATGATGCTGTTCCTGTTCGTGCTGATGATGGTCGGCCGCGACTCCTCCGACTCGGTGGTGGAAGTCCTCCGCGGGCAACGGTTGTGGGCCGGCATCGGCGGCATCGGCCTGGCCGCGCTGCTGGTGTCCGGGCTGGCCCGGGCGCTCGTCGACGTGCCGGTCGCCGCACCGCTGAACCCGTGGACGCCGCAGGGCGGTGGCGCGGGCGGCCTCGGTCGGCTGATCTTCACCGAGTACCTGTTCCCGTTCGAGCTGACCTCGGCGCTGCTGATCACCGCCGCGGTCGGGGCGATGGTGCTGGCCTACGGCGGCAAGGGACGCGGTCCGAAGCTGAGCCAGAAGGAGCGCGCCAACGCCCGCTTCCGCAGCGCCCGCCCGTCGCCGCTGCCCGGCCCCGGCGTGTACGCCACCACGAACTCGGTGGCCGTCCCCGCGCTGCTGCCGGACGGTTCGGTGGCGCCGGAGTCGCTGTCCGAGCTGCTGGAGAACCTGCCCGCCGACCGGCTCGGCGAAGAACGCCGGGCCGTTGCGGGAGATACCGCCGGGCCCGACCCGCACGCGCTGACCGCCGGGCACCACGAGGAGTCGCCCGACGTGCCCGAGCAGCAGGCGGCGGAGCCGCGCACCAACGGGTCGAACAACGGCCACGAGTCCGAGCACGCCCCATCCGAGGAGGTCCGGCAGTGACCCCCACGTACTACCTGCTGCTGTCGGCGCTGCTGTTCACCATCGGCGCGGTCGGCGTCCTGGTGCGGCGCAACGCGATCGTGGTGTTCATGTGCGTCGAGCTGATGCTCAACGCGGTCAACCTGACGTTGGTGACCTTCGCCCGCATCGAGGGCTCGGTGCACGGGCAGGTCATGGCCTTCTTCGTGATGGTGGTCGCGGCGGCCGAGGTGGTGGTCGGCCTGGCCATCATCATGTCGATCTTCCGGACGCGTCGCTCGGCCTCGGTCGATGACGCCAACCTGCTGAAGTACTGAGAGGGCGCGTGGTGACGGCAATGATGACTACCGGGGCCTTCCTCGCCGGGACCAACCCGGACGTGACCAGCGCGGCCGGTGCGGTCCAGGAGAGCGCCTGGCTGCTGGTCGCCTTCCCCGCGCTGGGCGCGCTGGTCCTGCTGGTCGCCGGGCGCCGGGCCAACGGGTGGGGGCACGTCCTCGGTTGCGCCACGGTGATCGCGTCCTTCGTCTACGGCCTCCTGCTGTTCTCCTCCATCGCCGGGATGCCGGCGACCGGGCAGATCCGGGAACTGCACATGTTCTCCTGGATCCCGGTCAACGAGCTGCAGGTCGACTTCGGGCTCCGGATGGATCCGCTGTCGATGGTGTTCGTGCTGCTGATCACCGGTGTCGGATCGCTGATCCACATCTACTCGATCGGCTACATGGCGCACGACCAGGAAGGCCGCAGCGGCAGGGACAACACCGAGCGGCGCCGGTTCTTCGCCTACCTGAACCTGTTCGTCGCCGCGATGCTGGTCCTGGTGCTGGGCAACAGCTTCGTGACGCTGTACCTGGGCTGGGAGGGCGTCGGTCTCGCCTCCTACCTGCTGATCGGCTTCTGGCAGGGCCGCCCGTCGGCGGCCGCGGCGGCGACCAAGGCGTTCGTGATGAACCGGGTCGGCGACGTCGGCCTGGCGCTGGCGATCTTCCTGCTGTTCGCGAACCTGGGCACCACGCAGTACACCGAGGTCTTCGCCCGCGCCGGTGAGCTCTCGCCGGGCGTGCTGCTGGCCATCACGCTGCTGCTGTTGCTGGGCGCCTGCGGCAAGTCCGGTCAGGTTCCGCTGCAGGCGTGGTTGCCGGACGCGATGGAAGGCCCCACCCCGGTTTCCGCGCTCATCCACGCGGCCACGATGGTCACCGCGGGCGTGTACCTGATCGCCCGCGCCAACCCGCTGTTCACGCTCTCGCCGGGCGGGCAGCTGGCGGTCACCATCGTCGGTGCGGTGACCCTGCTGGTCGGGTGCGTCATCGGTTGCGCCTACGACGACATCAAGAAGGTCCTGGCGTACTCCACGGTCAGCCAGATCGGCTACATGATGCTGGCCGTCGGGCTCGGCCCGGCCGGGTACGCGCTGGGCATCATGCACCTGCTCACCCACGGCTTCTTCAAGGCCGGGCTGTTCCTCGGCGCCGGTTCGGTCATGCACGGCATGAACGACGAGGTCGACATGCGCAAGTTCGGCGGCCTCGCCCGGTACATGCCGATCACCTTCGCCACCTTCGGGCTCGGCTACCTGGCGCTGATCGGGTTCCCGTTCCTGTCCGGCTTCTACTCGAAGGACGCCATCATCGAGGCGGCGTTCGGCCAGGAGGGCTGGCGCGGCTTGGTGTTCGGCGGCGCGGCGCTGCTGGGCGCGGGCCTCACCGCGTTCTACATGACCCGCCTGGTGCTCATGACGTTCTTCGGCGAGAAGCGCTGGAAGGACCTGAAGGCCGGCAACGGCAAGGACTTCCACCCGCACGAGTCGCCGACGGTGATGACCGCGCCGATGATCGTGCTGGCCGTCGGTTCGGTGGCGGCGGGCATGTTCTTCGCCGGTGGCGACCGGCTGGTGACCTGGCTGACGCCGTCGCTCGGCGAGCTCCAGGAATCCGGGCACAGCGCCATCCCGCACGCGTTGATCCCGATCCTGACCGTGGCGATCTCCGCGCTGGGCGTGCTGGTCGCGTGGCTGGTGGTCGGGCGCAAGCCGGTGCCGGTGGAACGCCCGGTGCGGGTTTCGCCGCTGGTGCGCGCGGCCCGCGCCGACCTCGGCGGCAACGCGCTGAACGACGCCATCGCGGTGCGTCCGGCCTTCGGCCTGGCGCGCGGTCTGGTCACCGTGGACAGCAAGGGCGTGGACGGCGCGGTCAACGGCATCGCCGGGATCCTGGGCTTCACCTCCGGCCGGCTCCGCCGCTGGCAGACCGGGTTCGTCCGGTCCTACGCCCTGTCCATGCTCTTCGGCGGCATCGTGGTGATCGCCGCCCTGATGGCAGTGGGGATCCCGTCATGACCAACTACGTCCACTGTGGACTCGGTCGGCCGAGCGAGCTCCGGGAGGAGATCCGATGACCCTGCTCGTCGCACTGATCCTGCTGCCGATCGCCGGGTCGGTGGTGGTGGCGCTGCTGCGCGGCAACGCGCCGGCGGCGAAGTGGACCGCGCTCGGGTTCTCCCTGGTGGAGCTCGTGCTCGCGCTCGCCGCGTGGGCCGCCTACGACCCGGCCGGGCCGCGGCTGCAGCTCACCAGCTCGGTGGAGTGGATCCCGGCGTTCGACATCCGCCTCTCGCTCGGCGTGGACGGCATCGCGCTGGTGATGATCGCGGTGATCGCGCTGCTCACCCCGCTGGTGCTCGGCTACAGCTGGGGCGAGCGGCTGCCGGAAGGCCGCACGCACGGCGGGTTCTTCTCGCTGCTGCTGCTGGAGCAGGCGCTGACGGTGGCGGTGTTCGCCGCGACCGACCTGTTCCTGTTCTACGTGCTGTTCGAGATCATGCTGATCCCGATGTACTTCCTCATCGGCGGCTACGGCGGCGAGCACCGCACCTACGCCGCGGTGAAGTTCTTCCTGTACTCCTTCCTCGGCGGCCTGATCATGCTGGCCTCGGCGATCGGCGCCTACGTCTACAGCGCGGAGGTCACCGGCCAAGGCACCTTCGACTGGGCGACCCTGGTGCCGGTGCTGCGCGACGCGCCGATGAGCGTGCAGGTGTGGCTGTTCCTCGGCTTCTTCACCGCATTCGCCATCAAGGCCCCGCTGATCCCGTTCCACACCTGGCTGCCGGACGCCGCGCAGCAGGCGCCGATCGGGGTCGCGGTGATCGTGGTCGGCGTGCTGGACAAGGTCGGCACGTTCGGCTTCCTGCGCTACAGCCTGCCGCTGACGCCGGGCGCCTCCCAGCAGCTCGCCCCGCTGGTGCTGGTGCTCGCGGTGGCCGGCGTGCTCTACGGCTCGTTCCAGGCGTTCGGGCAGACCGACCTCAAGCGGTTCATCGCCTACGTCTCGATCGCGCACTTCGGGTTCATCGCGCTGGGCATCTTCGCGTTCACCTCGCAGGCGCAGGCCGGCGCGGTGTCGTACATGATCAACCACAGCATCGCGACCGGCATGCTGATCCTGGTGATCGGCATGGTGATCGCCCGCGGCGGTTCTTCCCGCATCGCCGACTACGGCGGCATGGCGAAGGTGACCCCGGTGCTGGCCGGCACGCTGCTGATCGCCGGTCTGAGCACCCTGTCGCTGCCCGGCACGAATTCGTTCATCAGCGAATTCCTCGTGCTGATCGGCTCTTTCGAGACCCGGCCGGTCTACACCGTGCTGGCCACCATCGGCATGGTGCTGGCCGCGGTCTACGTGCTGTGGCTCTACCAGCGCACCATGCAGGGCCCGGTGCGCGGCGACGCGCTGCTGGGCACCGCGGGCGGTCCGGGTGCCGTGGTGGACCCGGCCAAGCCCGGCGCGCACCGGCAGCGGGTCGCCGACCTCGGCGCCCGCGAGATCGCCGTGCTGACCCCGCTGATCGTGCTGGTGCTCGCGTTGGGCTTCTACCCGAAGCCGGTGCTGGACGTGATCAACCCGTCGGTCGCGGCAACCATGAGCGAGGTCGGCGTCACCGACCCCGTGACCTCGCAGGGAGGTAACTGACAGTGGGTGTCTTGAGCGCGCAGGCGCCGAAAGTGGAGATCCCGCCGATCGACTACGCCGCGATCGCCCCGATCCTGATCCTGCTGGGCGCGGCCTGCCTGGCGATCCTGGTCGAGGCGTTCCTGCCGCGGCACCAGCGCTGGCCGGTGCAGGTCGGGCTGAGCCTGGTGTCGATCGTGGTCGCGGGAGTGGCGCTGGCGGTCTACGCCCGCTCCAGCGGCACCGGGGTGACCACGCTGTCGGACACCCTGGCGATCGACCCGCCGACCCTGTTCCTGTGGGGCACCCTGCTCGCGCTCGGCCTGGCCGCGATCCTGCTGATCGCGGACCGCTCGGTGGAGCCCGGCGGCGCGTTCGTCGCCGAGTCCCGGCCCGCTGAAGGACCGGGCACCATGAGCCGCGCCGCTGCGGCGGTTTCCGGCATGCGCACCGAGGTCTTCCCGCTCGCGCTGTTCTCCCTCAGCGGGATGATGGTGTTCACCGCGGCGAACGACCTGCTGACCATGTTCATCGCGCTGGAAGTCCTGAGCCTCCCGCTGTACCTGATGTGCGGTCTGGCCAAGCGCCGTCGCCTGCTCTCGCAGGAAGCGGCGGTCAAGTACTTCCTGCTCGGCGCCTTCGCCTCGGCGTTCTTCCTCTACGGCCTGGCGCTGCTGTACGGCTACGCGGGTTCGGTGAAGCTCCAGGCCATCGCCGACGCCACGGCCGGCTCGGACCGCTCGGACACCCTGCTGTTCGCCGGTCTCGGCCTGCTGCTGGTGGGTCTGCTGTTCAAGGCCTCGGTCGGTCCGTTCCACACCTGGACCCCGGACGTCTACCAGGGCGCGCCGACCGCGGTGACCGGATTCATGGCCGCCTGCACCAAGGTCGCGGCCTTCGGCGGCATCCTGCGCGTGCTGCAGGTCGCGTTCCAGGCGTCGAGCTGGGAGTGGAAGGGCGTGCTGTGGGCCATCGCGATCGCCTCGATGGTCATCGGCGTGGTGCTCGGCCTCACCCAGCGCGACATCAAGCGGATGATCGCCTACTCCTCGGTGGCGCACGCCGGGTTCATGCTGATCGGTTCGGTGGCGCTGACCGAGCGCGGCCTGTCCGGCACGCTGTTCTACCTGCTGGCCTACGGGTTCACCACGATCGCCGTGTTCGGCGTGATCAGCCTCGTCCGCCGGTCGGATGGTGAGGCAACTCACCTGTCCGACTGGGCCGGTCTGGCCAAGCGCTCCCCGCTGGTCGCCGGGGTGTTCACCTTCCTGCTGTTCGCCCTCGCCGGGATCCCGCTGACGAGCGGTTTCGTCGGGAAGTTCGTCGTTTTCGAGGCGGCGCTGGCCGACGGGATGGCCCCGCTGGTCGTGGTGGCCCTGGTGGCCAGTGCGGTTGCCGCGTTCTTCTACCTTCGTGTCATCGTGCTGATGTACTTCAGCGAACCCGCTGCGGACGGCCCCACCGTCAGCGTTCCGGGTGCGTTCACGACAGCTGCGATCACGCTCGGTGTGGTCGTCACGCTGTTGCTGGGCGTGCTGCCGACCTTGGCGCTGGACTGGGCGAACGTCGGTGGCTTCGTGTCGTAGAGTGCACGCCGGTAGGGCGATCGTTGGGGGAGCGAAGGCGACGGTGACGTGAGCAGGCCAGCGAGTGACCCGATCAGCGAGCTGATCAAGGGCAGGGGGATCGGGATCGACATCGCCGACTCGGCGTTGTCGGACTCGGTGCAGCAGGGCATCGAACGCGTGGAGCAGTTGCTGCGCGAGTCGGTGCGGAGCGACTTCGACTTCGCCACCCGGACTTCGCTGCACCTGATGGAGGCGGGTGGCAAGCGGTTCCGGCCGCTGTTCACCCTGCTGGCGGCGCAGTTCGGCGACCCGCACGCGGACGAGGTGATCAAGTCCGCCGCGGTGGTGGAGATGATCCACCTGGCCACGCTCTACCACGACGACGTGATGGACGAGGCGACCATGCGGCGCGGCGCGACCAGCGCCAACGCCCGCTGGGACAACTCGATCGCCATCCTGGCCGGGGACTTCCTGTTCGCGCAGGCGTCGGCGCTGATCGCCGACCTCGGCGCGGAAGCGGTCCGCGACATGGCGCGCACCTTCGAGCTGCTGGTGACCGGTCAGATGCGGGAGACCGTCGGGGTCGGCCCGGACGAGGACGCGGTCGAGGTCTACCTGCAGGTCATCTACGAGAAGACCGGTTCTTTGATCGCCACCGCGGGCCGGTTCGGCGCGTGGTTCTCCGGTGCGGACGAGGCGACCATCGAGTCGCTGGACCGGATCGGCCGGCTGATCGGCATCGGGTTCCAGATCTCCGACGACATCATCGACATCGCCTCGCCGGCCGACGAGTCCGGCAAGACGCCGGGCACGGACCTCCGCGAAGGCGTGAGCACGCTGCCGATGCTGTACGCGCTGGCAGACCCGGACACCGACCCGCGGCTGCGCGATCTGCTGTCGCGCCCGCTGTCCGAGGACGCCGAGGTGTACGAGGCGCTGGACCTGCTGCGCGCGTCGAACGGTCTGGAGCGCACTCGGGCCACTTTGGACGAATACGCCGGCGACGCCCGCAAGGAACTCGCCTCGCTGCCGGACACCCCGGCCCGCGAAGCGCTGTCGACGCTGGTCGACTACGTGGTGGCGCGGACCCGCTGAGCCGCGGAGGTCCGGTGCGCGCGATCACGAGCCGATCACACCGCCTCGCCGCGGTGGTGCTCCGTGGTAGGTATGCCGGGAACGGCGCCGCCGGAGCCCGTGAGGAGGGACATCTCTCGTGATCACCTGGCTGTTCACCCAGGTGTGGCTGTGGAGCCTCGCAGCGTTCGCGCTCGGCGCCCTGATCACCTGGCTGCTGTTCGTCCGCCCGCTGCAGCGGCGCCTGGCCGAGTACTCCGAGGCGTACGAGGGCTACGACTACGACGAGGACGGCGGCTACGACGAGCCGGGCACCGCGCAGGAGCCGCTGGACCTGCTGCACCGGCCGCAGCCCCCGGACGAGCCGCCGATCGGCGACTGGGACCGCCCGCCGCGCGCGTGGGCCGACCCGCGCCTGCGCCAGGTGGAGGACGAGGACACGGAGAACACCTGGTTCCGCAAGTGGGACGAGGAGAGCCCGGACGGCGCATCGGATGTCGCGGTGACCGCCGTGCAGCCGCGCGTCTCCCCGGCCGCGGAGCAGGCGCCGGAGGCGGACACCTGGGTCGCGCCGGAGGCCGACGAGTCCGCCGCGCCGGTGGAGGACACCGCGGTCACGCAGGTTCCGTCCGACTCGGACGCCGCTGAGAGCTCGCCGGAGCCCGACACGGCGGTGACGCCGGTCGAGCGGGAGCCGGAACCAACGCGGATGACCGGGAAGCTGGACGACGACGGCGGGGAGCAGCTCTCCGGGCAGCTGCGGTCGCTGTTCGAGTCGGTGGAGTCGAAGGGCGAGCGGGAAACGCCGTACGTGCCGCCGGTCGGCGCCGAGGCGACCCAGGTCATGCCCAAGGCCACCGACGAGGGCGATGCCGACGGCGCTGCTGAGGCGGTACCGCCGCTGCCGCAGCGCACGCCGGGCGCAGGCCCGCACCCCGGGCGCGACAGCGGCTGGACGACCGGCCCGATGATCAAGGGCCACTCGGCGTCCCGCCAGTACCACTCGCCGGACTCGCCGCAGTACGACGACATCGTCGCCGACGTCTGGTTCCGCTCCGCGGCGGACGCCGAGATCGCCGGCTTCGAGCCCTGGAACGGCCAGCGCGCCCGCGACTGACGCTCATTTCGGTCTTCGTCCTTGATGCGCCGTCAGGCGCATAGCCCACCTTCGGCGCTTGCGCCGCTGAGGTTCCGCTACTTGCACCGCCACGCAGAACGACCACCGGGGACAAGTTCCTTTCAGTCGGGCTGGGGCTGGCGCTCCAGCAGCCGGGAGAGCACCACGGTCGAGACGGTTCGGCTGACGAACTCGACCGAGCGCAGGCGTTCCATCGCTTCTTCCAGGTGGTGGATGTTCGCCGCGCGCAGGTGCACGATCGCGTCCGCCTGCCCCGACACGGTGTAGGCCGCCACGACTTCCGGGAGCGGTTCCAGGCCGGTGCGGATCCGGTGCGCCGGGACGTTGCCGTTGCAGTGCACCTCGACGAACGCCTCGGTGCCCCAGCCCAGCGCCTCCGGGTCGACGACCGCGGTGAATCCTTGCAGCACGCCCAGGTCCAGCAGTTTGTCCACCCGCCGCTTCACCGCGGGCGCGGACAGGCCGACCTCCGCGCCGATCTCGGCGTAGCTCGCCCTCGCGTCCGCCACCAGGTGCGAAATGATCCGTTGATCCAAGGCGTCCATACGCAACATTCTGCCGCAAATATCGAACGTAGCGTTGTTGATGGTCGCTTCGGACACCGCTTACATTTCGATTCATGACGGTCATCGCCGAGCAGGCTGCCCAAACGATCCAGTCGCCGCAGGCCACGCGGCGGCACTACCTGATGTGCCCGCCCAAGTACTTCACCGTCGAGTACTCGATCAACCCGTGGATGGATCCGGGAACCCCGGTGGACGCCGACCGCGCGATGATCCAGTGGGACGAGCTCAAGCGCACCTACGAGCGCCTCGGCCACACCGTCGACGTCATCGAGCCCCAGCCGGGCCTGCCGGACATGGTCTTCGCCGCCAACTCCGGCACCGTGATCGACGGCCGGGTGCTCGGCGCCCGGTTCCGCGCCCCGCAGCGGGCCGCCGAGGCCGAGCACTTCCGCCGCTGGTTCACCACCCGCGGCTACCGCGACCTGGTGATGCCGTCCCGGATCAACGAGGCCGAGGGCGACTTCGCCTGGACCGGACGGGTGCTGCTGGCCGGCAGCGGTTTCCGCACCGACCCGGAGGCGCACGCCGAAGCGCAGGAGGTGCTGGGCGTTCCAGTGGTGTCGCTGCGCCTGGTCGACCCGCGCTACTACCACCTCGACACCGCGCTGTTCGTGCTGCAGCGAGGCGAGGACGCGCGGATCGCCTACTACCCGGAGGCGTTCTCCGACGGCTCGCGCCGCGTGCTGGAGCGGATGTTCCCGGACGCGGTGATCGCGAACGCCGCGGATGCGGCCTGCCTGGGCCTCAACGGCGTCTCCGACGGCAAGCACGTGGTGCTCCCGACCGAGGCGACGGAGCTGGCCGCGCAGCTGGCCGCCCGCGGCTACGAGCCGATCCTGGTGGACATCTCGGAGCTCCGGAAATCGGGCGGCGGCCCCAAGTGCTGCACGCTCGAACTGCACACCTGACCGAGGGGGCCGGGGAAGGCGAAGGGCACCGCCGAGCGGTGCCCTTCGTGCTGTCTCCCGCAAGTTCAATGGAATTTCGACGTCCGATTTCCATTGAACTTGCGGAAGTTCTCCACAGGCCCCGGAACCTGTCCACAACCACCGGCGTGTCCGACATCGACACACCCCGGCATGTCGGGGTCCCGACACGCCGGTGGGACTGCAGTTTCAATTGAAACTGCGGATCCCAGGCACGGCGGATCACAGTTTCAATTGAAACTGCCTTCAGTCCGGACTGAAGGATCGGCGCCTGATCGAGGGAGGCTTTTCCATCCTGTCCGGCCTGGGGCTGGGAGGCATGACCGGCACTGCCACGCAGGACGAGGATGGAAAATCCTCGGTGGAACTTGCGTCACTCCATGACGGCTTGGACGCCGAGTTCGATGTCGATGGTCGGGCCGACGACCGCGATTCCCTTGGCCAGGGTGGCCTTCCAGTCCACCGAGAAGTCCTCGCGGCGCAGGGTCGCCGTGGAGTGGCTGGCCACTCGCAGGTCGCCGTCGAAGCCGGGGCCCTGCCACTTGCGCTGACCCAGGTAGGTCGTCTCCAGCTCGACCGGCCGGGTGGTGCCGCGCAGCGTCAGGTGCCCGCTGATCGACCAGCGGTCGGCCCGCAGGTGGGTGAAGCGGTTGCTGGTGAACCGGATGTGCGGGTGGTTCTCCACGTCGAAGAAGTCCGCCGAGCGCAGGTGGTCGTCGCGCATCTTGACGCCGGTCTCGATGCTCGCCGCGTTGATCGCCACCTCGATCCGGGAGTCCTCGAACCGCTCCGCGACCTGCACGACGCCGTCGAACTCCTTGAACATGCCGTGGATCTTGGACATGCCGATGTGCGGGGCCACGAACCGGATTTCGGTGTGGTACGGGTCGAACCGGTAGCGGCCGGGCAGCGGGGGTTCCAGCGATTCGTCCGGCGTCAGCTGGACGGTGCCGAGCTGGACGTGCCGGTTGACGCCGACCTCGATCTGGGTGGTGTAGCGGCGGTAGCCGCCGGCGCTGATGGACAGCCGGTGCTCGCCGGGCGGGACCGAGGTGGCGAAGCTGCCGTAGCTGTCGGTCACGCCGTGCGCGGTCTGCTGGTTGAGGCGGCCCTTCAGCGTCACGACGGCGCCGGGCAGCAGCTGGCCTCGTTCGTCCTGCACCTGGAACGTCACCACCCCGCTGTCCAGCGGCTTGGTGAGGAAGCTGGAGACGCCGGGTCGCGACGAGCCGCTCTTGCCCGCCGAACGCCGCCGCAACTTGGCGAAGATCATCTGGATCCCTCCTGCCCGACCGCCGGCCGCAGCGGGCGAAGTTTTATTTTCAACTACCGGCGGGTCATGCTAGATCGAGTCGGTGCGCGGCCTCCCGTTGCCTTCGGCACATCCGCCCAGCGGAACTACGAGTCGCGCCTGCTCGTTCTCTGAGTGACCTTCGAACAGATCGGGGAGATCGTCGGTTGCGGCGATCTGAAGGTGTCGGCCCCCAGTCGGGCCCTTGGTGGAGGCAGGCACGGTGCACAGTCACTTCAACGGTTTGAAAACGGCGTTGCTGCTGGGCGGTATGAGCGCGCTGGTGCTGCTCATCGGATCGCTGTTCGGGCGGACCGGCTTGGTGATCGGCCTGGTCGTCGCGCTCGCCATGAACGGCTACGCCTACTTCAACTCGGCGAACCTGGCCCTGCGCGCGATGCACGCCAGGCCGGTGTCGGAGGCCGAGCAGCCCGCGATGTACCGGATCGTCCGGGAGCTGGCGACCTCGGCCAAGCAGCCGATGCCCGCGCTCTACATCAGCCCGACCCGAGCCCCGAACGCCTTCGCCACCGGCCGGAACCCGCGCAACGCCGCGGTGTGCTGCACGGCCGGGATCCTGGAGCTGCTCAACGAGCGCGAGCTGCGCGCGGTGCTCGGGCACGAGCTCTCGCACGTGTACAACCGGGACATCCTGATCTCCAGCGTGGCCGGGGCGCTGGCCAGCGTGGTGACCTTCCTGGCCAACTTCGGGATGTTCTTCAGCATGTTCGGCCGGGACGAGGACCGCCCCAACCCGATCGCGATGCTGCTCGTCGCGCTGGTCGGTCCGATCGCGGCGGCGGTGGTGCAGATGGCGGTCAGCCGCTCCCGCGAGTACCAGGCCGACCAGTCCGGGGCCTCGCTCACCGGCGATCCGCTGGCGCTGGCCTCCGCCCTGCGGAAGCTGGAGCGCGGCACCCAGCAGGCGCCGCTGGCGCCGGAACCGAAGCTGGTGTCGCAGTCCCACCTGATGATCGCCAACCCGTTCCGCCCCGGCGAGCGGATGACCCGGCTGTTCTCCACGCACCCGCCGATCGAGGACCGGGTGCGCCGCCTCGAGGGCATGGCGGGCCACCAGCTCCCGCCGTCCTGGTGACGGCTCAGCGCGAGGCGCCGGAGCGGCGGGCGACGTCCATGACGTACTCGCCGTAGCCGGACTTGGCGAGGCGGGCGCCGAGCTCGTAGCAGGCGTCCGCGGAGATGTAGCCCATCCGGAGCGCGATCTCCTCCAGGCAGGCGATCCGCACGCCCTGGCGGTGCTCCAGCACCTGCACGAACTGGCCCGCTTCGACCAGGGAGTCGTGCGTGCCGGTGTCCAGCCACGCGAAGCCGCGGCCCAGCGAGGTCAGCCGGGCTCGGCCTTCGCGCAGGTAGGCGAGGTTGACGTCGGTGATCTCCAGCTCGCCGCGCGCCGACGGGGTCAGGCCCTTGGCGATGTCGACCACGTCGTTGTCGTAGAAGTACAGCCCGGTGATGGCCATGTTGGACTTCGGTTCGGCCGGTTTCTCGACGATCGACACCAGGCGGCCGTCGTCGCCGACCTCGCCGACGCCGTAGCGCTCCGGGTCGCGCACCGGGTAGCCGAACAGCGTGCAGCCGTCGAGATCGCGCACGCACTGCTGGAGGATCCCGGAGAAGCCCTGGCCGTAGAAGATGTTGTCGCCGAGCACCAGCGCCACCGGGTCGTCACCGACGAAGTCGGCGCCGATCACGAAGGCCTCGGCGAGCCCGTTGGGTTCGGGCTGCTCGGCGTAGGAGATCTCGATGCCGAACTGCGAGCCGTCGCCGAGCAGCCGCTGGAACAGCGGCATGTCGGCGGGGGTGGAGATGAGCAGCACGTCCCGGATCCCGGCCAGCATCAGCACCGAGAGCGGGTAGTAGACCATCGGCTTGTCGTAGACCGGCAGCAGCTGCTTGGACACGACCTGCGTCAACGGGTGCAGCCGCGTTCCGCTGCCCCCGGCCAGCACGATCCCCTTCACCCGAGCACCTCCCACTCGAACACCAGCAGAGCCCCCAGCCCAGCGCGGCGGCCAAGACCCCGTGAGTCCTTCGGGCTGCGATAGCGACCCAAAAGACTCACGGGACCGGCGCCCGCACCGGAAACGCGCTTCTCAGCGGTAGTTCTCGAACTGGAGGGCCACGTCGAAGTCGCTGGACTTGAGCAACTGGATGACTTCCTGGAGGTCGTCCTTCTTCTTGCCCGAGACGCGGAGCTGCTCGCCCTGGATCTGCGCCTGGACGCCCTTGGGGCCCTCGTCGCGGATCTTCTTCGAGATCTTCTTCGCCACGTCCTGCGAGATGCCCTGCACGATCTTGCCGGAGACCTTGTAGATCTGGCCCGAACTGGCCGGCTCGCCCATCTCCAGGGCCTTCAGCGAGATGCCGCGCTTGATCAGCTTCTCCTTGAAGACCTCGATCGCGGCCTTGCAGCGCTCCTCGGTCTCCGATTCCAGCACCACCGCGGCCTCCCCGGACCACTGGATCTTGGTGCCGGTGCCCCGGAAGTCGAACCGGTTGGCGAGTTCCTTGGCCGCCTGGTTGAGCGCGTTGTCCACCTCTTGGGTGTCCACCTTGCTCACCACGTCGAAGGACGGGTTTGCCACGTGTCTTACCTCCCGTTGAGACGCAGCCTCGTGTCGTGCGAACACGCTACCGGGTGCTGCGGGGGCGGGGCGGGCTCGCACCGCACCTGCCCAGCAAAAGAACCGACCCCGTGACCAGCTGGTCACGGGGTCGGTTCGGCGTGTGCCAGGTGGAGGATTCGAACCTCCGAAGGCAATGCCGGCTGATTTACAGTCAGCTCCCTTTGGCCGCTCGGGCAACCTGGCGTGCGCACCAGCAGCGCTGGCTTGCGAAAAAAATACTACAACCCGTCGTCCACCCGTTTTCGCCGGGGGTGGTGTTGCGGGTGTTCAGCCCTGTCCGAGATCGAGGACCAGCGCGCTGGCCTGCGCGGAACCGGCGTCCAGCGCGGTGCGCGCCTCCGCGGGCAAGCTGTCCCGGAAGCCCGGTCCGGCCGCTTTGACCAGGACCATCAGCCGCTTGGCGAGTCCGCGGGCCTGGGTGAGCCGGATCTCGTCGGCGGCCAGGACCTGCTGCGAAGCGGCGAGCATCGCGCGGTACCGGTCGTTGATCTCGGCGTGCCGGTCGATGACGTCGAACGCCCGCCCGAGGTCCGCGAGTTCCGCCGTGTTGACCTGGACGAAGTACGGATCGAGCACGAGATCGCAGCGTACGCGAGGTGTGGCGCATTGACGGCAGGACTGCCGGATGCGCGGTTCGTCCGGCTAGCCTGGGCGCATGGCCATCGACCGGGCAGCCCGCGCGAAGCGGCGGCAGGAGCAGCGAGCAGCTGCGCCGCGGGAAGCTGAGCCGCGCCCGACCGGGTCGGCGGTCCTGGGCGTCGAAGGGCTGTTCAGCGCGGGTGCGAAGCACCAGCTGGAGCACTTGGCCTGGGTGGAAGTGGTCAAGGAGGACGAGCGCGAGTCCGGCGGTCCCCTGGACCTCGACTCCGACGTGATCCGCCTCGATCCGCGCAGCTGACGCGTCACCCGATCCGCCGTCGAATGCGGTGACGATCACATTCCCGCACGCCGTCCGAGTCGCCCATCCGGCAGCATCGACGCAGGTCAGAAGGGCTGTTCGCGGCTGGACGGACCAAGTGCGGGCCTGCTCCCGGTCGATGCGGGAGGTCCCGTTCACTCCGTATGTTCGAAGTGTGCCTTCGAGCGCTCCATCCACCCCAGGGTCCGCCGCCGATGTCGGCCCCGGCTACCGCGAACAGCTCTACTGGCTGCGCTACCAGGACTTCTTCCCCGGTGCCCTGCAGGTCACCGCGGAGAACGCGCCAGCCGAGCAGTGGTGGTCGTGGCGGGACGTCAAGGTGCACCTCGACCGCGTCGTGCGCGAGCACGCGCCTACCAAGCTGATCGCCCTGCACGGCATCGGCACCTACGGCCGGATGCTCGCGCCGTACGGGCGGCTGCCCGCGCTGTCCGACTTCGAGTTCATCGCCCCCGACCTGCCCGGGTTCGGCCTCACCAGCGCGTCCCGGCGCGGCACCACCTACCAGGACTGGGTGGACTGCGTGCGCGACCTGGTGCGGCTGGAGCGCTCCCGCGACGACCGGCCGATCGTGCTGCTCGGCATGAGCACCGGCGGTCGCCTGGCCTACGACGTCGCCGCGCGCTCCGGTGGTGCGGTGGCCGGGGTGATCGCCACCTGCCTGGTCGACCCGACGCGCAGCGAGGCCCGCCGACGGCTGGCCGCCCGGCCGGAGATGGCCCGGTGGTCCGGCCTGCTCGGGCTGGTGCCCGGTCCGCTGTCGGTCGCGCGGGTGCCCGCGCACTGGCTCGCCAACATCGCCGCGGTGTCCAACCACGCCCAGCTGGCCAACCTGGTGTGGGCCGATCCCGTCGGCGGCGGCAGCTGGCTGGCGCTCGGCTTCATCCGCAGCTGCCTCGCCGCGCCGCCCGCGGTGCCGCCGGAAGCGTTCGGCGGCCCGCCGCTCCTGCTCGCGCACCCGGCCGACGACCGCTGGACCCCTCCGCTGCTGTCCCAGCGGTTCTTCGACCGGATCAGCGGGCCGACCCGGTCCGCCGAGCTGGCCGGAGCCGGGCACCTGCCGGTCGAGGAGTCCGGGCTGGCCGACCTCGACCGGGCCATCCGGGACTTCCTCGACGAGTTCGGCCTCCAGTCGTGACCTTCGGTGATCGGCGTGCGCGGACCGTGTGCGTCGATTTGGTTGCTGCGGGGATACTCACAGGATCTTCGCGGTTGGCGCGCTGAGCCCAACGAGCGGTGTTGCTCGAGTGGCGCACGTGAAATACCCGCAGGTCAACCCCGGATCTCCGGTGGAGATGTCCGGACCAATGATCGACACCGCTGCTCCGGCCCACGTCCGCCAGGTGCGACGCGGGCCATTAGCCCCTGGCCAAGGCGTGCTGGCGTGCGTCACGATCGTTCGCGGCGTTTTCGTGGTGCGCCCGTGCAGGTCGGGCGGGGAGGAGCGTGGATGATAGGGCGTCACCGCTCCCTCGGTCCACAGGCCGAACTGGAGCCGGCGCGGCCACCGGTGCGCCCTGAAGTCGACCCGGCCCGGCGCCGGGTGTTCGCGGGTTTCTCCTTCGCGGTCCTGGCCGCCGGTGTGCTGGCTTCTGCCCTGACCTCGGCCTGGCTGCCCTTCCACTACCGCTCCGACCTGCTGTTCCTCGGTCCGCTGCTGGCCATGGGCTTCCTGCTGGCCGAGCAGCTGACCATCGACGTGGACGTCAAGCGGGTCGGCTGGACGATCTCCTTCACCGAGATCCCGCTGATCCTCGCCCTGCTCACGGTCCCGTTCGAAGTCGCGCTGGCGGCGAACCTGCTGGCCGGGCTGGGTGCTCAGGTCGGCCGCCGCGCGGCCACCCACGTCGCCTACAACGCCGGGGTCATGTGCCTGGAGATCGCTGTGCCGTTCGCGGTCGCCCACGGGGTCAACCAGGCGCTGATGGAGGTCGCCCCGGTCTGGTTCGGCCCGGTCGTGGGCACGCTGACCTCATCGCTGATCAGCTGCGGTTTCGCGCTCGCCGCGCTGCACGTGCTGGGCGGCGCCATGCGGGTTTCGGCCGGGGCGCGACTGGCGGTGCGCACGCTCGCCGTCGGTCTGCTGAACACCTCGGTCGGTCTGATCAGCTACGAGGTGGCGCTGAGCACGCCGTGGGGCTGGCTGCTGGTGGCGCTGGTCGCCGCGGCGG
Organism: Saccharopolyspora oryzae; assembly: GCF_027853915.1. Taxonomy (GTDB): domain Bacteria; phylum Actinomycetota; class Actinomycetes; order Mycobacteriales; family Pseudonocardiaceae; genus Saccharopolyspora; species Saccharopolyspora oryzae. Next base: position 18,981 of record NZ_JAQGLA010000006.1, read on the forward strand.
TGATCGGCCTGTACCGGGCGTACTCCGATCTGATGCGCGAGCAGCGCGACCTGGAAGCGCTCAGCGACGTGAGCCTGAGCGTGGCGCGGTACGGGCAGCGCAGCGCGCAGGGGCCGAGCGAATCCGCGGACGTGGAGCCCGAGGCGGGGGAGTGGGAGCCCGTCGCCGAGCGGATCCGGGAGCAGCTCAACGCCACCCGCGTGGTCTTGCGCCTGCGGCTGGATCCCAGCGGCGAGGTGAGCACGCTCGTCTCCGGTGAGCAGCTGCCGGACGCTGCCTGGCAGGCCGCGCCGTCGGCGCTGCGCGACGACCCGCTGCTGCAACTGCCCGGCAGCCACGTGCGCTCGTTCAAGACGCTGGAAGCGCCCGAGGAAGTGCGGCGCGCACTGCGGCAGCGCGGCGCGTACGAGGCGCTGGCCGTCCCGCTGCGCGGCGCGACCCAGCTGCTCGGAGCCGTCGAGGTGCACGACCGGGTCAGCCGCTGGCGCGGCTTCGGCCGGGCTGACGTGCGGCTGCTGCACACGCTGGCCAGCCACCTCGCGACCGCGATGGACAACCGGCGCCTGCTCGCGCGGCTGCGCCACGACGCCTACCACGATCCGCTGACCGGGCTGCTGAACCGGACCGGGTTCCGCGAGATGGCCGCCGAGGAGCTGCGCAACGGCCGCACCGCGGTCGTGCTGCGCATCGACCTCGACGTGCTCACCACGGTCAGCGAGGCCCTCGGTTACACCTGGGGCGACCGGATGGTCGTCGCCGCCGGGCAGCGGATGCGCGAGGAGCTGGGCGAAGCCCCGCTGGCCCGCCTGGAGGCCAACTCCTTCGCGGTGCTCCTGCTGGACCGCACCGAAGCCCAAGCCCACGAGCTGGCGCAGCACCTGCGCGAGACGATCGCCCGCCCGTACCCGCTGGACCGGATAGTGGTGGAGGCGGCAGGCGTCGCCGGGTACGCCTCGTCCGCGCCGGCCGACGGCGAGTGCGAGAACGACATCGACACCTTGCTGCAGCGCGCGGACGTCGCAGTGCGCGCGGCGCGCAACGGCGAGGACGGGGTCCGCGGCTACGCGCCCGCGATGGGACAGGTCTTCCTGCGCCGGTTCCAGCTGGTCACCCAGTTCCGGCAGGCGATGGACACCGGCCAGGTCGAGGTGCACTACCAGCCCAAGGTGGCGCTGCCCGAGCGCCGCGTGGTCGGCGCCGAAGCCCTGGTGCGCTGGTCGCACCCGGAGTACGGGCGGCTGGACCCGGACGAGTTCGTGCCGCTGGTCGAGGCGACCGGCCTGGTCGACGCGCTCACCTCGTTCGTCATGGAGTGCGCGCTGATCAAGATCCGGGAGTGGCTGGACGGCGGCCTGCGGATGTCGGTGGCGGTGAACCTCTCGGTGCGCAACCTGGCCGACGAGAACTTCCCGGACCACGTCGCCGAGGCGCTGGCGCGCCACGACATCCCGCCCGAGCTGCTGACCTTCGAGCTGACCGAGTCCAGCGTGATGGCCGACCCGGAGCGGGCCCTGCCGGTCCTGCGGCGGCTGCACGCGATGGGCGTGGTGCTGGCGGTGGACGACTTCGGCACCGGCTACTCGTCGCTGGCCTACCTGCGGCAGCTACCGGTGGACGAGGTGAAGATCGACAAGAGCTTCGTGCTCGGCATGGGCACCGACCTGGGTGACATGGCCGTGGTCCGCTCGATCGTCGAGCTGGGCCACTCCCTGGACCTCGCGGTGGTCGCCGAGGGCGTCGAGGACGACGCCGCGCGCGATCTGCTGGTGGAGATGGGCTGCGACGTGGCGCAGGGCTACCTGATCTCCCGGCCGCTGTCCGAGGAGCGGTTCGAGGCGTGGCTGCAGGCCCGCACCAAACGGGGAACCGGCTCCCGATCGGAGACCGTCCTCACACTCCTGCACTGAGCCCGGTTTTGCCGCCCAGAACGCCTCCTGGCGCCGAAAAACCGGCCCTGACCAGCGTTTTCACCGAAAAGGTACCCCCCTGTTCTGGGGCCCTCGGGAGGTGTGTAAAGTTCTAGACGTTCCGCAGGGAGCAACGCCCCAATAGCTCAGTCGGCAGAGCGTCTCCATGGTAAGGAGAAGGTCTACGGTTCGATTCCGTATTGGGGCTCGAAAGACAGCCGCAGTGCTCGCTAAACTAGGTGCTGTGGCTGTTTTGCGTGGGATATCCTGCGTCGGCTGAGGCTCCCGGTGCTCGCATCGAAGGTCTCGGCATGGCGGTGTAGCTCAGTCGGTAGAGCAAGCGGCTCATAATCGCTGTGTCGCCGGTTCAAGTCCGGCCACCGCTACCAGTCACCGGCTCCCGCGGGCCCGCCCGCGAGCCGTCCCAGCAGATTACCGAGGCAGAAAGGCAGGCACCCCCGTGGCCGCCACCGACGTCCGACCCAAGATCACGCTGGCGTGCGAGGAGTGCAAGCACCGCAACTACATCACCAACAAGAACCGGCGCAACAACCCGGACCGCTTGGAGATGAAGAAGTTCTGCATGAACTGCGGCACGCACAAGCTCCACAAGGAAACTCGCTGAGCGGAGTCTCCGCGGTTTTCAGCCCGTCCCCGACACTGGGGGCGGGCTTTTTCGTGCCCGGGGCCGGGGTTTGATCTGTGGGGAGCGGCACGATTCCGGGTCTGCGCTGGTCGGCGGGGTTGGGGCTCTTCCGGGGTCCGGTAGCCTGCGCGGGTGCCGCTTGACCAGTCTTTCATCGGACGTGAGTATCCGCCCACCGCTGCCTACGAGGTGGGGCGCGAGAAGATCCGGGAGTTCGCCTCCGCCATCAAGGACGACTCCCCGCTGTACCGGGACGCCGAGGCCGCGAAGGCCGCCGGCTACCCCGACGTGATCGCTCCGCCGACCTTCGCCGTGATCCTCTCGATGGGTGCCCACGACGCGATCGTCGAGGACCCGCAGCTCGGCCTCGACTACAGCCGGGTCGTGCACGGGCAGCAGGAGTTCACCCACCACCGGCCGATCCGGGCCGGTGACCGGTTGGTCACCGTCGTGCACGTGGACGACATCAAGGCGCGCGCGGGCAACGACTTCCTGACCGTCCGGGCCGAGATCACCACCGTTGAGGGCGAACCGGTGTGCACCGCGAAGTCGATGCTGGTGGCTCGCGGCACCGCGGAGGGCGAGGCGTGATGAAGGTGCGGATTTCCGAGGTCGCCGTCGGCGACCAGCTGCCCGAGCTGAGCGTTCCGCTCACCCGCGCGGACCTGGTCCGCTACGCGGGCGCCTCCGGCGACTTCAACCCGATCCACTGGAACGAGCGGTTCGCCACCGAGGTCGGGCTGCCGGACGTCATCGCGCACGGCATGCTCACCATGGCCGTGGCCGGACGCCTGGTCAGCGAGTGGACCGGCGACCCGGGCGCGATCGTCCACTACGGAGTGCGCTTCACCCGCCCCGTCGTGGTGCCCGACGACGGCACCGGCGCGCAGGTGAACATCACCGGCAAGATCTCGAAGATCAACGAGGACGGCACGGTCAAGGTCGCCATCACGGCCAAGAGCGCGGACCAGGGCGTCCTCGGCGGCGCCACCGCCACCGTCCGCCTCCCCCGGTAGGGCCCGGCCTCGAACACGATCTGGTGAGCGGTGGAGGGCACCTGCGGAGGTGCCCTCCACCGAGCTATTCGGCTTCGGCGAGGAGTTCGCCCAGGCGGGTCACGCCGGTGATCAGGTCGTCGTCGCCGAGGGCGTAGGAGAGGCGGAAGTAGCCGGGGGTGCCGAAGGCTTCGCCCGGGACCACCGCGACCTCGGCCTGCTCGAGCGCGAGGCTCGCCAGCTCGACGCTGGTCCGGGGGCGGGTGCCGCGGATCTCCTTGCCCAGCAGGGCTTTCACCGAGGGGTAGGCGTAGAACGCGCCCTGGGGCTCGGGGCAGCTGACGCCGGGGATCGCCGAGAGGAGCTCGACGATCTTGCGGCGCCGCCGGTCGAAGGCCGCGCGCATCTCGTGGACGGCGTCCAGGGGGCCGCTGACGGCCTCCAGGGCGGCTCGCTGGGACACGTTGGCGACGTTGGACGACAGGTGCGACTGGAGGTTCGTCGCCGCCTTGACCACGTCCTGCGGGCCGATCATCCAGCCCACCCGCCAGCCGGTCATGGCGTAGGTCTTGGCGACGCCGTTGAGCACCACGCAGGTGTCCGCGAGCTCGGGCACGACCGCGGGCATCGACACGTGCTGGGCGTCGCCGTAGACCAGGTGCTCGTAGATCTCGTCGGTGACCACCCAGATGCCGTGCTCGAGGGCCCAGCGGCCGATCGCCTCGACCTGCTCCGGCGGGTAGACCGCGCCCGTCGGGTTGGACGGCGAGTTGAACAGCAGGACCTTCGTGCGGGGCGTGCGCGCCGCCTCCAGCTGGTCGACCGACACCAGGTAGCCGGTCGACTCGTCGGCCGGGACGACCACCGGAATTCCACCCGGCAGGGTGATCGCCTCGGGGTAGGTCGTCCAGTACGGCGCGGGCAGCAGCACCTCGTCGCCCGGGTCCAGCAGGGTCTGGAACGCCTCGTAGACGGCTTGCTTGCCGCCGTTGGTGACCAGCACCTGGCCGGGCTCCACGGTGTAGCCGGAGTCCCGCCGGGTCTTGGCGGCGATGGCTTCGCGCAGCTCCGGCAGGCCTGCGGCCGGGCTGTACCGGTGGTTCTTCGGGTCGCTGCAGGCGGCGATGGCGGCTTCCACGATCGGCTGAGGCGTGGGGAAGTCCGGTTCGCCGGCGCCGAACCCGATCACCGGGCGCCCGGCCGCCTTGAGCGCCTTCGCCTTGGTGTCCACGGCCAGGGTGGCGGACTCGGTGATGCCGCCGATCCGCGCCGACACCCGGGTCTGGTTCTCCGCGTCAGGTGGGGTCATGGCAGCATGGTGGCAGAAAGTGGTCATCGACACGCTCCTCACCTGCGGCGGAGATGTTCTCCGCGCGACACGGGGGGTGCCGTTGGAAAGCGGTTGTCGGCGTGCCGTACACTTTCGAACCTGGGATGCCTGAGCACACCGTGGGACTCCGGTTCCATGGCGGTGACGGGCGTCCCGAGCTGCGGTCGAGGTCTTGGGCCGCAAAGGGGTGTAGCTCAATTGGCAGAGCAGCGGTCTCCAAAACCGCAGGTTGCAGGTTCAAGTCCTGTCACCCCTGCGTCGATGCGACGGTGAGCGGAGGATTGGCGTGAGCGAGGACCGCGAGCAGGAGCAGGGCGGGGCGCGCGACGACGCCAACCGTCCGTCCAGCGCTGCGGCGCGGCGCGAGCGCCGTGCTTCCTCCCGTCCGACCGGTCGCAAGGGCCGGTCCGGTGAGTCGGGTTCCAGCTCGACGCGCACAACTGAGTCGAAGGGTCGGCCGACCCCATCCCGGGACGGTCGGCAGGGTCGGGTTTCGCTGTTCCGCAAGGTCGGACGCTTCCTGCGCGAGGTCGTCGGCGAACTGCGCAAGGTCATCTGGCCGACGCGCAAGGCACTGGTGACCTACACGCTCGTGGTGCTGGTGTTCGTCAGCATCATGGTGGCGTTCGTGTCCGGCGTGGACGTGCTCTTCGCCAAGGGCGTGGGCTGGCTGTTCGGCTCCGGCTGAACCTTCGGGCCCGCGCTTTAGGTGGTGCCGGCGGACCAACGACCCGGCACGCAACGCACGAGAGGAAGCGAGACCGACTGTGACCTCCCACGAGGGCCAGGAAACCACCGGCCTCACCGACGAGCAGGTGCAGCCAGCGGCCGAAGAGGTCGAGGCGGCCGCGGACTCGGTCGACGCAGTCGAGTCCGCCGAGGACACCGGTTCCGCCGACGACGCCGAGGCGCCGGCCGACACCGAGACCGACGCTGACGACAGCGCCGACGAGGCCGAGGCTGCTGCCGAAGCCACCGACGAGGCCGCTGCCGACGAGTCCGGCGAGGACGAGGGCGAGGAGACCGACCCGGTCGAGGAGCTGCGCACCGCACTGCGCCGCGCGCCCGGCGACTGGTACGTCGTGCACTCGTACGCCGGCTACGAGAACAAGGTCAAGACCAACCTCGAGACCCGCGCCCAGACGCTGGACGTCGAGGACTTCATCTTCCAGGTCGAGGTGCCGACCGAAGAGGTCACCGAGATCAAGAACGGCCAGCGCAAGCTCGTGCAGCGCAAGGTGCTGCCCGGGTACATCCTGGTCCGGATGGAGCTCAACGACGCGTCCTGGAGCGCGGTGCGCAACACGCCGGGGGTCACCGGTTTCGTCGGCGCCACTTCCAAGCCGTCGCCGCTGACCATCGACGACGTGCTGAAGTTCCTCGCGCCGCAGGTGGAGGAGAAGAAGGCCGAGCCGGGCAAGAAGGCCGCTGGCGCTGCTCCGACCGCTGCCAAGCCCGCGGTGGAGGTCGACTTCGAGGTCGGCGAGTCCGTCACCGTCATGGACGGGCCGTTCGCGACCCTTCCCGCGACCATCAACGAGGTCAACCCGGACGCCCAGAAGCTCAAGGTCCTGGTGTCGATCTTCGGCCGCGAAACGCCGGTTGAGCTGTCGTTCAACCAGGTTTCCAAGATCTGACCGGGCTCCCTCTGGGAGCGCGGCGGCTGCGCGTGGATCTGGCAGGACCGCGCGCAGAAGCGGGCGATGCCACCGTCTCGTGGTCTCGCCAGATTCGGCTCCGCCACTAGGCGGGGCCGGGTAACCGGATAGCGAAGACACAGGAAGCAAACATGCCGCCCAAGAAGAAGAAGCTGGCAGCGATCATCAAGCTGCAGATCCAGGCGGGCCAGGCCAACCCGGCTCCGCCGGTCGGCCCCGCGCTGGGTCAGCACGGCGTCAACATCATGGAGTTCTGCAAGGCGTACAACGCCGCGACCGAGCAGCAGCGTGGCAACGTTGTCCCGGTCGAGATCTCCGTCTACGAGGACCGGTCCTTCGACTTCAAGCTGAAGACCCCGCCGGCCGCCAAGCTGCTGCTGAAGGCCGCTGGTGTCCAGAAGGGCAGCGGCGAGCCGCACAAGACCAAGGTCGGCAAGGTCTCCATGGACCAGGTCCGCGAGATCGCGCAGACCAAGATGGAAGACCTCAACGCCAACGACATCGACCAGGCCGCGAAGATCATCGCCGGTACCGCCCGGTCGATGGGCCTGACGGTCGAGGGCTGACCGAGCCGGAAACGGCAGTGTGGGAGGGCTCCAGCGCAGCCCGACCAACCACAACTGATCCACCGCTGATAGGGACAGAAATGGCTAAGCGCAGCAAGGCATACGAGCAGGCGGCCGAGCTGATCGACAGGACGCGTCTGTACGCGCCGTCGGAAGCCGCCGAGCTCGCGAAGAAGACCTCCAAGGTCAAGTACGACGCCACCGTCGAGGTGGCGCTGCGGCTGGGCGTCGACCCCCGCAAGGCAGACCAGATGGTCCGCGGCACCGTGAACCTGCCGCACGGCACTGGTAAGACTGCCCGCGTCATCGTGTTCGCCGTCGGCGACAAGGCCGCTGAGGCCGAGGCCGCTGGTGCGGACGCGGTTGGTTCCGAGGACCTGATCGAGCGCATTCAGGGCGGCTGGCTCGATTTCGACGCGGCGATCGCCACCCCGGACCAGATGGCCAAGGTCGGCAAGGTGGCGCGGATCCTGGGTCCGCGCGGCCTGATGCCGAACCCGAAGACCGGCACCGTCACCCCGAACGTCACCAAGGCGGTCGCGGACATCAAGGGCGGTAAGATCAACTTCCGCGTGGACAAGCAGGCCAACCTGCACTTCATCATCGGCAAGGCGTCGTTCGACACCGAGAAGCTGGTGGAGAACTACGCGGCCGCGCTGGAGGAGATCCTGCGTGCCAAGCCGTCGGCGTCGAAGGGCAAGTACCTGAAGAAGGTCACCTTCACCACGACGATGGGCCCGGGCATCCCGGTCGACCCGAACGCGACGCGCGGTATCGCGGCTTCCGCCTGATCCCGCAATCCCGCTGAAAGGGCGGGCCGACCACCCGGTCGGCCCGCCCTTTCGCGTTTGCCCTCAAACCTGGCAACGTCAGGGGCAGGTGGCGGTGTGGAGGCTGTAGGCGCTGATCGCCCAGCCCCCGTCCTGCTGCTGGGTGAGCTTGAAGCTGCCCAGCTGGGGGCCGCCCTTCGCCTGGATGCGGCAGCCGTGCACCACTGCTTCCCGGCCGGTCATGTCGATCGCGTCGTAGCCGATCTTCGGGTTCGCGTACGCGTTCCCGTCGGTGATCTGGTCGTGCACCTTCTGCGCCGCGGTGGCGCAGTCGGGGGCCTGGTTGGCGACGGCGAAGCCGTTCGCGCCCGCCGAGTCGAACGAGCCGCACGCGAGGGCCGGGTCGTCACCGCGCAGGAAGTTGTAGACGTCGAACAGCGCGTACTCCGGGGTCGGAGCCTTCCGCGGGACCGGGCGGACCGGGGGTTGTCCGGGGTTGACGGGTTCCGAGCTGTTGCTGCTGCCGAAGTAGTAGTCGTAGGCGTAGTTCAGCAGCAGGAGGAGCACGAACAGGTAGATCAGGCGGCGGACGAACTTGAAGCGGAGCAGGCCGAGGGCCTTCTTCCACCAGGGCTTCTCCGGTTTCTCCGCGGGTTTGGCGCCGGTGGGCGGGACCGCGACGTCGCCGCCGCCCTGGGCTTCCTGCCAGCGCTGGAACTCCTGGAACTTCTGGAACTGCTGGAACTGGCGGAATTGCTCGTCGTCGATCGGCTGCGACGGCCCGGCCGGTTGCGGGTCGGGTGCGGCGACGACCTCGCTCTCCACCACCTCGGCGTCCACGACGTCGGCGGGGCGGGACTTGTCCGGCAGGTTGGAGCCGGCCTCAGGCGACTCGTGCTGATCAGCCACGCCCCACATGATGCCCGCCAGTGCGCCGGAGGTCACCACTGGTGATCGGTCCGCACGTAGTCAAGGGGTGGGTGCGAGTCGGCTGGGAGTGTCAAGTACTCTGGACGAGGTTCCACCCAAGACCGCTGGTCTTCTCCGCGCCCCGCTGGGGTTCGGGGAACGAAGGTCCCGTGAGATGCGGGCGGCCCGCGCAGGAGGGACGAGGCTACGCGTGCGCGCACTGCGCGCCCATGATCTTTACGCCCCGTGCTTTCTGCGCCGGGGCGTTTTGTCGTCTCAGGACCGACTGGATGCGGATCACAGTCGGAGATAGAGAGGAGGCGACATGGCGAAACCCGACAAGGTCGATGCGGTCTCCGAGATCGCTGAGAAGTTCAACACTTCGACCGCTGCGGTCGTGACCGAGTACCGCGGGCTGTCCATGGCGCAGCTGTCCAAGCTGCGCCGGGCCCTCGGCGAGGGCGCGACGTACCGTGTCGCGAAGAACACGCTGGTCAAGCGTGCCGCCGAGCAGTCGGGCGTCGAGGGTCTCGACGACCTGTTCGTCGGCCCGACCGCGATCGCCTTCATCGAGGGCGAGCCGGTCGACGCTGCCAAGGCCCTGAAGGAGTTCACCAAGGACAACCAGTCCCTGGTGATCAAGGGCGGTTACATGGACGGCCGCGCGCTGTCCGTGTCCGAGGTCGAGAGCATCGCCGACCTCGACTCGCGCGAGGTCACGCTGTCCAAGCTGGCCGGTGCGATGAAGGCCAAGATGGGCCAGGCCGCCGCGCTGTTCGCCGCGCCGGCGTCCCAGGTGGCTCGGTTGGCCGCTGCCCTGCAGGAGAAGAAGGGCAGCGACGCCGACGCCTGAGTCCCCCGTGGGATGCAGTTGTCGGTCGCAAGAACTCCCCTCCCGGGTGCCGTCGGCGCTCGGGGACTGAACTGAAAGGAACGCCGCCGTGGCGAAGCTGAGCAACGAAGAGCTGTTGGACGTCTTCAAGGAGATGACCCTCCTGGAGCTGTCGGAGTTCGTGAAGCAGTTCGAGGAGACCTTCGACGTCACCGCCGCCGCTCCGGCCGCCGTCGTGGCCGCCCCGGGCGCCGCTGGTGCTGCTCCGGCCGCTGAGGAGCAGGACGAGTTCGACGTCATCATCGAGGGTGCCGGCGACAAGAAGATCCAGGTCATCAAGGTCGTCCGCGAGATCGTCTCCGGTCTGGGCCTGAAGGAGGCCAAGGAGCTGGTCGAGGGCGCCCCGAAGGCCATCCTGGAGAAGGTCGAGAAGGAGAAGGCCGAAGAGGCCAAGACCAAGCTGGAAGAGGCTGGCGCCTCCGTCTCCCTGAAGTGAGCTGAAAAGGAGTGAGCGGAGTCCTTCGCTCCTCCTGACTCACGGTGAAAGGACGGGTACCCGCAGTTGCGGGTACCCGTCCTTTTTTGCTTCGTGGAATTGCGAATCCCGGTCATTCGGACGAATCCAGATTCCTCGGCAATTCAAGTGAACTGGCGAGTAACCCCTTCGCGTCGAGCTCGTTGCACAGGTGTGACGCTGATGACCTTCGTTGTCCGCGTCACATGTGCCAGGCTGCGTCTTCGGGGCGGCCCGGCCGAGTTGAATTCGAGGACGCGGAGGTGCGGATGGGCGTCGAGGTGGTTGTCGATGGGCTGTCGAAGTCCTTCGGCTCGCAGACCATCTGGCGGGACGTCACGCTGACGCTTCCTCCCGGCGAGATCAGCGTGCTGCTGGGGCCTTCGGGAACCGGGAAGTCGGTTTTCCTGAAGTCCTTGGTGGGTCTGCTCAAGCCGGAGGAGGGCAAGGTCGTCATCAACGGTGTCGACATCTGCACCTGCCCGGAGAAGGAGCTCTACGAGGTCCGGAAGCTGTTCGGCGTGCTGTTCCAGGACGGTGCGCTGTTCGGGTCGATGAACCTCTTCGACAACATCGCCTTCCCGCTGCGCGAGCACACCCGCAAGAACGAGTCCGAGATCCGCCGGATCGTGCTCGAGAAGATGGAGATGGTCGGTCTCCTCGGCGCCGAGGACAAGCTGCCCGGCGAGATCTCCGGCGGTATGCGCAAGCGCGCCGGTCTGGCCCGAGCACTGGTGCTGGACCCCGAGATCATCCTGGTCGACGAGCCCGACTCCGGTCTGGACCCGGTTCGCACCGTGCTGCTGAACCAGCTGATCGTCGACCTCAACGCGCAGATCGACGCGACGATCCTGATCGTCACCCACGACATCAACACCGCCCGCACCGTGCCGGACAACATCGGCATGCTCTACCGCAGGCACCTGGTGATGTACGGCCCGCGCGAGGTGCTGCTGACCTCGCCGGAGCCGGTGGTGGTGCAGTTCCTCAACGGTCGCCCGGACGGGCCGATCGGGATGAGCGAGGAGAAGGACGCCGGCGAGAACGAGCTGGCGCGGCTCAACGAGCTGTCCGTGCCGCCGATGATGGCGCAGCTGGAGGTCACGCCCGGCATGCCGGAGCGCTCCGCGGTGCGCCGCCGGAAGGACCGGGTGCTGCGGCAGCTGGGCACGCTGGCGCCGTCGGCGCAGCAGGAGATCCTGAAGACGCTGACGCCGGAGGAGCTCGCGCTCTACGGGCACTCGGCTCCCGCGACCGGTGCCTGGCCGCAGAGCGGCGAACCCGCGTGGCCGCAGCAGCACACCGAGCCGGTCCGGCCGCAGGCACCGCAGCCCCCGGCCCAGCCGCTGCCGCAGTCCGAGGTCGCCGACGTGCCGCAGCAGGTGCGCCCGTCGCCGCACCCCCGGGACCCGGAGGCTCCGCCGTGGGCCGCCGGCGCGTCGGAGGCGGAGCCGGAACCGGCCGAGTCGCGTCGCCGGTGGTTCGGACGCAAGCGGGGTGAGCAGTGAGTTCGCCTTCGCAGGCGCAGTTCCCGGGCGCGGGCGGCTTGCGCGAGACCGGGCGCTTGTTCGCGCTCGGCCTGGACGTCATGCGGTCGCTGCCGAAGCGGCCGTTCCAGCTCCGCGAGTTCATCCAGCAGTGCTGGTTCATCGCGAGCGTGACGATCCTGCCGACCGCGCTGGTGTCCATCCCGTTCGGCGCGGTGATCGCGCTGCAGCTCGGGTCGCTGACCCGGCAGATCGGTGCGCAGTCGTTCACCGGTGCGGCCAGCGTGCTGGCGATCATCCAGCAGGCCAGCCCGATCGTGACCGCGCTGCTGATCGCCGGTGCCGGTGGTTCGGCGATCTGCGCGGACCTGGGTTCGCGGACGATCCGCGACGAGATCGACGCGATGGAGGTGCTGGGCATCTCGCCGATCCAGCGCCTGGTGGTGCCGCGGGTGCTGGCCGCGATGCTGGTCGCGGTGCTGCTCAACGGCATGGTCAGCGTCGTCGGCGTGCTGGGCGGTTACACGTTCAACGTGATCATGCAGGGCGGTACGCCCGGCGCCTACATGGCGAGCTTCAACGCGCTCGCGCAACTGCCCGACCTGTGGATCGGCGAGCTGAAGGCGCTGATATTCGGCTTCCTGGCCGGGGTGGTGGCCGCTTACCGCGGCCTGCACCCACCGCCCGGCCCGAAGGGCGTCGGGGACGCGGTGAACCAGTCGGTGGTGATCACGTTCCTCCTGCTGTTCGCGGTGAACTTCGTCCTGACCACGCTCTACCTGCAACTCGTGCCCCCCAAGGGCATGTGATCCGGCCGCCTGGGGAAGTGACATGGTGACGATCTCTCAGCGCGCCAAGCGCGCGGCCCGGCGGCCGCTGCAACTGCTGGACGACCTGGGCGACCAGCTGTCGTTCTACGTGCGGTCGCTGGTGTGGATTCCGCGCGCGATCACGCGCTACGCCAAGGAGACGCTGCGGCTGCTGGCCGAGGTGAGCTTCGGCAGCGGTGCGCTCGCGGTCATCGGCGGCACGGTCGGCGTGATGATCGGGTTGACCCTGTTCACCGGCACCGTGGTCGGTCTGCAGGGCTTCGCCGCGCTGGACCAGCTGGGCACCTCGGCCTTCGCCGGGTTCGTCTCGGCCTACTTCAACACCCGCGAGATCGCGCCGCTGGTGGCCGGGTTGGCGCTGTCGGCGACGGTCGGTTCCGGGTTCACCGCGCAGCTGGGCGCGATGCGGATCTCCGACGAGATCGACGCGCTCGAGGTGATGGGCGTGCCGAGCTTGCCGTACCTGGTGACCACGCGGGTGATCGCCGGGTTCATCGCGGTGATCCCGCTGTACGTGCTGGGCCTGCTCACCTCGTACGTCGCGGCGCGCGGCGTCACGATCTACCTCTACGGCCAGTCCGCGGGCACCTACGACCACTACTTCAACCTGTTCCTCCCTCCCGAAGACGTGCTGTGGTCCTTCGGGAAGGTGCTGGTGTTCAGCGTCGTGGTGATCATGACGCACTGCTTCTACGGCTACCGGGCCAGCGGAGGCCCGGCCGGAGTCGGCATTGCGGTGGGTCGTGCGGTGCGGACCGCGATCGTGACCACCGCGCTGCTGGACTTCTTCCTCAGCCTCGCGATCTGGGGCACCACTACGACGGTTCGGATCACCGGATGAGTACCCGAGGGAAGATCGTTCGCCGCCGGGTCGCGGGTCTCGCGTTCCTGATGTGCATGGTGCTGTTCGTCAGCCTGACCGTGGCGTCCTACCAGAAGGCGTTCACGTCCAGCGTGGACGTGGTGCTCAAGGCCGCGTCGACGGGCAACCAGCTGCTGCCGGATTCGGACGTGAAGGTGCGCGGCATGGTCGTCGGCCGCGTGGTCGACGTGAAGTCCACAGGGGACGGTGCCGAGCTGCACCTGGCGCTGGAACCGGACAAGGTCCAGCACCTGCCGTCCAACGTCTCGGCGCGGTTGCTGCCGCGGACGCTGTTCGGCGAGCGCTACGTCTCACTGGAGCTGCCCGACCAGGCTTCAACCACGACGCTGGCCGCCGGGGACGTCATCGAGCAGGACCGCACCAGCGCGGGCATCGAGCTGGAGAAGGTGCTGGCCGACACCATGCCGGTGCTGCAGGCGGTGCACCCGGACGACCTCGCGGTCACGCTGAACGCGCTGGACCAGGCGCTCTCCGGGCGCGGCAAGCAGCTGGGCGAGACGCTGTCGCAGCTCAACACCTACCTCGACGGCCTCAACCCGTCGGTGCCGGACCTGCAGCGCAACCTCAAGGAAATGGTCGGCGTCGCCCAGACCTACGAGGACGCCGCCCCGGACGTGCTGGAGGCGCTGGACAACTTCAGCACGACGGCGCGGACCCTGGTGGACCAGCGGGAGAACCTCAAGACCCTCACCGGCCAGCTCACCACCACGGCCGGCGACACCACCGAGTTCTTGAAGAACAACCGGAACAACCTCATCCAGCTCGGCGAGGCGCAGCGGCCGACGCTGGACGTGCTGGCGAAGTACTCGCCGGAGTACAAGTGCTTCCTGGACGAGATGGCGGACTACGTGCCGCGCATCCGGAAGGTGTTCGGCGAGGGCACCAACGAGCCCGGCCTGCACATCACGCTGGAGGTCGTGGCGCACCGCGGGAAGTACCGCCCGAACCAGGACGAGCCGATCTTCGGCGACAAGCGCGGTCCGCGCTGCTACAACCTGCTGCCCGCACCGGACCCGTTCCCGGAGTACCCGCCGGACGGCCCGTTCAACGACGGTGCGACCCCGCCCGCGCCGTCGCGCCAGGTCGACCAGGGCCAGAACCCGCCGCAGGCGGGCGAGGGCTACCTGCCGGCGGGCACGTCCTCGCAGTGGGTGAACTCCCCGGCGGAGCGGGACATGGTGTCGATGGTGCTGGCCCCGGCGATCGGCCGCGACGCAGCTGACGTGCCCGAGTGGGGTTCGCTGCTGGTCGGCCCGGTCCTGCGCGGAGCGGAGGTGAGCTACCGGTGAACGGTCGCAGCATCACCGGACCGCTGGTCAAGTTCCTGATCTTCGTGCTGGTCACCGTGCTGGCCACCGGAGTCCTGGTGCTGACCATCGCGAACAAGGACCTGCGCTCGGCGAAGACCTACAACGCGCGGTTCACCGACGTGACCAGCCTCAACGTGGGCGACGAGGTGCGCATCTCCGGTGTGAAGGTCGGCGAGGTGGAGAGCATCGACCTGGTCGACCGGCGGGTCGCCGAGGTGCAGTTCAACGTCGCCGACCGGCCGCTGCCGGCCACCGCGACGGCCACCATCAAGTACCGGAACCTGGTCGGCCAGCGCTACATCGCGCTCGAGCCGGGGCCCGGCGACACCGGCGTGCTGCAGCCCGGTTCGACGATCCCGCTGGAGCGCACCAAACCGGCGCTGGACCTCACGGTGCTGCTGGGCGGGTTCAAGCCGCTGTTCCAGGCGCTCTCGCCGGAGGACGTCAACAAGCTCTCGTACGAGATCATCCAGGTGCTGCAGGGCGAAGGCGGCACGGTGGAGAGCCTGCTGGCCCACACCGCCTCGCTGACCTCGACGATCGCCTCCCGGGACCAGGTGATCGGGCAGGTCATCGACAACCTCAACGGGGTGCTGGACACCGTCAACGCCCGCGACCAGCAGCTGTCCGAGCTGATCGGCCAGCTGCGCCAGGTGGTGTCGGGGCTGTCCGAGGACCGGAACGCCATCGGCGACGCGGTGACCGCGATGGACGGCCTGACCAACAGCACCGCCGGGCTGCTCACCGAGGCGCGTCCGGGGCTGCAGCAGGACATCGCCGGGCTCGGCTCGCTGTCGAAGAACCTCAACGACAACCAGGAACTGGTCGAGCGGTGGATGCAGAACATGCCGGGCAAGGTCGAGATGCTGACCCGGACGGCGTCGCACGGCTCCTGGTTCAACTTCTTCAACTGCAAGATGACCGGAACCGTGGGCGTCGGTGAGCTGAACCTGCCGCTGCCGCTGCAGCCGGTGTCCCAGCCGAGGTGCCAGCGATGACAGCTTTCTCCAAGCGCGACCCGCTCAAGATCGGCATCGGCGGCCTGCTGGTGCTGGTGATGATGTTCGTGCTCGCGATGAACTTCGAGCGGCTGCCGCTGGTCGGCGGCACCACCTACACCGCGCAGTTCACCGAGGCGGCCGGGCTGCGGCCGGACAACGAGGTGCGCATCGCCGGGGTGAAGGTGGGCACGGTGTCCGACGTGGAGCTGGAGGACGGCCACGTGCTGGTCAGCTTCCGGGTCAACGACGCCTGGATCGGCGACCACACCACCGCGGCGATCAAGATCAAGACGTTGCTCGGGCAGAAGTACCTGGCGCTGGACCCGCAGGGCGGCAAGGAGGCCGATCCGTCCGAGCCGATCCCGCTGCAGCGCACCATGTCGCCCTACGACGTGATCAACGCCTTCAGCGACCTGTCGTCCACTGTGGACAAGGTCGACACCAAGCAGCTGGCGGACAGCTTCCGCGCGATGTCGCAGACGTTCTCCAACACCCCGGAGGAGGTCGGCGGTGCGCTGGACGGGCTCTCCCGCCTGTCGCAGACCATCTCCTCGCGCGACGAGCAGCTGGAGCACCTGCTGAACAACACCGCGCAGGTGTCCAAGACCATCGCCGACCGCAACGGCGACTTCGAGAAGCTGCTCGCCGACGGCAACCTCCTGCTGGAGGAGATCCGGGCGCGGCGCGACTCGATCAGCCAGCTGCTGGACGGCACCCGCCAGCTGTCCCAGCAGCTCAGCGGCCTGGTCGACGACAACGCCGCGCAGATCGGCCCGACCCTGCAGCAGCTGGACCGGGTCACCAAGATGCTGCAGCGCAACCAGGACAACCTGAACCGGAGCCTGGAGATGTTCGCGCCGTTCACCCGCCTGTTCTCCAACGTCCTGGGCAACGGCCGGTGGTTCGACAGCTACGTCTGCGGTCTGCTGCCGCCCGCCGTCGGTCCGATCAACCAGAAGGGCTGCCAGCCATGACCAGCGCACGCCCCTCGCTCACCCGGGTGCTGTCGATCGCGGTGGTGCTCGTGCTCGTCGTCGCCGCCGCCATCTGGTGGCTGTTCTTCGGCGCCGCCGAGCGCAAGGTCACCGCCTACTTCAACGCCGCCGTCGGCATCTACGCGGGCGGTGACGTCCGGGTCCTCGGCGTCCCGGTCGGCACCGTCGACGAAGTGGTCCCGCAGGGCAAGCTGGTGCGGGTCGTGATGAGCGTGGACCGCGACGTCGACGTGCCCGCCGACGCGGGCGCGGTGGCGGTCGCGCCGAGCGTGGTCAGCGACCGGTACGTGCAGCTCACCCCGGTCTACAAGGGCGGACCGACGCTCGAGGACGGCGCGGTGATCCCGAAGGAGCGCACCGCGACCCCGGTCGAGCTGGACTCGATCTACCGCAGCCTCAACGACCTGTCCAGCGCGCTCGGCCCGAACGGGGCCAACGCCGACGGCGCGCTGACCGACCTGCTCAACACCGGCGCGGCCAACCTCGACGGCAACGGGCAGGCGCTCTCGGACACCATCCGCAACCTCGGCGAAGCCGGGACCACGTTGTCCGGCAACAGCGATCAGCTGTTCGCCACCGTCGACAACCTGCAGAAGTTCACCTCGATGCTGGCCGCCAACGACGACCAGGTGCGCCGGTTCAACACCCAGATGCAGCAGGTCAGCGGGTTCCTGGCGGGCGAGCGCGAGGACATGGGCGCGGCGATGGCCGAGCTCGCCGTCGCGCTGGGCAAGGTGGAGTCCTTCGTGCGGGACAACCGGGAACTGGTGAAGTCCAACGTGGACCAGCTGCACGGGGTGTCCGAGGTCCTGGTGAAGCAGAAGGAAGCGCTGCGGGAGTCGCTGGTGAACTCGCCGCTGGCGCTGTCCAACCTCAGCAACGTCTACAACGGGTCCTCCGGCACGCTGGACACCCGGATCGCCATCAACGAGCTGGCCCAGCCGCCGGCGGTCGCGGTGTGCAAGCTGCTGGAGCAGCAGGCCCCGGCCGACGTGCCGAAGGAGGTCAGCGACGCCTGCCAGTCGCTGCAACCGGTCATCGACGGCGTCGCGAAGCTGCCGACGCCGGCGGAGGCGCTCAACGCCATCCAGAACGGCAAGCTGCCGAACCTGCCGCTCCCGCTTTCCCCGCAGGGAGGCACCCGATGAACCTCCACCGACTCCGCCGGGGCACCGGTCCGGAACCGCTCATCCGAGCACGGGGAACCACAGTTTCAATGGAAACTGCGCCCGGCCCCTCACGGGAGACCGCAGTTTCAATTGAAACTGCGGACCACCGGACGCCGGGGAAGCGGCGCGCGTGGCGGGTTGGCGCGGCGGCTGCGATGGCTCTCGTGGTGCTGGGCGGGTGCAGTTCTCGTGGGGTTTACGACATGCCGTTGCCCGGTGGGGCCGATGTCGGCGACCACCCGTACGAGGTGAAGGTGCAGTTCAGCGATGTGCTGGACCTGGTGCCCAACGCCGGTGTCCGGGTCAACGACGTGCCGGTCGGCCGGGTCAGCGACATCGGGCTCGCCGACGGCTCCTGGGACGCTCAGGTGACCGTGCTGGTCAACGGCGACGTGAAGCTGCCCGCCAACGCCACTGCCCGGCTGCGGCAGTCCAGCCTCCTCGGCGAGAAGTACGTCGAGCTCGCCGGACCGCCCGAATCGCAGCCGCCGGTCGGCAAGCTCGCCGACGGCAGCGTCATCGCCCGGTCGAGCACCGGCCGCAACCCCGAGGTCGAAGAGGTGCTGGGCGCGCTGTCCATGCTGCTCAACGGCGGTGGTGTCGCCCAGCTGCAGAGCATCACCAAGGAGCTCAACGCCGCGATGGAAGGACGCGAGTCCGACCTGCGCGGCCTGCTGTCCAACTTGGACCAGCTGGTGTCCGGTCTGGACGCCCAGCGCGACGACATCACCCGCGCCCTGGACAGCATCAACCGGCTCAGCGCCCGGATCAACGAGCAGCGCGGCAGCATCGACACCGCGCTGCGCGACCTGGAACCGGGCCTGCGGGTGCTGAACGAGCAGCGCACGCAGCTGGTCGACATGCTCAAGGCGCTGGACCGGCTCTCCGTGGTCGCCACCGACGTGGTCAACCGCTCCGGCGACGACCTGGTGCACAACCTCGACCAGCTCGCCCCGGTGCTCCAGCAGCTCACCGCGGCCGGGGACAACCTGCCGAAGTCGCTGGAAGTCCTGCTGACGTACCCGTTCCCGGACAACGTCACGGACGGCATCCAGAACAGCGACTACGTCAACCTCTACACCAACGTGAACCTCAACCTCACCGACATCCTGCAGAACCTCGGCCGCAGCAGGCAGCCGCTGATCCCGCTGCCGGACGCGGTGCAGAAGCTGCCGCTGCCGCTGGCGCCGTCGGCCGGGCAGAACACCCAGCCACCACCGCCACCCGGTGATCCGCAGAAGGACTCCGGTGGCGGCCTGCTGGGCTCGCTGCTGGGAGGTGGTCGCTGATGCTCACCCGTCGAGTTCGCCTGCAGATCATCGCGTTCGTCGCGATCGCCCTGGTCGGCGTCAGCTTCGCCGGCGCCCGCTACGCCGGGCTGGACCGGTTGTTCGGTCCGCGCGGCTACGTGGTCACGCTGAAGCTCGCCGACACCGGCGGGGTCTTCGAGAACGCCGAGGTCACCTACCGCGGCGTGCCGATCGGCCGGGTCGGCACCATCGAGCTCACCAGCTCCGGGGTGAACATCCCGCTGGACATCGAACCCAGCGCCCCGCAGATCCCGAACGAGGTCGAAGCCGTGGTGACCAACCGGTCCGCGGTCGGCGAGCAGTACGTGGACCTGCAGCCCAAGCGGGACGACGGCCCGTACCTGGAGCAGGGTTCGGTGATCACCCAGCAGTCGGCGACCACACCGCTGCCGGTCGAAACGCTGATGACCAACCTGGACGGGCTGGCCAACTCGGTGCCGGAGGAATCGCTGCGCACCGTGGTCAGCGAGCTCGGCACGGCGTTCCGCAACAACGGCGGCAACCTGCAGACCATCGTGGACACCAGCCGCGAGTTCATCTCCACGGCCCAGCAGCACCTGCCGCAGACCGTGCAGCTCCTCGAGGACGGCAAGACCGTGCTGGCCACGCAGAACGAGCAGGGCTCGTCGATCAAGTCCTTCAGCCGCGACCTCCGGCTGATCTCCGAGCAGCTGAAGAACTCCGACGGCGACCTGCGCGCGGTGATCCAGAAGGCCCCGCCGGCCGCCCAGCAGATCAGCGGGCTCATCCACGACAACCAGCAGCTCACCCCGCTGCTGACCAACCTGACCAGCACCTCGCAGCTGATCGCCAAGCACGTCGACGGCATCGAGCACGCGTTCGTGCTCTACCCGGCGGTCGTGACCCCGAGCCGATCCGTGGTGCCCGGCGACGGCACCGCGCACTTCGGTCTGGTGCTCAACGCGTTCGACCCGTTGCCCTGCACCAAGGGTTACGAGCAGACTGACCGCCGCAACGGCATCGAGATGGACCCGGTCCCGGTCAACACCGGGGCGCACTGCGCGGAGCCCCCGGGTAGCGAGACCTCGGTGCGCGGCGCGCAGAATGCACCCGGGCAGTAGGAGAGGAGCCGGAGAATGTCCGCAGGAACCCGACGGCGCCCGGTCGTCAGCCTGGTGCTGTTCGCGGTGAGCCTGGTCGCGTGCCTGGTCACCGGGGTCTCGTGGGCCCTGGCGGCCAACGATTCCTCGATCGCCTACGCCGAGGTGCGCGACGAAGCGCTGCGCGACGGGCAGAACGCGATGATCAACTTCAACACCCTGGACTACCGGGACGTCGAACGCGGCCTCCAGAGCTGGGAAGACCACTCGACCGGCCCGCTGCGCGACGAGATCCGCCAGAGCCGCAAGGACTACGCGACCCAGATCGAGCAGAAGCGCAGCACCACGACGGCCCGCGTCCTCGACTCGGGCATCGTCGAACTCGACGATCGAGCCGGAAAAGCGCGGATGATCGCGGTCCTCCAGGTGACGGTGAACGTCGAGGGGGAACAACCGGCCACCAAGCAGGACCGCTACCAGGGTGAACTGACCCGCGAAGGCGACACCTGGAAGCTCAGCGCCCTCGGCCTGGTGCCGGTGGGCTGACGGCGGACCGCGCGAGCAACACGAGGAGTACCCCCAAGTGCCAACCAACCGCCGCCCCGGCAAGCAGCAACCCCGCCGCCCCAAGGTCGCGGGCCTGCGAAACCGCCCGACGCACAACGAAGACGTCCCGACCAGAGCTGCCGGCGGTGATGCCGTCGCGGAGGCGAAGCCGGAGCGGGCGGATTCCGGCGCAGCCCCGGCGGAGGCTGTGGAGGCGGTCGCGGAGGCGAAGCCGGAGCCGGCTGATGGCGGTGGAGCTTCGGAGGAGGCGGAGCCGGCTGATCGCGGCGGAGCTTCGGCGGAGGTCGCGGAGGCGGAGCCGGCCGATGGCGAAGCTTCGGCGGAAGCGGAGCGTCGGGAGCCCGCGGAGGCGGAGCCGGAGCAGGTCGACGAGGTCGCGGCGGAGCGCGGCGAAGCCGTGGCGGACGCCGGTGGAGCCGCGGCGGCGGAAGCCGCCGAGCGGTCGGCGACCGGTGTCGCGGTGCTCGAAGCGGAAGCGGAGAGCGCTCCGGCGGCGGAGCCGAGCGAGTCCGGCGGAGCTTCGGACGACGCCGAATCCGGTGCTACCGCGCGCAAGCCCGCTTGGGCGTTGTGGACCGCTACCGTCGTGCTCGCCGCGTTGGCGGTCTGGTTCGGCGTCGAGGCCTACGCGGTGCGCTACACCGGTGCTGCCGCGAACGAGGCGCTGGTGTCGGCCGGGGAGACCAGCGAGGTCACCGGTCAGGTCTCCGACGCCGTGGAGAAGCTGTTCTCCTACGACTTCAACGACACGGCCAAGACCGAGACGGCGGCGCGGGACCTGCTGACCGGCCCGGCGGTCCAGCGCTACCAAGAGCTGTTCTCGGTGGTCAAGGACCAGGCCCCGCAGCAGCAGCTGATCGTCACCACCACGGTGAAGGAGCGCTCCGTGACCCGCCTCCAGGGCGACCGCGCGGAGCTGCTGCTCTTCGTCGACCAGCACGCCAGGCGGGCCAACGCCCCCGGCGAGAACGCGGGCCCGGCCCAGATCTCGGTCAGCGCCGAAAAGCAGGGCGACACCTGGAAGATCAGCCAGATCACCCTCCGCTGAGCCCTCGTGCGCGTTTCGGGGCGCTATAGCACCCCGAAACGCTCACGGTCCGATGTGGACGTGGGCGGACCAGCGGGAGGGCTCGTCCGGGTAGTGGGCCCGGAGCTGGCGGACCGCGTTGTGCAGGGCGTAGGCCGCTCGGTCGGTGTCGAAGTGGTCGGTGAACAGGTCCGCGTAGACGTCCGAGTGGATCGCCACCGCGCTGTCCTCGTCGACCTCCCACAGGGTGCCGATGGCGTGGGTGAAGCCCGCGAAGCCCAGCGCCGCCGGGAGGGACACCGCCGCCGCGCAGGGCTCGTCGGCCGCCGTCGCGCACTGGCCGAGGTAGCAGAACTCCGCTTCGTCCAAGGAGATCTGGCCGAGCTCGACCAGGCCCAGCGGGCGCTGCGGGGCTTCGCGGTCCAGGAGCATGCCCGCTGCCGGTTGCGTCGGGAACTGCGAGCTCGGTTCGCAGACGTGCAGCCACGGGTGGTTCGGGATCATGCGCAGCATCTCCGCCGCGTTCGTCGTTTCCACCGCCGCGATCTCCGCGGACGGCCAGCTCTTGGCCAGGACCTGGTTCTGCCGCGGCAGCTCGCGGGCCACCATCTCCGCCGAACCCGCTGCCACCAGCGGGGTTCCGGACTCCGGGACCGGGCGTTCGCTCGCGCGCAGCAGGCAGCTCAGCGTCGGCGTGTACGAGGAGACCACCCGGTCCAAAGTGGACTCGCCGGTGCGTGCCGTCGCCGCGTGCACCGGCAGGAACGCCGGGGCGCCGAAGGCGCTCCACCACATCCGGGGCCAGCGGGCGCCCGGTGCCGGCGTGTTCAGGTAGCCCATGCGGTGCAGGACCGGCCGGGTGATGCAGCGCCAGGTCCAGTCGAGGCCATCGGTCAGCACCGAGTGCTCGTCCCGGTGCGCCGACTCGAGCATCTCCGCGGCGCGCTCGGCCGCCTTCTCGGGCGTGACGTCGGGCAGCGGCACGATCAGCGCGCGGCCGCCGATGACCACCAGCGCGTCGCAGCGGTAGCGGCTGAGGTTGATCAGCACCGCCGAGCCCTCCGGCGCGGCCTCGGCGAGCTTCGCGAACGGGGTGCGGCGCAGGTGGTCGGGTTGCACCGCGCGGGCTTCGGCCAGCAGCTCGTCCCAGGTGCGGGCCAGGCGGGTCCGGTCGTCGAGCTCGGTCAGACCGGGTTCGGCCACCGGGCGGTCCAGCAGGCGCCGCAGCCGGACCGCCTCGTCGGCCAGGTCCGGGTGGGTGCGGTGCAGTTCACCGAGCTCGCCGCCGGTGGGCAGGAAGTCCGCCAGGATCGCGGAGCGACCGTGCTCCAGCAGCTCCACCGCCAGCTCGGCGTCGCCGCTCTCCACCGCGCACGCCGCCGCGTCCGCCGCGATCGACGCCCACCGCTGCTGGGAGACCGGCGGCGCCACGACGCGCTTGCCCCGGGTGACCAGCGGCAGCAGGTCGACGGCGTAGGTGAACGACTCCAGCGCCTCGGGCCAGCGGCCCGCCTGCGCGCAGATCCGGCCGGCCAGCGCCGCTGCCCGAAGCCGCTGGTCAGCAGGGGCGGTGTCCTGCTCCGCGGCCTCCATGAGCGCCTTGCGCGCCCACCGGTAGTAGCGCTTGCGACCGCTGCGCTGGTACAGCGACTGCAAGGCGCGGGCCTGGTGGATCGCTGCGTTCGCGCGCTCCGGGGCGTCCAGCGGCATGGCGTTGAGCGCCTGCTCGAACAGCTCGATCGCCGTTTCGACGTCGGTGGTCCTGCTCGACAGCCGGAACCGGTGCGCCGCGATGATCCCCAACTGCGTCAGCGCGACGTGCTGCGCGGACGGGTCCTCCTTGGCCGCCTCGCGCGCCAGGTCGGCCGCGCTGTCCAGGTCGGCGCTGTCCTGGTTGTGCTCGAAGCGCTCGATCAGCGTCGTGGTCAGCGCGTTGAGCACCGCGCCGCGCTGCTCGGCCGCTGCTGCGGAGGCCGCCGCTTGTCCCGCGGTGACGGCGGTGTCGAGCACCTTCGGCTCGGCGCCGTGCACGAAGTGCCTGCGCAGCAAGGTCGCGTAAGCCGTGAGGGCGGTGGCGCGCTCGGTGTCGTCGGCGGACATCGCGCGCACCGCGGGGGCGATCGGCCGCAGCACCCGGCGCAGCTGGCTGGCGTCGCCGGTGGCGTCGACGTGCTCGACGGTGGTGGTGGCCAGGTTCCAGATCGCGGTGCCGAGCAGGTGGTGGCCGGTGTCGAGCACGCCGAGGACCCCGACCAGCTCGCTGATCGCCGAGTTGAGGTCGGTCAGGTCGCCGTTGGCCCGGAACCGGAGTCGCAGCGCACGGGCCAGGTCGCAGAGCGCCGCCCGGCGCGGATCGCCGTCGGCGAGCGCCCCGGCGCCCGAGCCGAGGTGCTTGATGGCCTCGTCCAGGTCGTCCTGGGAGTTGCTGCGCTGGTACCGGCGCAGCAGCCCGGAGCCGAGGTTGACCAGCAGTTCGGAGGTGGCCGGATCGTTGGCCGGGGAGATCCGCGCGGCCTCCCGGAACACCTCGATCGACTCGTCGTCGGAGGCGGCCGAGCCGGCCAGCTGGGCGTGCAGCTTGAGCGCGTTGGCCAGCCTGACCAGCGCCATCGCCCGTCGCGGGTCGCGACGTGCGGCCTCCTCGACGGCGTTGCGCGCTGCCCGCACGCTGTCGGCCGCCGTCGCCGCGCGGTTCGTCTTCCCCGCTAGATCGGCCAGCGCCAGGGCGAGGTTGCAGTGGTAGAGGATCCGGTCGCGGTCGTTGCCGTGCGCCGCGGTGGTCGCCGACCGGTAGTGGCCGATGGCGTCCTCGAGCTCGGCCAGATCACCGCTGCGCAGGTGGGACAGCTGCGCAGCGCTGCCGAGGTTGTTGAGCACGCCCGCGCGCGCGGGGTCGTCCTCGCGGAGCATGCCCGCGGTGGCGCGGAAGACCTCGGTGACCCAGGGCAGGTGCTCGAAGTCGAGGGTGGCGACGATCTGGTTCATCGCCGCGATCGCGTCGGCGTAGCGCTGCTCGGCGCCGCGGCGGGGATCCGGGAGCTGAGCTGCGGGTTCCGGGGCCGGGGGTTCCGGGGTGACGTCCTGTTCGTCGGTGAACCAGCTGGAGCGGGTACCTCCCCGAGCGCTCTGCGCCGCGGTCCAACGTTGCAGCCCGCCGAACCGGTCGTTCGCGCGGCTTGCATCGTCTGTCATCGGTCGTTCTCCTGTGGCTAGCTCACCGGGTCACCGGGTCGGGGGAATTCTCGGTGGGGTCGTAACACGCTACCGGCGCGCGCAGCCGCCGAATAGTCCGTGTGCACCACCTGAGATCGCACCGGTGGACAGCTGTGTCCGCGGGCGAGGTCCGCTCGATCTCCGAACCTACTCGGCCCGCGCGACGAGGGGTTCCGGTTGAGATCATTAATACTCACGGCTACCACGCAGTGATCACCGCTGCGTCCGGATCGGCCGGCCGCGGGGTGCCGCGTGATCGGACTCGAATTCGCGCGGTGCGTTCGCCCGACCGTCGATTTCGGAGGAACAGGCGCCGAGCCGATCTTTTCGCTCGGACCGGGTGCCGGTGGTGCGGGCGGGTCCGGTGGGGCCGGAGCGGCGGAGGTGACCAGGAGTCCGGGAAATCGGTTTTCCTCGCCGCGGGTGCCGATTTCGCGACTCTGCGTGCCCGGGCGCAAATCGACCTCCCAGTTCAAGATCGGGAATTCGAAGATCGAATTCGTGTTCCGCGTGACCGTCGGTGCAGATCCGAGCACAAGGGGTCAGCCGTTGCGGGCGACTTCGCCGGATTGACTCCGTTCGGCCCAGTCGTCCGGGAGCGGTCGTGATCGACATCGAATGTTGAGGCGCCGGTCACTCCCGGGGCGATCCGGCGGGGTGCTGTCAAGAGCCGTTCGGAGGGTGGTCGGGAGTGTCGTGGGGGAGCGGCTCGGGGCGACCTGTGGTAGTGCTCTGACCAGCCAAAAGCACGTCCGGAACGGCCACGTTCAGTGATCGTGTTTTGCGCCACGAGGGTGATCGGAGCGTGATCTCTTGACTGGCGGCGCGCTGGGGTTCACTCTGGTGGCCAACGCGGGGCTGGGCCGCTATCAGTGGGCCCCCTCGACAGCTGGCGGGGTTCCAGCTAGACTGCTACTTTGCGCTGCCCTCTTTCCGTCTACCCGTGCGTTCGGGTCGTAGGATGGCGGGCGCCACTTGCACCCTTGACAGCTGTGTTAGCGGACTGTGCGTTCGCGTAACGCGCGCTTTGATGACGCGGCTGTAGCCAGTTCAGAGTCCCGGAAGGACGCATCTTGGCAGTCTCCCGCGCGACCAAGGTCTCTGCAGCTTCCAACTACACGTCGGGGATCCCTGGGGCACCCAAGCGGGTCTCGTTCGCGAACATTCGCGAACCGTTGAACGTGCCGAACCTGCTAGACCTGCAGATCCAGTCCTTCGAATGGCTTGTCGGTAACGAAGCCTGGTTCCAGCGCCGGGTCGACGCCGGCGAGGAAGTTCCGGTTGGTGGTCTCGAGGAGGTCCTCGGCGAGATCTCCCCGATCGAAGACTTCTCCGGATCGATGTCGCTGTCCTTCTCCGACCCACGCTTCGACGAGGTCAAGGCCTCCGTCGAGGAGTGCAAGGACAAGGACATGACCTACGCGGCCCCGCTGTTCGTCACCGCGGAGTTCACCAACCACGGCACTGGCGAGATCAAGAGCCAGACCGTGTTCATGGGTGACTTCCCGATGATGACGGACAAGGGCACCTTCATCATCAACGGCACCGAGCGCGTCGTCGTCTCCCAGCTCGTCCGGTCCCCCGGTGTCTACTTCGACCAGTCGGTCGACAAGACCACCGACAAGGACGTCTTCAGCGTCAAGATGATCCCCAGCCGCGGTGCGTGGCTGGAGTTCGACGTCGACAAGCGCGACACCGTCGGCGTCCGCATCGACCGCAAGCGCCGCCAGCCGGTCACCGTGCTGCTGAAGGCGCTGGGCTGGTCGGCCGAGGCGATCCGCGAGCGGTTCGGCTTCTCCGAGACCCTGATGGCGACCCTGGAGAAGGACCACACCGCAGGCACCGACGAGGCGCTGCTCGACATCTACCGCAAGCTGCGCCCGGGCGAGCCGCCGACCAAGGAAAGCGCGCAGACCCTCCTGGAGAACCTGTTCTTCAAGGAGAAGCGCTACGACCTGGCCCGCGTCGGCCGCTACAAGGTCAACAAGAAGATCGGTCTGGGCCTGCCCTACGAGACCGGCGTGCTGACCGAAGAGGACATCGTCACCACGATCGAGTACCTGGTTCGCCTGCACGCGGGCGAGACCGAGATGCCCGCTCGCGGTGAGGGCGAAGGCGCCACCGTGCCGGTCGAGGTCGACGACATCGACCACTTCGGCAACCGGCGCCTGCGCACCGTGGGCGAGCTGATCCAGAACCAGGTCCGGGTCGGCCTGTCCCGCATGGAGCGCGTCGTCCGCGAGCGGATGACCACCCAGGACGTCGAGGCGATCACCCCGCAGACCCTGATCAACATCCGCCCGATCACGGCGGCGATCCGGGAGTTCTTCGGCACCTCGCAGCTGTCCCAGTTCATGGACCAGACCAACCCGATCGCGGGCCTGACGCACAAGCGCCGCCTCTCCGCGCTCGGCCCGGGCGGTCTGTCCCGTGAGCGCGCGGGCATGGAAGTCCGAGACGTGCACCCCTCGCACTACGGCCGGATGTGCCCGATCGAGACGCCGGAAGGCCCGAACATCGGTCTGATCGGCTCGCTGGCGACCTTCGCCCGCGTCAACCCGTTCGGCTTCATCGAGACCCCGTACCGCAAGGTCGTCGACGGTCGGGTCACCGACCAGATCGACTACCTGACCGCGGACGAGGAGGACCGCTACGTCAAGGCGCAGGCGAACGCGCCGATCGACGACGACGGCAACTTCCTCGACGACCGCGTGCTGGGCCGGCGGAAGGGCGGCGAGGTCGAGCTCCTCGCGCCGACCGAGATCGACTACATGGACGTCTCGCCGCGGCAGATGGTCTCCGCCGCGACCGCGATGATCCCGTTCCTCGAGCACGACGACGCGAACCGCGCCCTGATGGGTGCGAACATGCAGCGCCAGGCGGTGCCGCTGCTGCGCAGCGAGTCCCCGCTGGTCGGCACCGGCATGGAGCTGCGCGCCGCGGTCGACGCCGGTGACGTCATCACCGCCGAGAAGGCCGGTGTGGTCGAGGAGCTGTGCGCCGACTTCGTCACGATCATGGCCGACGACGGCACCCGCCGCTCGTACCGGATGAACAAGTTCTCGCGGTCCAACCACGGGACTTGCATCAACCAGAAGCCGATCGTGAACGAGGGCGACCGCATCGAGGCCGGTCAGGTCATCGCGGACGGTCCGTGCACCCAGAACGGCGAGATGGCGCTGGGCAAGAACCTGCTCGTCGCGATCATGCCCTGGGAAGGCCACAACTACGAAGACGCGATCATCCTGTCCCAGCGCCTGGTGCAGGACGACGTGCTCACCTCGATCCACATCGAGGAGCACGAGGTCGACGCCCGCGACACCAAGCTGGGCGCCGAGGAGATCACCCGGGACATCCCGAACGTCTCCGACGACGTGCTGGCCGACCTCGACGAGCGCGGCATCATCCGCATCGGTGCCGAGGTCCAGGGCGGCGACATCCTGGTCGGCAAGGTCACCCCGAAGGGCGAGACCGAGCTGACCCCGGAGGAGCGCCTGCTCCGCGCGATCTTCGGCGAGAAGGCCCGCGAGGTCCGCGACACCTCCCTGAAGGTGCCGCACGGCGAGACCGGCAAGGTCATCGGCGTCCGCGTGTTCAACCGCGAGGACGACGACGAGCTGCCCCCGGGCGTCAACCAGCTGGTGCGGGTCTACGTCGCGCAGAAGCGCAAGATCCAGGACGGCGACAAGCTCGCCGGCCGCCACGGCAACAAAGGCGTCATCGGCAAGATCCTGCCCGCCGAGGACATGCCGTTCCTCTCCGACGGCACCCCGGTCGACATCATCCTGAACACCCACGGTGTTCCGCGACGGATGAACATCGGCCAGGTGCTGGAGACGCACCTCGGCTGGATCGCCTCCCAGGGCTGGTCCATCGACGGTGACGCCGAGTGGGCCAAGCGCCTGCCGGAGGAGCTGTACGAGGTCGAGGCCGGCACCAACACCGCCAGCCCCGTCTTCGACGGTGCCCGCGAGGAGGAGATCACCGGTCTGCTGGCCTCCACCCGCCCGAACCGCGACGGCGAGCGCATGGTCGGCGGCGACGGCAAGGCCCAGCTGTTCGACGGGCGCAGCGGCGAGCCGTACCCGTACCCGACCGCGGTCGGCTACATGTACATCCTGAAGCTGTCGCACCTGGTGGACGACAAGATCCACGCCCGTTCGACCGGTCCGTACTCGATGATCACCCAGCAGCCGCTGGGCGGTAAGGCGCAGTTCGGTGGTCAGCGCTTCGGTGAGATGGAGTGCTGGGCCATGCAGGCCTACGGCGCCGCCTACACGCTGCAGGAACTGCTCACCATCAAGTCCGACGACGTGGTGGGCCGCGTGAAGGTCTACGAGGCGATCGTCAAGGGCGAGAACATCCCCGAGCCGGGCATCCCGGAGTCCTTCAAGGTGTTGCTGAAGGAGCTCCAGTCGCTGTGCCTGAACGTCGAGGTGCTCTCCAGCGACGGTGCGGCCATCGAGATGCGCGACAGCGAGGACGAGGACTTGGAGCGCGCTGCTGCCAACCTCGGCATCAACCTGTCCCGCAACGAGTCGCCGTCCGTCGACGACATCGCGCACTGACACTCGCCGCCGGTCCGCGGGAGCGATCCCGCGGACCGGCGACCGACCCAACCTGGCACCCCTGCCCCTAGCCGGCAGAACCTTTCGACCAAGGGAGAAGACCCGACGTGCTTGACGTCAACTTCTTCGATGAACTCCGCATCGGCCTGGCTACGGCCGACGACATCCGCCAGTGGTCGTACGGCGAGGTCAAGAAGCCCGAGACCATCAACTACCGCACCCTGAAGCCGGAGAAGGACGGGCTCTTCTGCGAGAAGATCTTCGGTCCGACCCGGGACTGGGAGTGCTACTGCGGCAAGTACAAGCGCGTCCGCTTCAAGGGCATCATCTGTGAGCGCTGTGGCGTCGAGGTCACCCGCGCTAAGGTGCGTCGCGAGCGGATGGGCCACATCGAGCTGGCCGCTGCCGTCACCCACATCTGGTACTTCAAGGGCGTCCCGTCCCGGTTGGGCTACCTGCTCGACCTGGCCCCCAAGGACCTCGAGAAGATCATCTACTTCGCGGCCTACGTGATCACCGGTGTGAACACCGAGCTGCGGCACAACGACCTGTCGACGCTGGAAAGCGAGATCAGCGTCGAGCGCAAGCACATCGCTGACCAGCGCGATGCCGACCTCGAGGCGCGGGCCCAGAAGCTCGAGGGCGACCTGGCCACGCTCGAGGCCGAGGGCGCCAAGAGCGACCAGCGCCGCAAGGTCAAGGAAGGCGCCGAGCGCGAGATGAAGCAGCTGCGCGACCGCGCGCAGCGCGAGCTCGACAAGCTCGACGAGATCTGGGAGACCTTCACCAAGCTGGAGCCCCGCCAGCTGGTCGCCGACGAGATCCTGTACCGCGAGCTCTACGACCGGTACGGCGAGTACTTCACCGGCGGCATGGGCGCCGAGGCCATCCAGGCGCTGCTGTCGAACTTCGACATCGCCGCCGAGGCCGAGCTGCTGCGCGAGACCATCCGCAGCGGCAAGGGCCAGAAGAAGCTGCGCGCCCTCAAGCGGCTCAAGGTCGTGGCGGCCTTCCAGGCCACCGGCAACGACCCGAGCGGCATGGTGCTCAACTGCGTGCCGGTCATCCCGCCGGACCTGCGCCCGATGGTGCAGCTGGACGGTGGCCGCTTCGCGACCTCCGACCTCAACGACCTGTACCGCCGGGTCATCAACCGCAACAACCGCCTCAAGCGACTGATCGACCTCGGTGCGCCCGAGATCATCGTCAACAACGAGAAGCGGATGCTGCAGGAGTCCGTCGACGCGCTGTTCGACAACGGCCGTCGCGGGCGTCCGGTGACCGGCCCGGGCAACCGGCCGCTGAAGTCGCTGTCCGACCTGCTCAAGGGCAAGCAGGGCCGCTTCCGCCAGAACCTGCTGGGCAAGCGAGTCGACTACTCCGGCCGTTCGGTCATCGTGGTCGGTCCGCAGCTGCAGCTGCACCAGTGCGGTCTCCCGAAGGAGATGGCGGTCGAGCTGTTCAAGCCGTTCGTCATGAAGCGGCTGGTCGACCTCAACCACGCGCAGAACATCAAGTCCGCGAAGCGGATGGTGGAGCGCCAGCGCCCGCAGGTGTGGGACGTGCTGGAAGAGGTCATCGCCGAGCACCCGGTCCTGCTGAACCGTGCTCCCACGCTGCACCGCCTCGGCATCCAGGCCTTCGAGCCGCAGCTGGTCGAGGGCAAGGCCATCCAGCTGCACCCGCTGGTCTGCGAGGCGTTCAACGCGGACTTCGACGGTGACCAGATGGCGGTCCACCTGCCGCTGTCGGCCGAGGCCCAGGCCGAGGCCCGGATCCTGATGCTGTCCAGCAACAACATCCTGTCCCCGGCGTCGGGTCGCCCGCTGGCGATGCCGCGTCTGGACATGGTCACCGGCCTGTACCACCTGACCAAGCAGGTGGACGGTGCCAAGGGCGAGGGCCTGGCGTTCTCCTCGGTCGGCGAGGCGATCATGGCCTTCGACCGCGGTGTGCTGGGGCTGCAGGCCAAGATCAAGATCCGGCTGAAGGACGTCGTGCCGTCGCGCGGCGCCACCCCGGAGGGCTGGGAGCCCGGTCAGCCGTGGCTGGCCGAGACCACCCTGGGCCGGGTGTTCTTCAACGAGCTGCTGCCCGAGGACTACCCGTTCGTCGACGACCTGCTGCCGAAGAAGAAGCAGGCCGCGATCGTCAACGACCTCGCCGAGCGGTACCCGATGGTCACGGTGTCCCAGACGCTGGACAAGATGAAGGACGCCGGCTTCCACTGGGCGACCCGTTCCGGTGTGACCGTGTCGATCACCGACGTGGTCGTGCCGCCGAACAAGACCGAGATCCTCGACGGGTACGAGGCCAAGGCCGACCAGGTCGAGAAGCGGTACCGCCGCGGTGCGCTGTCCTACCAGGAGCGCAACGCGGAGCTGGTCAAGGTCTGGACGGCGGCCAAGGACGAGGTCGCCGAGGCCATGGAGACCAACTTCCCCGAGGACAACTCGATCAGCACGATCGTGAAGTCCGGGGCCGCCGGTAACATGACCCAGGTCGTTCAGCTGGCCGGTATGCGTGGTCTGGTGTCGAACCCGAAGGGTGAGTACATCCCGCGCCCGATCAAGGCGAACTTCCGCGAGGGCCTGTCCGTGCTGGAGTACTTCATCTCCAACCACGGTGCTCGAAAGGGTCTGGCCGACACGGCGCTGCGTACCGCTGACTCGGGTTACCTGACCCGTCGTCTGGTGGACGTCTCGCAGGACGTCATCGTCCGCGAGACGGACTGCGGCACCGAGCGCGGCATCAAGATGCCGATCGCGGAGCTGCTGCCCGACGGCAAGCTGCTGCGCGACGCCCACGTCGAGACCAGCATCTACGCCCGCACCACGGCCGACGACGTCACCGACGCCGACGGCAACATCGTGCTGGCCCGCGGTTCGGACCTGGGCGACCCGGCGATCGAGAAGCTGCTCGCCGCCAAGGTCACCAAGGTCAAGGTCCGCAGCGTCCTGACCTGCGAGTCCGGCGTCGGCGTCTGCGCGGTCTGCTACGGCCGTTCGATGGCGACCGGCAAGCTGGTCGACGTCGGCGAGGCCGTCGGCATCGTCGCCGCCCAGTCGATCGGTGAGCCCGGTACGCAGCTGACGATGCGTACGTTCCACCAGGGCGGTGTCGCCGGTGACGACATCACCACCGGTCTGCCGCGTGTCCAGGAGCTGTTCGAGGCCCGCGTCCCGAAGGGCAAGGCGCCCATCGCCGACACCTCGGGTCGCGTCCGGCTGGAGGACAACGACCGCTACTGGAAGATCACGATCATTCCGGACGACGGCGGCGAGGAGATCGTCTACGACAAGCTGTCCAAGCGTCAGCGGCTCGCGGCGATCTCGGTGGACGGCAGCGAGCGGCAGATCTCCGACGGCGACCACGTCGAGGTCGGTCAGCAGCTGCTCGAAGGTGCCGTCGACCCGCACGAGGTGCTGCGCGTGATGGGCCCGCGCGAGGCCCAGCTGCACCTGGTGCGCGAGGTGCAGGAGGTGTACCGGTCGCAGGGTGTGGGCATCCACGACAAGCACGTCGAGGTCATCGTCCGCCAGATGCTGCGCCGGGTCATCATCATCGACTCGGGTGCCACCGAGTTCCTGCCCGGTTCGCCGGTCGAGCGCTCGCAGTTCGAGGCGGAGAACCGCCGCGTCGTCGCCGAGGGCGGCGACCCGGCGTCCGGCCGTCCGGTCCTGATGGGCATCACCAAGGCGTCGCTGGCCACCGAGTCGTGGCTGTCGGCGGCCTCCTTCCAGGAGACGACCCGCATCCTCACCAACGCCGCGATCGAGGGCGCGAGTGACAAGCTGGTCGGCCTGAAGGAGAACGTGATCATCGGTAAGTTGATCCCGGCTGGTACGGGTATCAACCGGTACCGCAACATCCAGGTGCAGCCGACGGAGGAGGCGCGGGCCGCGGCGTACGCGATCCCGTCCTACGACGACAGCTACTACACCCCGGATGTGTTCGGCGCCGGCACCGGTGCGGCCGTCCCGCTGGACGACTACGACTTCGGCCGCGACTACCGCTGAAGTTGATCGATTGACCGAAGGGCCCCTGTCCGACTCCTCCGGACAGGGGCCCTTCGCCATGCGCAGCAAGGGTTTTCGCGTCAGGCGATGAGGCGGTAGAGCGCGGCTTCGGCGCGCATCAGCCGCGCCTCAAGGGATTCCGCGTGAAAGTCCTCGCTGCCCATGGTTTTTCAGCGTAGCGATCAGTTTCCGCTGGTCAGGTCCCGTGAGTGTTTTGGGTGGCTATAGCGACCCAAAGTGCTCACGGGTCGGAACCAGCGGAAACGGAGCCATCGGCTGGTTGCTCTCGTGCATGCGCCGCATGCCTTGAATTCGGACGGGATTCATCCTGCGGAACTACGTTGCGGGGGAATGATGTTCTCCCCGCTCGAAAGGCCGCTCATGGACCGCCGCTCCTTCGTTTCGGCCGCCGCGCTCGCGGCGGCGTCGATGCCCCTCCTCGAGGCGGCGCCGGCCAACGCGAGTCCTTCCAATGACCGTGCGCTGCAGCGAATCATGCTTGACGCGCTCACCCGTGAGCTGGACGACGCGGCAACGGCCGCCGCCGTCGAGCCCGCTGTCGAGGACATCGGCTTCAACTGGCACCCGCCCGTCGCGCCGATCGCGAGCCTCGACTACGTGGTGGCGTACTCGTTCGGGAATCGCCCGCCGGCCGGTGGCGGCGACCCGTCACGCGTCAGGTACGAGCCCGGACCCGTGAACGAGGCTCTCGCGGACGCCGTGGCGAAGGTCCGGGCAGCGCGTGACATCCCTGTTTTCGCGCAGTGGGAGATCGCCCATTTCCTCGAGACCAAGTACTCGATGGATCGCGTGACCTCGGTCGAACCGGTGGTCCAGCCGGACGGGACCATCGTCTACCTGAGCACCGACGGTGTTGCGGAGCAGGTCGTCGCATTTCGCGGCGGCACGTCGGGCACCGCAGGGGTGGTCGGGTTCCGCGACCACGTCAAGCGCTGCGTTCTGACCACGCGCGACCGGGGCATGACGGCCTTCGCGCCCGAAGGCGTCACCATGCCCGGAACCTACGACGAGCTCTCCGGCCAGCCCTGGACCCGCCGCCGCGACCTGTATCTCCTCCACGACATGTACGCGCAGTTCGCGAGGTGGCGTGCGCACGCGATCACGGCGGCTTACCCCAACGGCTGACCGACGCCCCGTCGCGCTCGAACTCAACGCAGTTCTCGGGGATGGCTCCGTTTCTGCTGGTCAGGTCTCGTGAGTGTTTTGTGGGGCTATAGCACCCCAAAGTACTCACGAGTCGCAACCAGCGGAAACGGAGCGCGGATATGGGAGAGCCCCATCCTGGCGCGGTGTCCGGGATGGGGCTCTGTTCGGTGTCAGCGGTCGAGCAGGCCTGCCTTCACGTTGGTCAGGAAGGCGCTGAGCTGGGGTTTGGTGAAGACCAGGGCGCCCTGCTCCGGGGCCTTCGAGTCACGGATGGCGGAGACGTCGGGCAGGTTCTGGGCCAACTCGACGCACTGGCCCGTGTTGCCACTCCGACTGCTCTTGCGCCAGTCGGCACGCGACATGTCGATCATTTTTCTCCCTAGCCGGGTTCCTCACAGGTGCTTGACCAGGCTAGTCATCAGTTCGGTCGTCTCCGAGGTTGAGAGAGCTTGCTCGCTCACCTTCTCGAAGACGTTGCTGTAGTGGTCCACGTCGTTGGGGCGTTCCTGCCACACGGATCCGCGCTGGTTCTCGAGGTAGACCGAGTTCATGTCCTCGAATCCTTCGGGGAACCGGAGGACGGAGAAGGCGCCCTTCATGCCTGCGTGGGCTCCGGCGGAGAACGGGATCACCTGGATGGTGATGTTCGGTTTCGCCGCCGACTCGATCAGCGACTCGAGCTGTTCGCGCATGACTTCGGGGCCGCCGACGACCCTGCGGAGGACCGCTTCGTCGAACACGACGTGGAGTTGCTTCGTCGAACCTCGTTGGTGAAGCTTCTCCTGCCGTGCTTGCCGGAGTTCGACGGATCGGTGGAGATCGGACTTGGTGATCTCCGGCCAGCCGCCCTGCATGACGGCCAACGCGTACTCCGGTGTTTGCAGCAGCCCGTCCACGAGCGTCGGGCTGTAGGTGAGCAGTTCGCGGGCGTCGCTTTCCAGGTCGACGTAGGTCTCGAACCAGTCCTCCAGGGTGTCGGAGAACGCGGTCCACCAGCCGCGGTCGTTCGACTCCTCGGCTTGTCGCATGAGCGTGTCCACGGTCGGTGCGCCGACACCGTAGAACTGGCACAGGAGTCGGACGTTGCCTGGCCTGATGGCGTGTCGACCGTTCTCGATTCGGCTCACCGTCGCATCGCGCAATCCGGCGTACTTGGCTGCTTCCGCCACCTTGCGTCCGGCCTGCTCGCGGTAACCGCGGAGCTTCCGTCCGAGCTGCCGCCTGCGCAGGGTGGGCCCGAGTTCGAGGCCGTCATCCGCTTGGAAGCCGGTTTCCTCGGGCGAGATCGCGGCCATGCCTACCTCCGTCGATGGTCGGTTTCCCCCATCTTGCACCACCTTTCACGAACTCAGTACGTAGATCCACACGTTCGAAGTATCGACGCCACGTAATTACGTGGACTACCTTGATTGTCGTCGGACGGTTACGCAGCGCGAGTTGCTGGCCCCGACAGCCCGTCCCGTCGGTTTCTCACAGGTCAAAGGCGGGGCGGGTCTTCTAGCCGGGCTGGTGCGGTGTTTGCCCCCGACCTCCGCCGCGCCAGCCCACCTCGGTGACCGGGCGCCTGCGTCCCCTCCCTCGCGCGCCCGGTCACCGGTCAATGCAGAGCTATCCGTTTCAGCAGTGGAGGCTGCTCATGTCTGGTTACTTGACCTACGTGTGGCGTCCGGTCACCGGCGGTCGTCACGCTTTTCCCATCGCAGCAACGAAATCCCCAGCAGAGGACACCGTCGAGGCCTACTGCGGGGCGGAAGCCGAGGCCTCGGAGCTCCACGATCGGTCCGAAGTGGACTGGGTGCGGGAGCAGACCTGCATGGACTGCTGGCACGTCCTCGCCGCACAGCCCTGACGTTTACGTGAGTGGCGATGGTTGCTCTTACCACCATCCGCACTCACGAAACCTGACCAGCCACAACACCGCATTTGGAAGGACAAAGCCATGTTCTGGATCCAGCTGAGCACCTTCATCCTGTTCAACCTGCTCATCCTCGCCCTGCTCCTCACCCACATCCCTGTGCCCGGACTGCGGTTCGCCGCGGGTCAGCACGCAGGAACAGGCGATGGCGAGTACACGGTCTGGCACCTCATAGCGGATGTCGAGGCTGAGCGCGGGATCGAACGGCATCGGGTTGCGGAGCCTGAGATAGCGCCGCAATTCCCCGTGCAGGACCCCGACGAGCAACCCACCGGTCGTCATCACCTCCGGCCGGACCGGGCTGCGGTGTTGTGAACTCGCGTGCTGCGGCCTGCAGGGCTGAGGAGTGATCCGTCCGGAAACCGCCTGTTCGGGGCTTGAGCGCCGCGGTGTGCCGGTTACGGTGTGCGGCGGCAGGTGACCAACCACGTCGATGGGGAACGTCGTGATGAACCGACAGACCGAAAGGGTGCGTCCGGCGCACCCGCCGACGGTGTTTCTGCTGGTCATCACGGCTGTGCTGGTCGTCGACGTGCTGCTCGAGCTGGTCTGGGTGCTGGGGCTCGGATCGAGTTCGTACGGCGCGGCGAACGCGGTCCGCCTGTTGCTGGTCGTCGTCGGTGCGCTCGTTCGCGTCGGGCTGCTGATCGGGGTTTGGCTCGGGAAGAAGTCCGCGCGCGGAGTCCTGTTCGGCGTCGAGGTGTTCTTCGGCCTGGTGATGGTGCTCGCCGCGCTCATCATGGGCGCGGCGAGCACTGGGAGCGCGGCATCGCTCCTGATCGGGCTGGGCATCGCGCTGCTGATGTTCGGGTGCGCGTTCCTGCTGAACTCCAGGCCGGTGCGGGTCTGGTGCGAAGGCGAGGTCCGGAGCCCGGAACCTGCGCGGGCTCCGCTGGCGCAGTGGGCGCAGCAGCAGGGGTGGCAGGTCGCCTGGAACGTGCCGTCGAGCGTGCTGGACCAGCTCCGCGGGCAGCCCTTCCACGAGTACCGGCGTAAGCAGGTTCCGGTGCTGATGCGCGGCCACCACCGGGGTGCGCCGGCGATGGTCGCGCAGGTCGACTTCCGGCACCTGCACAAGGCGACCACGGGGCCGTCGTACTACTCGCCCGGGGCGGACAGGTACGTCGAGCCGTCGAAGACCGTCGAGCACACGACGACGATCAGCGCCGTGGTCGTCGAACTGCCGGCGCCCGTGCCGGAACTGCTGGTCGGCACCAAGCGGAACCTGCTCGGCGACGTGGAAAGCCTGTTCTTCCTGAACAAGGCGCAGCGGCTCTTCCAGGGACGCGCCGTCGGCCAGGTCGCGACGGGTGGCCCGTCCATCGCGTTCAGCGCGGCGGACGGCTACCTCGGCGACTACTACCTGTACGACGCCGATCCCGCGTACGCGCACGCGGTGCTGACGCCGGAGCGGGCGACCTGGCTGAAGAGCAACCGCTCCAGCGGGCCGGTGTTCTTCCGGCTCTCGGGGCGGAAGCTCGTCGTGTGGGCCTACACCGAGCTGGGCGGTGTCGCGGTCGTGGACGCGCTGCTCGCGGCTGCGGACGAGATCGTTCGGTGGATTCCTCCTGCGGCGTACCAGGATCC
Organism: Saccharopolyspora oryzae; assembly: GCF_027853915.1. Classification (GTDB taxonomy): domain Bacteria; phylum Actinomycetota; class Actinomycetes; order Mycobacteriales; family Pseudonocardiaceae; genus Saccharopolyspora; species Saccharopolyspora oryzae. The sequence continues at coordinate 57,217 of NZ_JAQGLA010000006.1, forward strand.
GGCTGCCGCGCAGGCGGATCAGCGGCACGTTCCGCTGGTGCAGTGGCAGATTCCGGTTGGCTGAGGACGTCGTTCTGCCGGCCGATGGCAGCGGTTCGTTGGCCGGGAAGGAGAGTGGGGAGCTATGCAGCAGCAGGGCTGGCGGACCTCGTGGAACGTCCGGAAGAGTGCGCTGAAGGGTTTGCCCGGGCAGCCGTTCGACCGGTACCGGCGGAAGAAGATCCCGCTCGCGCTGAGCGGCTTTCACCGGGGCATGCCGGCAGTGGCGATGCAGATCGACTTCAAGTACAAGGGCTTGGCGGGTGGCAGTGGCCCGACGGTCTACAACACCAACGGTGTGGCGCTGAATGGTTCGAGAAGCGTTGCCAAGTGGGAGTCGTTCAGCGTGGCGGTCGTCGAAATGCCAGCCCCGGTTCCCGAGCTATTGGTCGATGACAAGCGGGACGGGCTCGAAGACTTCGGAGACTTGCTCAGCTTGAACCGATCCCGGGGGGTGTTTCAGGGGCGGCCCACTGCTGAGGTTCCGATCATCGACCCGGCGACATCGCGGAAGTGGAGCAGCTTCCACGTGTTCGACGCCAGTCCTGCGTACGCGCACGCAGTACTCACCGAACCGCGTGCGTTCTGGCTGGCGAATTCGGACCGAGGGCTGCCCGAGATCCGCGGAGCCGCTGGCGCTCTGGGCTTCCGGTTGTCCGGCCGAAAGCTCATCGTCTGGTTGCAGCGTCCGCTTGACCCCGCGGTGGTCGACACATTGCTTTGGATCGCAGACGAGATCATGCGATGGATCCCACCGGCGGCGTACCAGGATCCGGCTGCTTTGCAGGCGGATCAGCAGCACGTTCCGCTGGCGCAGTTGCAGGCTCAGTTCGGCTGAGGATCGCTGTACAACGCAGCAGGCTGCCTTCCAGCGGTCAGAGTTCCGCTGGAAGGCACCCCGCTTTGACTGCTCGGTCTGCGGTCACCAGTTGAGGTCGCCGCTGATCGTCTCGTCCGGTGGGACGTCGCTGAAGCCGCCGTCCTGAGCCTGCTGTTCCAGCTTGTCAGCCGCCGTGGAGACGCTGGACCCGTAGCTGTTCAACGCGGCCTTGCCGACTTCCTTGGCGCCGTAGCCGCTAGGCGCGGGGGCCTCGGAGGTGATGGGGCGGCCGTGCCGATCTGTGGCGACATCTCCGGAGCTGTCCACCTGGGTGCGGGTACCGTCTTCGCCCACTTGCCAGATCTTGCCCTGTTGTCCGGCCTTCTCCGGCTTGTCGACCTGGTAGCCGCGGTCTTTCGCTTCGCTGGCGTAGCCATCTCCGAGTTGGCTCAGCGCCTTCCGCTCTTCGGCGGTATTGCTCGTCGCGTCACCCAGAGCCTTGCTGCCGGTGCCGACAGCGTCCTGACCACCGTTGCCGCCGCCGGACTTGATCTTCTCCCAGGCCTTGTAAGCGCGGATCGTGTCGAGGATCGCCTTGATCGCGGTGATCACGGTCATGACGCGATCGATGATCGTGGTGATCCGCTGGATCTGCTGAGCGGCGCGGGCACAAGTGATGCCCGCCTCCGCAGTGGTGACAGCCGTTGCTGCTGCGATGGATCCGCCGAAAGTCGGCCCGGCCGAGGCCGTCGCCGTGATCCAGGTGGTGATCGCCCAGGTCAGGAAGTCGGCGAGGATGCCTTTGATCACGCCCTCGGCGGCCTCCATCAAGGTGCCGCTCATCTGCAGGATCTGGGAAATGTTGTTGGCCTGGTCGCCGGTGGACTGCACGCCCTCGATGAACTTGGCCATCTTGGTGCGCAGGGCGTCCGCGGCTTCGCCGTCCCAGCCGGACAGCTCGCCGTCGAGCGTCTCGACCAGCTTCCCGGCGAGCTTGTCGATGTCACCCTTCACCTGGTCGAACGCCTTGGCACCAGCGGCCAGCGCTTCACTGTCGCCGGTGACGAGCTGGATGGCGTCCCGCACCGGTGCGACGAAGTTGATCACGAATTCGACGCCGGTGCCGATGAGGAAGCCCATCGGGTCCATCGCGAAGCTGGTCGCGCTGGTCAGGTAGCTGTCGATATCGCCTTTGAGGCCTTCGACATCGCCCTGGCCAGCGTGATCGCTCGCGCTGATGATGTCCTTGACGAACGGCAGCTTCCCGAAGGCAGAGCCGTCGACCGGTGCCGCGATCGGGCTTACCGCACTGTTCTCGAGAAGCGCTTCAGTGTTGCTGGGCATCAGTACTGGCTCCCGGCGTCGACCCTGATCTGCTTCAGCTTTTCGGCGAGCTCGCGATCGACGTTCTGGTAGTCCTTGCCGCACTCGCTGATGTCCTCGCCGGCCTTGGTCAGTCCCGTGACCATCTCATCGAGGTGCTGCATGAAGGCCTGGTACAGCTCGGTGTAGTCGCTTCGGAGGATCATGGCGCCGAGGGCACCCCAAGAGACGGCCGGGACGTCTGCGGCAGCGGCCTTCTCCTTGATGGAGTTCGCCTCGCTGGATAGGCCTCCGACGTTGTTGCCGCAGCTGGTGATCGCGTCCGGTTGTGCTTTGTAGCCGCCCACGGGTCACCGCCCGCCGTCGAGGAACGAGTCGGGCATGTCGTCGTCGCCCGGGTCGTCCGCCGGGGCGCTGCGGTGCTGGTTCGCGTCGGGGTTGAAGAGCTGTTCCTGGGTGCGCAGGACCTGTTCGCGCACGTCGCTGTCCGGGACGTACTCCTGGACGATGTCGGCCTGGCGGCGGGCCGCTTCGGCGACCGCCTGCTGGAGGGTGCTCATGACCAGGTTGGACAGGTCGCCGGGGGACTTGCGCAGCGCGTCCTGGGTGAACTGGATGTCCGTCACGCCGCCCGGGCTGGCGACCACGGTCACCGAGCGGTCCGGCGAGGTGGCGCTGACTTGCAGTTCGCTGATCTGCTCGCGCATCCGGCCGAAGTCGCCCATCTGCTGTTCCGCTCGGCGCCCGGCCTCCTTCAGCGCCTCGAGCTTGCGTTGCAGATCGTCCAGGTCCGCGGACATCTGCGCCTCCTCCGTTTGCTTGGTGGCCCTTCGCCCAGATAGTCGTACATCCGGGCGCGCGATGTGGGACGTTTCCGCGAAATGTGCGCGGAACGGACCAATTGCGGGGGAGGCGGCGGCGCTGGTGGCCGGAGCTGCGGTTCGGATCGCGCAGCAGCGCGGGTTACCGTGACGTGGATCGGCTCGGTCGATCGGTGCAGGTTGTGGCGGGCGTGCCGTGTCGTCGAGGGGCCAACACGGCACGCCCGGCCTGCGGTCTTCTCCGCTTCGGACTCGTCTTGCGCGGCGGTGCGGCTAGCGCGCCTCCGGCGTGTCGAGGACGAAGGTCAGAAGCCGGGTCGGCTCAGCTCTCGAGCTCGGCGAGCGCCTTGCGGACGCGCTCGACCTCGGCCTCCAGCTCGGCCAGCTTGGCCTCGTGCTGCTGGCGGGCCTGGTTGAGCACGCTCTCGATGGTTGTCGAGATGTCCTCGTGCAGTTCGGCAGCGGCCTTGGACACCGCGGCCGCGGCGATGGGCAGGCCCTGCACGATGCGCTTGCCCGAGTGCAGCAGGTCCGCCTGCCACTCGCCGTCGGCGGTGCCGGTGACCGTCAACGTGAGCTCGACCGTGCGGGTCTTCTTCGCGGTGCTCTGCTTGCGGGCCCGCGGCTTCTTCGGCGCCTCCTCGGCCGGTGCCTCCGGCTTCGGCTCGGTCGGTGCGGTGTCGGTTGCGGTGGTGTCGGTCGCGGTGGTGTCGGCCTGAGCGTCGGCAGCCGGGGTCTCCGCGGCCGGCTCGACCGGGGACTGCGCCGACTCGGGCTGGGCCGGGGCGTTCTCGGTGCTCGACTGTTCCTCGGTCAACTCTGTCTCCTGTGTCGTGCGGCGGGGAACCCAGAATAGAACAGGTGTTCCCCTGTTGTGCTGTGGACTTGCCGGGCATGCGCCCGATCGGGTCACCGCTGGAGGACGGCGACCAGTGCTTGCAGCGCGGGGCGGAAGGCGTGCTCCGCCGGGGCGGCGTAGCCGACGACCACGCCGGGCGGATGGGCCCCCGCGCGCATCCAGTGCGGCCCGAGTACCTCAAGTTCCACCGACTGCTCCCGCGCCCGGGCCAGGACTTCTCGCTCCGTCGGTCCCTCCGGGTCGAGCTGCAAGGTGACGTGCAGTCCGGCCGAGATCCCGGCCGGGTGCGGCCGGTGGTTCGCGCGCAGGTCGTCCAGCGCGGCGCCGAGCAGCTCCAGCCGCCTCCGGTACGCGGCGCGCGATCGGCGGACGTGTTGATCGTAAGCGCCCGACCGGATCAGCTCGGCCATGGCCAGCTGTTCGAACAGCGGCGCGTGCAACCCGCTGTTGATCTTCAGCGTGCGGACCGGATCGACCAGCTGCGGAGGCAGCGCCAGCCACGCCAGGCGCAGCGCCGGGGCCAGCGTCTTGCTGGCGGTGCCCGCGTAGGCGACGTGGTTCGGCGCCATGCCCTGCAGCGAACCGACGGGCTGCCGGTCGAAGCGGAACTCGCCGTCGTAGTCGTCCTCGACGACCAGCAGGTCCTCGGCCTTGGCGCGCTGCACCAGCGCCATCCGCCGTGCCGAGCTCAGCGCGACGCCGAGCGGGAACTGGTGCGCCGGCGTCACCACGACCGCCCCGCTGCGCAGCTGCTCGACGTCGATTCCGTGCTCGTCGACGGGCACGCCGCGCACCGCCATGCCGAGGCTGGCCGGGATGGTCCGCAGCTGCGGCGCGGACGGGTCCTCGAAGTCCATCGAGTCCACGCCCTGGTCGTGAAGGGCCTTGCTGAGCAGCGACAACGCCTGCGTGTAGCCGTTGCAGACGATGATCCGCTCCGGCGCCGTGGCCACCGCGCGCACGCGCGCGAGGTAGTCGGCGAGCGCTTCCCGCAGCAGCGGGTGCCCCTGCGGGTCCCCGTAGTCGAGGTCGTCGGCGGGGATGTCGTGCAGGGCCCGGCGGCTCGCGGCCAGCCAGTCCCGGCGCGGGAAGGCGCTGAGGTCCGGCCGCCCGGGTCGGAAGTCCCAGCGCGCGGTGGGCGGCGCCGGGCTCGGCGCGTCGTCGACCGGGTCCGGCGCGGCGAGCCGATCGGCCACCGTGGTCGGCGCGCCCTGCCGGGACATCAGGAAGCCCTCGGTGATCAGCTGGTCGTAGGCGCGGGTCACGGTGCCCCGAGCGACGCCGAGGTCCTGCGCGAGGGCACGGGTGGACGGCACGCGGGAACCGGCGGGAAGACGCCCGTCGCGGATCGCGGCGCGCAGCGCCTCGGCCAACCCGCGGCTGTCCGGACGCCCCTGGTCCAAGCGCAGCTCAGCAGGGGACCATCCAACCGTCACGCCCTCCGACCCTACGCCGGAGCAGAGGGTGACGGACGCCGACTCCGCCCCGGAGGTTGATTGATTCCGTGGTCGTTTTGCGTGGCGGTGCAGGTGGCGGAACCTCAGCGCCCGCCTGGACTCCGGGTGCCAACCCTGATGTATGCCAATACACGGCGGCTGGGCCGTCCTCGCCAGGCGAACGCTGAGAACCCGCGGCGGTGCCGGTTGCGAGGGTGGGTTAAGCGCTGCGCGCTTGCGGCGGCCTGTGCTGGCTGGGCGCGTCGGGCGTCGCGGCTGGGGAATCAAACGTCCGGTGGGTGATGATCGCTACACGTGCAGTTGTCGCTTTCCGCCCCGCTGCGGCATTCGCCGTTGGTACGGTTCGTCGCCGCAGGCAGTGCTATTCGTGGCAGGGGACTCGTGGCTGAGGACATCGGGCAGAGCATCGCGAACACCGAGCGGATGGTTCGCGAATGGCAGGAACGAGCCGAGGAGAAGGCTCAGAAGTTCGGCCAGATGCAGCAGCAGATCGAGCAGATCGTGATCACCCAGGCCTCCCGCGACGGCGCGATCCAGGTGACGGTCAACTCGAGCGGGATGCTGCAGTCCCTCCAGCTGGCGGAGAGCGCGAGCAGCCGGCCGATGGCCAAGCTCGCCGCCGAGATCATGAGCATGGTGCAGCTGGCGCAGTCCAAGGTCCCGGACATGGTCGAGCAGGCCGTCGTCGACACCGTGGGCCTGGAGGACACCGCCGCGCAGCACCTGGTGACCCAGTCCCGGAAGTACTTCCCGGAGCCGCCGGAGGAGGAAGAAGCGCCGCAGCGCTCCGCCGGGCTGCAGGAGGTGCAGGTCTCGGTCGAGGACGACTACGAGCCGCCGAAGCGTCCACCCGAGCCGCCCCGGCAGCCGCCGCGCCGCCAGCCGGTCGACGACTTCGACGACGACGACTTCGGAAGCGGTTCGTTCCTGCGCTGAAAGCCTTGACCTGGGGGAGTTTTCGCGATGCCCGATGAGATGAACGTCGTCATCGAGAACCTGCGCGCCCACGCGTCCAAAGTGGACTCGGTGGTCGACCAGCTGAACGTGGCGGTCGACGCGTCGCAGCAGGTCAAGGTGGACAACGACGCCTACGGCCTGATCGGTCAGCCGTTCGCGATGCTGATCGACATGGTCGAGGGGATCGGCGTCGAGACCCTGCAGAAGGCGGTCGAGGGCATGCAGCACGTCGCCGAAGAGGTGCGCGGCGCCGCCGAGGACTACCAGTCCGTCGACGACCAGAACCGCGACCTGATCGGTGGGGTCGAGGTATGAGCAATCCGCTCGTGGCCCAGTCCGAGCAGTCGGGTGACGACGGGTTCATCACCAAGGGCGACAGCTGGACCAGCGGGATCGGCATCCTCGACGCGGTCGACGGGATCTCCGAGCTCAACGACGGTTCGAACTGGGTCGAGACCGGCCTGGCGTGGGGCTCGGCGGCGCTGGAGGTCGTCGGCGCCGTTCTCGACCCGGTCGGCACCCTGGTGTCCTACGGCGTGGGCTGGCTGATCGAGCACATCGGGCCCCTGCAGGACGCGCTGGACTGGCTCGCCGGTGACCCAGCCGGGGTTGCCGCGTACGGGCAGACCTGGGACAACGTGTCGAAGGCGGTCGGCGAGGCCGCCACCGCCTACCAGGACGCGGTGCGGTCGGACACCTCGGAGTGGACCGGCCAGGCCGGTGAGGCCTACCGCAAGCTGGCCGCGGAGAAGGGCGAAGCCCTCGCCGGCGCCGCCAAGCTGTCCGGCACGATCAGCTCGGTCGTGACGGTCATGGGCGAGGTCGTCGGATTCGTCCGCGACTTCGTCCAGCAACTGGTCACCGACTGCATCTCGCGCCTGATCGCCTACGCGCTCGAGGCCCTCGCGCCGCCCGTCGTCTCCTTGGCGTGGGTGGTCCCGCAGGCGGTGGGGTTCATCTCCAAGACCGTCGGCAAGATCAGCGAGGTCATCACCAAGCTGATCAAGACGATCAGCAACGTCGCCCCGAAGCTGGCCAAGATGGCCGAGGTCTTCGGCGACGTGATGAAGGCCCTGGCCAAGATGGGCGCCAAGGGCGTCACCAAGATCGCCAACTTCGCCGACAACGTCGACATCTCCGGCAAGGTCTCGGGGAAGATCGCGGACAAGTTCGCCGAGAGTTCCTGGAAGAAGATCGACGACGTCGCGGGTACCGACGTCGTGGGCAAGCACAAGGCGAAGTTCGGGGGGCCGGACCTGCCGGGTGGAGACTCCGGCGAGGACTCAGGTGGGGAGTCCGATTCGCCGAGCGGCGGGACTCCTCGGGGTTCCGGTGACTCGGAGACTCCGGCTGGTGGTGATGGGCAGGGTTCTCCGCGTGGCTCGGATACCGCTGGGAACGCTGAATCCGGTCGCGGGGTGGACACGGCTTCCGGTTCGGGGGATGGGCCGAGCGGGTCGTCCTCAGCGGACGGTGGAAATGACCGCACGGCGCCGGATTCCCCGCGGACCGCGATGTCGGAGCAGTCGGCGTCAGGGGACAGCTCGGGCGGTACCGACTCGAGCAGTTCGCGTCCGGGTGGGTCTGGCACTTCTGAACCGGGCGGGTCCGTTGGCCCGGTTTCGGACGGGTCTGGTGGTTCGCACTCCGGTGGTGCCGGGCCTGATGGTGGGCACGGTTCGCCGTCGAGCAGCCCGAATCCGGGTGGCTCGCACCCCGGCGGGTCGCCTTCCGACGGTCCGAATCCCGGTGGTTCGCAGCACGGTGGGCCTGGTGGTTCGCACTCCGATGGGTCGAATCCCGGTGGTTCCCACTCGGGCGGGCCTGGTGGTTCGCACTCCGGTGGTGCTGGTCCTGACGGTGGGAGCAGCCCTCAGCCGGGTGGCCAGCACTCCGGCGGTCCGCAGCCCGGTGGCGGGAGTCCGGGGCACTCCGGTGCGTCGCCGACCGGGGCTCCGGCCTCGGGTGGGTCTGCCGGGCCGGTTGGCGGTCCTGCAGGTGGATTCGGCTCACCGGGCGGCGGTCATGGCACGGCTGCGCCGAACACCCCCGCGAGCACCACTTCGTCCAATGTGGATGCACCTGCGCGGCCATCGGATCCAGGTGTTGCGGCACCCGTGTCCGGCCCGCCGCCCACCCGCTCCGACCAGTCGACCAGCGGAGCCGCTGGCGGCGGAGTCGGCGGTGGCATGGCAGGCGGAGCCGGCGCGTCCGGAGGGGCGGGATCGACCGGCGGAGGCGCCGGACGGACCGGTTCCGGCGGGTGGACCGGAACCCCGGGAAGCCCCGGCGCAGCCGGGAGGAACGGCCCCGAGGCCGCGCGTCAGCGCGGGCCGGAGGGCCCGTCCGCGCGCGTATCGGCGAAGCCGGACGCGCCGGAGCGGCGCAGCGAGGCCGGACAGCGTCCGGCCGGTGCGAACCGTCCCGGAGGGCCGGGACGGCCCGACGGGCCGAACCCCGCGCAGCAGGCGCCATCGCGCCCGAACACGCCGCAACATCCAGGCGGCGCACCGCGTTCCGCTGCACCTGCGTCGCAGAACGGGCCAGTCAACCCCGCCCGTTCCGGGCACCCGGACGGTCCGCCGCGGCAGAACGCCCCGCAGCCCCCGGCTGGTCCAAGGCAGCAGGATGCTCCGTCACGCCCGGACGCGTCGAGGCCTAACACGCCGCAGCACCCGGGCGGTCAGCCGCGCCCTGACGCGCCCGCGCGCCCGAACGATCCGTCGCGCCCGGATGCCCGCCCCAACCAGTACCCGGACGGCCCGTCGCGCCAGCCGGCACCGCGGCCCGATGGCCCGCCCGCTCAGCACCAGCGGTCCGACGGTCCGTCCCACTCCGACCGGTCGACGCACCCGGACGGCCCGTCCCGAACTCGCCCCGATGCCGACCCGGACGCGCCACGTCAGCGCCACCCGGAGTCCGGGCAGAACCCGAGCGGCGCCCACCCCCAGAACGCACGCCCGGACGCGCCGAACCGAAACGCGCCCACCGCGCACCAACCAGGCCCGCGCCATCCGGACGCCGGTCGCAACGAGTTCTCGCAGGTCCGCTCCGACTCGTTCTCGAACGTCAGGACCGAGGGCGACCAGCGCTGGGGCCCGGACCGCCAGCAGCCCGTCCGCGAGGAATCCCCCGGCCACCAGCCGGAACCGGCTCCGGAGCGCTCCACCGCGGAGTCCATGGCGGCCGAGCGTCCCCCGGCGGTCCCTCACGAGCACGCCTGGAACCTCAACGCGGGCTTGCACGAGCGGGTGAACGTCTCGGATGAGCTGCGGCAGAAGCTGGGCAGCGAGCCCACGGGGATCCGCAACACCAAGTCGGGTCTCTCGATGGTGCCGCCGCGTCCTGCTGTGCCCGGCACGCCGCGCACTCCGCTGGACCACTGGCGGGAACCGAACCCGTCCATCGACCCGAAGCGCTACACGGTCGAGGTGCACGGCAGCCCGAACGGCGTGAGCTTCCGCGGCCAGGAGCTCTCCGCGAAGGAATTGGCCGAGATCATCAAGGGCGCACCGGGCTACAAGCCGGGCGCCCCGGTCCGCCTGCTGTCCTGCAACACCGGCGCCGACCTGCCGGACGGCTCCCCGAACTTCGCCCAGCAGCTGTCGAAGGAACTGGGCGTCGAAGTCCTCGCCCCGAAGACCAACGCGTGGGTCGACAACTTCGGCAACATGTACGCCAGCGAGTCCAGGGCGAAGCTGGACCCGAACGGCCCCGAAGGCGTCCAAGCCACCTTCGACGAACTGGGCCAGTGGGCCAGCTTCCACCCGGACGGCACCCAAGCGGTCCACGACAGCCCCTACCCCCCGGGCCACGAACCGGAATGGGTCCGCCACGGAGCCCAAGCAGCCAACGCCGAACAACGCGGCTTGTTCGACCGCTGGAGCAAGAAGAACAAAGCCGATGATCTAGACGAGGACTGGGCGACGAGGTACCCCGGTACTCATTCGCCACCGCAACAACAAGGCTTCCCACCCCAGCAACCGCAGCATGGGCAACCGGCGCACCTGCCGCAGGAATGGCGCCTGCCGCAAGGCCAACAGGCACCTGGCGGACCTCAGCCAGGTCAGTTCCAGCAGTGTCCGCCCCAGCAGGGCCAGTTCCAGCAGGGCGCGCCGCAGCAAGGTGCGTCCCAGTCTGCGCAATTCCAGCAAGGCCCCACGCAGCAGCCAGGTCCGTACCAGCAAGGAGCACCTCAGCCGGGCCAGCCTCAGCAGGGCCAGTTCCAGCAGGGCCAGTTCCAGCAGGGCCAGTTCCAGCAGGGCCAGTTCCAGCAGGGCGCGTCCCAGTCTGCGCAATTCCAGCAAGGTCCCGCGCAGCAGCCGGGTCCGTACCAGCAAGGAGCACCTCAGCCGGGCCAGCCTCAGCAGGGCCAGTTCCAGCCGGGCCAGTTCCAGCCGGGCGCGCCCCAGCCTGCGCAATTCCAGCAAGGTCCCGCGCAGCAGCCGGGTCCGTACCAGCAAGGAGCACCTCAACCGGGCCAGCCTCAGCCGGGCCAGTTCCAGCAAGGTCAGTTCCAGCAAGGTCAGTCTCAGCAGGGTTCGTACCAGCAACAACAAGGCGCGCCCCAGCCTGGGCAGGCCCAGCCGAGAGCACCTCAGCAAGGCCAATACCAGCCGGGGCCGGCCCAACGGGGGCAGGTCCAGCAAGGAGCCCCGCCGGCGAGCCAGCCGCTGCGCCAGCAGCCACCGGCAGGACAATCCTCTCCGGCGCCCGCGCAGCAACGACCGGACATGCCGCGCCCCGCGCAGCAGCCGCCCATACCTGCGGGGAATGCACCCCACGGCGCGCAACGCCCGCCGCTGCAGCAACAACCCGCTGCAGCGCCCAATCCGCCGGCGCAGTCTGCCCCCGATAAATCGCGCCCGGCAGCTGCTGCACCACAACCACCGGTGGCACAGCAAGCTCCGAACGTCCCGCAGCAAACGACACCACTGACGCGTCTGTCGGGCCAGCAGCGGACCGATATGAGCGGTCCTGGCGAACCGCCGCGAGCACCGCGTCCAGCGGTTCCACCAGTGGACGTCAGCGGACCACGGCTGGACAGGCCGTCTGGACAGCATGGCGTGCCGCCGGCTGGTGTCAGCGATCCGCCGAAGGCGGCCGGCCCGGCACAGCCGTTGGACGTGAGCGGTCCGCGGAAGACATCCACCGAGGTAGAAAGCCCGGCCCCGTCGCGATCCGGTGTCGGTGATTCTGCGGCGGAGCATGCTGACCAGCCGCGGCCACCGCAGACAGCTGATAGGGAAGCGCGAGCGGATGCAACTGCTTCGCGGCCTGATCAGCCCGCGGAGAGCCGGCGGAACGATTTCGATCCTGAGCCGTCGAAGTCCGGGCCTGGTCTCAGCGTTCGTGAGTCGTGGGCCAGGATGGATGTCGCCCCGACGCACACCTTGAGCCATCACTCCGGCGATGAAATCCCGGGAGCTTCGTCGGACAATCCGTCCAAGAGCCGCTCGGACTTCGACGGAGCGGCCGCCACTGGCGAGCCTCCGGTGCGATCCAGGATCGAGGACTTGCTGGGAGGTTCCGACGACTCGCCCAGCGGTCCGGCTACCCACGCTCCTGACCTGGGAACGCACGCTCCGGATGTGGCTCCGCACGCGCCGGACATGCACCCGTACGACCCCGTTGCGGACATGCATGCGCCTGCGGCCGAAAGGCCCGACGCGCTCGAAGCGGTCGGTGATCAGAGCCCCAGCTTCCGGGCTACGGAGGCAGATCGCCAGGCCTACCAGGAACGCATCGAACGCAGATTGCGCGGCGCAACGTTCGAGGAGAGCGTTGCCAAGTTGCGTGCGGAGTATCCGGAAATGGCTCACCTTCCCGACGTCGAAGCGGTGGGCCTGCGCCGCTACGTGGGTGAGGACGCGATGTCGCTGAACCACGCGCTGCGTTCCATGGACAAGATGGACCTGGAGTACCTGGCCCCGGAGATCAAGGTCCTGCGCAGTGCCCTCAATCAGATGCCGGATTATGCGGGCTCTGCTGCTTACCGGAACATCAGCGTCGACCCGCAAGACCTGGACGCGCTGCTGGAGCGTTACAAGCCGGGCAGCGATGTCGTGGAAAATGCGTTCACCAGCGCCAGCAAGGACGCTCCGCTCGACCAGTTCGGAAAGGTGGACGGCAAGCATCGGGTTCAGTTCGTCATCGAAGAGCCACGCTATGCCAAGGATCTGGAGTTCATGAACCCGGACGAGCGGGAAATCCTCTGGCCAGACGGCAATCGCTTCGAGGTCTCGAAGCAGTTCTTCGATCCTGAATCGGGTGAGTGGAAGATTCACCTGATCGACCGCGGGCGGGAGTGAGCGATGGATCAGCATCAGCAGACGAATGCAGCGCTGACAGGGAAGATCGCCGAATCGTTGACTCTCGACGAGCAAGTCGTGCTGGAGACCCGCGGTCGGTCGGACACGACGACGGACCACGAGTGGCGCAACGGCGAACGCGTCATGGGGTATTGGGACGCCCAGCGCGTGCGAAGGGTCTTCGGGCGTAGCAGTGACGAGTTCTGTCAGGAACTGCAGTACGACAAGACCATCAAGGACGCGTCCGCGTTCTACGGGATAGGCATGCACTTCCCGTTCGCGGCGTTGGAGTCCGTGCTGGCCGACGTGGTGGTGCGCGGACGGCTCTCCTCGTCGACCCAGATGACGCTGTTCTGCCTCGATGCGGTGGTTCGCACGGAGACCTGGCTGCGTCAGACGAAGAGGCTGATCCCGCGCATGATCAGCTTGCTGGGCCTGTTGCGGTGGCTGCACACCCAGGGTGTCCCGTGGAACAGGGCTGTGACCGCAGGCATCCTCGAAGAAGTCCCCGAACCGACCGGGTGGCTGATCAAGGTCCCAGAACTCTTCGAGCGTCGCGACCCGGACCCGGTGTGCATCGAGGCGCTGTCCGCATTCGCGGAGAAAAACGTGACGGGGTGGTTCTCAAAGCCGATCAACAGAGCCCGGACGCCGTCTGCGCTACCAAGGGCGATCGCCCTGGCGGCGTGGTCGGACATCCCGGAGCGCGTTTTCGAGCAGGCTGCCGCGAACGCATTGCTCACGCACGGGCACCCAGACGCATATCTGAGTGCGGGCGCGTATGCGGTCATGGTCAACACCGTGCTGTCCGGGGGGACGTTGGAAGACGGCATCGAGGTGGTCGTGGACGAGCTGGCCAAGTGGCCGGATGAGAACGTCCAGCGGCTGCTGAGTTCTTGCGATCTGACCGGTCCGCCGCCCTCGCTGGGCGAGTTGTCAGCACTCGTCGAGGACGGTGCGGCTCCGAACGCGCTGGCCGTAGCTGCGGTGGTCGCGGCGCGCGACGCTGACTTCGAGTCCGCCGTGCGGCGCGCGGCGGAGGCCCTGCCCGCGGCCGCGCCGCTCGTCGGCGGGTTCCACGGTGCGCGAAACGGTGAGCAGGGATTTCCGAGGGAGTGGCTGGAACGGCTGGAGCTCCGCGACGTGATCGATCGGTTGGTCTTCGACGTCGCGGCCGTTCAAGTCGGACTGCCGGAGCGGGTATGGACGCCCGACTGGGCCGGACCCTACCCAGGGTTCTGAGCACGGGGAGTTGGAGATGAACGACAGCCTTGCGGCTCAGGGCGAGCTGACCCCGAACGAGTTGAAGACGCTTCAGGCATGGCGGGACATCAAGTCCCGGCCGAGTCTTCTTCCGATGTCGTGGTTCGCCGAAGTCGACCGCCAGGTCGGGATGGTCTTTGGGGGTGACCGAAACGTTCCGCTCGCCTGGCCGCGGCGGCAGTACCAGGTTCTCGGCAGGGTGATGGGCATGCTCGTCGGTGGCGCGCTGGGAGATTCCCTAGGGGCCGCGGCCGAAGCGGAGGGAATTACGGGCGGCGGTGCGTTGCTGGCCGCTCTCCGATCCCGGCAGTGGCGGGCACCGAACTCAGCGGCCTTGGTCAGCGCCGTCGAGATCGCTATCCGCGCGCACTCGGATCACGGCGAAGGCGAGGACCTCGATGTTGCGCTGATGGCACGTGCTCGAGAGGCAGAACTCGGTGGCACTCTCGGATGTTTCGCCGCTTCCATTCCCGCCGCGCTGGTCAGCATCACCAGCCCGGACGAGGATGCGTTCCGTCGAGCTGCAGAACTGGTTGGTCTGCTCAGCGAGCACTCGGAGGATCGGGCCAGCGCGGGTGTGTTCGCTGTGGCGCTCGTACGAGCGCTCAACGGCCAGAACCTCCGCCTGGACCAGATCTCCAGGTTGCTGCTGGAGCAGTTGGGCACCGAGCACCCCGAGCTCCGCCGCAGGCTGGATCACCTTGCGGCGGCAGGTGAAGACGTCAGCGAACAAGCGACTCTAGTAGAGCTGGGCGATGGCGCTTCCGGGCCGGAGACGGTCTCTCGGGCGCTCTACCTCGGAGATCGGAACACCGGCGGATGGGCGGAGATTCTCCACGCCTTCGCGGGAGGGAGCCGGTCTCGAAACGCGCAGGTGTCCGGTCTGCTCACCGGTGCTCGACACGGTGCGGAGGCATTCCCACTGCTTTGGCGGCGGAAGCTCGAACCCGTCGCCCAGCTCGAGTCCGTCGCTGAAACGTTCATGACCGAATTCGGTCCGGACAAGGTGAGAATCACCCCGCAATCTGATGCCCGAAGCGAGAACTCACCGTTTCAGCCGAGTGCGCTCCTGCCCGCAGAGCCGGCGAAGCCGAAGCCGCACGAGCGGTTCATGGGGTCGATGTTGGCCGGGGCCGTCGGGGATTCGTTGGGGTTCGCCATCGAATTCGAGGACATCGGGACGATTCGGCGGAATCACGGGGACGCTGGGCTCACCGATCCGGTGTTGCGGGACGGTGTTGCTCAGGTTTCCGACGACACGCAGATGATGCTCTTCACGCTCGAAGGGCTCATCCGGGCGCATGTGGCTCGGCGGATGAATCCTGTCGACAACGATCCGGTTCCCGAGGTGCAGCACGCCTATCAGCGCTGGTACCACACGCAGTACCAGCCTTGGGATCAGGCGGGTGGGCCTTATGCGCAGCGTCTCCAGCAGCCCGATGGGTGGTTGATCACGCGCCAGGAGCTCTTCAGCACGCGTGCTCCGGGGAGTACGTGCATGTCGGCGTTGAGGAAGTTTGCGCAGACGCATCAGCACGCCACTCCGCAGCACACGATCAACGATTCCAAGGGCTGCGGCGGTGTTATGCGCGCTGCACCGGTGGCGGTGTGGTCCGGCGATCCTGCTGAGGTGTTCTACGCCGCGTTCGGTACGGCTGCGCTGACGCACAGCCATCCCAGTGGGTATCTGTCCGCTGGTGTGCTGGCGGTGATCGTGCACCAGCTCATCCGTGATGTGTCGTTGGCGGATTCCATTCGGTTGGCTCGGGAACTGCTGCTGCGGTGGCGTGGACACGAAGAGCAGCTGCAGGTCCTCGACAAAGCTGTGGAGCTGGCGAGAAAGGGCCCGGTCAGCCCGGAAGAGCTCAAGGACACCCTGGGGCAGGGCTGGGTCGGCGAGGAGGCACTCGCGATCGGGCTCTACGCCGTGCTGGCCACGGACAACCTGCGGGATGCGTTGCTGCTGTCGGTGAACCACTCGGGGGATTCCGACTCGACGGGGATCGTGGCGGGCAACATCGGCGGGGCGCTGTACGGAACTCGCGCGATTCCGCAGGAGTGGTTGAACACGCTGGAACTCCGCGAGATCGTCGAGACGCTGGCCAAGGACGCGCTCGCCGAGTTCAGTCCCGGCCCGCCCAGCGACCAGGCATGGCTGCGCCGCTACCCGGCTTGGTAAGCCTGCGATCCGCAGCCAGGTTGCAGTGCGTGAGCCCGCGGACTTCGCAGCTGGCCGGGGGAAGGTGAACTGATAGTGGATCACGAAGGTGCAGTCCGGAACCCGAGCAATGACTCCCGCACGTCGTCGCTCGAGGTTCGGACGACCGCGGATGCAGCGGCCGCGCATGCCGACAAGGCCAGTCGGTACGGCCTATTCACCGAGAGTGAGCCCGGCGGCGACTTCCCGATCGGGCTGAAGGACTTCAACCTGTCCCCTGCGGGCCAGGAGCAGAACGCGGAGTCGGCAAACCGTCAGGCCAATCCCGACTGCCGGTCGTCATCGGTTGAGCGCGCGGGACCTCCGGTGAATTGGATCGATCGGGGGATGCGTTGGGCGATGGCCGGTCATATCGATCAGCACGTCCTCCTCGAGCTGATTGCCAAAGCCGTGTTGCCCGTTCTCATGACGCCGGACGGGCATCCGATGACGCTCCAAGATCCGGACGGTCCTCGCTTGACGGCCTTTGCCGCAAGTTGCCTGGTACCGGACGATGTACGTGCGAAGCCGATGTACGTGCCCAGGCTGTTGAAAGCGCTCCCCCCGGATGCGTTCCTGGTGGTCAACGGCGTTGCCGAGCTGCAGGCGAAGTTCCTGGTTGCGGACTTGGTAGCTGCGCTGCGTGATATCGGCCTGCTCGTGGACAACCCATCGGGCGGGCTTGATGTTGGGCCAGCGATCTGGGTGGAGCAGAGCGCGCGACTCACCAAGCTGGTCGACGAGCCGACGTTCGATGCGATCGAGCAGACGCTGGCCCGGTGGGGGAAGCTCAGCGAGACCACCGTCCCGCGTGCCCGTCAGATCGAGCTTGGGATCAACGCGGTCGAAGTGCTGGTCCAGGGCGGGATCGCCGATCCGGACGTGCTTGCGGCAACGGCTGCTTTCCGGGGCGTCGAAATCCTGTACGGCGGCTCCCGCACCATTGTGATCAGCGGGGACGAGGAGACGCGTGCGCGTGCCATCTTGCGCTCGGCGACGAGCCCGCGCGAACCGTCGTCCGATGTCAACCCGGCGCGTGCTGAGGTCGTGGCGGATCTCGTGTACCACTTCTACGTGGAGCACTTGCGTGCGATGCCCTGGCAGACGCGAGCGGTCGTACTCGCCAATCGGTTTGCCGACGCCATCACGCCTTGGGTGCAGGCCGATGTGCGCGAGCACCGGAAGTCCGAACTCTCCATCGAGCTGCTGACGTGCGCGAAGGACTTCCCTGAGGAGCTGCGCGCGCTGTTCGCCGAGCGGGTGACGGGGCTCGATCCGGCCAGGCCGGAGCCGTACAAGCTGAGACCGGAGCCGCGGCTGTCGATCACTTCTCCGGATCAGGCCATCGACTGCGCCCGCGAGGATCTCGGCGTACTGGTTGATCCGGTGCACGTGGAGGACATCGGGCCGGCATACCTAGTGCGCTCAGAGGCTGACGCCTCTCAGGTCTACTTCGTGCACAAAGTGTGGGAAACCGTCACCATCGAGGACGACCGCAGGGGTATTGCTCGCTCGTACTGCATCAAGTACGACGTGTTTCCGCTTGACCCGAAGTGGGAACACGCCCGACCGGGATTCCAACCGCAACCCGCGCCTGCTCAAATGCCCATTGGGGCTCCTGCACAGGTTGGCGGTCCGATGCAGGGCGGAGAGGGCCAAGCAGATCCTTCCCGAACTGCGTTGAGTGACAGTGGCTTAGCGGAAACTCCGGCCTCGACCCAACAGGATGCCGATGGAGATCGTCCTGCGGACGCGATCGCGGGCCCCACGCTGATCGGTGTGTACTCGATGGCTTCGGGCGATGGACCGCAGCGGGTCGCGGAGTTTCGGTGGAGCACGGAGGCCGGGGTCACCGTCGAGGTTTTCGACCAGGAGTGGGGCAAGGTCGCGCTGTACCACTACCACCGGGGTGTCTCGTTGGTGTCCGAGAAGCGCGATGTGCTTCCCAGCGAGGGCCCCGAGTTCATGCGCGCGCTCCTGAAGCGCAACGACATGAGCTACTACCGTTTCGTCGACGAGAGTGCGCAGGATCAGCCGGTGAGTCGTCGAGCCGGGGATGCGGAGGTGGACATGAGCCAGCCGCAGGGTGTGGAGATGACCGCGCTGGAGCAGGCGATTGCGCGGTTCAGCACTGGGCAGGGGCCCGTCGAGGACGTCTACCGGGAGTTCCTGGTCGCCAGGACGTTCTTGATCACTGCGCCGGATTCGTCGCCCGCGTACTTCCGGATCGCGGATCAGCCGAAGGAGCAGATCTGGGTCTGCACCGACGAAAGCGCGGCGCCGGATTTGGGGATGCCGGAACTGGGACCGACGGGCACCGTCCCGGTCAACGGCTACCGGTTGCTGCCGCTGCTCGCTGATCGGAACGTGCGCATCCTCACCCGCGGTGACGTGATGGACCTGATGATCATCGGTTCGCGGGCAGTGCTGCTCTCGGCCCCGGAGATCACGGACCAGGTGCGAGCAGAGGGGCTGAAGAAGCCCGGCACCTGGCTGGGCGTGCCGGATCGCATGTTGCGCGAAAAGCCGTGGGAGGGCGTCCCCGAGCGCCTTGTCGTCGGCGAGTACTGGGTCGATGAGAACGGGACCGTCACCGATCAGTACCGACCGAACCCCGCGTACCGGCCTTCCCCGAGGACTTTGGGGTTCCCGGAGCCGGAGAGCAGGCTTGAGCATTTCCTCCAGCTGCACGTCACTGACCAGATTTCCGAACGGACTCTGGTGAAGGTGCTCAACCAGTCGGTGATCGTCCTCGCGGCGCACGAGGATGGTGTGCCTGCGGCGTTTCAGCTCGGTGACCGGCCGACGCTCGTTGCCGCCTCGGCCTCCGAGCACATCCCCGGCTTCGCCAAGGGGAAGGTCAAGGCAACTTTTGCCGAAATGACGCCTGCTTTCAAAGAGACCGACTTGGTCATCGATCTGGGTACGCGCCACCAGACCCATCTTCCCGGGCAACTGCTGCTGGAGGTGCTGGCATCACTGGAGCAGGAGAAGCCCAGTGATGCGGGGCAGCAGCGTCCAGCGACAACGCCTCAGCAGCCCGCCCAGCCCGAGCCTGCTCCGAAGCCGATTGATCCGCAGGAGCGGTTCATGGGGGCGATGCTCGCTGGGGCGGTGGGGGATGCGCTCGGGTATGCCATCGAGTTCCACGACATCGATCTCATCCGGCGGACGCACGGCGATGCCGGGCTGACCGCTCCGGTGCTGCGGGATGGTTCCGCGCACATCTCCGATGACACGCAGATGATGCTGTTCACGCTCGAGGGGCTCATCCGGGCTCATGTGGCTCGGCGGATGAATCCGGTGGACAACGACCCCGTTCCCGAGGTGCAGCACGCCTACCAGCGGTGGTTCCACACGCAGAACCAGCCGTGGGCGCAGGCCGGTGGTCCGTACGCGCGGCACCTCCAGCAGCCCGACGGGTGGCTGATCACGAACCGCGAGTTGTTCAGCGCGCGGGCTCCAGGGAGCACGTGCATGTCTGCGTTGGCGCGGTTCGCGCAGACGCACCAGCACGCCACCCTGCAGAACCCGGTCAACGACTCCAAGGGCTGCGGCGGGGTCATGCGGGCCGCTCCGGTGGCGGTGTGGTCGAACGATCCCGCCGAGGTCTTCCACGCCGCGGTCGGCACCGCCGCGCTGACGCACAGCCATCCCAGCGGTTACCTGTCCGCCGGGGTGCTCGCCGTGATCGTGCACCAGCTCATCCGGGACGTGCCGCTGCCGGAATCCGTGAGGCTGGCTCGGGAACTGCTGCTGCGGTGGCGCGGGCACGAGGAGCAGGTGCAGGTCCTCGACAAGGCCGTTGAGCTCGCTCAGCAGGGGCCGGTCGCTCCTGAGGTGATCAAGGACACCCTCGGTCAGGGGTGGGTCGGGGAGGAAGCTCTCGCGATCGGGCTCTACGCCGCGCTGGCCACGGATAACCTGCGGGACGCGCTGCTGCTGTCGGTGAACCACTCGGGGGACTCGGACTCCACGGGGATCGTGTGCGGCAACATTGCGGGGGCTCTGCACGGGGCTCGGGCCGTTCCGCCGGAGTGGCTCGCGTCCCTGGAGCTGCGCGGGGTGATCGAGGCGCTGGCGCGGGACGCGCTCGCCGAGTTCAGCCCCGGGCCGCCGACCGATCCGGCCTGGACTCGGCGCTACCCGGCCTGGTGACCACGAGGGAGAAATCGCGATGACCGACGCTCGACCGCCGCAGCTGTCGTGGGCGGAGCGCTTTCGCGGCGCGATGCTCGGCGGTGCCGTCGGCGACGCTCTCGGCGCCGGGGTGCGCAACCGGAGCACCAGCGAGATCCAGCAGTGGTTCGGCCCGCAGGGCGTCGTCGACTACCTGCCCGTCTACGGGCGGCGCGGCGCGGTCACCGACCTTACGCAGCTCAGCGTGTTCACCTTGGAAGCACTGCTGCGCGCGAAGGCCGCACGTTCCGGCAGCGGGTGGCTGCCGACCGAGTTCATCTTCACGAACTACCTGCGCTGGCTGTACACCCAGGGCGTGCCGTGGGACTACGCGATGTCGGCGTACCTGTCGACGGAGCCCGCGCCCAACAGCTGGCTGCTCGAACGGCCGGAGCTGTACTCGACCCGCAACCCGGGCGGCACGGGCCTGCTCGTGATCGGGCGGACGGCGGAGCAGTCCCCGCTGGGCGCCGACGGCACGCTGCGCCCACCGATGAAACTGGACGGTTCGGCGGAGTTCACGGTCTGGGCCGCGCCCGCCATGGCGTGGTCGAACGTGCCGGAAGAGGTGTACTCGGTCGGTGCCGCGGCCGCGAACCTGCTCACCTCCGGGCCGAACTCGATCGCCGCCGCCGGACTGCACAGCGACGTGCTGGCGCAGCTGGTCAGGGGCGTGCCGCTGTGGGACGCGGTGTCGACGTCCGACCACCACCGGCTCGGCAACGCCTACTGGACGGGCAAGGTGCCGGCCGACGTGCGCAGGACGGTGCACGCCGCGATGTTCGTCGGGCAGCGCGGCGTCCGCCCGAACCCGCGGGACCTCGACGTCGAGTTCGACCTGGACGAGAAGCCCGGCGAGCTCGGGATCGCGCTGGCCGCGGTGGGCAGCACCCGCAACTTCGCCGACGCGGTGCGGGTCGCCGTGAACCAGTCCGGCGACAGCTCCGCCACCGGTGCGCTGGCGGGGCAGCTCGCCGGTGCGATCTACGGGCCGGGCGGGATTCCCGCGCAGTGGCTGGACGAACTCGAACTGCGCCAGATCATCGACACCCTCTGCGCGGACGCCGCCGAGGCCTTCGCACCGCCACCGCCGCCGCAGTGGGCGCAGCGGTACGTGCCGAACTCGCGGTCGTTCGGCGGCCCGCGGGAGCTCACCGGCCCGAACACCGTCGAAGGCGCTGCCGAGCAGACCATGGTCCTGCCGGCCGTTCCGGCGGCGGACGACACACCTCCGCAGGGACAGCCGAGCCGGCGCTCGACGAACATCGGGGCGCCGACGTTCCCCAGCTCCGCGAAGAGCGACCTGTCGAGCACCGGGCCGATCCCGGTGCCGAGCCTGCGCTCCGCCGAGGTGCCTGCGGAGACCACCGCGGTGTTCCCGGCGATCCGGGACGAGGAGCCGTTAGCGGACGCGCCGCAGATCGGGGCCTTCCCACCGCCGAGCGAGCCCCGGATCGTGGAGCCCGAGGACGCCGGGATCGTCGTGCCGGAGATTGTCGAGGCCGACCCGGCGGAGTTCGTCGAGTCGGAGGAGGCAGTCGTCGACCGGGAGGTCGCGGAGCGCATCGTCCGCGAAGCGGCGGACCTCGACCGCACCCCTGCGCCGGAATTCGCCGTTGACGAGGAAGAGGCGGTCGCCGACGAGCCGGAAGAAGCAGCCGTCGACCGGGAAGTCGCGGAGCGGATCGTCCGCGAAGCATCCGACCGCGGCCGGATCTCCGTGCCGGACGCCAACGCCGTTGCCGCTGGGGCGGATCTGACCACCGACACCGAGCCCGAGCAGATCCAGGACGACGGTGCTCCCTCCGAGGAGCCCGAGCCGCTGATCGTCGTGCCGGACGCGGATGCCGTTGCTGCCGGATCCGGTCTGACCGCCGACGAGCTCGAAGATCCGGAGGACGCCGGCGAAGCAGCTCCCGAGACGAGCTCCGACCTGCTGGAAGGTGTTGCGGACGAAGAGGTTCCGACTCCTGCGGTCGAGGAGGCGCCCGTCGTTCCGGAGGACCTGCCGGAGCGCGAGCCGGTCGGCGTGAAGACGCCTGCGCGCGCGCCGATCGACCTCGCACCGGCCGGCCACGACCTGGCGGCCGAACTCGACGAGGACACCGACGAACCGGAGACCGCCGTCGAGCAGGTCGTCCCGATGCCGCTGGCCGACGTCGAAGACGACGCCGAGGTGGAGAGCGCCGTCGTGCCGGACGACACCGCCGACGTCGAGGAAGAAGACGTCGTCGCCGACGACGCCGCAGCGGAACCCGGGGAGTCCGAACCGGTCGCCGCGATGTCGCTGGTCAGCGCTGCCGATGAGCCGGTGGAGCACGAAGGAGCCGAGTCCGACGCGCCGGTCGTCGACCACATCCCGACGCGGAAGGTGATCCGCCTCGCGGCCCCGGTCGAGGCCGAGCCCGCCGACGAGGAACCGGACACCGGGCAGCCCGAGTCCGAACAGGACACCCCCGAGCCGACCCCGGCGGTGCGCCCCCGAGGCGGGCACCGCAAGGCGGACGGCCCGGACGACAGCGCGCCGTCGCTGACCGAGCGGGTGCTGGGCAGCTTCCTCGGCGGCGCCCTGGGCGATTCGCTCGGCTCGGACCTCGAGTTCATCACCGCCGAGGCGATCACGGCGCGCTTCGGCGCCGACGGCCCTTCTGGCCTGCGCGAGGCCTACGGCGTGCGCGGGGCGATCACCGACGACACCCAGATGACGCTGTTCACCGCCGAGGGCCTGATCCGCGGCAGCATCGCGAACCGGATGCTCGGCAGCGAGGACCCGCTGCCCGAGGTCCAGCTCGCCTACCAGCGCTGGCTGCACACGCAGGGCGTGGACTGGGATGCCGCGGCGGGCCCGTTCGCCTCCGACTACCCGGCGCCGGACGGCTGGCTGGTCGAGGTGCCGGGCCTGTTCGCGACCCGCGCGCCGGGCAAGACGGTGTGGCGCGCGCTGGCCCGGTTCGGCGACGGCCACCCGGCCGGTTCGCTCACCGAGCGGATCAACGACTCCAAGGGCTGCGGTGGTGCGATGCGCGCCGCCCCGGTCGCGCTGTGGTCCGCCGATCCCGCCGAGGTGTTCCGCCTCGCCGCTCGCACCGCCGCGCTGACGCACAGCCACCCCGCCGGCTACCACTCCGCCGGGGCGCTGGCCGTGATCGTCCAGCAGGCGCTGCTCGGCCGCGGTCTCGACGACGGCGTGTGGCTCGCCCTGCAGGTCCTGGAGACCTGGGAGGACCACGAGGAGACCAGCGCCGCGCTCAAGGCCGCCGTCCAGCTCGCCGAGGCGGGCACGCCGACGCCGCAGCAGGTCGCGGAGCAGCTCGGCGGCGGCTGGGTCGGTGAGGAAGCGCTGGCCATCGCGGTGTGCGCGGCTCTGGTCGGCGGCGACGACGTCGAGCAGGCGCTGCGGATCGCCGTGCACCACGACGGCGACAGCGACTCGACCGGTGCGATCTGCGGCAACATCGTCGGCGCGCTGCACGGCGTCGCCGCGCTGCCGGTGGACTGGCTGGCCGACCTGGAGCTGCGCGACGTGGTCGAGCAGATCGCGCTGGACTGCGTGGCCGAGTTCGGGCACGGCGCGTTCCAGCCGGCCCAGGCCGCGATCGAGCCGCCCACCGGCGAGGACTGGAACGAGCGCTACCCGGTCCGCCCGCACTGGTCGGCGACGCCCGAGCCGGCCGTCGCCGCGCCGGGCCCGGACTTCCCGGCACCCAAGCCGGCACCGCGCCGCATCAACGGCGTCGCGCACGAAGAACTGCCCGAGGGGGAGGACGAATGATCCTGGGGACGCCGATCCCCGGCACGCACGGCCTGGTCGATGGGGAGTACCGGCAAGACGTGCCGCTCGACCGAGCCGAGGCGGTGCTGTTCGTGCAGCACGACGAGGCCCGCCCGGTGCGGTCGGGCTTCCCGGCCCCGGCGTCCTACGGCGGGTTCCCGGACCGCTCCGCGCAGCAGCGCGACCTGGTCCGGGCGCTGGGCGACGCGGTCGCCGCCGGGCTGCCGGACGGCTGGCAGCAGGCGGAGGTCGGCTGCACCGCGCTGGGTACTCGACTCGAGATCACCGCCACGGTCACCACCGATGGCAAGCACCAGTGGATCCCCACCCAGGACGTCGTCGACGTGCTGCGACGGCACCGCGAGGTCTCCTTCCACCCGGCGACCGGTGCCTGGACCTCCGCGGGCTTCCACATCAGCCGGGACGGCTCGGACTTCCACACCGGTCACGACGAGCCGGCCTGGACCAAGGCGCCCGAGGACAACCGCGCCTACTACGAGGAACTGCGCTACTACCCGAGCAACACCATCCCGCAATGGCTGCTGGAACCGGCCTGGGCGCACTTCGCGGAGCACCGGGACCTCGACGAGCGCGCCGAGCCGGTCCGGATGGCCGAGCTCTTCGACGGCCGCGACGCCGAGAACCGCCCGCTGGTGCACCGGCCGGCGCTCACCTGGGTCGAGAAGCAGTTGGTGCTCTACTACCTGCACGGCGGCGAGATCCTGCTGCGCGCGTACAGCACGGACCCCGACGAGGTGGACCCGCAGCGCCCGCCGGAGGTGCCCAAGCAGTTCCACACCGACGGCACCTGGGTGTGGCCGCTGGCGATGGCCTACTACCTGGAAGCGCACGACATCGCGCCGCCGCGCGACTTCCTCGACCACATCCGGAGCCTGGGCCACGAACCGCCGCGGGAGATCGCCGACCGCGCGGCCGCCGAGGCCAAGGCGCTGGTGCTCGGCGGCGATCCCGACGCGCTGCAGCAGTTCGACCCGGCCGGCGCGATCGACCTGGCCCGCGGCTTCATCAGCGCGATGGGCATGAGCACCCGCTTCTACAGCTTCGAGGAGCCGGTCGAGGGCGGCTGGAGCATGCTCCGCGGCCCCGACGGCTGGTGGTCGGTGTTCTGCCTCGACCAGGGCCGGGTGAAGAACCGGTCCCGCTTCGCCGACCCGTACGCCGCCGCGGCTCACCTGATCGGTGCGATGTCGCTCACGCGGACCCAGTTCCTGCGGGAGCCGGACGAGCCGCTGCAGGACTTCGAGTGCCGGTACGAGCCGTTCCCCGGCGAACCGCCGCTGGCGTCCTACGACAACAAGTTCTTGGTGACGTTGCGCGCGGGGGACGAGGTCGACCGGTTCGGCGAGCCGACCGGCAACACCGTGTTCGTGGCCGGCACCACGCTGCCGCAGCGGTCGGTGCCGCCGCAGCAGCCGCCGGGGGAGTACCGCCGGTACCGGGTGGTCACCGGCTTCGACGTCATCTCCGGGGTCGCCAAACCGGACTTCGGCCAGGTCGGGGGCGGTACCGCCTTCGTCCTGCCCGACGACGTGCGCGCGCTCGTGGCGGGCGGCTGGCTGGCCGAGGTCTGACCGGACCCCTCCGATCGCAGCGCGGCGGGCCGCCGCGCTGCGATCCGTCTCGCCTGCCGGGAGACCCTTGTCACGGTAGGTACAGTGGTGCACGACTTGATGAGAGCTCGCACTCCTGAGGTGGCGCGGCGGCAGCGCCGGGTGATCGAGCAGGTCAAGGGGGACCCCGTTTTGACCCTCTGAGAACGGGGCAGGTATCTTTGTTTATCGGACCCGACACCCATCGGGTCGATCCGCATGCCCGTGCATGACGTGGTCCCCGTTTTCGGGCGACTGCGCCAGCGCCGAGGATGTGCGGAACTCCTCTCGACAACCCCACCGGGGTCGTTCCCGCTGGGGTGCATCAGCGCCGCAAGGCCGAGAAGAGGGCGACACGCCCGACCTCGTGGGCGGGGGAGTTCCGAACCACAGTGCCTGACAGGTGCTCGACGCCAGGGCACGCCGAAGCTCGAACGAGCGGCCGCTTGGTCGAGTACCAGAAGACGCGAACGCTGACAGAAAGCCGGTCCATGCCCACCATCCAGCAGCTGGTCCGTAAGGGCCGCCAGGACAAGGTCGCCAAGACCAAGACCGCGGCGCTCAAGGGGAGCCCGCAGCGGCGTGGCGTGTGCACCCGCGTGTACACCACCACCCCCAAGAAGCCCAACTCGGCCCTGCGCAAGGTCGCCCGTGTGAAGCTGAGCAGCGGCATCGAGGTCACGGCCTACATCCCCGGTGAGGGTCACAACCTGCAGGAGCACTCGATCGTGCTCGTTCGTGGCGGCCGTGTGAAGGACCTTCCCGGTGTGCGCTACAAGATCCTCCGCGGTTCCGCTGACACCCAGGGTGTGAAGAACCGCAAGCAGTCTCGCAGCAAGTACGGTGCGAAGAAGGAGAAGAGCTGATGCCCCGCAAGGGTCCGGCCCCGAAGCGGCCGCTGCACGCCGACCCCGTCTACGGGTCGCCGCTGGTCACGCAGCTGGTCAACAAGGTCCTGGTCGACGGCAAGCGTTCGCTGGCCGAGCGGATCGTCTACGCGGCGCTGGAAGGCTGCCGGGAGAAGACCGGCACCGACCCGGTCGTCACGCTCAAGCGTGCTCTGGACAACGTGAAGCCGACCCTGGAGGTCCGCAGCCGCCGCGTCGGTGGCGCGACCTACCAGGTGCCGATCGAGGTGCGCGCCGGTCGTTCGACCACCCTCGCGCTGCGCTGGCTGGTCAGCTACTCGCGGGCCCGCCGCGAGAAGACCATGGTCGAGCGCCTGATGAACGAGCTGCTGGACGCCAGCAACGGTCTCGGCGCGAGCGTCAAGAAGCGCGAAGACACGCACAAGATGGCGGAGTCCAACAAGGCCTTCGCGCACTACCGCTGGTGATGTCGGGTCGGCTCTTGCCCGCCTTGGCACACCGCTTCAACAGCTTGCACCTGCTGTAGGGAACGGGGAACAAACTCGTGGCACGCGACGTGCTGACTGACCTGACCAAGGTCCGCAACATCGGCATCATGGCCCACATCGATGCGGGCAAGACCACCACGACCGAGCGGATCCTGTACTACACCGGGATCACCCACAAGCTCGGTGAGACGCACGACGGCGCTTCCCAGATGGACTGGATGGAGGAGGAGCAGAAGCGGGGTATCACCATCACCTCGGCTGCCACCACCACCTTCTGGGGCGACACCCAGATCAACATCATCGACACCCCGGGCCACGTCGACTTCACCGTCGAGGTGGAGCGTTCGCTGCGCGTGCTCGACGGCGCGGTCGCGGTGTTCGACGGCAAGGAGGGTGTCGAGCCGCAGTCCGAGCAGGTCTGGCGCCAGGCGGACAAGTACGACGTTCCGCGCATCTGCTTCGTCAACAAGATGGACAAGCTGGGTGCGGACTTCTACTTCACGGTCAAGACCATCGAGGACCGGCTGCACGCCACCCCGCTGGTCATCCAGCTGCCCATCGGCGCCGAGTCGGACTTCGAGGGCGTCATCGACCTGGTCAAGATGAAGGCTCTGACCTGGCGCGGTGAGGTCCAGAAGGGCACGGACTACGAGGTCGAGGAGATCCCGGCCGAGCTCGCCGACAAGGCCGCCGAGTACCGCGAGAAGCTGGTCGAGGCTGTCGCGGAGACCGACGAGGCCCTGATGGAGGCCTACTTCGGCGGCGAGGAGCTGACCGAGGACCAGATCAAGGCCGGCATCCGGAAGCTCACCACCAGCCGCGAGGCCTTCCCGGTCCTGTGCGGTACCGCGTTCAAGAACAAGGGCGTCCAGCCCATGCTCGACGCGGTGGTGGACTACCTGCCGTCGCCGCTGGACGTCCCGCCGGTGCAGGGCACCCTGCAGGACGGCGAGACCCCGGCGGAGCGCAAGCCGAGCACCGAGGAGCCGTTCGCCGCGCTGGTCTCGAAGATCGCGGTTCACCCGTTCTTCGGCAAGCTGACCTACATCCGCGTCTACTCGGGCAAGGTCGCTTCCGGCGCCCAGGTCATCAACTCGACCAAGGGCAAGAAGGAGCGCATCGGGAAGATGTTCCAGATGCACTCCAACAAGGAGAACCCGGTGGAGGAGGTGCAGGCCGGCCACATCTACGCGGTGATCGGCCTGAAGGACACCACCACCGGTGACACCCTGTGCGACGCGGCGAACCCGATCGTGCTCGAGTCGATGACCTTCCCGGAGCCGGTCATCGAGGTGGCCATCGAGCCCAAGACGAAGGCCGACCAGGAGAAGCTCTCCACGGCGATCCAGAAGCTCGCCGAGGAAGACCCCACGTTCCAGGTCAAGCTGGACGAGGAAACCGGTCAGACCATCATCAAGGGCATGGGTGAGCTGCACCTTGAGGTGCTGGTCAACCGCATGAAGACCGACTTCAAGGTCGAGGCGAACATCGGTAAGCCGCAGGTGGCCTACCGCGAGACGATTCGCAAGTCGATCGAGAAGTACGAGTACACGCACAAGAAGCAGACCGGTGGTTCCGGTCAGTTCGCGCGCGTGATCATCGCCCTCGACCCGATCGAGCAGGGCGCCGACGCCCCGACCTACGAGTTCGAGAACAAGGTCACGGGCGGCCGGGTCCCGCGGGAGTACATCCCGTCGGTCGACCAGGGTGCGCAGGACGCGATGCAGTACGGCGTGCTGGCCGGCTACCCGCTGGTCGGCGTGAAGGTGACCTTGCTCGACGGCCAGTACCACGAGGTCGACTCCTCGGAAATGGCCTTCAAGGTCGCTGGTTCGATGGCGCTCAAGGAGTCCGCCGCCAAGGCGTCCCCGGCGCTGCTCGAACCGATGATGGCGGTCGAGGTGACCACGCCCGAGGACTACATGGGCGATGTCATCGGCGACCTGAACTCCCGCCGCGGCCACATCCAGGCCATGGAGGAGCGCAGCGGTACCCGCGTCGTCAAGGCCCTCGTGCCGCT
Organism: Saccharopolyspora oryzae; assembly: GCF_027853915.1. GTDB lineage: Bacteria > Actinomycetota > Actinomycetes > Mycobacteriales > Pseudonocardiaceae > Saccharopolyspora > Saccharopolyspora oryzae. Next base: position 86,202 of record NZ_JAQGLA010000006.1, read on the forward strand.
GTCGGAGATGTTCGGGTATGTCGGCGACCTGCGGTCCAAGACCCAGGGTCGTGCCAACTACTCGATGGTGTTCGACTCCTACGCCGAGGTTCCGGCGAACGTGGCGAAGGAGATCATCGCCAAGGCAACGGGCGAGTGACCCGCTGCTCGGCCCCGGGTGACCGGGACCGGGCGCAGGCGACGCCTCGCGAAGGCGACCGGGGAGCAATCCCCTCCAGTTCGGCGGCGTGCGGGCCGAGATCCGCAAGGGCAGCGGCCCGCACGTCACCTACCCGACAGGACTCCGCCTGGCACACCAAGTCGTACGGCGGAAAGTTAACAAGTCCAGGAGGACAATCCAGTGGCTAAGGCGAAGTTCGAGAGGGACAAGCCGCACGTCAACATCGGGACCATCGGTCACGTTGACCACGGCAAGACCACGCTCACCGCGGCCATCACCAAGGTTCTGCACGACAAGCACCCGGAGCTGAACCCCTTCACGCCGTTCGACGAGATCGACAAGGCGCCGGAGGAGCGCGAGCGCGGCATCACCATCCAGATCGCGCACGTCGAGTACCAGACCGAGAAGCGTCACTACGCTCACGTCGACGCCCCGGGTCACGCCGACTACGTGAAGAACATGATCACCGGTGCCGCGCAGATGGACGGCGCGATCCTGGTGGTCGCGGCGACCGACGGCCCGATGCCGCAGACCCGCGAGCACGTGCTGCTGGCCCGCCAGGTCGGCGTGCCGTACATCCTGGTCGCGCTGAACAAGTCCGACATGGTCGACGACGAGGAGATCCTCGAGCTCGTCGAGATGGAGGTCCGCGAGCTGCTGTCCGCCCAGGACTTCCCGGGCGACGACGTGCCGGTGGTCCGCGTCTCCGCGCTGAAGGCGCTCGAGGGCGACGCCGAGTGGGCCGAGAAGATCGTCGAGCTGATGGACGCGGTCGACGAGAACGTCCCGGACCCGGTCCGCGACGTCGAGAAGGCCTTCCTGATGCCGATCGAGGACGTCTTCTCGATCACCGGCCGCGGCACCGTCGTGACCGGCCGCATCGAGCGCGGCGTCATCAACGTGAACGAGGAGGTGGAGATGGTCGGTATCAAGGAGAAGCCGATCAAGACCACCGTCACCGGCGTTGAGATGTTCCGCAAGCTGCTCGACCAGGGCCAGGCGGGCGACAACGTGGGTCTGCTGATCCGCGGCGTCAAGCGCGAAGAGGTCGAGCGCGGCATGGTCGTCGTGAAGCCCGGCACCACCACCCCGCACACCGAGTTCGACGCGCAGGTCTACATCCTGTCGAAGGACGAGGGCGGGCGTCACACGCCGTTCTTCAACAACTACCGTCCGCAGTTCTACTTCCGGACCACCGACGTGACCGGTGTGGTGACCCTCCCCGAGGGCACCGAGATGGTCATGCCGGGCGACGACACCGCGATGTCGGTGCAGCTGATCCAGCCCATCGCGATGGACGAGGGTCTGCGCTTCGCCATCCGCGAGGGTGGCCGCACCGTCGGTGCCGGTCGCGTCACCAAGATCCACAAGTGACGTGGCGAGGGCCCGCTTCCGCTCCGGTGGAGGCGGGCCCTCTGCATTCGGCCAACAACTTGCTGCCGAGAACCTGTCTTTGAAGCGGCGAAGCCGCTTAGCCCACGCACGCAGGGTGACCACCGGCGGGTTCTCAGGCGTCGTCCTCGCGAGGACAGCCCCGACGCCGTGTATTGGACATACATAAGTCGGGGCTCCCGCAGTCGAGGCGGCGTCTGAGGTTCCGCTACGGGACCACCCCCGCAAGTTGGGTGCAGCACAGTTTTTGGCTGAAAGCGACCCCCGATTTTGGCTGGCACAGGCTGTGTGTCATCCTGTATGGGTTGCTCGTTCAGGGCGGCTGGAAATTCGGAGCACTTCGAAGGTCCGGCCGCCTTGCTGCGAGAGCCTCGGGCCCTTGTTCTGGTTCAGGACCGCTCTCTGGTGGTGCTGATGCCGCCGGTTTCCGGTTGGCGGACCGAACGGGGCGCAAGAAGGTGTACGAGCCGCGAGGCTCACCCCATCGGCGACGTTCGTGGGGACCGGTCTGCGATAGCTGGGCGACACGCCCGACCGCGTGTACCGGGCACCAGATACCTGAACAGGGGCGGACTGAGAGCTGTGGCGGCTCCCGGGATCGGGGACCACACCAGGCTGAAGCCGCGTGGGGCACCGGTGCGGTGCGCCCGCACCCAAGACCAAACCGCGGCACGAGACTAGAGGAACGGCAAGCCACTATGGCGGGACAGAAGATCCGCATCCGGCTCAAGGCCTACGACCACGAGGCGATCGACGCGTCTGCGCGCAAGATCGTCGAGACCGTGACGCGCACCGGCGCTCGGGTCGTTGGGCCGGTGCCGCTGCCCACGGAGAAGAACGTCTACTGCGTCATCCGCTCCCCGCACAAGTACAAGGACTCGCGGGAGCACTTCGAGATGCGGACGCACAAGCGGCTCATCGACATCCTCGAACCGACGCCGAAGACGGTTGACGCGCTGATGCGCATCGACCTGCCGGCCAGCGTCGACGTGAACATCCAGTAAGCGGCGACGAGGTAGCTGGAGAGAACGAGACCTATGTCTGACAGGCAGATCAAGGGGATTCTGGGCACCAAGCTCGGCATGACCCAGGTCTTCGACGACAAGAACCGGATTGTCCCGGTGACGGTCGTTCAGGCCGGGCCGAACGTGGTTACCCAGATTCGGACCCCCGAGAAGGACGGCTACTCGGCCGTGCAGCTGGCGTTCGGCGCCATCGACCCGCGCAAGGTGAACAAGCCGCGGAGCGGCCACTTCACCAAGGCCGGCGTCACCCCGCGCCGCCACGTCGTCGAGCTGCGCACCGCGGACGCCGGCGAGTACGAGCTGGGCCAGGAGATCAGCGCCGACCTCTTCGAGGCGGGCGCCGTGGTCGACGTGGTCGGCACCAGCAAGGGCAAGGGCTTCGCGGGCACCATCAAGCGCCACGGCTTCCGCAGCCAGGGCGCGAGCCACGGTACCCAGGCGGTGCACCGCAAGCCCGGTTCCATCGGTGGCTGCGCCACCCCCGGTCGCGTGTTCAAGGGCATGCGGATGGCCGGGCGCATGGGTCGGGACCGCGTCACCACCCAGAACCTGAAGGTCCACAAGGTGGAGGCCGAGACCGGTCTCCTGCTGATCAAGGGCGCAGTGCCCGGCCCCAAGGGCGGCCTGGTCCTGGTCAAGAGCCCTGCGAAGGGTGGTGCGTGATGAGCCTGACGCTCGACGTCCGTACCCCGGACGGTAAGACCGACGGCACCGTCGAACTGCCCGCCGAGATCTTCGACGCGCAGGCGAACGTGGCGCTGATGCACCAGGTCGTGGTGGCCCAGCTGGCCGCTGCGCGCCAGGGCACCCACGCCACCAAGACGCGCGGCATGGTGTCCGGCGGCGGCAAGAAGCCGTACCGCCAGAAGGGCACCGGCAACGCCCGCCAGGGCTCGATCCGCGCCCCGCAGTTCACCGGCGGTGGCACCGTCCACGGCCCGCAGCCGCGGGACTACTCCCAGCGGACCCCGAAGAAGATGAAGGTCGCCGCCCTGCGCGGTGCCCTCTCCGACCGGGTTCGCGCCGGCCAGCTGCACGTGGTGACCGGTGTGGTCGGCGGCGAGCAGCCGTCCACCAAGTCGGCCAAGACCGCGCTGCGGAACTGGACCGAGTCCAAGAAGGTTCTGGTTGTGCTCAACCGCCACGAGGAGGAGAACTCCTGGCTGAGCCTGCGGAACCTGCAGAACGTGCACCTGATCGACCCCGGTCAGCTGAACACCTACGACGTGCTGAACAGCGACGACGTGGTGTTCACCAAGGCCGCGTTCGAGCGCTTCGTCGCTGGTCCGGCCAAGGGCCGGTCGGTCAAGGCCGCCGCGTCTTCCGCCGAGGAGGCAGAGCAGTGAGCGCCGACCCGCGAGACATCATCCTGGCGCCGGTGATCTCCGAGAAGAGCTACGGGCTCCTCGAGCAGGGGCAGTACACCTTCCTGGTGGACCCCCGCTCGAACAAGACCGAGATCAAGATCGCGGTCGAGAAGATCTTCGACGTCAAGGTCACCAGCGTCAACACGATCAACCGCGAGGGCAAGCGCAAGCGGAGCCGCACCGGCTTCGGCAAGCGCAAGAACACCAAGCGGGCGATCGTCACCCTGTCGCCGGAGAGCAAGCCGATCGAGATCTTCGGCGGACCGGCCGCCTGAGGGCTGATTAGGACGAGGTTGCGTTAACCATGGGCATTCGCAAGTACAAGCCGACGACGCCGGGGCGTCGTGGCAGCAGCGTGTCCGACTTCGCCGAGATCACCCGGTCGGAGCCGGAGAAGTCGCTCGTGCGTCCGCTGAACCGCAAGGCGGGTCGCAACGCGCAGGGCAAGATCACCACGCGCCACAAGGGCGGCGGTCACAAGCGGGCCTACCGCTTGATCGACTTCCGTCGCAACGACAAGGACGGTGTGCCGGCCAAGATCGCGCACATCGAGTACGACCCGAACCGCAGTGCTCGGATCGCGCTCCTGCACTACGCCGACGGCGAGAAGCGCTACATCATCGCGCCGAACAACGTGAAGCAGGGCGACGCGATCGAGAGCGGTCCTCGGGCCGACATCAAGCCGGGCAACAACCTGCCGCTGCGCAACATCCCGACCGGCACCGTGATCCACGCGATCGAGATCCGCCCCGGACAGGGCGCGAAGATCGCTCGCTCGGCCGGTGCCCGGGTGCAGCTGGTGGCCAAGGACGGCCCGTACGCCCAGCTGCGGATGCCTTCGGGCGAGATCCGCAACGTGGACGCGCGGTGCCGGGCCACCGTCGGCGAGGTCGGCAACTCGGAGCACGCCAACATCAACTGGGGCAAGGCCGGCCGCATGCGGTGGAAGGGCAAGCGCCCGACCGTCCGCGGTGTCGTCATGAACCCGGTGGACCACCCGCACGGTGGTGGTGAGGGTAAGACCTCCGGTGGTCGACACCCGGTCAACCCGAAGGGCAAGCCGGAGGGGCGCACCCGCCGCAACAAGCCCAGTGACAAGCTCATCGTCCGCCGCCGTCGCACCGGCAAGAAGCGCTGAGCAGGGAGGTAAGCAAACATGCCACGCAGCCTGAAGAAGGGCCCGTTCGTGGACGACCACCTGCTCAAGAAGGTGGACGCGCTGAACGAGTCCAACAAGAAGACCGTGATCAAGACCTGGTCCCGCCGGTCCACGATCATTCCGGACATGCTGGGGCACACCTTCGCGGTGCACGACGGCCGGAAGCACGTCCCGGTGTTCGTCACCGAGGCGATGGTCGGGCACAAGCTGGGCGAATTCGCCCCGACCCGCACCTTCAAGGGCCACGTCAAGGAAGACCGGAAGTCGCGCCGCCGCTGAGGCGGGTCTGTGACACGAACGAGTAAGAGCAAGGGGTAGCAGGATGACAGCCCGTACCGACTCCACTGCAGCGGAGGAATTCCCGCACGCAGTGGCGCGGGCCCGGTTCGTCCGCGTGTCGCCGATGAAGGCGCGCCGCGTGGTCGAGCTCATCAAGGGCCGGAGTGCCGCCGATGCCCTGGCCGTGCTCCAGTTCGCGCCGCAGACCGCCAGCGGTCCGGTGTCGAAGGTGCTCGCCAGTGCGATCGCCAACGCTGAGAACAACCTCTCCCTCGACCCGGAGACGCTGGTCGTGCGCCACGCCTACGTGGACGAGGGGCCGACGTTGAAGCGGTTCCGGCCGCGCGCGCAGGGCCGTGCGTACCGGATCCGCAAGCGGACCAGCCACATCACGGTCGAGGTCGAGTCCCGGCCGAAGGCGGCGACCAAGTCCCGAAAGAGCCAGAAGGGGAGTGCCCGGTAGTGGGTCAGAAGATCAACCCGCACGGCTTCCGACTCGGCATCACCACGGACTGGAAGTCCCGCTGGTACGCCGACAAGCAGTACTCGGAGTACGTCGCGGAGGACGTCAAGATCCGCCGGCAGCTGTCTCGCGGCATGGAGCGCGCTGGGATCTCGAAGGTTGAGATCGAGCGCACCCGCGAGCGGGTCCGCGTGGACATCCACACCGCTCGGCCGGGCATCGTGATCGGTCGCCGCGGTGCTGAGGCGGACCGCATCCGCGGTGCGCTGGAGAAGCTGACCGGCAAGCAGGTCCAGCTGAACATCCTCGAGGTCAAGAACCCCGAGGCGGACGCCCAGCTGGTCGCGCAGGGCGTGGCCGAGCAGCTGTCCAACCGCGTGTCCTTCCGCCGCGCGATGCGCAAGGCCATCCAGTCGGCCATGCGTTCGCCGCAGGTCAAGGGCATCCGGGTGCAGTGCGGCGGTCGTCTGGGCGGCGCGGAGATGTCCCGCTCGGAGTTCTACCGCGAGGGTCGGGTCCCGCTGCACACGCTGCGCGCGGACATCGACTACGGCTTCTTCGAGGCCCGCACCACCTTCGGGCGCATCGGCGTCAAGGTGTGGATCTACAAGGGCGAGCTGGTCGGTGGCCTGAAGCAGAAGCAGCAGGAGTCCGAGGTCCGCCCGCCGCGCGGCGGCGACCGCGGTGACCGCGGTGGCCGTTCGGACCGCGGCGGTCGTCGCCGGGGTGCCGGCGCGGACCGCGCTGCAGCTGACAAGTCCGCCAAGGCCGAGAAGGCCGCGGAGGGCGAGCAGCCGCAGGCTGCACCGGCTGAAGAGAAGACGGAGGGCTGAGACGTGCTCGTCCCACGCAGGGTGAAGTGGCGCAAGAGCCACGCACCGAAGCGCAAGGGCTTCGCCAAGGGTGGCACCAAGATCAGCTTCGGTGAGTACGGCATTCAGGCGATCGAGCACGGCTACGTGACCAACCGCCAGATCGAATCGGCCCGTATCGCGATCAACCGGCACGTCAAGCGTGGCGGCAAGGTGTGGATCAACATCTTCCCGGACCGCCCGCTGACCAAGAAGCCCGCCGAAACCCGTCAGGGTTCCGGTAAGGGTTCGCCGGAGTCCTGGGTCGCCAACGTCAAGCCCGGACGCATCATGTTCGAGCTGACCTTCCCGAACGAGAAGACGGCGATCGAGGCGCTGACCCGTGCGGCGCACAAGCTCCCGATGAAGTGCAAGATCGTGTCCCGCGAGGGTGGTGACTTCTGATGGCAGCGGGTGTCACCGCTTCCGAGCTCCGCGAGCTTAACGACGAGGAGCTCGTCCAGCGGCTGAAGGAAGCGAAGGAGGAGCTGTTCAACCTCCGCTTCCAGATGGCCACCGGTCAGCTGAGCAACAACCGGCGGCTGCGCACGGTCCGGCAGGACATCGCCCGGATCTACACGATCATGCGAGAGCGTGAACTCGGCCTGACGGTTTCCCCCGAAGGCGCTGAGGAGGGCGCGGCATGAGCGAGAAAGAAGGACAGGGCGTGGAGCGCAACCGTCGCAAGGTGCGCGAGGGCTACGTCGTCTCGGACAAGATGGACAAGACGATCGTGGTCTCCCTCGAGGACCGCAAGAAGCACGCCCTCTACGGCAAGGTCATGCGCCAGACCAGCAAGGTCAAGGCGCACGACGAGGCCAACTCGGCCGGCGTCGGCGACCGCGTGCTGCTGATGGAGACTCGGCCGCTGTCGGCCAGCAAGCGCTGGCGGCTCGTCGAGATCCTCGAGAAGGCCAAGTAAGACGAAGGTGTGCGGCCCGGCTGGCCGCGGGGAAACCCAGCGGCCAGCCGGGCTTCGTGCCGGAAGTTGACCGCGCGCGTCAGGTCGGCAATTTGGCGCGCCAGAGTGTGCTCGGGCAACCGAGCCCGGGTACTTAGGGTCAGGGAGAAAGACGTGATCCAGCAGGAGTCGCGACTGCGCGTCGCCGACAACACCGGGGCCAAGGAGATCCTCACGATCCGTGTCCTCGGTGGGTCGGGTCGTCGCTACGCGGGCCTCGGGGACATCATCGTGGCGACCGTCAAGGAAGCCATCCCCGGTGCCAATGTCAAGAAGGGCGATGTGGTCAAGGCCGTCATCGTCCGGCAGAAGAAGGAAAAGCGTCGTCCGGACGGTTCCTACATCCGGTTCGACGAGAACGCTGCGGTGCTGGTGAAGCCGGGCGGCGAGCCCCGCGGAACCCGCATCTTCGGGCCGGTCGCCCGTGAACTGCGCGACAAGAAGTTCATGAAGATCATCTCGCTCGCGCCGGAGGTCTTGTGATGAAGGTCAAGAAGGGCGACACGGTCGTCGTCATCTCCGGCAAGGACAAGGGCGCCAAGGGCAAGGTCATCCAGGCCATGCCGCAGGAGCAGCGGGTTCTGGTCGAGGGTGTCAACCGGATCAAGAAGCACACCAAGGTCTCCCGGACCGAGCGTGGCGCGCAGTCCGGCGGCATCGTCACCCAGGAAGCGCCGATCCACGTGAGCAACGTGATGGTCGTGGACTCCGACGGCAAGCCCACCCGAGTCGGCTACCGCATCGGTGAGGACGGCAAGAAGGTTCGCATCTCTCGTCGTAACGGTAAGGACGTCTGATCATGACTACCGCTGAGAAGATCGTCCCGCGGCTCAAGACCCGTTACCGCGAGGAGATCCGCCAGGCGCTCAACGAGGAGTTCAACTACTCCAACGTGATGCAGACGCCCGGCGTGGTCAAGGTCGTGGTCAACATGGGTGTTGGCGACGCCGCTCGGGACAGCAAGCTGATCGAGGGCGCGGTTCGCGACCTGGCGATCATCACCGGTCAGAAGCCGGAGATCCGCCGGGCCCGCAAGTCCATCGCGCAGTTCAAGCTCCGCGAGGGCATGCCGATCGGTGCGCGGGTCACCCTGCGCGGCGACCGGATGTGGGAGTTCCTGGACCGCCTGGTCACCATCGCGCTGCCGCGTATCCGCGACTTCCGCGGGCTGTCGCCGAAGCAGTTCGACGGCCGGGGCAACTACACGTTCGGCCTGAACGAGCAGTCGATGTTCCACGAGATCGACCCGGACAGCATCGACCGTCCGCGCGGCATGGACATCACCGTCGTTACCACGGCCACCAACAATGAGGAGGGCCGGGCGCTGCTGAAGCACCTGGGCTTCCCGTTCAAGGAGAACTGAGCGATGGCCAAGAAGGCGCTGGTTATCAAGGCTTCGCGCAAGCCGAAGTTCGGCGTTCGCGGCTACACCCGCTGCCAGCGTTGCGGGCGTCCGCGTGCGGTGTTCCGCAAGTTCGGGCTGTGCCGCGTGTGCTTCCGCGAGATGGCGCACGCGGGCGAGCTGCCCGGCGTGAGCAAGTCCTCCTGGTGATGTGCCCGCCTGCTGGGGTGATGCCGGCTACCGGTACCCTCAGCAGGCGTTACCAGGGCTGATGCCCACGCTCCGCGGCGAACGCCGTGCTTGCACGCGAAATGACAAGGGACCGGCCACCTCGGTCGGACACCCCGAACTTCGTCCAGGCCAGGGTCCAGACGCGCCGCCTCCGGGCGGTGTCCGGTCGGGACCCATCGGAACCAGACGAGAAAGGTTGAGCAGGTCATGACGATGACCGATCCGATCGCAGACATGCTGACGCGTCTGCGCAACGGAAACTCGGCATACCACGACGAGGTCGTGATGCCGCACTCCAAGCTGAAGGCGAACATCGCCGAGATCCTCAAGCGCGAGGGCTACGTTTCGGGCTCCCGCGTCGAAGAGGGCGAGAAGGGCAAGCAGCTCGTCGTCGAGCTCAAGTACGGCCCGAACCGCGAGCGGAGCATCGCGGGCCTGCGCCGGGTCTCCAAGCCCGGTCTGCGGGTCTACGCCAAGTCCACCAACCTCCCGAAGGTTCTGGGTGGCCTGGGCGTCGCCATCATCTCGACCTCCGGCGGTCTCCTGACCGACCGGCAGGCCATGAAGAACGGCGTGGGCGGGGAAGTCCTCGCCTACGTCTGGTAAGGGAGGAGGAGCGGCTATGTCGCGCATCGGAAAGCTGCCGATCACCGTCCCCTCCGGCGTCGAGGTGACCATCGACGGCCAGTCGGTGACGGTGAAGGGCCCCAAGGGCACGTTGTCCCACCAGGTCGCGGAGCCGATCATCGTCGAGCGGGACGAAGACGGTGCTGTCCTGGTGAAGCGCCCGGACGACGAGCGGGAGAGCCGTTCGCTGCACGGGCTCACCCGCACCCTGGTGAACAACATGGTCATCGGGGTCAGCCAGGGTTACCAGAAGGACCTGGAGATCCACGGCGTCGGTTACCGCGTGCTGCAGAAGGGCTCGAACCTCGAGTTCGCCCTGGGCTACAGCCACCCCATCGTGATCGAACCGCCGGAAGGCATCCAGTTCGCGGTCGACGGCCCGACCAAGATCGCGGTCAAGGGCATCGACAAGCAGCTGGTCGGCGAGATCGCGGCCAGGATTCGCAAGCTGCGCAAGCCGGACCCGTACAAGGGCAAGGGTGTCCGCTACGCAGGTGAGAACATCCGCCGCAAGGTCGGGAAGACGGGTAAGTGACCATGAGCGAGACGACAGCTACCAAGCGCAAGCCGGTGGGCAAGGACATCTCGACCAAGCGTCGGCTGGCCCGCGCCAAGCGGCACACGCGCATCCGCAAGAAGATCCTCGGCACGTCCGAGCGCCCGCGCCTGGTCGTGACCCGGTCGCTGCGCCACATCGTTGCGCAGGTCATCGACGACACCAAGGGCCACACCTTGGCTTCGGCGACCAGCCTGGAGACCGACGTCCGCGCGTTCGAGGGCGACAAGAAGGCCAAGGCCACCAAGGTCGGCGAGCTCGTCGCCGCCCGGGCCAAGGACGCCGGCATCGAGAAGGTCGTCTTCGACCGCGGCGGTAACGACTACCACGGTCGGGTCGCCGCGCTCGCGGACGCCGCGCGTGACGGCGGACTGGAGTTCTGACAAGTGCGTAAGAACGAGAACGGAAGGGACGCCTGATGCCTGGACGCACTCGGCGTGAGGGCGGGGAGTCCGGCGGCAAGGACCGCCGGGACCGCCGCGACGGCGGCCGTGGCGGGGCGGCCCAAGAGAAGACCCCGCAGTTCGAACGGGTCGTGACCATCAACCGCGTCGCGAAGGTCGTCAAGGGCGGTCGGCGCTTCAGCTTCACCGCGCTGGTCGTCGTCGGCGACGGCGACGGCATGGTCGGTGTCGGTTACGGCAAGGCCAAGGAAGTTCCGGCGGCGATCGCCAAGGGCGTCGAGGAAGCGAAGAAGAACTTCTTCCGCGTCCCGCGCCTGGGCGGCACCATCACTCACCCGGTCCAGGGCGAGGAGGCCGCGGGTGTCGTGCTGCTGCGTCCGGCCAGCGCCGGTACCGGTGTCATCGCCGGTGGCCCGGTGCGCGCGGTCCTGGAGTGCGCCGGCATCCACGACGTGCTGAGCAAGTCGCTGGGCAGCGACAACCCGATCAACATCGTGCACGCCACGGTCGACGCGCTGAAGCAGCTGCAGCGGCCGGAGGAGGTCGCGGCTCGTCGTGGCCTGCCGCTCGAGGACGTCGCTCCGGCGTTCATCCTGCGCGCGCGTGCTGCGGGGCAGGGGGTCTGATCCATGGCACAGCTGAAGATCACCCAGGTGAAGGGTCTGGTCGGCTCCAAGCAGAACCAGCGCGACACCATGCGCACCCTCGGGCTGCGCAAGATCCGTCAGTCCGTGGTTCGTCCGGATGACTCGAACGTGCGCGGCATGATCAACGCCGTCCGTCACCTGGTGACGGTCGAGGAGGTCGACTGACATGGTCATCAAACTGCACGACCTGCGTCCGGCCCCGGGTGCCAAGCGCGACAAGATCCGCGTCGGCCGCGGTGAGGGCTCCAAGGGCAAGACCGCTGGTCGCGGTACCAAGGGCACCAAGGCCCGGAAGAACGTCTCGCCCCGCTTCGAGGGCGGGCAGATGCCGATCCACATGCGGCTCCCGAAGCTCCGCGGCTTCAAGAACCGCTTCCGCACCGAGTACCAGGGTGTGAACATCGGTCGTCTGGCCCAGGCGTTCCCGGAGGGCGGCACCGTCGGCATCGACGAGCTGGTCGCCAAGGGCCTGGTCAAGAAGAACGAGCTCGTGAAGATCCTCGGCGACGGGGACCTGGAGGGCGTCAAGCTGGACGTGACCGCTCACGCGTTCACGGGCAGCGCCCAGGAGAAGCTCACCGCCGCGGGTGGTTCGGTCACCAAGCTGGACCGCTGACGAGGCGAACGCGATGAGGGCCGGTCGACGCGAAGTCGACCGGCCCTCACCGTTTTTCCCAATCAGGTGATGTGCGCGGGGCGCTTTTCCCGGTCCTCCCGGCGAAAAGTCGCCCCGCCCGCATTTCCGGGTCCTTCCCCGCAGGTCGCGGAGAGGGCCGATTGATCTTCCAAAACTGTTGTGGCAACGGGGTTTTCGGGGCTGGTGTGACTGCTGGTGGCGGTGTTCGCCGTCGGCGTACGCGGTGATCACGCGTGAGGCTTCAGTCGCCGAACGTGGTGGGCTCCTCGCCTGCTAGAGTCGCCCCGGCAGTGCCGTGATGAACGGGTGCTGCGGAAATTGCCGCATCTTTCCCCGGCCGGTTTCGACTGGCTCGCGTACAGGAGGTTCGCGTGCTCGGCGCCTTCCGCTCGGCTCTGGCGACGCCGGACCTGCGCCGCAAGATCCTGTTCACCCTCGGCATGGTGGTGCTGTACCGGCTCGGCGCGACGATCCCCTCTCCCGGGGTGTCGTACCCGAACATCCAGCAGTGCATCGAGCAGATCCAGGGCAGCGGCTCGCAGGGCGTCTACTCCTTGCTCAACCTCTTCAGCGGCGGTGCGCTGCTGCAGCTGTCGGTGTTGTCGCTGGGCATCATGCCCTACATCACCGCGAGCATCATCATCCAGCTGCTGCAGGTGGTCATCCCGCGCTTCGAGCAGCTGAAGAAGGAAGGCCAGTCCGGCCAGGCGAAGCTGACGCAGTACACCCGGTACCTGACGATCGCGCTGGCGATCCTGCAGGGCACCGGCGTGGTGGCGCTCGCCGTGCGCGGTCAGCTGTTCCAGGGCTGCTCGGTCTCGCCGATCCCGGACGACTCGGTGCTGAACCTGATCACCATCGTGGTCGTCATGACCGCCGGTGCGGCGGTGCTGATGTGGATGGGCGAGCTGATCACCGAGCGCGGCGTCGGCAACGGCATGTCGCTGCTGATCTTCACCTCCATCGCGGCCCGCATCCCGGCCGAGGGCGGCATGATCCTGCAGTCGCACGGCGGCCTGGTGTTCGCCGTGGTCTGCGCCTTCGCGATCGTCATCATCGGCACGGTCGTGTTCATCGAGCAGGCGCAGCGCCGGATCCCGGTGCAGTACGCCAAGCGCATGATCGGCCGCCGGATGTACGGCGGCACCTCGACCTACCTGCCGCTGAAGGTGAACCAGGCGGGTGTCATCCCGGTCATCTTCGGTTCCTCGCTGCTGTACCTGCCGCAGCTGATCGGTCAGCTGGCCGGCAACCAGGACACCTGGTGGGCGCGGTTCATCCAGACCTACATCGTCGACCCGTCCAGCTGGGTGCACATCCTGCTGTACATGTCGCTGATCGTCTTCTTCGCGTACTTCTACGTGTCGATCACGTTCAACCCGGAAGAGCGCGCCGACGAGATGAAGAAGTTCGGCGGCTTCATCCCGGGCATCCGCCCGGGCCGGCCGACCGCCGAGTACCTGAACTTCGTGCTCTCCCGGATCACGCTGCCGGGCGCGCTGTACCTGGGCATCATCGCGATCCTGCCGAACTTCTTCCTCGGCATCACCGGTGGACAGGGCCAGAACCAGAACTTCCCGTTCGGCGGCACCGCGGTGCTGATCATGGTCAACGTCGGCCTGGACACCGTGAAGCAAATCGAGAGCCAGCTCACGCAGCGCAAGTACGAGGGATTCCTCCGGTAAGCTGAGCGGTCCGGGCGCGGCTTCGCCGTGCCCGGAAACCGCAGGTTCCGGCATGGCTGGTGCGTACGCACGGCTCATGCGTGGGGTTGAGCAGCGGTCGCTCGCAGGCAGGTGGGCGCCGCGCAGCGCTCGTCAGGAGTTGGCGTGCGATCGGATTGATTCGGAGGCAGACCCTTGGTGCGATTGGTTCTCGTCGGCCCGCCGGGTGCGGGCAAAGGCACCCAGGCCGCGGTGCTGAGCGAGGAGCTCGGCGTTCCGCACATCTCCACCGGAGATCTGTTCCGCGCCAACATCGGCAACGAGACCCCGCTCGGCCAGAAGGCCAAGAGCTACATGGACGCCGGTGAGCTGGTGCCGGACGAGGTCACCAACGAGATGGTGCGCGACCGCCTCGCCGACGAGGACGCGGCGAAGGGCTTCCTGCTCGACGGCTACCCGCGCAACACCGCGCAGGCCGACGTGCTGCGCGACATGCTGGCGGACCAGGGCACCGAGCTGACCGCCGTGCTGCAGTTCGACGTGCCGGAGGAGGAGCTGGTCACGCGCATGCTGGCGCGCGGTCGCTCCGACGACACCGAGGACGTCATCCGCCGCCGGCTCGCGGTCTACCGCGAGGAGACCGAGCCGCTGCTGTCCTACTACCAGGACCGGATCATCAAGATCGACGCGGTGGGTTCGATCGAGGACATCACCGCTCGCGCGCTGGCCGCGCTCCGCGACCGCAGCTGAGCTCGTCGGGCCCCGGGCGACCGGGGCCGAACGCCGCCAGGTGAGCGGCGATGCCACTCGTCGCCACCGGCGCCGCTGCGTGAAGCAATCCGAAGATTCTCTGTTGAAGGTGAGTGCGTTGTTGCGTCGGGGTAAGGGCATCGAGCTCAAGTCTCGTGGCGAGATCGAGGCGATGCGCGAGGCCGGCCTGGTGGTCGCCAGCGCGCTCGCGGCGGTGACCGCGCAGGCGAAGGTCGGCGTGAGCACCGGTGAGCTGGACGAGCTCGCCGAGCAGACCATCCGCGATGCCGGGGCGGTGCCGTCCTTCAAGGGCTACCACGGCTTCCCGGCGTCGATCTGCGCCTCGCTGAACGAGAAGGTCGTGCACGGCATCCCGTCGCGCGACGAGGTCCTGTCCGAGGGCGATCTGCTCTCGGTGGACTGCGGCGCCATCCTGGACGGCTGGCACGGCGACTCCGCGGTGACGCTGGCGATCGGCGAGATCGGTGAGAAGGACCGCGCGCTGTCCGCCGCCACCGAGGCCTCGATGTGGGCCGGGATCGAGAAGGTCCGGGCGGGCAACCGGCTGACCGACATCTCCCACGCGGTGGAGACCGCGGCGCTGGCCGCGGCCAAGGCCGAGGGCCTGGAGTTCGGGATCATCGCCGAGTACGGCGGTCACGGCATCGGCACCCAGATGCACATGGAGCCGTTCCTGCCGAACCTCGGCAAGCCGGGCAAGGGCCCGAAGCTGCGCGTCGGCATGGCGATCGCGGTGGAGCCGATGCTGACGCTCGGCACCGCGGAGACCGAGGAGCTCGACGACGAGTGGACCGTGGTCACGGCCGACGGTTCCCGCTCGGCCCACTGGGAGCACACGGTCGCGATCACCGAAGAAGGCCCCTGGGTCCTCACCGCCCCGGAGAAGTGACCTCCGCAGTTCAATGAGGTTTTTCCATCCTCGTTTTGCGTGGCGGTGCGGGTAGCGGAACCTCAGCGCCCGCCTGGTCTCCGGGTGCCAACCCTTATGGCCAATACACGGCGGGTTGGCCGTCCTCGCCAGGCGAACGCTGAGAACCCGCGGCGGTGCGAGTTGCGAGGGTGGGTTATGCGCCTGCGGCGCATGCGCCCCTCACCGTGCGGTGCCGGTCGTGCTTCGCGGTCGCAGGCCAGAGAGACCGCAATTTCAATGGAAATTGGACGTCCAATTTCAATGGAAATTGCGTGAACCTCGTGGGGCGGAGGTTCAGTGGGGGCGGCGGCAGGCGTAGACGCGGGCTGGGGGGACGTTGCGCCAGACCGTGGACCTGGGCATCACCTCGTCGAAGGTGTCGTGCAGGGCGTCGACGAACGCCTGGGTCGGTGGCCGCCACAGCGTCGTCAGGTAGGTGACGGTGGTGAACACGCCGTCCGCCGACATCACCGAGGCCGCTTCGTGCAGCAGGTCGCGCTGCTTCTGCGGGGGCAGGAGCGTCCACGGGATGCTGCTGATCACCGCGTCGACCTTGTCCACTCCCGCCTCGTCGAGGAGTTTCCGCAGGTGGGTGGCGTCCCCCTCGATCACTTCCAGCCAGGGCTTGGTGCGCTCCAGGTAGCGGACCAGCTTCGGGTCGATCTCGACCGCCAGGTGACGAGCTCCCTCGGAGAGCCTCCGCTGGATCGGCCCGCTGAGCGCGCCGGTGCCCGGTCCGAGTTCGAGAACCGTCGGTGAGCCGCTGCTGGGCACCACTGCGGCCACGGCATCCGCGACGTAGCGGGACGTCGGCAGCACGGCACCCACCGTGGACGGCTGACGAGCTGCGCTGTTGAGGAACGTCCAGTACTCGCGCAGCTTCCTTCGCTTGCTCACGCCTACTCCTACCATCCAGTGGAACGCCGAGACGGTATCCCCTCCACGGGGTGAAGCGTGCAACCGTTGACGGAAAGTCGCAGTGAGGTGGCGCAGCGGAGTCGCGGTGTCGCCCTGCGTGGTCGAAAGTCGTGCGTTTCGGGCCATGATCCGAGCGTGCTGCGGCGCGCGAGCGGGCACCTCGGGGTCATCCCGAGGTGAGTCCCGGATCACAACCCCTGCGGGTCGCAGGTCACTGCAGGGGGCGGCGGCAGATGTAGTGCAGGATCGGCGGCAGGTTGCGCCACGTGGTGTGCGTGAGCACCTCGTCGAAGACGTGCTCCAGGCGGTTGCGGAAGCGGCGGCCGCCGGGGGTCTGGTCGGCCGGCAGGTAGGTGAGCGCGGTGAAGGCGCCCTGCGGGGCGAGGGCCTCCGCGGCCTGGCGCAGGACGTGGTCCTGGGCGCTGCCGGGCATCAGCGACCACGGGATGCTGCTGATCACCGCGTCGACCCGGTCGATGCCGCGCTTGTCCAGCAGGGCCAGCAGGTCGCCCGCGTCGGCGTGCACGACCTCCAGCCACGGCTTGTGCCGGCGCAGGTGCTCGACCATGTCCTCGCCGAGCTCGATGCCGATGTGCCGCGCCCCGTGCGGCAGCCGCGCGTGGATGCCGTTGCTCAGCGACCCCGTGCCGGGGCCCAGCTCGACGACCACGGGGGAGCCGGTCGTGGGCACGACCTGGGCTACGGTCGCTGCGACGGCTGCCGAGGTCGGGGTGGCTGCGCCGACCATCCTGGGGTTGCGCACCGCTGTGTTGAGGAAGGTCCGGTACTCCCCGAACTTGCGGGAGGCGTTCCGGCCGGCCTGGTTCAGCCACGGCGCGGTGCGCGGGTCCTGGTGGTCCTGCTGCGGTGTCACGCTGCTCCTCGGTAATCCCTGGGTCTGGGCCTCGACCGCGGTGTCGTGCGATTGATCGAACGTAATGAGACCCCGAGCGCCCCCGCAAGCGGCGGTGGAGTGGTGCTGGCGCAGCCGTCACCCGAGGGGTGGCGGGGAGTGCCTGGAACCGCGTTGAGCTGCCCCGATGTGAGGCGCGAATCGGCGGCGCGTACGATGGAACATCGGCGCGCTCCTGGCGTCGGTTCGTTGTGCCTGGACATCCCTTCCCGAGTGTGCGGGAGAGGACTTCTTCGGTGTGATCGGACCGGGGTCCGGTGTGCGTCCGTCGCGGGTGCCGGGGCCTCCGGCATCGGCGGCAGGGACTTCGGTCCGAAAACCGTCACCGTCACGAAACGCGGAGGACATGGGCAAGAAAGACGGGGCCATTGAGGTCGAGGGTCGGGTGATCGAGCCACTCCCCAACGCGATGTTCCGCGTCGAGTTGGAGAACGGCCACAAGGTCCTCGCACACATCAGTGGCAAGATGCGCCAGCACTACATCCGCATCCTGCCCGAGGACCGGGTCGTGGTGGAGCTCTCGCCGTACGACCTCTCCCGTGGGCGCATCGTCTACCGCTACAAGTGACCTCCACGGTGTTCGGGTGATCCCGAGCACGCGTTCGAGCAGGAGAGCACGACCGTGAAGGTCCAGCCGAGTGTGAAGCGAATCTGCGACAAGTGCCAGGTCATCCGCCGTCACGGGCGGGTTCTGGTGATCTGCGACAACGCCCGACACAAGCAGCGTCAGGGCTGAGCGCAGCAGTCGCTTAGACAACCAAGGATCTCCCGCCACCTGTCGACCCGAGAGTGGGCCGACTGACCCCCGGGCCAGGCCGGGGCCCCGCCGCGTGCGGGGGTGGGGTGGGAGCAGACCTGGACTGAGAGAAGGAGAAGGAGCCGCATGGCACGGCTCGTCGGAGTCGACCTCCCGCGCGAGAAGCGCATGGAGATCGCGCTCACCTACATCTTCGGAATCGGCAAGACCCGGGCGAAGGAGATCCTCGCCGCCACCGGTGTCTCGGCCGACGCCAAGCCGCGCGACCTCGATGACGAGCAGCTCACCGCGCTGCGCGACTTCATCGAGAACAACTACCGGGTTGAGGGTGACCTCCGCCGCGAGGTCCAGGCCGACATCCGCCGGAAGATCGAGATCGGGTGCTACCAGGGGCTGCGCCACCGCCGCCACCTGCCGTTGCACGGGCAGCGGACCAAGACCAACGCCCGTACCCGCAAGGGCCCGAAGAAGACGGTCGCCGGCAAGAAGAAGGCCAAGAAGTAAGCCTCGCTAGGAGTCAGCTAAAGCTATGCCACCCAAGTCTCGCGCTGGCGCCGTCAAGAAGGTGCGGCGCAAGGAAAAGAAGAACGTCGCTCACGGGCAAGCCCACATCAAGAGCACGTTCAACAACACCATCGTTTCGATCACCGACCCCACCGGTGCGGTGATCAGCTGGGCCTCCGCCGGCCACGTCGGGTTCAAGGGCTCCCGCAAGTCCACCCCGTTCGCCGCGCAGATGGCCGCCGAGAACGCGGCCCGCAAGGCCGCGGAGCACGGCATGAAGAAGGTCGACGTCTTCGTCAAGGGCCCGGGTTCGGGTCGCGAGACGGCGATCCGGTCGCTGCAGGCGGCCGGTCTCGAGGTCGGCACCATCCAGGACGTCACCCCGCAGCCGCACAACGGCTGCCGCCCGCCGAAGCGTCGTCGGGTCTGAGTCGCGGGAAGGAGTAAAGAACTAAGATGGCTCGTTATACCGGTCCCGCGACCCGCAAGTCCCGCCGTCTGAAGGTTGACCTCGTCGGCGGTGACCAGGCGTTCGAGCGCCGTCCGTACCCGCCGGGGCAGCACGGCCGCGCGCGCATCAAGGAAACCGAGTACCTGCTGCAGCTCCAGGAGAAGCAGAAGGCTCGCTTCACCTACGGTGTGCTGGAGAAGCAGTTCCGCAACTACTACGAAGAGGCGAACCGTCGCCCGGGCAAGACCGGTGACAACCTCCTCCAGTTGCTGGAATCGCGCCTGGACAACGTCGTGTACCGCGCCGGCCTGGCCCGCACCCGCCGCATGGCGCGTCAGCTGGTCAGCCACGGTCACTTCCTGGTCAACGGCAAGAAGGTGAACGTCCCCAGCTTCCAGGTCTCGAAGTGGGACATCATCGACGTCAAGCCGAAGGCCATGGGCACCACGCCGTTCATCATCGCCAAGGAGACCCTGGGCGAGCGTCCGGTCCCGGCCTGGCTCCAGGTCGTGCCCTCGAACCTGCGGATCCTGGTGCACCAGCGCCCGGAGCGCGCGCAGATCGACACCCCGGTCACCGAGCAGCTCATCGTCGAGCTCTACTCGAAGTGACGCGGCCCGCCGGCGACCGCAGCAGCGGTCGTCGGCGGCTCGCAGCCTGCGGTGGCGGTGCAGGAATCCGCCACCGGCCCGCATCGTGCGGGCACGCCATTCCATCGGCGTCAAATAGCGGGCGCCGTGAGGAAAGGAAAGTCAAGTGCTCATCTCCCAGCGACCCACACTGTCCGAAGAGGTCGTGTCGGAGACCCGCTCCCGGTTCGTCATCGAGCCGCTGGAGCCGGGCTTCGGTTACACCCTCGGCAACTCGTTGCGCCGCACGCTGCTCTCGTCCATCCCGGGGGCGGCGGTCACCAGCCTGCGCATCGACGGTGTGCTGCACGAGTTCACCACGATTCCGGGTGTGAAGGAGGACGTCACCGACGTCATCCTGAACATCAAGGAGCTGGTCGTCAGCTCCGAGGAAGACGAGCCGGTGACCATGTACCTGCGCAAGCAGGGCCCGGGTGAGGTCACCGCCGCGGACATCGTTCCGCCGGCGGGTGTCACGGTGCACAACCCCGATCTGCACATCGCCACGCTGAACGCGAAGGGCAAGTTGGAGATCGAGCTCGTCGTCGAGCGCGGTCGCGGCTACGTCCCCGCCATGCAGAACAAGGCGACCGGTGCCGAGATCGGCCGCATCCCGGTGGACTCGATCTACTCGCCGGTGCTGAAGGTGACCTACAAGGTCGAGGCGACCCGTGTCGAGCAGCGCACGGACTTCGACAAGCTGGTCCTCGACGTGGAGAGCAAGCCGTCCATCACCCCGCGTGACGCGGTGGCGTCGGCCGGTCGCACCCTCGTCGAGCTGTTCGGGCTCGCCCGCGAGCTCAACGTCGATGCCGAGGGCATCGAGATCGGCCCGTCGCCCGCCGAGGCCGACACCATCGCGGCCTACGCGATGCCGATCGAGGACCTCGACCTGACGGTGCGCTCCTACAACTGCCTCAAGCGGGAGGGCATCCACACCGTCGGCGAACTGGTCTCGCGCAGCGAGGCCGACCTGCTGGACATCCGCAACTTCGGTGCGAAGTCCATCGACGAGGTCAAGATGAAGCTGGCCGGCCTTGGGCTCGCGCTCAAGGACAGCCCGCCCGGGTTCGACCCGTCCGCCGCGGCTGCCGAGTACCCGTCCGAGGGTTGGTCGGCCGAGGACGAGGAGACCACCCTCGGCTCGGTCGGTCCGGTCGAGGACAGCGGCTACGACGACGGTCAGGACTACGCGGAGACAGAGCAGCTGTAGCTGTGTTGCGCGTCCGGGGTTCCGGCGCGCCCTGAGAGGAGCAACCGATGCCCACCCCGACCAAGGGTCCGCGTTTCGGCGGGTCGCCGGCGCACGAGCGGCTCATCATGGCCAACCTGGCCACCGCGCTGTTCGAGCACGGTCGGATCACCACCACCGAGGCGAAGGCGAAGCGGCTGCGGCCGCTGGCCGAGCGGCTGATCACCAAGGCCAAGAAGGGTGACCTGCACAACCGTCGCGAGGTCCTGAAGACCATCCGCGACAAGGACGTCGTGCACAAGCTCTTCGCCGAGATCGGCCCGCACTTCGCGGAGCGCCCCGGCGGTTACACCCGCGTCATCAAGACGATGCCGCGCAAGGGTGACAACGCGAAGATGGCCGTCATCGCGCTGGTGACCGAGCAGCTGGTCACCACCGAGGCGGAGGCCGCCCGCGGCACGAAGTTCGCCAAGGACGAGCCGAAGGCCGAGACGACCGAGGCTCCGGCCGAGGTCGCCGAGACCGAGGCCCAGGCCGAGGACACCGCCGCCGAGAAGAAGGACGAGTCCTGATTCCGGCTAGCAGTGCTGTGAACGAGCCCGTCGCTCCCGCTGGGGAGGGCGGGCTCGTTCGCGTGCGCCTCGACGTGTCCTACGACGGTACGGACTTCTGCGGTTGGGCCAAGCAGCCGGGTCAGCGCACCGTGCAGGGACTGGTCGAGGACGCGCTGGCGAAGCAGCCGCCGGGCCGGTCGGTGCCGCGCTCGGTGGTGGTGGCCGGTCGCACGGACTCCGGGGTGCACGCGTCGGGTCAGGTCGTGCACGTCGACGTGGTGCCGCACGAGGACGGCGGCAGCCGGGTTCCCGTTGACGCGCAAGGCATTCCGGACCTCGGGCGGATGGTGCACCGGTGGAACCGGATCCTGCCCGCGGACGTGCGGGTGCTGGGCGCGCGAGTGGTCCCGCAGGCCTTCGACGCCCGTTTTTCGGCGCTGCGGCGCCACTACCGCTACCAGGTGTCCGACGCGCCGTGGGGTGTTGACCCGCTGCGCCGCCGGGACACCCTCGCCTGGAACCGCCCGCTGGACGTGGACGCGCTCAACGCGGCGTCCCGAGAGCTGCTGGGCCTCAACGACTTCGCGGCGTACTGCAAGCCGCGCGAAGGCGCGACCACGGTGCGCGAGCTCCAGCGCTTCGAGTGGGAGCGCCTCGACGACCACCTGATCGCCGTGCACGTGAGCGCGGACGCCTTCTGCCACTCGATGGTCCGCAGCCTGGTGGGCACCCTCCTGATGGTCGGCGACGGCCGCCGCCCCCGCCCCTGGCCGGGGCAGGTCCTGGAGTCGGAAACCCGCACCACGGCGGTGGCCCCGGCCCACGGCCTGACCCTGACGGCGGTCGACTACCCGCCGGACGAGGAGCTCGAAGCCCGAGCCGCCCAAACCCGGGCCGTCCGCACCCGCCCCTGACCGGTTCCCCCGGTTCCGCTCCGCAAATTCCATTGAAATTGGATGTCCGATTTCCATTGAATTTGCGTTCCCCCGGAGCCTCAGCCGGGCGTGGCCATTGCGGTGAGGTCGTGGGCGAGGTGTTGGGCCGCTTGGCGGAGTTCTGGGGGGTCGAGGACTTCCGCTTCGAAGCCGAGGCGGGCTATGTGCATGGCCGGCCAGGCTGGAAAAGCCTCCCTCGATCAGGTGCCGATCCTTCAGTCCGGACTGAAGGCAGTTTCAATTGAAACTGTGATCCGCCGTGCCTGGGATCCGCAGTTTCAATTGAAACTGCAGTCCCACCGGCGTGTCGGGGTCCGGACATGCCGGGGTGTGTCGGTGTCGGACACGCCGGTGGTTGTGGACAGGTCCGGGTTCCTGTGGAGAACTTCTGCGATTTCAATGGAAATCGGATGTCTGATTTCCATTGAATTTGCGTCACCGGGTGCCGGGTTCGCCGGTGGCCATGGTGGTGAGTCGGTGGGCGAGGTGTTGGGCTGCTCGGCGGAGTTCTGGGGGGTCGAGGACTTCTGCTTCGAAGCCGAGGCGGGCTATGTGCATCGCCAGCCAGTCGAGGTCGTCCCCTCCTGCCGTGAAGGTGCACCAGCCGTCTTCGTCGTCTTCGACCTTCGCCACCTGGGGTGGGACCAGGTCGCGGACTTGGGCGGCGGTGGCTCGCAGGCGGACTCGGGCCAGGTGGCGGTACGGGGCTTCGGACGTGGAGTGCTGGACGTAGGCCACCGGGTCCGGGTGCTCTCGCGGGCGGAAGCGCCAGGTCGTCGCCGCCACGTCGCGCATCCGGTCCAGGCGGAAGGTGCGCCAGTCGTCCCGGTCGACGTCGAAGGCCATCAGGTACCAGCGGTGACGGGTGGCGACCATCCGTACCGGCTCCACCGCGCGCTCGCTCTCCTCGCCGCCGCGGCGGGCGTAGCGGAACCGGACGCGGACCGAATCGCGGCAGGCGCGGGCGAGGGTCACCAGCAGTTCCGCGTCGATCTCGGTGCCGGGGCCGACGAGGGTGTCGGTGGCGCTGTGCACCGCTCGGACCTCGGCGCGCAGCCGCGGCGGCATCACCTGGTCGAGCTTCGCCAGCGCGCGCAGCGCGGCTTCGCCGGTGCCGGCGACCGTGCCGCCGGAGGCCAGGCGCAGCGAAACCGCCGTCGCGATCGCCTCTTCGTCGTCGAAGAGCAGCGGCGGAAGCCGGGTGCCCGCGCCGAGCTGGTAGCCGCCGCCGACGCCTGCCGTCGCGTGCACGGGGTAGCCGAGCGCCCGCAGCCGCTCCACGTCGCGCCGCACGGAGCGATCGGTGACTCCCAGCTCAGCGGCCAGCTCGGTGGCGGTCCAGGACGGTCTCCGCTGGAGCAGCGCCAGCAACCGCAGAACCCGTTCGGCCGTCACAGTCCCGCCTCTCCGCGATTTTTCAGTGGTGGTTGCGTCTGGATTGATCTCGCCTTTTGCGGTTTCTTGTGGCTGAGTTGCGTCACGGTCCCCTGAGGGTCGGCACAAGGGGGCCATGCGCGGATCCTCGCACGAATCACGGAAGGTACCTGTCCGCAATATCGGTGACGATGGGCCCATGACCGACCAGCTCTGGAACTCGCTGCTCCGGGATCAGTTCACTTGGCACTGGACCGAGCAGCTGCGGCCGCGCCTCGACGGCCTCACCGACGACGAGTACTTCTGGGAGCCCGTGCCCGACTGCTGGAACGTGCGTCCGCGCGGCACCGGCACCGCTCAGATGCAGGCCGGTTCGGGTGCGATGACCATCGACTTCGCGTTCCCGCAACCGGTGCCGGCGCCGTTCACGACCATCGCCTGGCGGCTCGGGCACGTGATCGTCGGCGTCCTCGCGATGCGCAACGCCTCGCACTTCGGCCGCACGCCCACCGACTACGAGTCGTTCGAGTACGCGGAGACCGCCGCTGACGCGCTGGAACAGCTCGACGCGGAGTGCGCCACGTGGCTCGCCGGGGTCGAAGCCCTCGGCGAAGCCGGACTCGCCGAACCGTGCGGGTCGGCGGAAGGACCGTGGGCCGAGCGCTCGATGGCGGAGCTGGTGCTGCACATCCACCGCGAGCTCATCCACCACCTGTCCGAGGTGTGCCTGCTGCGCGACCTCCACGTGCATGCGAAAGGGCCCCTCCGATGAGCCGCGAGTTCCAGGTCACCGTCGACGCCCACGACCCGCGAGCCCTGTCGGTCTTCTGGCGCGACGCCCTGGATTACGCCATCCCCGGCCCGCCCGGCGCAGAGCTCGCCGAGGGCGCGGACCCGCTGGCCGCGTGGGACGAATTCCTGGAGCGGGTGGGCGTGCCGGAGGAGCAGCGCAACGCGAGGTCGGCGCTCGAGGATCCGGACGGGCGCGGCCCGCGGCTGTTCTTCCAGCGGGTGCCGGAGGACAAGGTCGCCAAGAACCGCCTCCACCTCGACATCCGCGCGGCGCCCGGGTTGCAGGGCGAGGAGCGAATGGCGGCGCTGGAAGCCGAATGCGACCGCCTCGTCGGGCTCGGTGCGACCCGGGTGAGCCGCCACGAGCCCGAACCGCCGTTCGGCGGCGGCCACATCGTGATGGCCGACCCGGACGGCAACGAGTTCTGCCTCGACTGACCACTTCGGACGATCAGCCCCGGTGCCGCACCGCTGAGTCGAATCGGCGGGTAGTAATAGCCGCGAATTCCCGCCGCTGAAAGCGAAGAAGCCCCGACCAGCGAGGTCGGGGCTTCTCCGCGGGAGTGCCAGGATCAGTCGCCGCGGCGGATCGGGCCGAGGATCTCCTGCTCCTTCTTGTTGGTCACCAGGCCGATCATCGTCCAGGTCATGTTGCCCAGGGCGATCACCTGGTCGTCCTGGAGCTGGGTCAGCTGCTGGACCTGCGGGTTCTGCAGGCTCCAGATGCGCTGGGCCAGCTGGGCCTGGTTCAGCGGGAGGCGCTGGAGGAGCACCAGGTCCGCCGTGTTCGCCGCCGTGCCGCTGCTCACCTGCGGGTGCAGGTAGGGCAGGACGTACATCGTGGTCTGCCACGGGGCGCGGGGCGGGAACAGCTCCTGCGGCACCGCACCGCCGTCGTGGATCACCAGCAGCGGGGTGTCCTCGGATGACCGGGGCAGGTCGAACGGGGCCAGGCGGCGGATCTGCACCAGCGGCACCGGCTTGCCGTCCGGGGTCTGCCCGGCCGCGCGCTCCAAGGTCTTCCACGCCGCCGGACGTCCGGTGGCCACGATCACCCACGCGCCGGTGGCCATCGCGCGCAGCGCCAGCTGCCGGGCGAGGTACAGGCCGCCGACGGTGACCATGCGGGTCGGGTGCGGGCGGAGGATCGACGCCGCTTCCGCTTCCTTCTGCGGGTTGGAGCCGATGATCACCCCGCCCCGGTCGCCGGACGGGCTGATGGCGTCCAGGGTTTCCGGGGTGACCAGGAATTCCGGTGCTGCGCCCTGGTTTCCGGGCACATCGATCGTTCTGCTTCGGCTCATGCCGCACCTCCGAGCGGCAGCGTCGCTGCGTAACCGGCCAGTTGCGAGCCGCGCAGCGGGGTGAGGGTCAGGCCGAGGCGGTGGCTGATCGCCTTCAGCCGCTCGTCGGCGGTGTCCAATTCGGACGGTGTGCGGGCGCTGACCCGGACCAGGCCGCGCAGCCCGACCTCGCCCTCCTCGCCGACCGGCGAGATGGACAGCGCGATGCTGGTGGACAGCGCGCGGATACCGGTGAGCGCGTTCAGGCTGTCGTTCATCTGGTTCGGCCAACCGGTGATGGCGTAGCTGGAGTGACCAACGCCACCGGCGGTCACGCCGTCCCACCGCTCCTTGAGGCCCACCGGGCGCTGCGAACCGATCACGTTGTGCAGCTCCGCCGAGGAGATCCCGGCCTGCAGCAGCTCGTCCGGGTCCAGCGGCCGGGTCGGAACGCCCTGGCGCTCCAGCGCGCTGCGGACTCGCGACATCGCACCGATCAGCGCGCGCTGCGCACCGAGGATGCCGCCGCCGCGCTCGCCGATCGCCTTGGCGCAGCGCTGCGGGTCCAGCCGGACCGCGATCCAGGTGGTGCGCCGCGCAGCCGCGGGCAGCCGGCCGAGGACCTCGAGGTAGGAGTTCAGCGCGGGCGAATTCGACGGCAGCGCAGCACTTCCCGGGTAGCAGTGCCAGATGGCCTGGATCGCGTCGAGCACGACACCGCGGTCCTCCAGGCACGGCTCCAGCGCGCTCAGCGGCAGGTTCGGTGCGCTCTCAACGGGATTCAGCAGCGATGGTGCGCCCTCGACCTGGAGGACGCCGGTCCACTTGCCGTTGTGCCAGGACATTCCGACCGGGTTGCGGTCGTGGTCCTGGCTGCGGGCGATCACCAGGTCCTCGACGACCAGGCGGAGCAGCGCGACCCGGTGGTTCTCGTCCGGGCCGATGATGCCGTCACCGTTCTTGTCCTCGGCCGGTTCCATGGCGTCGACGTCGGCCGGGTTCGACACCCGGGTGTGGTTGCGGCCGCGGTACTCGAGCACCAGCCCGAACCACTGGGTGAACCAGCGGCCGCGGCGCCGCAGCAGCGCGATGATGATCGACAGCAGCGCGATGCCGGCGCCGACCGGCAGCATGACGTTCGCCAGGTCGAGCTTCGCGCCGATGATCGTCAGGATGAGCCCGATGGCGAGGCCCACCTCGATGAGCACGATGTTGGCCGCAGGGATGCCGCCGAGCGTTACGCCATTGATGCGCCGCCGGCGCGCGCGGATGCGAGCGCGGGACGGATTGGCGGGCCCGGGAGCTTTCGGCTGGGCCGGATGTTGCGTGGTCACGGACATCCGTTCGGTCTCTCCCCCTCGCAGGTAGGTGCGGCTCTCGGCGCGCTGGGACGCGAATCTTCGATCAGCCGCGTGAAGAGAATACTGACGGACTAGGCGGAACCGCACCCATTCGGTATCTCTCTGCGACTATCCTGCGAAACCGTACCTCGGACGGGAGAGCTGTAGGCGAAGAATGGCATCAACACCCACAACCAAGTCACAGGTTCAGGCGTATCAGTTCGTGCTGCGCCGCATGGAGTCGGCGCTGGTGCGCAAGGACGCCGTGATGCTGCACGACCCGATGGGCTCCCACAAGCGGGCCACGATCGCCGGTGCGGTGCTGGCAGCGGTCGTGTGCATCGGGTTCCTCGTATGGGGCTTGTTCGGCGGCAAGGGCTCGGTGCCGCAACCGGGTTCGATCATCATCGGCAAGGAGACCGGCGCGGTCTTCGTCGTCACTTCCGACCAGCAGGCGGAGAAGCGGCTGATCCCGATGCTCAACGTGGCGTCGGCGAAGCTGCTCGTCATGCAGCAGGGCGGCGGCCAGGGCAGCGGCGCGATCCCGACGACCGTGGTGAAGGAATCGGCGCTGGGCGACTTCCCGCGCGGCTCGCTCACCGGTCTGGTCAACGCCCCGACCTACCTGCCGGACGCCAAGAACATCGCGGTGCCGTCCTGGGCGGTCTGCGACGTCGGCCAGGTCAAGGACTCCATCAACGACGCCCGCGTCGAGGAGGAGACCAAGGTCCAGACGACGGTGATCGGCGGTGACGACAACCACGGCGCGGAGCTCGCGCCGGACCAGTCGCTGTACGTCAAGGACCAGACCTCCAAGCGGGAGTACCTGATCTACCGGGTGCAGGACCTGCCGGGTCAGCCGCACACCCACGCGGTCAAGTCGCTGGTGAACAGCACCGAGACCACCGTGATGGACATGTACGGGCTGCGGGGCGCGACGCCGCGGACCATCAGCACCAACATGCTCAACGCGATCCCGGAGGTGCCGGCGCTGCACGTGCCGAACATCCCGCGGGACGGCGAGGCGCTGCAGGGCTACATGACCAACCGCAAGGTCGGTGACGTCGTGAGCCGGACGGTTCCGGGCCAGAACGACGAGTTCTACCTGCTGCTGCCCAGCGGCAAGCAGAAGATCAGCGAGGGCGCGGCGGCGGTGCTGCACGCGGCCAAGACCAACAGCAAGGACATCCCGAACGCGACCGGTGCGATCACCGACGCCGACGAGGCCGACAGCAGCGAGCAGGTCAACCTGTCCGGCTACCCGATGGCGGTGCCGAAGCCGGTGACCTTCCAGCAGTCCGACACCTCGTGCCTGAGCTGGAAGAACGTCAACGGCGACCAGAACATCACGGTGACCCTGAACAAGGGCACCCCGGCCGCCAAGGCCGCCGTCAAGCTCGCGCAGTACGACGGCACCGGCCCGATGGTCGACTACTTCTACATGCCGGCGGGCAAGGCGGCCGTGGTTCGCGGCGCCTCCAACGAGGCCGGCGCGGACAGCGGTCCGATCTTCATGGTGTCCGACCAGGGCGTGCAGTACGGCGTCAAGGACGTCCCGACCGCGCAGGGCCTGGGCGTGATCGGCGGTGCCGGTGACGTCAAGGCGGGTCCGTCGTGGCTCACGCGGGTGCTGCCGAAGGGCGACTTCCTCGACCCGGCGAACGCCAGCATGACCTACGACGCGGTGCCGGTCGGCCCGGGCGTGAACCGCCCGCCGGAGAACCCGAACAACCCGCAGCAGCAAGCAGGATCGGCCCAGGCAGGTAGCTGATCCTCCGTCCGGCACCGCCGGGGAGGGAACCGAACAGGCCGATTCGAACGTCCGAGAGAACGAGCGATCCGCCCGCAGCGCCACGGTGACGCTGCGGGCGGATTGTTGTAAGTGCCACTGAAGGTTTTCCATCCTCGTCCTGCGTGGCGGTGCGGGTGGCGGAACCTCAGCGCCCGCCTGGACTGCGGGTGCCCAGCCTTATGTATGCCAATACACGGCGGCTGGGCCGTCCTCGCCAGGCGAACGCTGAGAACCCGCGGCGGTGCCGGTTGCGAGGGTGGGTTATGCGCCTGCGGCGCATGCGGCCCGCGCCGCGCGGTGCCGGTCGTGTTTCGCGGTCGCAGGCCGGACAAGATGAAAAGGGCTCACTGGATGTCGTTCGCCAGTGCGCAGAGCGCTACGCGGGAGGTGCCGGATGTCGGGGATCCGGGTCGATGTCGAATGGTTGGCGACGTACGCGCGGGAAGTGCGCACGGCCGGTGAGGAGATCGCCGCCGTGCCGCAGCAGCTGCCCGCCGCGGAGCTGGCTCCGGAGTCCTTCGGCGAGCTCGGCCGGAAGGCCGGGGCGCCGGAGTCCTACCAGCGCTTGTGCGCGCTGCTGGTGGACCAGAGCCGCCGCGCCAGCGAGGCGTTGACGCGCGCCGGTGACGAGCTGCAGGAGGTCGTGGACTTCCACAGCGGTGGCGACGACGACAGCGCCATCGACATCCGCAAGCAGGAGGTCTGATCATGGCCCGCGACAAGACCGAGATCGCCGAGCACCTCGACTACCTGAAGCGCATGGCGCGCGAACTGGACTTCGCCAACTCGATCCCGGCGGACCTCGCGGACCTGGTCGGCCGCCACGAGGACCTGCGCGAAGCGGCCCGGATCTGGCGGCAGAACGCCGAAGCCGTCGAGCAGGCGACCGGTGACGTGCAGGGGCGCCTCGGTGGGATCGATTCCTCCTGGCAGGGCGCGGATGCCGAGGCCTTCCTCGGGCACATCCGCGAGGTGGGCCTGGCGAGCCACGACCTGATCGACTCCATGCGCGCGCTGGCGGATGTGCTGGAGCACACCGTCGAAGGCGTCCAGGCGCAGGTGGACGATCTGGGGGAGCTGATCGCGGAAGCGGCGGATTCGGTGTCCGCGGCGCTGCTGGCGCCCGAAGGCGGACCGGAGCGCGCCCGCAAGCACATGGGGGAGCTGACGCAGCCTGCGATGGAGCTCGCGGAGTCCATTTCGGACACCTACCGGGCCTTCGCCCGGTTCTGCGACGACCTGGAAGCCGGCCGGTCGACGGGATCGGTGCAGTACGACAACCGGATGCCGACGGGGGCCTGGGACTTCAACGCGCCCGCAACCCCGCAGCCGCCGGTGGAGACCGAAGCGGCATCGGCGGGCGGGGCGTCGGAAGGCGCTGGAGCGCCGGCCGCTGGCGGTGGAGGTGCTGAGGCGGCAGGCGGCGACTCGACTGGTGGTGGTGGCAGTGCCGGTGGTGGCGTGGTCAGCGCTGGGACTGCTGCTGCCGAAGCGCCGGACTTGGAGGAAGGCGGCACGACCACCGCTCAGGAGCCCTCAGCGACGCCGCCTGCTGCCGCAGCGATGGCCGGTGGTGGTGCGGCTGCCGCGGGCGGCGCTGCGGCCGCTGGCGGGATGTACGGCGGCATGATGCCGATGGGCATGATGGGCGGAATGGCGGGCGGCGCTCAGGACGGCGGCCAGGAGCGGAAGAACCAGTCCCGCTTCAAGTCCAAGCCCGAAGAGCTCTTCGGCACACCCCAGCAAACGGCCCCAGCCGTCTTCGGCGCCCCGGAGCAAGGCCAGCAGCAGGACCCGAAGCCGTCCCAGAAGCCGTCCCAGGAAGGCCCGGTCCGAACGGGAAAGCTGGACATCCCGTCCATCCTGCAGACGGACAAGCCCCGCAAGTCGATCGACGAAGCCCTCCACCCGAAACAGTCGACTTCTGACGCACCGAAGCCACAGAACGACGCTCAGTCGTCAAAGCCGAAAACGGCTACTGCCTCGGTCGGCGACGCCCCACCCCCGAAGCGCCGCAAGAAGGCCTGAGTTCACGGACCCGTGAGTCTTTTGGGCTGCAATAGCAGCTCTCAAAAGACTCACGGCGACCGACCGGCAGAAGCAGAACGGCCCGGTGTCCAATTCGGACACCGGGCCGCTTTGCGTGCGGAGGATCAGCGTTCGCCGCGGGTTCGGGCTCGGACGTTGCGGACCGCGTTGGTCAGGAACGCCGTGAAGACGATCGCCGCGATACCCGCGCCCGCACCGCCGAGGGCGATGATCAGGGCCGGGTAGTCCTTCTGCGGCAGGACGTCCGCGCCGAGCTTCTTCTGCGGCTGCGGCGGGTTCGTCTTGCCCCATTCGGCCGGGACGATGTTGCCCAGTGCCGCCGCCGGGTCGACCGTGCCGTAGCCGACGATGTCGTTGCGGCCACCGGCGCCGCCGGGGTGCAGGGCGGTCTCCTTGATCCGGTCCATGATCTGACCGGCGTCGAGGTGCTTGCCCTCCTCCTCGAACTTCTGCTTGATCAGCACGGCGAGACCGGACACGTAAGGCGCGGCGAAGCTGGTGCCCTCGATGGGGCCCATCTGGCCGTCCTGGCCGTGCGCGATCTGGCTGGCCAGGCCCTTGCCGTTGTGGCCCGGATCCAGTGCGATCAGGTTCTCGCCGGGGGCGGCGACGTCGACCCAGGGGCCGGGAACGGTGAACTCGGAGGGCGCGCCCTGCTCGTTCACCGAGGCCACGGTCAGCACGTACTTGTCGAACCACGCCGGCAGCACCGCGGTAGTCGGGCTACCGGCCGGGTTCTTCTGGCACTGACCACCGACGTTGCCCGCTGCGGCGACCACGACGACACCGGCGTCGTAGGCCTGCTTGACCGCCGTCTGCAGCTCCTGGTTGCCGTCGTCCAAGGGGTTCTCCGCCCGGGAGATCGGCTGGCAGGACGACTGCGAGATGTTGATGACGTCCGCACCACTGGCAACCGCGATGTTGATGGCCTGCGCCATCGTCCGGGTGTTGCCGATGGTCTGGTTCGTCTCGTCCTCGACGAACAGGCTGGAGTTCTGCCGGATGGACAGGATCGCCGAATCCGGCGCGATCCCGACGAAACCGGTCTGGTTCGTCGGGTCCGGAGAAGCCGCGATCATGCCCGCGACGATCGTGCCGTGCCCGTCGCAGTCCTTGGTTCCAGCGCCCGGACCGCCGTCCTGCAGGACGCTGTTGCCGCCGCTGCGGAGATTCTTCAACCGCGGGTGCGGATTCACGCCGGTGTCGATGACCGCGACGGTCTTGCCCGCACCGGTCAGACCCTGCTCGTGAGCCCGTTCGTACCCGAGGACCCGCTGGCTCCACGGCTTCTCCTCGATCACGGAGTTGCCGGGGTTGCCCTGCATGCAGGCTTGCTTCTGCGGGTAGGGGAAGCCGTCCAGGCTGTTACCGGCCCGCTTGGACTCGTCCAGTCGCGGTGGACCGACGGTCGTCTGCGCGACCGCCGGTGCCGTCGGCCCACCCAGCGCGAGCACACCGACCGCGGCGAGCAGCGCGGATGTGCGCAGCGTGCTGCGGGAGAACCTTGAGCGCATCGAGCCGTCCCTCAGAAGTTGATGTTGAGGTCGCGGATGTACATGTAGAGGTCCATCGCGGCCAGCGCCAGCGGCAGCACCAGGGCGATCAGGACCGCCTCCAGGATGTCCACCATGCGGCGCTGCACCGGGGAGAACCGGCGGTTCGGGAACACCACGCCGAAGATGATCGACAGGACGCCCAGCAGCAGCAGCGGCGGGAACACCCAGGCGACCGCGACCGGCATGGTCGCGACCTGCGCCAGCAGACCGATGGTGACGCCCAGCGAGGACAGCAGACCGCTGAACAGCAGGGCGATCGCCTGGCTGCCGTTGGCGTAGTTGCGGCCGCGCAGCAGCAGCACCGCGGAGACGACGACGGCGAAGGCCGCGCCCCAGACCGGGTTGAACACCGCGGCGACGATGGCGCCGCCCGCGGCCACCACGCCGCAGCCCACGATCAGGCCGGTCATGTACTGGTGCGCCAGGCCGGTCTGCCGCTCGATCATGCGGTAGTCCGGGAAACCGGTGTCTTCCTTGAGGTCCTCGGCGCTGCCCGGCACGTGCGGCAGCGGCAGCTTGGCGAGCTGGATCGTGATGCGCGGCAGCAGCGAGATGCCGGCCAGGCCGATGGCGGCGGCACCGGCGGCGATGCCTGCCGGGTTCGCAGCGGGCACCAGGGTGCCGACGATGAAGGCCACGGTGCCGAAGGCGCCCGCGGTCGCAGCGGCGATGAACGTGACGACGCCCGCCCCGATCACCATGATCGACACTGAGGCGAAGATGAACGTCAACGCGCTGGCCAGCAGCAATCGCGGTTCGAGCGCGTTGCCCGGGACGATGTTGAAACCGGCCACGAAGGCGAACGGCAGACCGCCCGCCGCCGCGATGACGGTTCCCGTCGTCGGCGCCGCGTAGGCGCGGGTCACCATGGATCCGACGCCGGTCGCGAAGATCGCCACGACGACGCCGACCACCGCGGCCACGATCTGGAACACGATCGCGGTGGTGGTGTCGAGGTTGTGGTGCAGCAGCCCGGCCGGTCCGGCCAGGCCGAGCGCGGCCGCACCGCCGATCAGCGCCAGCGCACCGGCGGTGTGCCCGACCTTGGCCGCGGTCTCCTTGGTCCAGGGCCGGTAGCTGCCGGGCTCGGCCTCGGCGAGCGCGTCGACGACGTCGTCGTACAGCGGCGGCGGCGGGTTGTCCGCGCCGCGCCGCAGCTGCAGCATGTCGCCGTCCACGATGCCCTGCGCGGACAACGACTGGTTCGGTTCGAGCGGCTCGCTGTCGCCAAGCCGTGCCAGGACCCAGCCCCCGTGCCGCGAACCGCCGTCGGGCGTCGTCTCGCGGGCCATTTCCAGCAGCATCGGCAGCTGGTCTGCCACCGACACGTCGGAAGGCAGCGCCAGGTCGATGCGAGTTGTAGGTGCCACCACCGTCACGCGGCTGAACACCGTGGTCCCGGTCGCCACTTGGGCCCCCTACTCCCTGAAGGTTGATTGCCTTGCATTCTTTTGTCGTCTGGGGCTCGATCCAACCAAGGCCGGGTTTTTCTTTCGAAACCGACCCGCCCGGTCGGAGAGCGCCCCTAGTATGGCCACACCAACCGTCGAGGGGTGACGGGTTTGGCGGAACTCGTGCCAACGACTTGATATCTGCTTGGTCACGTCCGACTCCCACCCCGCCGCCGGTGGCGCCGCAGCTGTGCAGAATGCTGGGCGCGACATCGAGAGCACGTTTGACACGGAAAGGTTGTTGCGTCCGGTGAGCACGCTGCAGTTCAAGCGAACGCCACGCCTGGCCGCTCCCAGGCCACCGGGCGGGGAGGTGCACCTCGAACCACCGCCGGAGATCCCGCGGACCATTCCGGGCAACATCGTCCAGAAGGTCCTGCCGGCCGTCATGATCGTCGCTTCGCTGGGAATGATGGTTTTCATGCTCCAGCGGGCGCAGAACAACCCGATGATGATGATGATGCCGATGATGATGCTCATCTCAACTTTCGGGATGATGGCCGGTGGGGGCAAGGAAGGCGGCCAGAAGAAGGCCGAGATGAACGAGGACCGCAAGGACTACCTGCGGTACCTCGGTCAGATGCGCGACCGCGCGCGGGAGGCTGCCGACGAGCAGCGCCTGGCGCGGGAGTGGGTGCACCCGGACCCGCAGACCCTGTGGTCGCTGGCGGCAGGTCCGAGCCGGCGCATGTGGGAGCGTCGTCCGAACGACAACGACTTCTGCCAGGTGAGGGTCGGCCGCGGTTCGCAGCGGCTGGAAACCCGCCTGGTGCCGCCGCAGACCGGTCCGGTCGACGAGCTGGAGCCGATCACGACGCTGGCGCTGCGCCGTTTCGTGCGCGCGCACTCGCTGGTGCCGGACCTGCCGATCGCCACCTCGCTGCGCGGTTTCGCCGCGGTCGGCCTGCAGGGCGACAAGGAACTCGTGCGCGGCCTGGCCCGCGCGATGGTGTGCCAGCTGGCCACCTTCCACACCCCCGACGACGTGATGATCGCGGTCGCCAGCAGCGGCCGCGCGCGCACCGAGTGGGAGTGGGTGAAGTGGCTGCCGCACGCCCAGCACCCGACCGAGACCGACGGCATCGGTCAGATGCGCCTGATGGCCGGTTCGCTGGCCGCGATCGAGCAGATGCTCTCCGAGCAGCTGGCCGAGCGGCCGCGCTTCCAGCGCAACGCGGCTCCGCCGGACGGCCAGCCGCACATCGTGATCATCATCGATGACGCCGAGATCAGCCGCGAGGAAGCGCTCTACGTCGAGGGCGGCCTGGCCGGCGTGACCATGATCGACCTGTCCGACCTGCTCGGGCAGCTCACCGCGCGCCGCGGCATGCGGATGGTCGTCGAGGAGGGCCGGGTCGGTGCTCGCGGCGGCAGCGGTGTCGAGTGGTTCGGCAAGCCGGACTCGCTGAGCATGGAGGAGGCCGCTGCGCTGGCCCGCCAGCTCTCCCCGTACCGGGTCGCCGGTGGCGGGGGCGCCGCGTCCGATGCGGACAGCGGTGGCTACGAGCCGCTGACCACGCCGCTGAACTACGTGGAGCAGCTGGGGCTGGCCGGTGACGTCGTCACTTTCGACCTCAACGAGGCCTGGCGGCCGCGGTCCCGCGACGACCTCTACCGCGTCGCGATCGGCCCCGGCGAGCAGGGCGAGATCGTCCACCTGGACATCAAGGAGACCGCCTCGGGCGGTATGGGTCCGCACGGTCTGTGCATCGGTGCGACCGGTTCCGGTAAGTCGGAGTTCCTGCGCACCATCGTGCTGGGCCTGATCGCCACCCACTCGTCGTCGATGCTCAACTTCGTGCTCGTCGACTTCAAGGGTGGTGCGACGTTCAACGGGTTCGACCCGGCGCCGCACGTGTCGGCGAACATCTCGAACCTCGAGGGCGACGGTTCGCTGATCGACCGCATGTCGGACGCGCTGGCCGGTGAGATGAACCGCCGCCAGGAGGTCCTGAACAAGGCGGGCGCGAAGAACGTCTGGGACTACCGGAAGATGGCCGAGGCCGGCGACGACCGCTGCGCTGAGCCGTTGCCCGCGCTGTTCGTGGTCATCGACGAGTTCTCCGAGCTGCTCTCGCAGCAGCCGGACTTCGCCGAGCTGTTCGTGATGATCGGTCGTCTGGGTCGTTCGCTGCAGGTCCACCTGCTGCTCGCGTCGCAGCGGCTGGAAGAGGGCAAGCTGCGCGGTCTGGACTCGCACTTGTCGTACCGGATCGGTCTGAAGACCTTCAACGCGGCGGAATCCCGCGCGGCCATCGGTGTTCCGGACGCCGCGGACCTGCCGGCCACCGGTGGTCACGGCTACCTGAAGCACCCGAACGGCATGGACCGGTTCCGCGCCGCGTTCGTGTCCGGTCACCTGCACCAGACCAGTGGTCGTCGGCCGGCGCTCAAGGGCGCTGCGTCGCCGGTCACCGGTGAGAAGATGCCGCGGCCCTTCATCCCGGACTACGTGGAGAAGCCGAAGGAGCCGGAGAAGCCGGTCGTCGAAGAGGTCAAGGAGGAGAAGAAGAGCGACCTCGACCCGACCGACTTCCAGATCGTCATCGACAAGGTGCACGGTCAGGGTCCGCCCGCCCACCAGGTGTGGCTGCCCCCGCTGGACTCCCCGCCCACTTTGGACAGTCTGCTGCCTCCGCTGCAGCAGACCGACGACCGCGGTTACACCGCCGCCGGTTACGCGGGCAGCGGTCGGCTGCAGGTCCCGGTCGGCCTGATCGACGTCCCGTACAACCAGCGCCAGGACCCGATGATCCTCGACCTGAGCGGTCAGGGCGGTCATGGCGCGATCGTCGGTGGTGTCGGTGCGGGCAAGTCGAACACGGTCCGTGCGATGATCGCTTCGATGGCGCTGACCCACACCCCGCAGGAGGTGCAGTTCTACTGCGTCGACCTCGGTGGTGGTTCGATCGGTGCGCTGCGCGGCCTGCCGCACATGGGTGGTTACGGCACCCGCCGCGACGCGGACACGGTGCGCCGGACGATCGCCGAGCTCAAGACGATGCTGGCCGAGCGGGAAGCCCGTTTCGCGCAGCACGGCGTCGAGGGCATGAACGACTACCGGAACAAGCGCCGCCGCGGTGAGTTCGAGGACGACCCGTTCGGCGACGCGTTCCTGATCATCGACGGCTGGCGGACGTTCCGCGAGGAGTTCGAGGCCCTCGAGCAGGACGTGCTGAACCTGGCGGCCAACGGTCTCGCCTACGGCGTGCACGTGTTCGTCACCGCGGCGCGGTGGGCGGAGATCCGCCCGGCGATGAAGGACTTGATGCAGACCCGCATCGAGCTCCGCCTCGGTGACCCGAGTGAGTCGGAGATCGACCGCAAGTTCGCGGTGAAGGTCCCGCAGGGCCGCCCGGGTCGCGGTATGCACGGCACCAAGCTGCACTTCCTGACCGCTCTGCCCCGCGTGGACAGCGAGAAGATCGGTGACCGCGTCGCCGACGAGATCGAGGCGGTCAAGCGCGAGGCCGACGAGGGCAAGCCGCTGCGCAACCCGCGGATGGGTTGGGAGCTCTACAACGACGACGTCTCCGACGGTGTCGCGGACCTGGTGAACCGGGTCAAGAGCTCGTGGAAGGGGCGCCCGGCGCCGCAGGTCCGCCTGCTGCCGGATCTTCTGCCGCACCAGCAGCTGCCGCGTCCGGAGCAGCAGCCGAATCCGAAGTTGGTGCCGATCGGCATCAACGAGGACGGTCTGCACCCGGTGTACCTGGACTTCAACGCCGAGCCGAACTTCTACGCGTTCGGCGAGCGGGAGTCGGGCAAGACGGCGCTGCTGCGCACGATCGTCCGGGGCATCACCGAGCGGTACACGCCGAAGGAAGCGCTCATCCTGCTGGTGGACTACCGGCGCACGATGCTCGGCTTCCTCAACACCGGCCACCTGCTGGAGTACGCGGTGGGTGCGGACCAGCTCAAGAGCAACGTCAAGGATGTGGCGGGGTCGTTGAAGAAGCGCCTGCCGGGTCCGGACGTGACGCAGGAGCAGCTGAAGAACCGTTCCTGGTGGAAGGGTCCGGAGCTGTTCGTGATCGTCGACGACTACGAGTTGGTGGCGCCGCAGGGCAACAACCCGCTGGCTCCGCTGGCGGAGTTCATCCCGACGGCCAGCGATGTGGGTCTGCACATCATCCTGGCCCGCAACTCGGGTGGTGCGGGTCGTGCGCTGTACGAGCCGTTGATCGGCAAGATGCGCGAGACGTCGGCCCCGGGTCTGGCGATGAGCGCGAACAAGGACGACGGCCAGCTGGTGGCGAACATCAAGTCCCGCCCGCTCCCGCCGGGTCGCGGTACCTTGGTGAGCCGCAGCCTGCGTGGTGGCCCGCAGATGATCCAGACGGCGTTCATCCCGCCGGAGTGATCGTCGCGGCCTGACCGTCACGACGACGAGAAACCCTCCCCAGCCTCGGCCGGGGAGGGTTTTTCGTTTCGTCTGTGCGAGATCATGTAGTTCGCCGACAATCAGGATTGTGGATTTCATCTATACGACGGTTGCAGCCTCGGTTAGCTTGGATCAGTGCAGTGGGAGAGTCGTCGTATAGCTGGCTGACGCCAATTGTTGTTACCGGTAGCCATGGGCACTGCGTGTTGAAATATCAGCAGAATTGCACGGCCACCGCGCGGCGTACCGCGCGGTGGCCGTGTCTGGATCTTGGTGATCAGCAGTGGTTGTTGACGTTGCCGGTCTCGTTGCCGACAAGGCCTCCACCCCACACCCAGAGGCCGCCGGCACTGTTGTCAGCCAGTACCCATTTGTTGTGGGCGGCACCCCAGGCTTCCACGTAGCCGCCTTCCGACCAGCAGATGCCGACCAAAATCGCACCAGGAGGTGTGGTGCTGTGGATGGGGGCGTCTGGGTATGGGGCGGTACGGGCAGGCAGGCCAGGGATGTCGTTGCGGACGGTCGTCCTGGTCTCCTGGGCGGAAATGCCTTGGTCGCTCGTAGCGGCCGAGGCAGCGGAAACAGGGGCAAGGGATAAGGCGGCGAACAGCGCTCCGAGGCAGACAGCGCTAATTTTCTTCACGGAATTCTCCTGTGTGAACGGGCGATGGTATTTGTCATGCGGCAGAACTGCGTTGATTCAGCTGTCGCAAGTTCGAATGCTAGCGAGGTGTTGATCATTTTGTAGGAGGAGCGGGTAAATGGATCAATGTCGCGTACTTTTTGCCTCGGTGCGATGCGTAAATTTACGGGTTATCTAGGTGGTCGATTGTGCGTAGAAATGCGCATCCTGGCCCGCAACTCGGGTGGTTCGGGACGTGCGTTGTACGAGCAACTGATCGGCAAGATGCGCGAGACACCGACCCCGGCTCTGGCGCCTGCGCGGTGGCCCGCAGATGATCCAGACGGCGTTCATCCCGCCGGAGTGATCGTCACGGCCTGACCGTCACGACGAGAAACCCTCCCCGGCCTCGGCAGGGGAGGGTTTCTCGTTCTTCGGGGGACGGCGGCCAGGCGCGGGGAGGGGGTCGCGCCCGGCCGCCGGGATGGGCCGGTGCGGCACGTGGCCGGGGGATGTCGTGCCGCACCGACCCGGTCTGGGGTTACAGGCGCAGGTGGTGGCGACCGGTGGGTTGGTCGTCGGGGTCGAAGTCGGAGAACTGGGGTTGTGGTGGTTCTGCTGGTGGTTGTGGGGTTATGGCTCGGTTTTCGGCTTCGATGTCGGCTATGAGGTGCCAGACGGTGTACTCGCCGTCGCCTGTTCCTGCGTGCTGACCTGCGGCGAGGCGTAGTCCGGGGACGGGGATGTGGGTGATGAGCAGGGCGAGGATGAGCAGGTTGAACAGGATGAAGGTGCTCAGCTGGATCCAGAACATGGCTTTGTCCTTCCAAATGCGGTGTTGTGGCTGGTCAGGTTTCGTGAGTGCGGATGGTGGTAAGAGCGACCATCGTCACTCACGCAGACGTCAGGGCTGTGCGGCGAGGACGCGCCAGCAGTCCATGCAGGTCTGCTCCCGCACCCAGTCCACTTCGGACCGGTCGTGGAGTTCCGAGGCCTCGGCTTCCGCACCGCAGTAGGCCTCGACGGTGTCTTCTGGCGGAGATTTCGTTGCTGCGATGGGAAAAGCGTGACGACCACCGGTGACCGGGCGCCACACGTAGGTCAAGTAACCGGGAGTGGACACGGGCGACCTCCGTTGCTGAACTCGTGACTCCGTGTGCAATGCTGATTTCAGCGGGTAACGTCTGTTGCTGCAACAACCCGGCGAGACTGCAACCTGATCAAGCTACGCGGTGTCACTCCAAGGGAGGGAATGCTTGTGCCACGCAAGAAGCCTGGCGTTCGGGCTCGGGGACTTGGAGCTGAGCTTGCGGCGTTGCGCGAGGCGGCTGGACTTACGGTCACGGCCGTCGCCGCGAAGCTCGACTGGTCGAAGTCCACTCTGTCCCGTTTGGAGAACGGGCTGCGCAACATCGTTCCGGAGGAAGTGTCTGCGCTGCTCGCGCTGTACGAGGTGACGGGCGTCGAAAGAGATCGACTTATCGGGATGAGCCGGAACCTCGGCGAGCCGGGTTGGTGGGCGGTCGGCCTTCCCGGGCTGCCGTCGGAATCAGCGACTCTTGCGAGCTACGAAGCCGAAGCATCCCGCATGGTCAGCTGGGAGCCGATGCTGATTCCTGGTCTGTTGCAGACCCTGGAGTATTCGCGGTCCTTCATGCTCGCTGACGGCATCACGCCGAGTCAGGCGGAACTTCGCTTGACCGCGCGGCTTCGCCGTCAGCAGGTCCTCCGCCGCTCGGGGATTGAATACGTCGGCCTGATCAGCGAGGCCGCGCTCCGCGCGGTCGTTGGTGGTCCCGAGGTGATGCTGGAACAACTTCGCCACTTGCGGGAAGTTGCCAAGCTGAAAGCGGTCTCGGTGCGGGTTGTTCCGACTCGATCCTGCGCGCATCCCGGGATGGTGGGCGGGTTCCAGCTGATGGAGTTCCCATCGGCTCGTCCCGTCGTGCACGTCGAACTGGCCAGGACTGCTGTCTTCCTCGATGAAGCGCCGATAACTGGCCCTTACCGGGAAGCGCTGGAACGTATCGACTCGGTGGCATTGAATGCGAGAGAATCTCAGCACCTGATGGAGGACATCGTGCGGGAGCTGAGGTAGCGCAGTGATGGAC
Organism: Saccharopolyspora oryzae; assembly: GCF_027853915.1. Lineage (GTDB taxonomy): Bacteria > Actinomycetota > Actinomycetes > Mycobacteriales > Pseudonocardiaceae > Saccharopolyspora > Saccharopolyspora oryzae. The sequence continues at coordinate 127,255 of NZ_JAQGLA010000006.1, forward strand.
TGGTCCCGAGCAGAGTGGCGAAAGTCAACCAGGTCGGGATCGACCTCGAACTGCGTCGAAGTCGCTTGGTTGAAGTCCTCCTATAGCGGCGCCCAAGGGGACTGCGTTGAGGTGGCGTTGGAGCCCGAGGTGGTTGGGGTTCGGGACTCGAAGGACCGGGGTGGGGCTGTGCTGACGTTCCCCCGGGCGCAGTGGGTGGCGTTCATCTCAGGATTGCGGGATCAGCGCAGGTAGATAGGGCTGTTTGGGTGGTTCGTGGAAGATGTTTCACGAACGTTGTCCGTGTTGAGGGCGTGCTCTTGTACTCTCTGCGGTCGTGATCACACCAGCGTGTGACTTGCTCTGATCACGATCGTGGGGAGGGGGCTCCGTGACAACGGGGATGGAAGGCCTCGCAGCTGGCGCCAGCGCGCTCGCAGGACAGGCCCAAGGCCTGCGCGCTGCAGTCGACAGCGGCAAGCTCGTGATGAATCCGGAGGCCGCAGAGGCCGTCGCCAAGGTCTACGAGGACAAGGCCGAAAACTTCAACCGGCACCTCCGTGACGCCAACCAGTTGGTCGTGAACAGTGTCTACGGGGACTGCAACATCGGGCGCGAGCTGGAGCGGAAATTCAACGAGAAGGTTCGAGGCCCAGGGGGCGGCCAGGGGCAAGATGCCGCAGGGCTGATCCCGATTCTGCGAAAGATGCAGGAGATCCTGAAAAACATGGCTCAGGCATACCGCGATTCGGCGCGGGAGATTCAGGGCAGGGACGAAGAGCACGCTCGCGAACTGAAGCGGAACATCTGATCTGATGGTGGGTATGCGTACAACACGTGTCGCAGCTGTAGCGGCTGCAGGTATCGCGACTCTCCTCCTGTCTGCCTGCTCGGGTGGGCAAACGGGAGGGAACCCGGAGACGACTTCTGCAGCCTCCAGCGGCTTGGCGGGCTTTGACCCATGCACTGCCCTGAGCTCCTCAGAACTGCAGAATCTGGGCGTTTCGGGCGAGAGCAAGCCGTATAACAAGCAGGGCGAGGTTGGTTGTGACTACGAGGGCGACGACCTTCTGCTCACGGTCCTGAAAGCCGAGGGCCGGGATCTGGCGGCTTGGGAGGGGCGTCGCAACAACTTTGACAGCCTCACCAAGAATGACGTTGGTGGTCGTCAGGGTCTTCAGGGCATCGCTCTCGGTGGAACGGGACAGGGCGTCTGCAACCAGTTCGTCGATGCTGGCAAGGACTCGCTTGACATCGTGGTCGTCCTCGAATCGGACCGGGTCAAGGACACCGACCCCTGTGCGAAGGCGCTGGAGGTTGCGCAGGTCGTCGAGCAGAAGCTGCCGAAGTAGGGCTTAGCCGAGGGGGAACGGCATGGTTGACATTCTTGGGGAGGGACGCGACCTCCTCGCGAGAGCCACGGGTATAGGTGAAACCCGGGCCGAGGAGCAGGCTCGCATTCGGCAGACTGTTGCCACTGCTGCCAGCCAGGCGCGCAGTCAGCAGTTGGCTCAACAGCAGCAGGGCCTGAACATTCAGGGCACTGACCCAGCGTCGATTACTCAGCATGACAACTGGAATGACTGGGATCACGCTCGGTTGTACAACCAGCTTGGCCAGTCGCTGCAGCCCAAAGACATCCTTGCCAACGGCCAGGACTGGGTGTCGCTGGGCGAGGGGATCGCAGAGGAACTCGCTGATCTCGATGCCCTGACGCGCCAGGCCGCTGGTGACGGGATGCAGGGTGAGGCTGCTGAGGCTGGTCTTGGAGCGGCGAAGCCGTTGCAGGAGTGGGGACAGGCGTTCGGCGACTCTGTTCGCGGTACTGGGTTGAAGATCCAGGAAGCCGGGAACGCTGCTGCTCAGACCAAGTCGACCCTGGAGCCGCCGAAGGAGTTTGACAGTTGGCGGAACGGGGTTCGCACCGTTGTCATGCCGGGTGTCGGACTCCTCGACGGTGCTCAGCAGATGCAGGAGCAGCGGGAGGCCACTGCTCAGGCTCGGCAGCTCGTTCAGAACGTCTACGCCGCCGGGTACCAGTCCGTCGACACCAGCACTCCGTCGTTCCCTCCGCCTGTTGATCCGTTGAACCCTCCTCCGCCGCCGGATCAGGGGCGGAGCAATCCGCAAGGGATTTCCGGGCATCCGTCCGGGATTTCCGGCGGGCATCCGTCCGGGAGCGTTCCGGGTGGCGGCAGTGTTCCCGGCGGCGGCGGTATCCCCGGCGGCACAGGCTCGTCCAGTTTGGATGGTCGTGGGCCCGGCGGCTACACGCCTCCGGCGCAGAGCAGCTCGCAGTGGGCCGGGCAGCCGAACATGCCCGGGCCGGGGATGGCTCCTCCTCCCGGTGCCGGTAACCCTCCGCCCGGTGCTGGTGGCGGGTTCATGGGCGGGATGCCGCCCGGTGGCGCTGGCGGGATGGGCGCCGGCGGTGGTCGCGGTGCCGGTGCTGGGGGCATGGGTGCCGGTGGTCGTGCCGGTGTCGGTGGGCCCGGCATGGGCGCTGGTGGTCGAGCAGGCATGGGCGGACCCGGCGGCGGCGCCGGAGCCGCCGGTGCGGGCGCTGCCGGTGGAGCTGGGGCCGCTGGTCGTGGCGGCGGGGCCGGTGCGGGCGCTGGTGCCGGTGCTGGTCGCGGCGGCAAGGGCGGCAGCGAGGACCAGGAGCACGAGCGTCCGAGCTGGCTCGAGGAGCAGGACGACATCTGGATGGACGACATGCCCAAGACCGCTCCGCCGGTCTTCGGTGACTGGGGCAACTGACGGGGGTAAGCGTGTCCGAGCGATGGCTGCTGCCACCGCTGTGGTTCGACTTCTGCTGGGAGATCGGGCGTTTCGACGAGTACCCGTTCCCGATCGCGGTGCGGTCGCACGGCGCGACGATGGAAGAGCGCGCCGTGCTGCGCCAGCGGGCCCTGCCCGAGATGCAGGCCGCAGGACTGCTCGGCGGGAACGGTCTCGCGCCGCGCTTCGCGCAGGTCCTCGGGCTGCTGGCCAAGCCCGGCCTGTGGATCGAAGGGATCTGGTCGCCCGACGAGACCTCCGCGGCGCCGGTCCGGATGATGTCGGTGGCCAGCGAAGAAGGCGCGGTGCTGCTCGTCCAGGACCCGGGGGAGTCCGAGAGCCACGGCGGTGACCTGCGCATCTCCGTGCACCCGCGGACCTCGCCGGTCGCGGCGGCGATCCAGGGCATGCCCCCGGTGCCGCCCGGGAAGCGCCCGCGGCTGGCGGTTCCGTTCGCCGACCTCGCGCCGAAGCAGGAGCGCCGGGCCGACGAGAACTTCGAAGAGCTGGACATGATGCAGTCGGCCGCGCCGGCCCGGCCCAAGCAGTCCGGCGCCGACGCGCTGCGCGCGGTCCTGGAAGAACCGCACCTGCGCGACGGCCAGTTCGCGGTGAACATGCGGGACCGGCACGGCCGCACGCGTCGCTCCCAGGTGCTCAAGTGGTTCGACGCCCGCGAGCCCGACGGCCGCTACGGCGTGACCCAGCAGCAGCGCCCCGGCGTCGGCGCCGAGCTCGTGCTGGCCCCGCTCGCTCCACCGGACCTGGGCAAAGCCCTGGAGAACCGGGTCAACGAGGTCCGCACCGCGGCCTGACCCGGAACCCGGGGTCGTCACCAGCGGTGACCGGGTCCGGCTTGAGGCCCTCGATCCGGGGCAGATGTTGGTGTGCTCGCCCCCTTAACCTCTAGGGTGCTCGGGGGGAGTCGGCGCGTCGAGCGATCGACGGTCGGACGACGACGTCGCCAGGAGCAGGGGCTCCGGCGACGGTGAAGGAGTTCTGGGTGTCCCTGCACGTCTCGATCGACTTCGGCACGTCGAGCACATGCACGGTGGTCTCGGTCGGCGGCGCTGAACCACAGGTCGTGGTCATCGACGGCCAACCGCTGGTCCCGTCCGCGGTGTTCGCCGCGGCCGACGGCACGCTGTTCGTCGGTCACGAGGCCGAGCGGCAGGCCGCCGTCGACCCCGCCCGCTTCGAGCCGCACCCGAAACGCCGCATCGACGAAGGCGAACTGCTGCTGGGCAGCACCGTGCTCAAGGTCGGCGACGTGATCCGCGCCGTGCTGCAGCGCGCGGTGAACGAGGCCCGCCGCTTCGCCGGTGGCGCGGCCGTCGACCTGCTGGTCCTGACCCACCCCGCCGACTGGGGCTCGGTGCGCGCCGCCGAGCTGCGCCAAGCCGCCGCCGGGCTCGGCAAGGAGATCGTGCTCGTGCCCGAGCCGGTCGCCGCCGCGGTGTTCCACTCCGCCGGGCACGGACTCCCCGACGGCGGCGCGCTCGCCGTCCTCGACCTCGGCGGCGGCACCGTGGACGCCAGCGTGGTGCGCAAGCAGGGCGCGTCCTTCCAGGTCCTGGCCACCCACGGCCAGCCGAACTTCGGCGGCGCCGACATCGACCAGGCGCTGCTCGAGCACATCGGCGAACTCGTCTCCGGCACCGATCCCGAGGCCTGGGCCAAGCTCGTCGAAGGCCGCGAGATGGCCGACCGCCGTCGCCGCCGCGTGGTCCGCCAGGACGTGCGCGGGGCGAAGGAAACCCTGTCCCGGCACACCTACACCGACGTGCCGATGCCCCCGCCGTTCTCCGACGCGCACGTCACCCGCGTCGACCTCGAAGCGCTGATCGCGGCCCCGCTGGGCGCCGCCGCAGACCTGGTGCTGACCACGCTGCGCGAGGGCAGGGTGCCGCGCCACCAGCTGGCCGGCGTGTTCCTCGTCGGCGGGTCCAGCCGAATCCCGTTGGTGTCGAGGCTGATCCACGAGCGCACCGGAGTGGTTCCGACCACATTGGACCAGCCGGAGACCGTCGTGGCGCGCGGCGCGCTGCGCGCGGTGCGGCTGGACCCGGAGCGCACCGGCGGCCTGGCCCCGGCCGGTGCCTGGGCCGGGACGACGACGGTCCGCTCCGTCCCGGTGCCCGCCCCGCCGCCCGGCATCACCGCGGGAGACTCGCTCAGCCGTGCCCGCACCGTCGTCATCGGCGGCAGCGACACCACGCTGCCGGTGGCCAAGCCGAAGCGCAGCAAGCTGCCGTGGCTGATCGGCGGCGGTGCCGCGGCCGTCATCGCCGCCGCCGTGGCCACCACGCTGCTGCTCACCAGCGGCGGCACCGATGCCGCGCCCGCGCAGCAGCTGCACGCCTTCGACTACTCCTTCGAGTACCCCGGCAGCTGGGAGGTGGCCGGCGGCTCGGACCCGTCGAAGTTCCAGACGCTGCTCCAGCCCAAGGACCAGCAGCAGGGATCGATGATCGCGGTCGAGGAAGGCCGCCTGGGCTTCAACACCGAAACCGACCGCGCCCGCGCCGTGCAGATGCTGCGCACCGAGTACGACCAGCTCGTCGCGGCCGGAAAACCGTTCTCCAAGTTCACCGCAACCGCCAGTTTCGCGGGCCAAACGGTGGTGTACTACCAGGAATCCCTGCCGGAGACGACCGTCGAGTGGTACACGCTCTACCGCGGTCAGTTCAAGGTGAGCGTCGGCTGCAAGTACGCATCGGCCGACCGGGATGACGTGAGGCGCGCGTGCGAGCAGGTCGTCGGAACTCTGGCGGCGGGCTGAACCCGCGGTGAATTCGCCGCGGCGGAATGCCGCCGATTCTCCCGCGCCGCCGTGCAGGACGAGAATTCGCTCGCGGGAGCGGGGAAGGCATTGCCATGGACGCAGCAGCGGAATCGGTCCGCAAATTCCGCACCGAGCTCGCCGCGGCGGTCGGACGGGGGCAGCGCGCCCGAGCCGAAGCGCACCACCGGGCCGTCGACTTCCAGCGCACCACCGAGGACCTCGCCGAACAGCGCGGCGCGCCCGGCGACGGGGACCAGCGCGCGGCGGCTCTGGAGCACCGCAACCGGATGGGACTCGCAGTTCCCGAGTTAGCCGAAGCAAATCCGCGCGCAGAAGGTGACGCGGACGACTCCGAGAAGTCGCAGGCAGCCCGGAAATCGCAAGAGCAAACGCCGTCCGACGGAAGTGATCTCGACTTTTCACAAGCGCAAATCATGCGATGACCTGCGGGTTCCGCGATCAGCGTTTACATCAGCAACGGGATCACCAGAAATCCAGGACAACGTGGAACCGAACGTGGCAATGTCTGCGTCGCAGGTTCATCCGAACTTGATGGCGAGTTTGAAGGGGGTCATCCGGAGATGGCTGGAATTGGTGCAGACGTCGAGGCGATTCAGCAGGCTTCGACCGACATCGACGAGGCGCGCAACGCTGTCGAGCAGGCCCTGCAGCAGCTGCACGGTCAGCTGGAGGGTCCGGTCCAGAACTGGAAGGGCGCCGCTGCGGACGTCTTCCGCAAGCTGATGGACTCCTACCAGGAGAGCGGCAAGAAGATCATCCAGAAGCTGGACGAGCTGGGCCAGAACGTGCAGTCCTCGGGTCAGGACTACGCGCAGACCCAGGAGGACCAGGCCCAGGAGATCTCGAAGATCACCGCCATGCTCGACGGCTGATCGTCCGACAGTCGCACACTCCAACTTTCTTCAGAGGTCTTGAGGGGATAACGCAATGAGCGAGATTAACGTCAACTTCGCGGAGCTGCAGCAGGCTTCCGACGACCTGCAGGCTGCCGCCCAGAAGATCCAGGGCGAGCTGGACGACCTGGAGAGCAAGATCCAGAAGCTCATCTCCACCTGGGAGGGCGAGGCGCAGCAGTCCTACCACGCCGCCCAGCAGGAGTGGGACAAGGAAGCCGCCAACATGCAGGAGACGGCCGCCAAGATGGGCATGGCCGTCGGCGCCGCGAACGAGGCCTTCCAGGCCGGTGAGAAGAAGAACGCCGGCCGCTTCGGTGGCTGATCTCACGCCCTGAGCGCGCACGCGGCCCCGGCATCGCGCCGGGGCCGCGTTCTTCGTCCGGGGCCCGCCGCGGGCGGGCTCCGGGCATTGCTACTCTGATTCCGGCGATCTGCCAGGTCAACGTCCTCGACCCCGCTACCGAGGACCCGTTTTGACCGGGCCAGAAGCCACCAAGTACCCTCATTCTTTGTTGTGCGGTGCGCGGCTGCAGCTCGCGCAAGAGGATCGGATCTGCGGATCACGGTCCCGGCGCCGGCGCTGACGGACGTGCCGGTTCCCCGACAAGGGACCGACCGACGTGATCGAGACGGGCTCCGCACTGACTATTCCGACGCGAACGACGACGAGGTAGACCCGTGCGCACGTACAGCCCGAAGCCCGGCGAGGTGACCCGCGCCTGGCACGTGATCGACGCCGAGGATGTTGTGCTCGGCCGGTTGGCAACTCAGGCCGCGACGCTGCTGCGCGGCAAGCACAAGCCGACCTACGCACCGCACGTGGACACCGGCGACTTCGTCGTCGTCATCAATGCGGAAAAGGTTGCCCTCACCGGTAACAAGCGGGACCAGGCGTTCCACTACCGGCACAGCGGCTACCCCGGTGGTCTGCGCAAGCAGTCCTTCGGTGAGGTGCTGGAGAAGCACCCCGAGCGGCTGCTCGAGAAGGCGATCAAGGGCATGCTCCCGAAGAACAAGCTCGGCCGCGCCATGGGCAAGAAGCTCAAGGTCTACGCCGGCTCGGAGCACCCGCACCAGGCCCAGAACCCGCAGCCGTTCGAGATTAAGGCGAAGGTCCAGAAGTGACTGACGAACTTCAGCAGGAAGAGGCAGTGAGCGCCCCGGAGGAGACGGTCGAGGCCGTCGAGACCGTCGAGGCCGAGGAGTCCGCTCCGGCGCCGCTCCCGGTGCCGTCCGGTCGCCCGGTGCAGACCGTCGGTCGCCGCAAGGAGGCCGTGGTGCGCGTCCGGCTGGTGCCGGGCAGCGGCAGCTTCAAGCTCAACGGCAAGACCCTTGAGCAGTACTTCCCGAACAAGGTCCACCAGCAGATCGTCAAGGAGCCGCTGGTGACCGTCGAGCGCCTCGAGGGCTTCGACGTGCTGGCCACCCTGCGCGGCGGCGGCCCGTCCGGCCAGGCCGGCGCGCTGCGCATGGCCATCGCCCGTGCGCTGGTCGCCTACGACGCGGACGACCGCCCGGCGCTGAAGAAGGCCGGCATGCTCACCCGTGACGCGCGGGAGAAGGAGCGCAAGAAGTACGGCCTCAAGAAGGCCCGCAAGGCGCCGCAGTTCAGCAAGCGCTGACGCGAATTTCACACGATTTGCGGGAGCAGTCGACAGTCCTCCGTGGACTTCCGGCTGCTCCCGCAGTCGTTTCACAGGGGGTTCGTGCCGCAAATTCCATTGAAATCACACCTTCGATTTCAATGGAATTTGCGGACTTGATCATCGGGATGCCTCTCGCCGGGCAGGCCCGCGCCGATGTACGAGGAGGACTTGCTGCTGATGTCTCGGTTGTTCGGCACCGACGGGGTGCGTGGACTGGCCAACGCCGACCTGACCCCGGAACTGGCGATGTCAGTGGCAGCCGCAGCGGCCAGGGTGCTCTACGACCGCGACGACTCGAAGCGCCGCGTGGCGCTCGTCGGCCGCGACCCGCGGGCCAGCGGCGAGATGCTCGAGGCGGCCGTCACAGCAGGCCTGACCTCGGCCGGTGCTGACGTCCTGCGGGTCGGCGTGCTGCCGACCCCGGCGGTGGCGCACCTGGTGGCCGAGCTCGGCGCCGACCTCGGCGTGATGATCTCCGCCTCGCACAACCCGATGCCCGACAACGGGATCAAGCTCTTCGCCGCCGGCGGGCAGAAGCTGCCGGACACCGTCGAGGACGAGATCGAAGCGCGCCTCGACGAGGAGGTCGAGCGCCCGACCGGCACGCACGTCGGCCGCGTGCGCGACGTCACCGACGCGGTGCAGCGCTACGTCGACCACCTGCTCGAATCCGCCCCGCAGCCGCTGAACGGCCTGAAGGTCGTGGTGGACTGCGCGAACGGCGCGGCCTCGACCGCGGCCCCGGAGGCCTACCGCCGCGCGGGCGCCGAGGTGGTGGCGATCAACGCCGAGCCGGACGGCCTCAACATCAACGACGGCGTCGGCTCCACCCACCTCGACGTCCTGCAGGCCGCGGTGGTCGAGCACGGCGCCGACCTGGGCGTTGCGCACGACGGCGACGCCGACCGCTGCCTGGCGGTGGACGCCAGCGGCGCGGTGGTCGACGGCGACCAGATCATGGCCGTCCTCGCGGTGGCCATGCGCGAAGCGGGCGAGCTCACCGACGACACGCTGGTCGCGACGGTCATGAGCAACCTCGGCCTGCACCTGGCGATGCGCGAGCAGGGCGTGTCCCTGCGCACCACGGCGGTCGGCGACCGCTACGTCCTGGAGGAGCTGCGCGCCGGCGGGTTCGCCCTCGGCGGCGAGCAGTCCGGTCACGTCGTGCTGCCCGCCCACGCCACCACCGGCGACGGCCTGCTCACCGCGCTGCGCCTGATGGGCCGCGTCGCGGCCACCGGCACGCCGCTGTCGTCCCTGGTCAAGGTGATGCGCCGGCTCCCGCAGGTGCTGATCAACGTCCGCGTGGCGGACAAGGCGGCGGCGGTCGTGGCGCCCGAGGTCACCGCGGCGGTCGCGGAGACCGAGGCCGAGCTGGGCGAGACCGGTCGCGTCCTGCTGCGCAAGTCCGGCACCGAGCAGCTGGTCCGGGTGATGGTCGAGGCGCAAACGGAGGAGCGCGCGCAGGCCGCCGCCGAGCGGTTGGCCGAAATCGTTGCCGCGATCCGGTGAACTTTGTGATCTAGGTCTCCCATTCCGCCAGGTTTGTGAGATCGTGGTCACATGGGTGCCATCGTTGTCGCCATGTTCGTAGGGCTCGTCGCTGTCGGGCTCGTCGTCGGTATCGTGGTCTTCTCCGCGCTTGCCCTAGCCGGCCTCAAGGCCGTCAACGCAGCGCACGAAGGCCGCTCCTGGTTCGTGAACCGGCGACAGCGGAGTTGATCCCGCCATGCGAGGGCAGATCTTCGGCGACCTCCTGATGGTCCTGGTCCTACCGCTGGTGATCATGGTCGTCGGCGGTTTCCTGGCCATCCTCCTGGCCCACAACGGGAACCTCGGCGTCTTCCTGCCCGCCGCTGGCTACTGACCCCGCGAACCCGCCCGCGCCCGCCGATCAGGCGAGGTGCGCGGGCGCTTCCGCATGTGCGGATTGATCGACCTCCCGGCACGGATCGCGCTGTTTCGGATAGGTTCGGTGTCCGAGCCGACGAAGGGAGATTCCTGTGCCGTACGGCGCTCTCTTGATCACGGTCGTCTTGAGTCTGGCCGCCGGTGCTGGCGCGGCAGCGATCGTGGCGAACATGATGATCAAGAAATCGGCCCGGCAGCAGCTCCCGCAGTCGATGCCTCCGCAAGCACCGCAGCAGAGCTTCGGCTACGGCCCCTACCAGCAGTGACGTTTCGCAGGAGGAAGTTGTGCCCGCTCTGCTCGCAATGTTGATCTGCCTGGTCCTCGGTGCCGGCGGGGGTGCGCTGACGGCCTTCTTGATCGTCAAGAGCAAGCTCGGCGCCCAGGCTCAGCCGATGGCCACCCCGCAGCAGGGCTTCGCCCAGCAGCCGCAGCAGTACCCGCCCCAGCCGGGTTACGGCCAGCCCCCGCAGGGCTTCCCGCAGCAGCCCCCGCAGCAGGGATTCGGCCAGCCGCCTTACCCGCCGCAGTGATCTGACGAGTTCCGCAGATCCAGGGGCGGGCCGTCTGACATCATCAAACGCATGCTGGGCGGTTGGGAACTGATCGTCATCCTGTTCTTCTTGCTGGTCGTCGGAGGGGTGGTCGCGGCGATCGTGATCCCGCTCATGCGCCGGACGCGGTCGATGCAACCCCCGCAGCAGTTCGGCTATCCGCCTCAGCAGGGATATCCAGCCCAGCAGGACTACGGTCAACCGCCGCAGATGCCGTACCCGCAGCAGTACCCGCCCCAGCAGGGCTTCCAGCAGCAGCCCCCGCAGCAGGGCTTCGGCCAGCCGCCTTACCCGCCGCAGTGATCTGACGATCGCTGCGGGATCGCGGCGCGTCCAGCTGGCATCATCTTGCGCATGGGTTCACTGGTGGTCTACATCATTCCCGTGCTGCTGCTCCTCGCGCTGATGGTCGTGGCCATCGTCGTGACGATGAAGCGCCGGAAGCAAACGGCCCCGCCGCCGCAGCAGTTCGGCTACCCGCCCCAGCAAGGATTCCCGCAGCAGTACCCGCCCCAGCAGGGCTTCCCCCAACCTCCGCAGCAAGGCTTCCAGCAGCAGCCCCCGCAGCAAGGCTTCCCGCAGCAGCCTCCGCAGCAGGGCTTCGGTCAACCCCCGCAGGGGCCGTTCCCGCCGCAGTGAGTGGGGTCTCTTCGCGGATGCAAGCACCTTGTCGCTTTCCGGCATTTCGCGCAGTCAGACCTGTCAAGATGAGGAACTAGATGGTCTTGATGGGCGTCGAATCGATTGCCGGCGTCGCCGTCCGGGAGATGGGCGGCTCAGTGACGAGAGGGGTGCAGGGTGTCCGGGTTCGGGGCGAACGCGGGTGAATTCACATCCGCTGCGGGCAGTATCAGGGGGGCTGCGGACCCGGTCCGCGACGACCACAGCAAGAAGATCGGCGACATGGGGATGGGGCAAGCCGACTTCGGCAAGGCGCACACGGGGAACTTCGGCCCGTACCAGGAAGCCATGAACAAGATCGGCAAGTGCGTGGCCAGCATGGCCGACGCCATGGACGACTTCGCCGGGAAGCTCGAGAAGACCGGCTCCGGCTACACCTGGTCCGACGCCGACGCAGCGGAGACCGTCAAGGGTTCTGGGGGTAACTGATGGCTGACGACGAAAAGCCGGTGCCGGAGTGGAAGGACATCAAGAAGGTCCTTGATGACCCGGAAGTCCCGGACGACCAGAAGCGGGAGCTGGCGAACGCCTATGCGGCCCAAGATGACTGGGCGGCCTTCGGCATCCGGGACGAAGTCGAGCCGTATCTCGAGAAGTACGACGACGGCTATTGGGCTCCGCAGGGCGATTACTGGTTTGACGACGACCGCGACGGGACGCTGCGGGAGAAGTTCGACACGGCCAAGAAGTCCGCTGACGAGGCGGGCGAGAAGCGGAAGAAGCAGAACGAAGCCGTCGAGAACGGCAAAGGGGCTCTCGAAGACAGCAAGCGCAAGGCCGAGAACGGTGAGAACGGCGGCGCGGGCGCGAAGAGCGGCGACGAACTGCTCGACGCGGGCAAACCGGGGATGAAGTTCTTCGAGACCTGGATCCCGCTCTACGAGAAGATCGAGGGGTATTACGAGGACCGGGAGAAGGTCCCGTCGCTCGACGAGGTCAACAAGCGCTATGACGAGCAGCGCGAGCTGAACTTCGACAAGTTCGCCAAGAACATCGACGACCTCAAAGCTGCCGAGAAGGGCATGCGCGAGTCGATGCAGACCATGTCCGACAAGATGAGCGGTCTGTGGAAGAGCTGGACCGGCGCGGCTTCGGACGCTTCTCAGGACTTCTTCTCGGCCAAGTTCACGCCCACCGCGCAGGAGCGGGTCATCGCCACCGTCAGTGACGCGGCGTCGATGACGCAGGACACCGTCAAGGCAGTCGCGGAGATGATCCGCGGGAAAGCCGAGGCGGTGCTGGGCTACAACGAGCAGGTCAACCAGATCGCGGGGAAGGCGAAGTCGGACTGGGACATCACCATCCAGGTCGGCAACGGCACCGATGACGACATGATCCTGAAGCAGGCGTGCTCGATCTGGGACGTGCAGATCGATGAGAGCTGCGGCGATCTCACCGACGAGGTGAAGGACCAGATCGAGAAGAAGTGCCGCGAAGTCACTCGAAACTCGTTCTGCGCAAAGGGTGTCGAAGCGGTTTGCGAGAGCTTCACGAAGCTCTGCGACGAGACCAAGAAGAACATCGACGAGGCCTGGAAGAAGCTGAACGACGAGCTGAACAAGGCCGAGGAGAACCCGTTCCAGAACCCCGGTGGCAAGGACGATGGCGGGGACAAGCCAAGCGGTGACAAGCCGGGTGGCGATCAGGGCGGTGGAAACACCGGCGGTGGCGGTGGAAACACCGGTGGTGGTGGCGGTACCGGCGCTGGTGGTGGCGGCACTGGCGCTGGTGGCGGCGGTACTGGTGCTGGTGGTGGAGGAATCGGCGAAGGCGGCGGAGGCGGGATCCCGAAGCCGCCGGAAGCGCCGGAGATGCCGAAGCCGCCGGAGATGCCGATGCCTGGTGAAGGCGGCGGTGGTGGTGCCACTGGCGACCAGGAGAAGGTCACGCTCGGCGAGGGCAAGGATGCGGTGAGCGTTCAGGAGCCCGGTCCCGACGGCAAGACTAAGGTCGAGGTGATGGGCCCCGACGGTAAGCCGAAGACCTACGAGGTCGATTTCGGCAAGCAGGACGGTCCCGGGCAGCCTGGACCTGGTGCGCCGCAGACTCCGCCTGGGCAGGCCGGCCAGGTCCCCGGGCCCGGCGGAGCGCCTGGCGTTGGTGGCCAGGGGCCGGAACAGGTTCAGGCCGGGCCCGACGGCAAGGCTGTGATCGAGGAGGACGGCCGCACGCTCACCCTCGAGCGCACTCCTGAAGGCCAGATCAAGGTCAGTGTCGACAACGGCAATGGCCAGCCACCGATGAACCAGACGATCGAGTTCGGCAAGGACTCACCGGGCATGCCCGGTCCAGGCGGTCCTGCCGGAACCATGCCGGAGGCATCCACGATGCCCGCCCCGGACAACGGCCCCGGGGTGCCGGGGCAGGGCGGCGCCGGTGCGATGCCTGTTGGCGAAGGCGGGTTTGGTCCTGCTCCTGGTGGCGGGGGTGTGCCGGGCCCGGCCGACGCATCGTTCGGCGGCGGTGCTGGTGGCGTCGGTGGCGGTGGGGTCACCACCATGCCTGCTTTCAACCCCGACGGAGCTCCGGTCGGAGGTGTCGGCATGGACACCCCGGCGCCCACAACGCCGCAGGCTGCGGGTGTGAACTCGTTCACCCCGATGGGTGAGGGCGTGCAGAACTCGTTCGGCAGCAGCTCCGGGCAGCTCTTCTCCGGTGACGCCCCTGGCCCGCAGCCCGGCGGAGGTTCCCCGGGACAGCACCCTGGTGGCGCGACCGGTGTGTCCTCGTTCGGTGATGCGCCCTCCGGTGGCAATCCGCAGGGAGCCACTGGAGTGTCCTCGATGGGCGGCGATCCGGCTGCAGGCCCGCCGCAGTCCGGCCAGCAAGGCCAGAACCCGAGTGCGGCGGTCGGAGGTGCTGCCGGTGGTGCCGGTGGCGGCGGCATGATGGGGGGCATGGGCATGATGGGCGGCGCTCACGGCGGCCAGCAGGGCGGTGGTGAGCAGGAGCGCTCCAACTCCAGCCCGTGGCGCACCCAAGGACAGCTGTTCGACGATGGTGTCCAGGCTTCCAATGTCCGTTTCCAGTCCGTGCTCGGCGAGGATCGTGAGAAGTGAGGCATGGACGCAGAGCTGACGGAGAGGTGGGTCGGTGACCGCCCTCAGTGACAACGCCAGGGCTTTCCGGAACTCGATGGAAGGCCTGACCAGGCAGCACGCGACGCGAGCCGACGCGATCGAGCAATCCTGGCGAGAATCCGCCAAGGAGGGCGAAAAGGGCGCCAAGGAGGCTTCTGAGAAGGCGCAGAAGCTCGTGGAGCGCGTTCGGGAGCGCGCCGCGCACCTGCGCAGCCTTGACTCGAAGAGCGGGCTCTCGGAGATCTCGGTCGGTGAGGAACCGGAGGTCGAAGACGCCGATCCCGAGGTCGAGCGCTTCTCGCAACAGCTGTACACGCAGCAGAAGCGTGCTGAAGAAGCAGCAGCGACAACGGCGCAGTCGACATCTGGTCAGCCGGTGCACGCCGATCGCGCTGTGCAGCCTCCGGCGGCACCACAGCCTGCGCCGGAGCAGAACAGCAGGTGGAACGTCCAAGCTGGACGGTTCGGTCGTCAGAACCAGCAGCCGACCCCGCCACCGGCTGCAGCTCCGACCCCGCCACCAGCACCGAAACCAGAGCCTCGATCGCGCCGTCAGCCGTCCTTCGACGATGACGACGACTTCGAGAACCAGAGCTGGCTGAGGTGAAACGAGCGACGGCGGGGCAGACGATCATCTGTCCCGCCGTCGTCTTGGCTGGTCGAAGTCGTTTTCACTGGTAGAACTGCACCGGCTGAGCAGGCGCTGCGGCGGCCTTGGGCTTCAGGGCCTTCCGGATGAACGGCAGGAAGACCAACCCGGTCATGACCGCCACTGGGATCAGCGTCGCGATCGCGGCCCACGAGTAGAACGCGCTCGCGGTGGTTTCACCGTATTCCGGCTCCAGGGTTTGGATCTTGTAGATGACCCGCTCGATGTAGAACCCGATGAAGAGCGCTGTTGCGGCGACGAAAAGCCACGGTGCGATCCAGTGGCGGAGGATGAGGGTGACTCCCCCGGCTGCCAGCGCCACACCACCTGCCACGCAGATGATCACCGTGATCACGTTCTTCGTGGTGGCGAAGTCGGCGATGATGATCAGCGAGACGATGATCGCGATCGCGCCGAGGATGATCGCGAAGACTGGTGATGCCGCACGCTTCGATGGCTGCGGGAACGGCTGGCCGGGGTAGTTCTGCGGATGCCCCTGCTGCTGAAACCCTTGCTGCGGCGCGGGTTGTTGGTAGAACGGCTGCTGCTGATAGCCGGGCGGTGGTCCAGGTTGCTGGGGCTGCCCGGGTGGCGGGCCGGGCTGCTGCGGATGCCCGTAGGGCGGCTGTGGCGACGTCATAGCCGCTGATTGTGGCTCACCGGTCCGGGAGAATGGGTGCTTCCCGGCAAGTGTCACCCCAGGTATCAGTCGGTGGTGCTGTTCTGGAACCAAGCCGCCGTCAGCGCCCAAACCGGCGCCGCGTCGCCAACCGGCTTTCGACGATGACGACGACTTCGAGAACCGGAGCTGGCTGAGGTGATGATTCGGGGCCGGAACTCCTCCAGTTCCGGCCCCGGTTTCTCATGGGGCTAGCGCAAGCTGCGTTTGAGCGGTGGGAGCAGGCCGAGTACCAGGGGAGCGATCCCGGCAAGCGCGGTGAAGACGAAGATCATTTTGATCCCGTCGACGATCTTGTAGAAGCTGACTTGCTCCGGGTAGATCTGCACGAGGCTGACGATGCTGCCCGTCCAGTTGAAGATGAAGGCGACCACGGCGGCAGCACCACCGAGCACGGTCAGCAGTGCACCTTTCTTCTTTCCTCGGAACAGCAGGATCGAGCCGAGTACCAGGAGTGCACCACCGCCCATCAGGCTGAGGACGCCGAGGCCGTAGAGGATTTCCCCGGGTATTGACAGCTCGAAGCTGTACTCGCCGGTCCAGTACTTGGACAGCGAAATCAGCCTCAGCACACCGACGATGCACAGGAACACGGCAACGGCGATGCTCACGATCGATGTCGTGATCAGCAGGCCGCGATTGGGCGCGCTTGGCGCCACTGCGGGGTGCTGCTGCCCGTAGGGCTGCTGGTAGCCCTGCTGCGGAAAGGATTGTTGCTGCTGGTAGGGCATCTGCGGAGGGCCGGGCTGTTGTGGGTATCCGGGTGGCGGGCCGGGCTGCTGCGGATGCCCGTAGGGCGGCTGCGGCGACGTCATGGTCGTGATTGTGGCTCGTAGGGACTGGGTTTTGGGCGACGTTCTGGTACACGTCACCCCGGCCTGTCACCTCGCGATCGATCGGCCAATCGCTGGTTGTCTAAGCTCTGGTGGTGCATCCGCAACAGCCGGCTCAGTGGGACCCCCAGCAGGGGCAGGGCTTCCAGCAGCAGCCCCAGTTCCAGCAGCCGCAGCAGTTTCCTCAGCAGCAGCCGCAGTTCCAGCAGTGGCAGCCGGTTCCGAAGAAGAAGAGCCGGGCCGGCTGCATCGTGCTCATCGTGCTCGGCGTGATCTTCCTGTTGGTCGTCGGCGGGATCGCGGGCGGCTACTTCTACTGGCGCAACGGCATCATCAACGAGCCCGCCGGGATGGAGCCCTCGGGCGAGATCGCGGACGCGCCGTGCGATCGGGTCAGCGAGGCCACCTTGCGCCAGCTGCACACCAGCAACCTCGTCGACCAGTCCAATTTGGATGGTGACACCGGCTTCGCCAGCTGCATGTGGCGGGCGACGAAGGGCCAGGACGGGAACAACGAGCGCTACCTGGACATCACCCTGTCCGCGGAGGAGAGCAGCGATCCCGCGGAAGACCTGGCGATGGCCGAGGAGAACTTCGAGAACTACCGGAACACCGACGGTGCGCGCGCGGAGAAGGTGACCGACGTGGAAGGCCCGTGGGACGAGGCGTTCCTGGCCACCGGCACCGAGGTGAAGCAGGCCCTGCTGGTGTTCCGCAAGGGCACCGCCGTCGTCCAGGTCGGCTACGACGGCTACGACAAGGGCTACTCGTGGGAGGACACCCGGATGCCGGCTGCGGACGCCGAGAAGGCCGCCAAGATGGTTGCGGAGGAGTTCGCCGCAGGGCTCTGATCAGCGTCGTGAGTACTTTGGGGCGCTATGGCAACCCAAAGTGCTCACGACCCCGTTAGGCAGCGGTGAGCTCGCCGCGGGTGTGGTCCTGGTCGATCCGGGTGCCCTTGAGGTCGGTGGCCAGCAGGGCCTCGCCGCGGCGGTCACCGGCCAGGGTGCTCAGGAAGTAGGCCGTGAGCAGGGCCTTCGTCGACCGCTGGGTCGCGTACTCGGACTTGCCGTGCAGCACCAGCTGGGTCCAGTGCCTGCCCTCGGTGAAGCCGAGGTGGCTGGCCTTGGGGATGTCGCGCAGCTGCACCGGACCGCCCCAGGCCTGCGAGATCGGCTCGGCGTTGGACACCGCCGGGGCCAGCAGGTCGTTGCCTGCTGCGATGTGCAGACCGGGAACCTTGACCTGAGCCGCGGCCTCGAACGCCGATGGGTGGGTCTCCGCGGCGGCCATCGTCGCGACCGCGCGGATCCGCTCGTCCTCGGCGGCGGCCAGGACCGCGCACCCGCCGCCCATCGCGTGACCGGCGACACCCAGCTTCTTCTCGTCGACGCTGATCTCGCCCTCGCCGAGGCGGACCCCGACGCAGACGTCCAGCGCGGTGCGCAGGTCGGTGGCGAACATCCGGTGCGAGGCGAGCACCCCGCGCTGCGTCGCCGGGGCGGCGACCACGAAGCCCCACGAGGCGAGGTGCCGGAGCAGGCCCAGGTAGCGGCGCGGCGGCTGCAGCCAGCCGTGGCCGAAAGCGATCGCGGGCAGTCCCAGGCCGCTGCGCGGGGTGCAGACGATGCCCGGCAGGCCGACGAGGGCCAGATCACCGTGCAGCACGTCGTGCGGTCCGCGGCGGGACAGCTCTTCGAACGCGTTCTTCGCGGGCGGGGCCTTCTTGGCAGTGCGGGCCATGGTCAGCAACGTTAGCGGACCTGATCGTGCGCGCGCGGTAGCCGCCACGCACGGGGTTCCCCCGGAGGACCGACTCGGACAGGTTCAGACCATATGGGGTAGCTACGCTGGCTCGAGTGTGCGGCATCGTTGGTTACGTAGGACATCGCCAGGCGCTTGACGTGGTGCTCAACGGGCTCCGGCGGCTCGAGTACCGGGGCTACGACTCGGCGGGCGTGGCACTGCTCGACGGTGCGGGCGGCCTCGCCGTGGAGCGCGCTGCCGGCGCGCTGTCGAACCTGGAGAAGCGGCTCGCCGAAGTCGACGGCGGCCGGTTCGCCGGGCACGCCGGCATGGGTCACACCCGGTGGGCGACGCACGGCGCGCCGACCGACCGCAACGCCCACCCGCACCGCGACGCCAGCGGACAGGTGGCCGTGGTGCACAACGGCATCATCGAGAACTTCGCCGCGCTGCGCGGCGAGCTCGAAGCCGCCGGCATCGAGATGGCCAGCGACACCGACACCGAGACCGCGGCGCACCTGGTCGCCGCGGCCTACACCAGCGGTCCGACCGCCGGTGACCTCAGCGCCAGCGTCTGCGCGGTCGCGCGCCGCCTGGAGGGCGCGTTCACGCTGGTCGTGACGCACGCCGCTGAGCCGGACAAGGTCGTCGCGGCGCGCCGCTCGTCGCCGCTGGTCGTCGGCGTCGGCGAGGGCGAGCACTTCCTGGCCTCGGACGTCGCGGCGTTCATCGAGCACACCCGCGACGCGGTGGAGCTCGGCCAGGACCAGGTGGTCACCATCACCCGCGACGGCTACCGGGTGACCGACTTCGACGACGTCGAGGTCGAGACCAAGCCGTTCAGCGTGGACTGGGACCTCTCGGCCGCCGAGAAGGGCGGCCACGACTACTTCATGCTCAAGGAGATCGAGGAGCAGCCCGAGGCCCTCGAGAACACCCTGCGCGGGCACTTCACCAACGGCAGCATCGTGCTCGACGAGCTGCGGCTGACCGAGCAGGACCTGCGCGACGTGGACAAGGTCTTCGTCGTCGCCTGCGGCACCGCCTACCACTCCGGGCTGCTCGCCAAGTACGCCATCGAGCACTGGTGCCGGGTGCCGGTCGAGGTCGAGCTGGCCAGCGAGTTCCGCTACCGCGACCCGGTGCTGGGCCGCGACACCCTGGTGGTGGCGATCTCCCAGTCCGGCGAGACCGCCGACACCCTGGAAGCGGTGCGCCACGCCCGCACCCAGCGGGCGCGCGTGCTGGCGATCTGCAACACCAACGGCGCGCAGATCCCGCGCGAGTCCGACGCGGTGCTCTACACCCACGCCGGTCCGGAGATCGGCGTCGCGGCCACCAAGACGTTCCTCGCGCAGGTCGCGGCGAACTACCTGGTGGGCCTGGCCCTGGCGCAGGCGCGCGGCACGAAGTACTCCGACGAGGTGGCGCGCGAGTACTCCGAGCTGGCGTCGATGCCCGACGCGGTGCGCCGCACGCTGTCCACCGTCGACCAGGTGCGCAAGCTCGGCCAGGAGATGGCCGACTCGAAGGCGGTGCTGTTCCTGGGCCGCCACGTCGGCTACCCGGTGGCCCTGGAGGGTGCGCTCAAGCTCAAGGAGCTCGCCTACATGCACGCCGAGGGCTTCGCGGCGGGTGAGCTCAAGCACGGCCCGATCGCGCTGATCGAGGAGGGCCTGCCGGTGGTCGTGGTGATGCCGTCGCCGACCGGCCGGTCCCTGCTGCACCAGAAGATGGTGTCCAACATCCGCGAGATCCAGGCCCGCGGTGCCCGCACCATCGTGATCGCCGAGGAGGGCGACGAGACGGTGCGGCCGTTCGCCGACGAGCTGATCACCATCCCGGCGGTCCCGACCCTGCTGCAGCCGCTGGTCTCGACGATCCCGCTCCAGGTCCTGGCGGCGGAGATCGCCCGGGCCCGCGGCTACGACGTCGACAAACCGCGAAACCTCGCGAAGTCCGTCACCGTCGAGTGATCTCATCCCGCTGAAGGGCACCTCCGATCCCTTCGGAGGTGCCCTTCGCGCTTCCGCCGTCACCCGGTGACGCAAATTCAATGGAAATCGAAGGTCCGATTTCCATTGAATTTGCGGGAGTTCTCCACAGGCAGGACGACTTGTCCACAGGTGTCGGCGTGTCGGGGTCTGGAGGTCCCGACACGCCGGGGTCCCGACACGCCCGGGTGTGCAGTTTCAATTGAAACTGTAAATCCCAGGCACGGCGGATCGCAGTTTCAATTGAAACTGTGGTCTGGAGCGGTCGCGGCGGAACCTGGGCGGGGGGGTGAAATGCCCGGGGGGAGTGGGGTTGTTCGTCGTTGGTGGGGCGAGGGGCAGACTGTGCGCAATCGTCGTGCCGTGATGAGGGAGGACGCGATGCACGGAGTGTGGACCCCGGACCAGATCCGCGCGGCCGAACAGCAGTTGTTCGCCGAGACGCCGGAGCCGGTCGTGATGCGCCGCGCCGCCTACGCGGTCGCCGTCCACACCGCGCGAGTGCTCACCGACATCACCGGCGGAGTGTCCGGTCGCCGCGTTGCGCTGCTGGTCGGGGCCGGGAACAACGGCGGCGATGCGCTGTGGGCGGGAGCCTTCCTGCGTCGCCGCGGAGTCGGCGTCACCGCCGTGCTGCTCGCGCCGGAGAAGGCGCACGCCGCCGGGCTCGCCGCGCTGCGGCGCGCTGGAGGCCGGGCGGTGTCGGCCGAAGGCCCGAGCCCGGACACCTCGGGGATCGGCGCCGATGCGGCGGACGCCGTCGAGCGGGCCGACGTGGTGGTCGACGGGATCGTCGGGCTGTCCGCGCGCGGGGCGCTGCGGCCGACCGCGGCCGAGCTGGTGCGCCGGGTGGTGGTGCCGGGGATCGCCGTCGCCCTGCCCAGCGGCGTCGACCCGATGACCGGGGCCGTCGACGGGCCGGCGGTGTCGGCGGATCTGACGGTGACCTTCGGCGGCCGCAAGCCCTGCCACGTGCTGGGCGAGGGCGCGGTGCGCTCGGGGGAGCTCGAGGTCGTCGACATCGGGCTCGACGACCACCTGCCGGACCCCGAGCTCCACGTGCTGCAGCCCGCCGAGATCGGTGCGGCTTGGCCGGTTCCGGGGCCGACCGACGACAAGTACACCCAGGGTGTGATCGGCGTCGCCGCCGGTTCGGCGACCTATCCCGGTGCTGCGGTGCTGGCCAGCGGGGCTGCGGTGCAGGCGACCGCCGGCATGGTCCGCTACGCCGGTCCGGCCGCCGACGTGGTGCGCTCGCACTGGCCGGAGGTGGTGGCGACCGGGTCGGTCCGCGACGCCGGGAAGGTGCAGGCGTGGGCCGTCGGCCCGGGGATCGGCCTCGGCGCCAGCGGGCGCGACGTCCTGCAGCACGTCCTGGAGTCCGGGCGGCCGGTGTGCGCCGACGCCGACTCGATCACCCTGTTCGCCAACGACCCGACGCTCTGGGACGCCCGCGACCCGGACACCCCGCTGGTCCTGACGCCGCACGCCGGTGAGTTCGCGCGGCTGGCCGGGCACGAGCTGGGCGCGGACCGGGTCGAGGCGGCTCGGGAGGTCGCCGCGCGCTTCGACGCGGTGGTGCTGCTCAAGGGCAACACGACGATCGTCGCGGCCCCGGACGGCCGGGTGCTGGTCAACGACGCGCAGCACTCCTGGCCCGCGACCGCTGGCTCCGGCGACGTCCTGACCGGCCTGATCGGCGCGCTTCTGGCCAGCGGCGTGGAACCCTGGCTGGCCTGCGGTTACGCCGCCCACGTGCACTCGCTGGCCGCGGACCTCGCCGCGCACGCCGGATCCGTCGATCCCGCCGCGGTCGGCGCCCCGATCGGGGCCTCTGCGCTGCTGGAGGCGGTCCCGATGGCGATCCGCGAGGTCCGCCGGGCTGCCCTGGGCTGATCTGCACCGGTTGTCGGTATTGGCGGTCCGGCCGTGTGCGACGATGACCGTGCCATGAGTGACCAGCCCGCGTACCGCGCCGACCTGCGCATCGACGTCGGCGCGATCCGCCACAACGTGAGGGTGCTCTCGGCGCGTGCCCGCGAGTCGGGTGCTCGCACGATGACCATCGTGAAGTCCGACGGCTACGGCCACGGCGCGGTGACCGTAGCGCGCGCCGCGCTCGAATCCGGCGCCGATCAGCTCGGAGTCGCTTCCGTCGGCGAAGCGCTGCAGCTGCGCGCCGCCGGCATCACCGCTCCGGTGTTCTGCTGGCTCTACGCCGTGGACGAGGACTTCGCGCCCGCGATCGCCGAGGACGTCCAGCTCTCCGCGTCGTCGCTGACCGGTCTGCAGAAGATCGAGGCGGCGGCCGCGGCGCAGGACCGCGTCGCGCGGGTCCACCTCAAGATCGACACCGGGTTGTCGCGCAGCGGCTGCCCGGGCGAGCTCTGGCCCGCGCTGGTGGAAGCCGCCGCGAAGGCCGAGGCCGACGGGAACGTCGAGGTCGTCGCGGTGTGGTCGCACCTGGCCTGCGCCGACGAGCTCGGCCACCCCTCCATCGACGAGCAGGCCGCGCGGTTGCAGCGCGCGTACGAGCAGGCGCGCGCGGCGGGGCTGGACCCGATCCGGCACATCGCCAACTCGGCCGCCGTGCTCACCCGCCCCGACCTGCACTTCGAGCTGGTCCGGCCGGGCATCGCCGTCTACGGGCTGGACCCGGTGCCGCAGGACGGCGACCACGACCTGCGCCCGGCCATGACCTTCCGCTCCTCGGTGGTGCTGACCAAGCGCATCGCCGCTGGTGAGAGCGTTTCCTACGGGCACACCTGGACCGCGGACCGGCCGACCGGGCTCGCGCTGGTCCCGGTGGGCTACGCCGACGGCGTGCCGCGCACCCTGTCCGGCCGGATGTCGGTGTGGCTGGCGGGGAAGCGGCGTCCGGTGCGCGGCCGGGTCTGCATGGACCAGCTGGTGGTCGACATCGGCGACGACGAGGTCCACGAGGGCGACGAGGTGCTGCTGTTCGGGCCGGGCGACCGGGGCGAGCCGACGGCGGCGGAGTGGGCCGACGAGATCGGCACCATCCACTACGAGATCGTCACCGGCATGTACCGCCCGCGCGTGACGCGAACCGTCGAGGACGAGACGTGATGAGCCTGGAGTCGGTGTGAAACCCGTCTGGCAGGCGCTGGCCTGGACGAGCGGTGTGCTGGGTGCCGCGGTCACCGGCGCCGCGGTCGGCGTCGTCGCGCACAGCACGCGGGTCGCCGGGCAGCGCGAATCCGCGGAGGACCCGCACGCCGACGAGCCGCTGGGCCGGCTCCGCCCGACCCGGCAGTCCACTGTGGCCGCTGACGACGGAGTTCCGCTGGCGGTGCAGGAGATCGAGCCCGCCGACGGTGGCGAGCCGGACCTGACCGTGGTGCTGGTGCACGGGTTCGCGCTGGACTCCCGCTGCTGGCACTTCCAGCGCCGCGACCTGCCGGAGCTCACCGATCCGCGGGTCCGGGTGGTGCAGTACGACCAGCGCAGCCACGGCCGCTCCGGGCACTCCACCAAGCGAAACAGCACGATCGAGCAGCTCGGCCGGGACCTCGACGCGGTCCTGCGCGCGATGGCGCCGAAGGGACCGATCGCGCTGGTCGGGCACTCGATGGGCGGCATGACGATCATGGCGCTGGCCGAGCAGCGCCCGGAGCTGTTCCGCGAGCGGGTCCGCGCGGTGGCGCTGATCGGCACCGCGGCCGACTCGGTCGGCGCGGCCGGGCTGCCCCGGACCTGGCTCTCGCGCGTCAACCCGGTGCCGCGCGGGCTCGCGCTGCTGTCCAGCATCCAGCCCGACCTGGTGGAACGCACCCGGCGGGCGGGGGACAAGATCACCTGGAGCCTGATCCGCTCGCTGTCGTTCGGGGACCGCAAGATCTCGCCCGCGGTGGTGGACCTGATGGCGGAGATGATCGGAGCGACCACGGTCGAGGTCGTCACCGACTTCCTGGAGACGATCGGCCTGCACGACCGCAAGACCGCGCTCGCCGCGCTCCGGACCTGCGAGGTGCTGGTGCTCAGCGGCGACGCCGACCGGGTCACGCCGTTCTCGCCGCACGCCGAGAGCCTGGCCGCCGAGCTGCCGGACGCGACGCTGGTGCGCGTCGAAGGAGCGGGCCACCCGGTGATGCTGGAACGGCCGGAATTGGTCACCGAGCAGTTGACCGCGCTGCTGCGCAGGGCGGTGGGGAAGGTGAGCGGGAAGTGAGTTCTGCGCTGCGGATCGCGGAGTTGCCGCAGGAGGCCGACACCCTCGAGTTCGGCCGACGGCTGGGCGCTGCGCTGCGCGCCGGCGACCTGGTGCTGCTGGACGGGCCGCTCGGCGCGGGCAAGACCGTGCTCGCGCGGGGGATCGCGGCAGGCATGGGCGTCACCGGCAGGGTGACCTCGCCGACGTTCGTGATCGCGCGGGTGCACCGGCCGGATTCCGGCAACGGCCCGGCGCTGGTGCACGTCGACGCCTACCGGCTGGGCGGGCTGGACGAGATCGACGACCTGGACCTGGACACCGACCTCACCGAAGCCGCCGTGGTGGTGGAGTGGGGCGAGGGCCTGGCGGAGCGGCTCGCCGACAGCCACCTGATGCTGCGGATCCGCCGTCGTCCCGACGACGTCCGCGAGGTCGCGCTGGAGCCGCACGGCGAGTCGTGGGATGCGCGGATCCCCGAATTGCTCGGCCGGTGACCGATTTCCTGTCCGGGATCCCCGGTCCGGTCGCGCTGATCGCCGGAGTGCTGGTGCTGTTCGCCGAATCCGGCCTGGTGATAGGGGTTTTCCTGCCGGGCACGGGCACCGTCCTGGTACTCGGCTGGTTGGCCGGGCAAGGCGTGGCGCCGGTGTGGCTGGCTGCTGTCTGCGCGGCGAGCGCGACGGCTTTGGGGTGCCAGCACGGCTTCTACCGCGGTCGGCGCGGCAGCTTGCTGCGGCGCGAGTTGGTGAAGCGCTTGGGGGAGCAGCGGTTCGAGCGCTTGGTGTCCGCATTGGACAGTCGCGCCGAGGTGACCGTTTCGGTGTCGCAGTGCTTCGCGGCGGTGCGAACCCTGGTGCCGCGGCTGGCGGCCCGGACCCGCATGACCCACCTCCGCTTCACCCTCTGCAACCTCCCGGTCGCGATCACCTGGGCGACGACCCTGGTCCTCCTCGGAGCCTGGTCGGGCGACGCCTACGAACGGGTGGAAGCCATCGCGGGCCTGGCCGGCCTCCCGGTCGTGGGCATCGCCGCAGCGGTCGCCCTGACGGTCTGGTGGCTCCGCCGCAGATCCCGGCTCAGCGCTTGATCCGGGTGGCCGTGCCGGTGACCCGGATCTGGTCGTGGGCCTCGGAGATCTCGACGTCGAGGATGCTGGGGCGGCCCATGTCGAAGCCCTGGTGGATGCGGAAGCGCGCCGGCGGGGTGATCAGGCCGCGGTGCTTGAGGTAGCCGCCGAACGCCGCCGCTGCCGCACCGGTCGCCGCGTCCTCCACCACGCCGCCCGGCGGGAACGGGTCGCGGGCGTGGAAGAGCTCGGGGCTCTCGCGCCAGACCAGCTGCAGCGTCGCCCAGTCCTGGTCGGCCATCAGCTTGCCGAGGCGGTCGAAGTCGTAGGACAGCGCCGCGAGCTTGGCCCTCGTGGACACCGCGAGGACGAGGTGGTCGTTGCCGCCGAAGGCCACGCTGGGAGGCAGGTCCGGGTCGAGGTCGTCGCGGGTCCAGCCGAGCGCCGCCAGCGCCTCGTCGAGGACGGCGGGGTCGACGTCGCTGACCGAGGTGGGGACGCTGGTGAGCGTCGCGGTGTGCCGGCCGGAGTCGTCGACCTGGGTGTCGACGGAGACCAGCCCGGCCCGGGTGTGCAGGTCGAACGGGCCGGTGCCGTCGCGTTCGGCCAGCGCGACCGAGGTGGCGATCGTCGCGTGCCCGCAGAAGGCGACCTCCGCCTTCGGGCTGAAGAACCGGACGTCGTGCGCGCGCTCGCCGCGCGGGAACAGGAACGCGGTCTCGGAGTACCCGATGTCGGCGGCGATCCGCAGCATCTCCGCATCGGTCAACCCCGACGCGTCGAGCACCACTCCGGCGGGGTTCCCGCCCTGCGGATCACTGCTGAACGCCACCAACCGCTGGGCCTCGACACCCGCCACCTGCTCCGTCGCATCGCTCATGCCCCCTCCAGCACGGAACCCCCACCCCTTATTCCCCCGGTCGTGTGGCACGGGACCACAGTTTCAATTGAAACTGCGAAACCTCGTGGCTGGGGTCTGCAGTTTCAATTGAAACTGTAAATCTCCACGCGTAGATCTACAGTTTCAATTGAAACTGTGGTCCTGGGCGGGTTTTCGGAGGTCAGGGCGTGTTGTTGGCGCTCAGTTCGGCGGAGAGGTCCTTGGCCAGGCGTTGCATCAGGGGGACGACCTCGTCCGTCGAGATGCGCAGCATCCGGCCTTCCGGGCCGCTGATCGAGATCGCCGCGCCCGCCGGCGCGCCGGGGACCGCGACCGCGTAGCAGCGGACGCCGACCTCCTGCTCGCCGTCGTCCAGGGCGTAGCCCTGCTGGCGGATGCGGTCCAGCTCCGCCTGCATCGACTCGACGGTGACGATGGTGCGCTCCGTCTGCGGGTGCATGGTCGTGCGGGACAGCAGTTGGGTCACGGTGTCCGGCGGCATGGTGGCCATGACGGCCTTGCCGACCGCCGTGGCGTGCGCGTCGACCCGGCGGCCCACCTCGGTGAACATCCGCATCGAGTGCTGCGAGGGCACCTGCGCGACGTAGACGATCTGCTCGCCGTCGAGCACCGCCATGTTGGAGGTCTCGCCGGTCGCCTCGGTGAGCTCCGCCAGGTAGGGGCGGGCCCAGGAGCCGAGCGCGCGGCTGGCGGTTTCGCCGAGGCGGATCAGCCGGGGGCCGAGCGCGTAGCGGCGGGACGGTTGTTGGCGGGCGTAGCCGTTGCTCACCAGGGTGCGCATGATCCGGTGGATCGTCGGCAGCGGTAGTCCGGACTTCTCGGCGAGTTCGGACAGCGCCACCTCGCCCCCGGCGTCGGCCATGAGTTCCAGCAGCTCGAAGGTGCGTTCGACGGACTGCACCCCTCCGCCCTGGCTTGCCCGTTGCGGGCCCGTGGTCATCGCAGAACTCCCTTTTCGCCCTTCGGACTGACCGAAGTCTAGTCCGTGACGGGTGTGACAGCTCATGTTGCTTCGAACGCTATACGGAAACTAACATCCACGATGCAGAAAAACATTACGGGCGTACCGCAAGCGGAACGGGCGTCGCGCAGCCTCGGGTGCGCGCAGGTCCGCCACGCGGCAAGGTGAGCCATCAGCCACCGTCTGGAACCCGGCAGCAGAAAGGGTGGACTTCTCATGTCCGAAACGGCAGCAGGAGTGCAGGTCATCGGCGGCGCCGTCGAGCGCGGGGACGAGATCCTCACCAAGGAAGCGCTCGAGTTCGTGGCCGGTCTGCAGCGCGCCTTCGGCGCCCGGCGCGACGAGTTGCTCGAGCGCCGCAAGCAGCGCCGTGCGGAGGCCGCCGCCAAGGGGCGGCTGGACTTCCTCGAGGAGACCCGGCACATCCGCGAGGGCGACTGGCAGGTGGCCGCGCCGCCGGCCGACATCGCCGACCGCCGCGTGGAGATCACCGGCCCGACCGACCGCAAGATGGCGATCAACGCGCTGAACTCCGGCGCCAAGGTCTGGCTGGCCGACCTCGAGGACGCCAACACCCCGCACTGGCGCAACGTCGTCTCCGGCCAGGTCAACCTCTACGACCTGGTGCGCAAGCAGATCGAGCTGGTCACCGACAAGAAGACCTACAAGCTGCGCGACGACGTCAAGCACGCCGTGCCGCTGGTGCGCCCGCGCGGCTGGCACTTCGACGAGAAGCACGTCCTCGTCGACGGCAAGCCCGCCGTGGCCGCCCTGGTCGACTTCGGCCTGCACTTCTTCCACAACGCCAAGGAACTGATCAGCCGCGGCAGCGGACCGTACTTCTACCTGCCGAAGATGGAGAGCCACCTCGAGGCTCGTCTGTGGAACGACGTGTTCACCCACGCCCAGCAGGAGCTCGGGGTTCCGCACGGCTCGGTGCGCGCCACCGTGCTGATCGAGACCTACCCGGCCGCGTTCGAGATGGAGGAGATCCTCTACGAGCTGCGCGACCACTCCGCGGGCCTGAACGCCGGTCGCTGGGACTACCTGTTCAGCGTCATCAAGACCTTCCGCGACTCCGACAAGTACATCCTGCCGGACCGCAACTCCGTGACCATGACCGCGCCGTTCATGCGCGCCTACACCGAGCTGCTGGTGCGCACCTGCCACAAGCGCGGTGCGTTCGCCATCGGCGGCATGGCCGCGTTCATCCCGACCAAGGACGACTCCAACGCCGCGGCGATGGACAAGGTCCACGCGGACAAGAAGCGCGAGGCCGGCGACGGCTTCGACGGTTCCTGGGTCGCCCACCCCGGTCTGGTGCCGATCTGCTTCGAGGAGTTCGACGCGGTGCTGGGCGACAAGCCCAACCAGATCGACCGCACCCGCGACGAGGTCTCCGTGACCGCCGACCAGCTGCTCGCGGTGGCCGAGACCCCGGGTGAGAAGACCATCGAGGGCCTGCGCGCGGCCGTCGACGTGGGTGTCCGCTACATCGTGTCCTGGCTGGGCGGCAACGGTGCGGCGGCGATCCACAACCTGATGGAGGACGCCGCGACCGCGGAGATCTCCCGGTCGCAGATCTGGCAGTGGCTGCACAACGACGTGGTGCTGGCCGGCGGCGAGCGGGTCACCGCCGACCTGGTTCGCGAGACGCTGGCCGACACCGAGAAGCAGCTGCGTGCCGAGGAGGGCTTCCCGGTCGAGAACCTGGGCCGGGCGGTCGAGCTGTTCGAGCAGGTGGCGGTCGCCGACGAGTTCGTCGACTTCCTGACGCTGCCCGCCTACGAGCAGATCGACTGATCGAACTGCGGTGATCGGGGGTCGTGCGTCCTCCCGCGATCTCAGCGGAATTCCCGCTGCGATCGCGTTCCGGGGACGCGCGGCCCCTTCGCTGCAGCCGAGCTGGGCAGCCGGGGACGCCTCCCGGCTGTCGAACCGAAGGGAGCGCAAGTGGCCAGAACCTCGCTGGAAACCGCCGAGGTCA
Source organism: Saccharopolyspora oryzae (assembly GCF_027853915.1). GTDB lineage: Bacteria > Actinomycetota > Actinomycetes > Mycobacteriales > Pseudonocardiaceae > Saccharopolyspora > Saccharopolyspora oryzae. Next base: position 156,577 of record NZ_JAQGLA010000006.1, read on the forward strand.
ACCGCAGGCTCGACCGGCTTTCCGCCGTGGACGAGCACATCGCCGGCGCCTATCCGGGTGCGCGGGCGGTTCGGCAGCCGGTGCACACCTGCTACGTGCCGGCGAACAAGGTCGACGCCGACACGGTGCGGCAGTGGGAGCAGGAGGCGCTGGCCGCGCTCGACCGGGATGCGGCTCGGCCCGAGGACCTGGTCGAGATCCTCGGCATGGACCCCGAGATCGCCCGCGCCGTGCACCCGCGGCTGCGCGCCAAGCTGCAGAACTCCCCGCTGGAGGACCTGCGCATCGACTTCGAGGACGGCTACGGCAACCCCGGTGACGAGGCCGAGGACGCCGAGGCCGTGCGCACCGCCGGGGTGCTCGCCGACTGGCTGCGCGAGGGCGCTGCCCCGGCGAACTTCGGGTTGCGGGTGAAGTCCTTCGACACCCCGCAGCTGCGCGCTCGTTCGGTGCGCACGCTGGACGTCTTCCTCACCGCGCTGCTCGAGAAGCACGGCGGTCTGCCCGACGGGTTCGTGCTGACCTTCCCGAAGGTCGTCGACGTCGCGCAGGTCGAGGTGTTCGTCGAGTTCCTGGGCCTGTTCGAGCAGCAGCTGGGTCTGCCGGAGCGCGCGCTGCGCTTCGAGATCCAGGTGGAGACCACGCAGTCCATTGTGGACTCAGAGGGGCGTCTCGCGCTGCCGCGCTTCCTCCGCGCGGGCGCGGGCCGGGTGACCGGCCTGCACTTCGGCACCTACGACTACACCGCCAGCTGCGGCCTGACCGCCGCCCACCAGCACCTCGCGCACCGCGCCTGCGACTTCGCGCGCCACGTGATGCAGGTGTCGGCTGCGGGCACCGGGGTGTTCCTCTCCGACGGTTCGACGAACGTCCTGCCGGTCGGCGACCAGGTCCACCACGGCTGGCGCACCCACTACGACCTCACCCGCCGTTCCCTCGAACACGGCTTCTACCAGGGCTGGGACCTCCACCCGGCCCAGCTGGTGACCCGCTACGCGGCGGTCTTCGCGGCCTTCCGCGACTCCGCCCCGGCGGAGGCCAAGCGCCTGTCGGCGTACGCGTCGGCCAGCGGCGGAGCGGTCCTCGACGAGCCGGCCACGGCCCGCGCCCTGGCGGCTTCGTTCGTCCGAGCCCTCGACAACGGCGGCATCGACGCGGCGGAGGTCGAACAGCTGACCGGTCTCCCCGAGGCCGAGATCCGCAAGCTCGGCCGCCTCTGACAGACGTGAGTGCGCAGCAGTGTTCCAGCACTGCTGCGCACTCACGACCGTCTACGCCGCGGTGAGGTTGTTCGCCACCGGCCAGCGTGCGCATGGATTTCTCAGTGGTAGCGCGGAAATCCGTGCCAGTTTCTCTCCATTCGCGTTAGCTGCCCCGAGTTCCACGGCCAGAGGCCAGCGCGTCGATCACCCGCGAGGTAATGCACTGGACCGGGTTGGCGTGCGGGCGGATCATGACCGGCATGGCCGTGATGCGAGTGGGGACCTGCCAGTTTCCGGTGAGCGCGGACATCCGGGGCAACTCCCGGTACATCGCGCGGCAGCTGCGCGTGGCGAAGCAGCGGGGAGCGGATGTCGCCCACTTCCCGGAAGGGGCGCTGTCCGGATACGCGGGAGTGGACTTCGACGGCTTCGACGGGTTCGACTGGGAGCTGCTGCGGTCGGCCACCACCGAGCTGATGGGCCTGGCCCGCGAACTGGGGATCTGGCTGGTGCTCGGATCCGCGCACCAGCTCGGCGCGGATTGCAAACCGCACAACAGCCTCTACGTGATCGACGCGGGCGGCGAGCTCGTCGACCGCTACGACAAGCGCTTCTGCGCCGGGCCCCCGGACGGGAGTTCCGGCGATCTCGCGCACTACAGCCCGGGCGACCACCTCAGCACCTGGGAGATCGGCGGGATCCGGTGCGGTGCGCTCATCTGCCACGACTACCGCTACCCCGAGCTGTACCGGGAGTACCGGAAGCTGGGAGTGCAGCTGGTGTTCCACTCGTACCACGCGGGCAACGTCCCGGCGGAGCGGCTGGCGATGATCGAGTCCGCCGTCGGACCGGAGTTCCAGCGGTTCAACCAGGCGGCAACGCTCACCTACCCGGGCATCACGATGCCGGCTGCGATGACGGCGGCAGCGGCGAGCAACCACGTGTGGATCAGCTGCCCGAACTCGTCGGCACCGGAGAGCATGTGGCCGGCGTTCTTCGTGCGCGCGGACGGCGTCACCGTCGGACGTGCACGCCGGAACGCACCCGGCGTTCTGGTGACGACCGTGGACACCGAGGCCGACGTCTACGACTCGACCGCTGCCTGGCGGGACCGGGCCATCGCCGGCGTCTTGCACAGCGGTACTCCGGTCGAGGACGAGCGGTCGCGGAACCGCACGTCGCTCTGATCGGCTTCTGCGAAGCCGAATTCCACATTCTCGGCCTGGGCTCGTGAGCGGTGAGGCCGGTCTTCGCGTCACCTTTTCCGGCTGCTGCGCGACGGTGGGGGTGGATTCGTACTAGCGTCGGGGTGGTCGGAAATCTTCGTCGCGTTGGGGGTTGGGCATGGCTGAGAACGAGCACGTCGACGTCGTCGGGCTGCTCGCCGATCGGTTGGGCAAGCACCAGGTCTTCGGCGAGCCCGTGCAGCAGGGGGACACCACTCTGGTGCCGGTGGCCAACATCCGGATCGGGGGTGGGCGCCGCGGCCGTCGGGACGACGACGGGCGGGGCGTCGGCGTGGTCGCGCGACCGGCCGGGGCCTTCTCGATCTCGGGTGACGGATCGGTGTGCTGGCATCCGGCGGTCAGCGTGAACCGCATCGTCTCGGGCGGGCAGTTCGCCCTGGCCGCCGCGCTGATCGTCACCGCCATCGCGTTCCGCCGTCGCCGCTGAGCCGTCGCCGTTGAGCCGTCGATCCGCAAATTCCATTGAAATTGGACCTTCGATTTCAATGGAATTTTGACTCTCCGGTGACTGGACTCGGTGACTGGACTCGGTGACCGGACTCGGTGACCGGACCCGGTGACCGAGTCCGGTGGTCAGGCGACGGCTGTGCGGGGGTCTGCGCCGGACCAGGTGATCAGGTCGGTCGCCACTTCTTCGATCGTGGGGCGGGAGTTCGGGTCCGGGGCGAGGCAGGCGTCGATGGTGCGGGACAGCGCTGCGGGGAGGCGTCGGTGGGTGCGCAGCGGTGCTGCCGTGCGGTCGCGTTGCGGGTAGTAGCGGGTTCCGTTGCTGTTCTGCTCGCGGTGCGAGACGTCCGCCCACGGGGTGGTGCCGGAGAGGGCTTCGTACAGCGTGATGCCCAGGCCCCAGGTGTCTGCCGCCGGAGTCATCGCCTCGCCCTTGGCCTGCTCGGGGGAGAGGTAGTCGAAGGTGCCCGCTGAGCTGCGTTCGCCGATGCGGCAGCTCAGGCTCAGGTCGAGCAGCACCGCGCGGCCGCCGACCTCGACGATGTTGGACGGTTTGACGTCGAGGTGCACCCAGCCCCGGCGGTGCAGGTAGGCCAGCACCGAGCACAGCTGGATGCCCAGCACCGCGGCGTCGACCGGGCGCAGCCTGCCGTGCTCGTCGATCAGGTAGCTCAGCGTGTGACCGGGCAGGGTTTCGGTGATCACCGCTGGTCGCGAGGGCTCTTCGGTCCGGACGATCTCGTAGCCGCGCACCAGGTGCGGGTGCGTGAACTGGGTCAGCAGCACGCCCTCGTTGCGCAGCCATCCCACCGCGCGCTGGTCCTCGGCCCGCTCCGGCCGGACGGTCTTGGCGACGCAGCGGCAGGACCGCTCTTCGCTCCAGACGTCGTAGACGTCGAGGCGGTTGCCGCGGCGCAGGTGGTCGACGACCCGGTAGCCGGGCGCGAGGAGCTCACCCGGGGCCAGCGGTGCTTCGCCCGGTCCCCAGCTGTGGTCCGGTTCGCCGTAGTAGTAAGAGCTCAACGCGTCGATCAGCACCGCCGGCTACCGCGATCAGCTGTGGCTGCGGCGCCGGTAGTGACCGCCGCTGCTGCTGCGGCGACGCCGGTGGTGGTCGTTGCTGCTGTCGTAGCGACGACGATGATCGTCGCTGCTGTCGTACCGCCGGCGGCGGTGTCCGTCGCTGCTGTCGTAGCGGCGGCGGTGCCCGCTGCCGGAGTGGTCGCGGCTGTGGTGCTTGGCCGGGGACACCATCTTGAACAGCTTGGAGAGGTCCATCGCTCCCACGCTCCTGGATAGCTCGACGGCCGCGCACCGGAACGCGGTCCCTGTGATCATTGTCCAGAGATTTCCGCTTGCGGTCGAGGAGTTTTAGCCGAGCGGGTAGGAGGGCGTGAAAATCGTTGGTGCTATTAGCCGTTGGTGGTAGGGGAACGGGCCGTCCACGTCGCGGAGCGAGGTGGACGGCCCGTTCGCACCAGGTCACATGGGCTGCGCGACGGCGGCCGCGGCGTCGACGACGCCGTAGCCGTACAGCGGCGTGAACACCCCGCGAGCGCCCAGGATCGGCGTGCGGGCCGACTTCATCAGCGCCTGCTCGATGCTGTCGGCGTTGCGGCCCTGCGCGCCGAGCAGCGCGGCGACGCCCGCGACCTGCGGGGCGGCCATGGACGTTCCGGCGAGCGAGTCGTAGTCGCCCTGACCGCACTCCGCCGAGCCCGTGCCGCGCGGGACCGCGGACCAGACGTCGCCGTCGCAGCCGTTCAGCGACGAACCACCCGGCGCGGCAACGGCTTTCATGTCCGACTTCAGGGTGAGGTTGGAGTACACCGAGTGCAGTTCGGCCGAGTCGGTGGCGGCGACGCACAGCGCGCCCGCCTCCCAGGACGGGGTGTCGCACAGCGGCGCGGTCTCGTTGCCCGCGGAGGCCACCACGACCACGCCCTTCTCGCGCGCGTAGGCGATGGCGTCCTTGGTCTCGGCGCCCTGGCCGAGCAGCGTCAGCAGCTGGGTGCCGGGTTGGGCGCCGAGGCTGAGGTTGATCACGTTCGCGCCGTGGTCGGTCGCCCAGCGGATGCCCGCGCCGATCTCCTCGAAGCTGCCGGAACCGTTCTCCAGCGCCTTGACCGGCATGATTCGCGCATCCGGCGCGACGCCGGCGATGCCGACGCCGTTGTTCGCGGCGGCGGCCGCGATGCCCGCGACGTGCGTGCCGTGCACGTCGGAGGCCTGCCCGACGCCGTCCACGCCGCGCCAGTCGCCGTTGCCGCACGGCGCCGGTCGGTCGCCGCAGGCGGCGAAGGTCGCGCCGGGGACCAGCTTCGACGCCAGCTCGGGGTGCCCGAGGTCGACGCCGGTGTCCACCACGGCGATGATCTGACCGGCCCCGGTGCTGGTGGACCAGGCCTCCGGCGCGCGGAGCTGCGCGAGTCCCCACTGCTTCTCGCTGAGCGGATCACCGGCTTGCTGCGCGGTGGCGGTGGTTTGGGTGGCCAGCATCGCCATCCCGGCCAGTGCGGCGGTCATCAGTGCCCGAACCCGCATCGCGTCTCCCAACTTCGGCGCATAGTTGCGCCTGATCAACGAGTCCGCTGCGGGCCCGATTCGACCGCCGGGGAAGAACCTCCGTTCGCCGCAGCAGGTTCGGATGATCGGAGCACGGATGAACTACCCGAAACCCGCAAGAAGGGCACCTCCGAGTTCAGCTCGGAGGTGCCCTTCAGCGGTGGGACGTCAGTGCAGGGTTTCGGACGAGGAGGAGTCCTTCAGCGTCTGGCGGGGCTCCGGGACGGGGCTCTCGCCCGGTGCGGTCGCGATCACCGCGACGGTGTCACCGCCGACGGTTCCGCCGGTTTCCTCCGGCTTCTTGCGCCAGGCGTTGAACAGCAGGTTCAGCAGCAGGGCCGCGATGCAGCCGGTGCTGATGCCCGAGTCGAGCACGGTGCGCAGCGCCGACGGGAAGTGCTCGTAGAACTGCGGCGCGACCACCGGGATCAGGCCGATGCCCAGCGCGCCGGCCACGATCAGCGAGTTGAACGGGTCGCTGAGGTCGGACTTGCTCAGCGTGCGGATGCCGCTGGTGGCCACCGAACCGAACAGCACCAGCGCGGCGCCGCCCAGAACCGGTTGCGGCACGAGGGAGACGACCGCGCCGACGACCGGGAACAGGCCCAGCAGCACCAGCACGCCACCGGCCGTCGCGACCACGTACCGGCTGCGGACCCGGGTCAGCGCCACCAGGCCGATGTTCTGCGCGAAGGCGCTGCAGGTGAAGCCGCCGAACACGGCGCTGAGCGCACTGCCCGCGCCGTCCGCGCGCAGACCCGCGGCGATCGTCTTCTCGTCCGCCGGCCGGTCCACGATCTCGCCCAGCGCGACCATGTCCGCGGTGGTCTCCATCATCGCCACCAGCATCACGATGCAGATCGAGATGGTCGCGGTCAGGTCGAACATCGGCGCGCCCAGCGCGAACGGGGTGGGCAGGTTGAACACCGGTGCCGAGTCGAACGTGGTGGTGTTGATCATGCCCAGCGGCCAGGCGATCAGCGTGCCCACCACCAGGCCGATGAGCAGCGCGATCCGGTTCCAGAAGCCCTTCAGGAAGCGGTTGAACAGCAGCACCAGGGCGAAGGTCGCCGCGCCGAGCGCGATCTTCTGCGGGGCGGCGTAGTCCGGGGCGTCCGGGTTGGTCCCGGCGATCCACTTGATGCCCACCGGCATCAGCGCCAGACCGATGAGCGTGATCACGGTTCCGTTGACCACGGGCGGGAAGAACCGCACCATGCGGGAGAAGTAGGGGGCGATCAGGAAGGCCAGCAGGCCTGCGATCAGCACCGAACCGTAGATCACCGACAGCGACTGCTGCTGTCCCTGCTGCGCGACGATGGCCAGCATCGGCGCGACCGAACCGAACGTGACGCCGTTGACGAACGGCAGCCGGGCACCGATCTTCCAGATCCCCAGCGATTGCAGCATGGTGGCGATGCCAGCGGTGAACAGGCTCGCCCCGATGAGCAAGGTCATCTGCGTCGGCGGCAGGCCCATGGCCTCGCCGACGATCAGCGGTGGTGCCACCACACCCGCGTACATCGCGGCGATGTGCTGGATGCCGAACGCCATCATGCGCACGGGCGGCATCACCTCGTCCACCGGGTGGACGTCGGTGGTTCTTCCGTTCCGGGAGCCGCGGTTGCGGCGGGTCTTGAAGAGGGCCATGGGTGACTCCTGGGCCGCAGGGTCAGATCAGGTCACTATCACTGCCGGGGTTCTTCTGCTCGTTTCGGGAAGATCAAATTTCGTTCCACAGTGGACCTGTGGGGTTTCCGGGCTGTTGCCCGAAGTCCGGATAGCAGCGAGGGCCACCAGGAAATGTCTCCCTCCGGTGGCCCCTAGGTCCAGGATCGGCGGTGATCCTCGAAAAGCCGACTCCTCGCTGCCGGAGGAGCCCGTGGTGCGGTGTGCGGGGCTTCCGCCGGGAACGCCCTCGTTCCCGGCGGAAGCGCTCGATCAGAACTGCGGGAGGCTGTACCAGGCCTGCGGCGCGTCCTCGACGTCGTCGCGCTTGACGACACCCTCGATCAGGCCGTACGGGCGGTCCGCGGCGAAGAACACCTCGTTGTTGTTCTCCAGGCCGCAGTACTCCAGGTCGACCAGGAAGTGGTGCTTGTTCGGCAGCGACAGCCGGACCTCGGCCACCTCCGGGTGCTTCTCCATGGCAGCCTTGCCCATCTCGTAAAGGCTCTGCTGCAGCGCCAGGCTGTGCGTGGTGGCGAAGGCCTCCAGCATGGTGGCGCGGATCGACTCGAAGCTCTTGCCCCAGTCCACGTCGGTGTGCAGGTAGCGCCAGCGGGCGGTCACCGCGGTGGCCAGGATCCGGTCGTTGGTCTCGGCCAGCGTCGTGTACTTGTCCTTGGGGTAGCCCCAGAACTCGGAGCCAGTGGACTTGAGCACGATCAGGTCCTTGAGCCCGGACACCACGTGCGCCTGGTCGCCGTCGATGGTCACCGCGGTGGTGCGCTTCTCGTCGGTCGAGCGGGCGAAGGAGTGGTCGTGGCCGGTGCCGCCGACGGGGATGCGCTCCCAGCTGTACTCGTCGATGAGGATGCGAGCGCCGTTGATCCCGTCCGCGGTGCCGACGAAGTGCCGGCCCAGCCGCAGCGCGAAGTCCTCGATCTCGCCGATCGGCGCTTCCTTGGCGAAGGCGTAGACCGTGTTCTTCTGGGTGTCGGTGGGCAGCACGTTGCTGTTGTCACCGGTGAGGTGCGCGCCGTCGAGGTCGCCGCGGAGCGAGGAGCTGACGTTGAGGTCCTTGATGGTGTGGCGCGCGTGGTCCCGGTTGACCGAAACGATGCGGACCTCGGCCTTGCCGTACTGGTTGGGACCCAAGACGATGCCCATGGGGTGATCAGCTCCCTCGGTAGGTGGAGTAGGCGAACGGGCTCAGCAGAATCGGAACGTGGTAGTGCTGCTCCGGATCGGTGATCCGGAAGGTGATCTGGACCTGCGGGTAGAACGACGCAGTGCCCTGGGCTTCGAAGTAGGCGCCGGTGTCGAAGGTGAGCCGGTAGTCCCCGGCCTCGAGCCGCTCCGGGCCGAGGTCCTTGATCCGGCCGTCGTCGTCGGTCCGCCCGTCGGCGAGCGCCTCCCACTCGGCGCCCTTGGCTGCCTCCAGCCGGATCGCGACGTCGACCGCGGGCTTGCCCCGGGCGGCGTCGAGAACGTGGGTGGTGACGGCACTCATCCTTCGATCACCTTCGCCAATCTCAAACGTGCGATCTTGCGGAGTTCGTCCTCGACGATCCGCAGCTCGGTTTCCGGCTCGTTGTCCAAGCGGGAGTGCAGGATTTCCAGCAGCTCCGCGCCGCTGCGACCGCTGGCGCAGACCAGGTAGACGTGCCCGAACCGCCGCTCGTACTCCTCGTTGCCCTCCCGCAGCGCGCGGGCCAGCTCCGCGTCGTCGCCGACGCCGGCCTGCTCGTTGCGGGAGAAGTTCGACGAGGTGTCCGAACCCTTCGGCCGGTCGCCGATGCGCGGGTGCGCGGCGAGCGCCTGGTCGATCTCCTCGCGGGTCAGCGAGGGGGCGGCGGCTTCGGCCGCCCGGTAGATCGCGTCGGCGTCGGCGAACGGGCGCCGGTCGGCGATGTCGGCGGCCCAGCGCGGGATGTCCAGGCAGGCGAGGAGCTGCTCGACGAGTTCCGCGCGGGGCAGGCCGTTGAGCCGGTCCTGGGTGGTTGTTGACATCGCAAACTCTCACAGGATGTGTGCGGCCCCGGAAGGTTTTCCGGGGGAGCGGAGGCGGCGGACGGGGGTCCGAGCATGCCTGGGCTGTGGTGCGGTTGCTGGTCGAGCTCCGGTGCGGCAAAAGCTACGACTGAGCTGAACAAGTGTCAACACTTTGTTGAAAAATCCTGGTCGAGGGTTGTGCGACCGGCACAAGAAAGCCCCTCTTGCCTCGAGTGCAAGAGGGGCCCGGTGGGGATGCGTCCAGTGCCTGTCGGCGTAGCCGTCCGCGCTTGTGGAAGCGGCGCCAGCCGCTTGGGCCACCTACGCAGAAGGACCACCTGCGGGTTCTGAGAGGTTTCCTGGCGAGGACGGCCCCTCCGTCGTGTATTGGGCATACATCAGGAGGGGGACCCGCAGTCCAGGGAAGCTCTCAGGTTCCGCTAGGCGACCACCTGAGCAACGCAACCACTGACTGGCTCTCAGTTGCGGTCGGTCTGGTCGCGGTTCAGGTAGTTGTAGACCGTGAAGCGGCTGACGCCGAGCGCTTTGGCCACGGTTTCGACGGACTTGCGCATGGTGAACGCGCCGCGCTCTTCGAGGAGCCGGACGGCCCGCTGCTTGTCCGGGCGCGGCAGGTCGGGCAGGTGGCCGCCCAGTTCGGTCTCGACCGCGCGGATGATCCGGTCCAGGGCGCTGGTCAGCTCCTCGCCGGGCAGCCGCACGGCGACCGCCGGCGCACCTTCCCAGTACAGGACGACGTCGCCGGGCTGGCGCTGGTCCGCGGGTACGGCGGTGCCGCCGATGTGATCCAGCAGCGGGGCGATCGCGTTGGCGAGCGGATGCACGCTGACCAGCCTAAACCTGATCGTCTTCGGTGCCGTCGACGGTCACCTGCAGAGTGATCCGATTCGCACCGGTGTTCAGCACGGTCTCGACCACCCGGGCCAGCGCGGGCAGCAGCGTCTCCCGGTCGCCGGTGATCGACGTGCCCAGCGGACCGAAGTCGGGCTCCAGTCCGGCGGCGCGCAGGCAGTCGCGCGCGGCCACGGCGTGCGCCGGCGGCTCGCCTTCGCCTTCGAAGGGTTCGGTGGTGAATTCAGCTCGCAACATCATCGGCGGAACCTCCCTGCTCGCACCGTAGTCGTCCTGGGGCGCGCGCGGTTTTCGGCTCTGCGTAGCGCAGTTGGCGACCGGCGGGTAACTCGGGGGGAGTCGTTGCGCGGCTTGCGAGATACCGCTAATCTATCGCTGTACGAAACAAGACTTCCGCATCATGAAATTTCAGATGCGAGATCTCCGAATCTTCTCCCGAGGGGGTGCCCATGGATCCGAACCGGTACGAGGTCAACCTCTCGATCCTGTTCACCGAACTGGACGTGCTGGACCGACCCGCGGCGGCCAAGGCGGCCGGTTTCGACGCGGTCGAGTTCTGGTGGCCGTTCGCGGAGGCCGTGCCCGCCGACCGCGACGTGGACCGGTTCGTGCAGGCGATCGAGGACGCCGGGGTTTCCCTGGTCGGCCTGAACTTCTTCGCCGGCGACATGCCCGCGGGTGACCGCGGCGTGCTGTCCAACCCCGACCGGGCCGGCGAGTTCGCCGACAACGTCGACGTCGTCGTCGGCATCGGCGAGCGCCTCGGCTGCCGCGCCTTCAACGCCCTGTACGGCAACCGGATCGACGGCGTCGACCCGGCCGCGCAGGACCAGGTCGCCACCGAGAGCCTGGTGCGCGCCTCCAAGGGCGTGGCGCGCATCGACGGCACCGTGCTGGTCGAGCCGGTCAGCGGCATGCCTGCCTACCCGCTCAAGACCGCCGACGACGCCATCGCGGTGATCGACCGGGTGCGCGCCGCGGGCGGCGAGGACAACCTGCGCCTGCTGTTCGACATCTACCACCTGGTGGCCAACGGGGACGACTGGAACGCGGCGCTCGACAAGCACGCCGCGGCCATCGGCCACGTGCAAATCGCCGACGCCCCGGGCCGCAACGAGCCGGGCACCGGCGGGATCGACTTCGACAACTTCTTCAACCGGCTCGACGCCGCGGGCTACGGCGGTTACATCGGGCTGGAGTACAAGCCGAGCGGAGCCAGCGCGGACTCCTTCAGCTGGATCAAGCGCTGAGCCAACGGAGGTAACACCATGAGCAAGGTCGCATTCGTCGGGCTCGGGATCATGGGCGGCCCGATGGCTGCCAACCTGGTCAAGGCCGGGCACGAGGTCGTCGGCTACAACCGCAGCCAGGCCAAGATCGACAAGCTGGTCGCCGACGGCGGCAAGGCGGCGGCGAGCGTCGCCGAGGCCGTGCGCGACGCCGAGATCATCTTCACCATGCTGCCGGACTCGCCGGACGTCGAGGCCGTCGTGCTCGGCGAGGACGGCGTGCTGGCCAACGCCAAGTCGGGTGCGCTGCTCATCGACTGCAGCACCATCCGCCCGGACGTCTCGCGGCGGGTGGCCGAAGCCGCCGCGGAGAAGGGCGTTCGCGCCATCGACGCGCCGGTCAGCGGCGGTGAGCCGAAGGCCATCGACGGCACGCTGTCCATCATGGTCGGTGGCGAGGCCGACGCCTTCGCCGCGGCGCAGGACGTCCTGAACGCGGTCGGCACCACGATCGTCCACGTTGGACCGTCCGGTGCCGGGCAGACCGTGAAGGCCGCCAACCAGCTCATCGTGGCGGGCAACATCGGTCTGGTCGCCGAAGCGCTGGTGTTCCTCGAGGCGCACGGCGTGGACACCAAGGCCGGGCTCGAGGTGCTGGGCGGCGGTCTCGCCGGCAGCACCGTGCTCAACGCCAAGGGCGACAAGATGCGCGACCGCGAGTTCGCCCCCGGCTTCCGCCTCGAGCTGCACCACAAGGACATGGGCATCGTGCAGGCCGCCGCGCGCGACGCGGGTCTGACGATCCCGCTGGGCTCGCTGGTGAGCCAGCTGGTCGCGGCAGCGGTCGCCCAGGGCGACGGCAAGCTCGACCACTCCGGTCTGCTCAAGCAGATCACCCAGCTCAACGGCCGCGACTGAAAACCGGTCGTGAGCGCATGAGCCGGTTGGAGCCGGTTTTCGCACTCACGATCCCGAGACCGCGGTGCTGCGCGGGAGATCCCTCGTCTCCTGCGGCAGAACTCCTGCGCAGCACCGCTGTTCCACCTGCAGTCGGTCGACTCGACCGGCACGCCCCACCGGGCGATCTCGAAGAGCAAGACGGTCACGGGTCAGCGGTCCAAGCGCCGCCAAGCAACCAGAACCGCCGACCCGTTCCCAACAAGGTGCGCGCAGCACCCGAGAGGAAGTCTTACACCATGGCCAAAGTCCCTGTCATGCAGGCCGTCGTCGACGTGCTCAAGTCCGAGGGCGTGGACGTCACCTTCGGTTGCCCCGGCGCGGCGATCCTCCCGCTGTACGCGGCGATGGAGGACAGCGGCATCGAGCACCTGATCGTCCGCCACGAAGAGGGCGCCACCCACATGGCCGACGGTTGGGCCCGCACCAACGGCAACGTCGGTGTGGCCATCGGCACCTCCGGTCCGGCCGGCACCAACATGATCACCGGTCTCTACACCGCGATCGCCGACTCCATCCCGATCCTGTGCATCACCGGCCAGGCGGTCTCCAGCAAGCTGCACCAGGAGGCCTTCCAGGCGGTCGACATCGTCGACATCGCCAAGCCGGTCACCAAGTGGGCGGTGCAGGTCAAGGAGGCCGCGCAGGCGCCGTGGATCTTCCGCGAGGCGTTCCGCATCGCGCGCTCCGGCCGCCCCGGCCCGGTGCTGATCGACCTGCCGCTGGACGTGCAGAAGCAGGAGATCGAGTGGGACCCGTCGCTGGACGCCCCGCTGCCGATCGCGGCCGTCGAGCCGCACCTGCCGCGCGTCGAGCGCGCGCTGGACATGCTGCTGGAGGCCGACCGCCCGCTGATCCTCGCCGGTGGCGGTGTCATCCTCGGCGAGGCCCACGAGCAGGTGCAGGAACTGGCCGAGCTGCTCGGCGTCCCGGTGCAGATCACCTTGATGGGCAAGGGTTCCTTCCCGGAGGACCACGAGCTGTTCGCCGGCATGACCGGCATCCAGACCAGCCAGCGCTACGGCAACCAGTCGTTCCTGGAGTCCGACCTGGTGCTGGCGCTGGGCGCCCGCTTCGGCGACCGGCACACCGGTGCCCTGGACACCTACCGCGGTGACCGCAAGTTCATCCACGTCGACATCGAGCCGACCCAGATCGGCAAGGTCTTCGGACCGGACCTGGGCATCGTCTCGGACACCCGGCTGTTCCTGGACGCGCTGATCGACGTCGCCCGCAAGCGGAACGCGAAGAAGGACTACTCCGAGTGGGTCGCCAGGGTCGGCGTGCTCAAGCAGACCCTGACCCGGCCGGACGACTACGACACCGTGCCGATCAAGGCGCCGCGCGTGTACCGGGAGATCAACGAGGTCTTCCCGCCGGAGACGTACTTCGTCACCGCGATCGGCCTCTACCAGATCTGGGGCGGCCAGTTCCAGACCGCGCACCTGCCGCGGCACTACCAGGTGTGCGGCCAGGCCGGTCCGCTCGGCTGGGAGATCCCGGCGGCGATCGGCGTGAAGTCGGCGAAGCCGGACGCCGAGGTCGTCGCGGTGGTCGGCGACTACGGCTTCCAGTTCCTGGTCGAGGAGCTGGCGGTCGCGGCCCAGTACGACGTCCCGTTCGTGATCATCATGCTGAACAACGAGTACCTGGGCCTGATCCGCCAGGCCGAGGGCGACGCGTTCGGCATGAAGACCGAGGTCGACATCCACTACGACGACCACGGCACGGACAACGTCAAGATCATGGAGGCCTACGGCTGCTCGGGTCGCCGGGTCTTCGAGCCGGGCGACATCGCCGACACGATCGAGTGGGCCCGCAAGGAGGCTGTCGCCACCAGCCGCCCGGTCCTGGTCGAGGTGATGATCGAGCGGGAGGCGAACACCGCGCGAGGCATCCGCATCGACGCGATGATCGAGCCGGAGGAAGTGCCGAACGCCTGAGTGAACTCGGGGTGCGGAGGGCGTCGGCCCGCTGGGAACCGGGCCGATCGGTCCTGTCACACACTCGCGCACCCCGTGCGGGGCTTCAGGGCAGCCCTGCGAGAGGGAGCGTTCACCGGAACGCGCGGTGGTGTTCCGGTGAGCGCCTTCCCCACTTCCCGCAGACCGGGTAGTCGGGTGGAATGTCCGACGACCCTCGGTGTTCCCCGCCGTGCACGTGCCGGGCGTCTCGGCGGGGAACACCCAACCCTTTGCACAACAGGAGTTCGCTTTGCCTGGACCCGTCCTGATCGCGCCGGACAAGTTCAAGGGCTCGCTGACCGCGCCGGAGGTGGCCGCAGCGGTGGCCACCGGCCTGCGCCGGGTCCGGCCCGAGGTCGAGGTCCGGTCGGCCCCCGTCGCCGACGGCGGGGACGGCACCGTGCAGGCCGCGGTGGCCGCCGGGTACGTGTCGATCCCGGTCACCGTCTCGGGGCCGGTCGGTGATCCGGTGGACACCGAGATCGCGATCTTCGACGACAAGGCCGTGGTGGAGCTGGCGTCGGCCTCCGGGCTGGCGCTGCTGGACCCCGACGACCTGGCCCCGCTGGCGGCGTCCAGCGAGGGCACCGGCGAAGCGATCCTGGCCGCGCTCGACGCGGGCGCGCGAACTGTGGTGCTCGGCGTCGGTGGCAGTGCTTGCACCGACGGCGGCGCCGGAATGCTCACCGTCCTGGGGGCACGGGTTTTGGACGCTGCGGAGCATCCCCTGCCCCCAGGCGGTGGACCACTGTCGCGAGTCGCCTCGGTGGACCTCTCCGGCCTGGACCCGCGACTGGCCGACACCGAGATCGTCCTCGCGTCCGATGTGGACAACCCGTTGCTCGGCGAGCGCGGCGCGGCCCACGTCTACGGCCCGCAGAAGGGCGCCGACCCCGATCAGGTGCGCTTCTTGGACGAGGCCTTGGCGAACTGGTCCCGCGCCGTGCTCGCGGCCGGCGGCCGCGATGTGGCCGACCAGCCGGGCGCCGGGGCGGCGGGAGGCGTCGGGTACGCGGCGCTCGCCGTCCTCGGCGCCCGGATGCGCCCCGGCGTCGACGTGGTCCTGGAGCTGATCGACTTCGAGCACCAGCTCGAGGGCGCGGGCATGGTGATCATCGGCGAGGGCTCCATCGACGAGCAGACGTTGAACGGCAAGGGCCCGGCCGGAGTGGCGGCCCGAGCCCGCGCGGCGAACGTCCCGGTCGTGGCCATCGCAGGCCGCTCGGAGCTCTCCCCGGAACGACTCCGCGAAGCGGGCGTCGAAGCGGTCTACGCCCTCACCGACATCGAGCCGGACCCCCAGCGCTGCATCCGCGAAGCGGCGACGCTCCTCCCGACCCTCGCCGAGAAGATCGCCGAGCAGCACCTGTAGTTCCGCTGCGCCTCAGGCCTCCGGGAAGAGGAGGTGCCGGGCGACTTCGCGGTTGTGGTTGACGTGGCGGATCGCCTCCGCAGCGGCCCGGTCCGGGTCGCCGGAGGCGATCGCCTCGTAGAGGTGGGTGTGCTCCTCGCACAACGCCTTCGGGTCCTCCACCTGCTGGAACAGCCAGTGCAGGCGGCCCTGCAGCGGCTCCAGCATGCCGGCGAGCAGGTGGTGGTCGGCCAGCTGCACGATCTCGTCGTGGAAGTCCGCGTTCGCCTTGCCCACCGCGGTGAGGTCGTCGTTGCGCAGCGCCTTGTCCGCCCGGTTGAGGTGGCGCTGCAGCGCGCGCAACCCGCGCGCATCGGCCTTGGCGGTGGCCAGTCGGCAGGCCATGCCCTCCAGTGCTTCCCGGACGTCGAAGAGCTCCTCGACGTCGCGCCGGTCCAGCCGGCGCACGATCACCCCGCGCCGGGCGACGTCCTCGACGAAGCCCTCGACGCGCAGCGTGCGCAAGGCCTCCCGCACCGGCACGCGCGAAACGGCCAGCTCCTCGGCGAGCTCGCGCTCCACGATGCGGTCGCCGGGCGCGAAGCGGCCGTCGATGATGCGGTTGCGGATCTCCTCGCACACCTGGTCGCGCAACGGGCGATCGCGCGAACCCAACGGCACCGGCTGGGCCACCTCCGCTCCCTCCTCTGAAAACCAGCTTCAGCCTAGTCGCCCGCCGCGGTGCTCCCGTTGCGCGAGCGGCGATGGTGGCAAGAAGAACCATCGCCGCTCACGCGGGTTCGACGCTATGCGGGCAGGCGCTTGGTGTAGTCGAGCGCGAGCACCGACGCCGTCATGATCAGCCCGGCGCCGATGAAGTAGAGCAGCGCGAACGTGTAGTTCCCGGTGGCGCCGACGATGAACCCGACCAGCATCGGCGTGAGGATCCCGGCGATGTTGCCGCTGAGGTTCATCGCGGCACCGAGCGTCCCGGCGTTCTCCCGGCCGCCCAGCAGCGACGGGACGCTCCACATGAGACCGACCCAGCGCAGGAAGAACAGCACCGTCGACAGCAGCACGACGGCGGCGATCGGATCCGGCACCAGGGTCACGCCGACCAGTCCGGCCACCACGATGACCCCGGCGACGCCCAGCAGGGCGCGCATCACGGTGTTGGCGCTGCGCCCCCGGGCTCGCCACCAGTCGGCGAGCGAGCCGCCGATCAGCTCACCGACGAACCCCGCGCCGAAGATGACGAGGGTGGACCAGCCGATGGTCTTGATGTCGAAGCCCTTGGTCTCGGACAGGTACAGCGGTCCCCAGGTCAGCAGCCCGTAGAACACGCCGTTGAAGCCCAGCCAGGCCAGGCACATCGCCCAGAACGACCGGAACTTCAGGTAGTTCCGCAGCGGGCGCCGACCGGAGTTCCCGGCCGCGGCGTCCTCCTCCTCGTGCGAGGTCTCGATCGCGGTGGCTTCGGCGTCGTTGACGCTCGGGTGCTGGCGCGGGTTGTCGCGGATGTACCACCACGCGGCCACGCCCATCAGCACGGTGACCGCGCCGGCGATGACGAACGCGGGGCGCCAACCGCCGGTCCACGCGATCAGCCCGGCGATCGCGATGCCGCCGATGCCCGCGCCGAGCGGAGCCCCGGCGTCGAGGATCACCGCACCGCGTCCGCGTTCGCGCAGCGGCATCCAGAGCGCGTTCAGCTTGCCGCCGGCAGGCATCACCGGCGCTTCGGTGGCGCCCATCAGGGCGCGCATCCCGATCAGCGCGCCCGGCCCGGGTGCGGTCGCGGTCAGCGCGGTGGCCGCGCCCCAGGCGATGCAGGAGCTGCCGACGACCCGGCGCGGGCCGAACCGGTCGATCAGCCACCCGCTGGGCAGCTGCATGAGCGCGTAGGTCCAGAAGAAGGCGGCCAGCAGCACGCCGGTGACTTCTTCGGAGAGCCCGAATTCCTTCTTGATCATCGGTAGGGCCACCGAGATCGAGCCGCGGTCGACGTAGTTGATCGTCACCACTGCGAGCAGCAGCAGGAAGATCTTCCAACGGACTCGGGTCGGTCTGGTGCGCGTGGTGGTCTTTCCCGGCGCTTGCGTCACGGCGGTCCTCCAGCGTCGCAGGAGAGCTGGTTTTGGGATGCGGTATACCAAACATCGCGCCGGGAGGCCTGTCAATACCTGGGCAAACGCGAATCGGTGGGCGGCAGGATTTCAGCTTTTCCGGGCGTCCGGCGCGAGTCGGCGCTGAATCGATGCTTCGTCGGGGAACACTTGACGTGACAGGGGTTCGAGGGCGAGGATTTCGAGAACCGATAAGTATACTTCACGATGTGAAAGTTGCGTCTTGGCACGCTTCCCGGCCGCGGGGCCTTGACCGGAACCGCCGAAGGTTCAACACTTTGTTGAACAGTTGATTTCAGGAGGTAACCGAGTTGTCCGAGTCAGCCACCGGGTCCTACGACGTCGTGTTCCGCGCGCGGCGCCTCATCGGCCCGAACGGGGAGACGTCCGGCAGCGTCGGCGTGCGCGACGGCCGCATCGCCGCCGTCGAGCCCCTCGACGCCCAGCTCGACGCCGCGCGGACCATCGACCTCGCCGAGGACGAGGTCCTGCTGCCCGGGCTGGTCGACACCCACGTGCACGTCAACGACCCGGGCCGCACCGAGTGGGAGGGCTTCGACACCGCCACCCGCGCCGCGGCCGCCGGCGGCGTCACGACCATCCTCGACATGCCGCTGAACAGCCTCCCGCCGACCATCGACACCGACGCGCTGGAGGTCAAGCGCAAGACCGCGCGCGAGAAGGCGCACATCGACGTCGGCTTCTGGGGCGGCGCGGTGCACGGCAACCTCGCCGAGCTGCGCGGACTGCACGAGGCCGGGGTGTTCGGCTTCAAGTGCTTCCTGCTGCACTCGGGCGTCGACGAGTTCCCGCCGCTGAACCCGGCCGAGCTCGACGAGGCGCTGCGCGAACTGGCCCGCTACGACGCGATGATGATCGTGCACGCCGAGGACTCCGACGCCATCGAGCACGCGCCCACCGCGCACGGCGAGACCTACGGCGACTTCCTGAACTCCCGCCCGCGCGGCGCCGAGAACGTGGCCATCGCGCAGGTCATCGAGCTCGCCCGGCGCATCGGCGGACGCGTGCACATCCTGCACCTGTCCTCCTCGGACGCGCTGCCGATGATCGCCTCCGCGCGCGCCGACGGCGTCAAGGTCACCGTCGAGACCTGCCCGCACTACCTGAGCTTCGGCGCCGAGGAGGTCCCCGACGGCGCCACCCAGTTCAAGTGCTGCCCGCCGATCCGCGAGGCCCGCAACCGCGAGCTGCTGTGGAAGGGCCTGGCCGACGGGATCATCGACTGCGTGGTCAGCGACCACTCGCCGTGCACCCCGGAGCTCAAGCGGTTCGACATCGGCGACTTCGGCGTCGCCTGGGGCGGGGTGTCCAGCCTCCAGCTCGGCCTGTCCGCGGTGTGGACCCAGGCGCGGGTGCGCGGCCACAGCCTCGCCGACGTGGTCGGGTGGATGTCCCGCAAGCCCGCCGAGCTCGCCGGGGTGCACCGCAAGGGCTCCATCGCGGTCGGCCAGGACGCGGACTTCTGCGTGTTCGCCCCGGACGAGGCCTTCGTGGTGGACGTGGACAAGCTGCACCACCGCAACCCGGTCTCGCCGTACAACGGCCGCCCGCTGGCCGGTGTGGTGCGCGAAACCTGGCTCCGCGGCACCAAGATCGTCGGCCCCGACGCGGAAACCACCCCCCAGGGCAAGCTCCTCACCCGCTGACCCTCGCGGGGGTGCAGTTTCAATTGAAACTGCACCCCCACGAGCACGGTTTCCATTGAAACTGTGGTCCCCCGACCCGCAGTTTCAATGGAAACCGCCACCAGAGATCTGCAGTTTCAATTGAAACTGCGACCAGTGGTCCACAGTGGACCGACGTTGCCCTGGCCTCGGGTGCGCCCCGGAGGTGAGGTCCGGGACGTCGGAGGCCCACGACCGGGTGTCCGACACGCCCGAAGTTGTGGACAAGTCGTCCGGTCCGTGGAGAACTTCCGCAATTTCAATGGAAATCGGATGTCCAATTTCCATTGAATTTGCGTCGGGTGCGGTCTGTGACCGCGAAGCACGGCCGGCACCGCGCGGTGAGGGTCGCATGCGCCGCAGGCGCATAGCCCACCCGCGGCGGCACCGTCACGCAAGACGAGGATGGAAAACCTCGACGAAATCGCGGTCGGTCACTTCCGGTGGCCGCGTGCGTCGGGGTTGAGGGCTCGGACCATGTCCACCGCGGCTTGCAGGGACAGGCCCGGGAGCTCCTTGCGGACCTCGCGGACCGCGTGGATCTCGCGCTCCAGCGGGTCGATCCCGGCCTTCGCCAGGACCTCGCGGGTCCAGCGGACCTTGGGGTCCTCGGCGGACGCCGGTTCGTCGAGGAGCCGGAGCGCCAGCTGCAGGCCCGGTACGTCCTCGGCCGAGGCGTTCTCCAGCGCTCGCCGGACGGACTCCCGGCCGTTGTCCAAGTCGTTGAGCACGATCACGTGCGTTTCGCGCTTGCCGAACATCTGACCCCCTCTTTCGCCAACGGTTCACCGGCGATCTTCCCAGGGCACCGGCCACCTGCGGCCCCGAGCGCGGGTGGGCAGCCCCGCGCCACCTCCCACCAGCGCTGACGTACGCTGAGTAACCGTGCTCGTCATTGCGCTGGACACCTCGACCCCTGCGGTGACCGCCGGGCTGGTCGCGCTGGACGAAGGTGGTCCCCGTTCACTCGCCGAACGCGTCACGATCAACCCGCGCGCCCACGGCGAACTGCTGATGCCGCAGTTGCTCGACGTCATGACCGAGGCCGGCCACGAGCTGGCCGACGCCGACGCGATCGTCGTCGGCTCTGGCCCCGGCCCGTTCACCGGTCTGCGCGTCGGCATGGTCACCGCCGCGGCGCTCGGCCAGGCGCTCGGTCGCCCGGTGCACCCGGTGTGCAGCCTCGACGCGATCGCCGCGCAGGCCGACGTGACCGGGCAGCTGCTGGTCGCCACCGACGCCCGCCGCAAGGAGGCCTACTGGGCCACCTACTCCGGGCGGACCCGGATCGACGGCCCGCACGTGCTGCGCCCCGCCGACGTGCCGACCGAGGGCTGCACCGCCGTCGCCGGCGAGCTGGCCGAGGCGTTCGACCTGCCTGTCATCGAGCCGCGCTACCCCGCGCCGGTGGGCCTGGTCGCGGCTGCGGCCGACGCGCTGGACGCCGAACCGGCCCCGCTGGTGCCGCTCTACCTGCGGCGACCGGACGCGGAACTGCCCGGCAAGCGGAAGTCCGTGCTGACCAGGGGTGCCAGGTGACCGACGTCGCGCAGGTGCTCAAGCTGCGCCGCAGCGACCTGAAGCGGTGCGCGGAGCTGGAGCAGGTGCTCTTCTCCGGCGACGACCCGTGGTCGTGGGAGGCGTTCGCCTCCGAGCTCGACCAGGGCCACTACTACGTCGGCGCCTACCTCGGCGAGCAGCTCATCGGCTACGCCGGGCTGGCGGTGGTCGGTCGCGCGCCGCACGCCGAAGCCGAGGTGCACACCATCGGCGTCGACCCCGACCACCAGGGGCACGGCGCGGGCAAGGCGCTGCTGCGGGCGCTGCTGGCGCGCGCCGACGAGCAGCGGGCGACGACTTTCCTGGAAGTGCGCACCGACAACGAAGCCGCGATCGCGATGTACCGCAAGCACGGCTTCGAGATCGTCGGGCTGCGCAAGCGCTACTACCAGCCGTCCGGGGCCGACGCGCACACCATGCGCCGGCCCGCGGCGGGAACGGAGGCCGGGGGATGACTGCGGACCGGGTGGTTCTCGGCATCGAGAGCTCCTGCGACGAGACGGGTGTCGGCCTGGTGCGGCTGGCCGCGGACGGCACGGTCGAGCTGCTGGCCGACGCGGTGGCCTCCAGCGTCGACGAGCACGCGCGCTTCGGCGGCGTGGTGCCGGAGATCGCCAGCCGCGCGCACCTGACCGCGATGGCGCCGACGATGCGCCGCGCGCTGGACGAATCCGGCCTAGAACTGTCCGATGTGGACGCGATCGCGGTGACCGCCGGGCCGGGCCTGGCGGGCGCGCTGATGGTCGGCGTCGCGGCGGCCAAGGCCTACGCGTCCGCGCTGGGCGTGCCGCTGTTCGGCGTGAACCACCTCGGCGGGCACGTCGCGGTGGACACCCTGGAGCACGGTCCGCTGCCGGATCGCTGCCTGGCGCTGCTGGTCTCCGGCGGGCACTCCCAGCTGCTGCTGGTGGAGGGCATCGCCGAGCGGATCACCGAGGTCGGCACCACCATCGACGACGCAGCGGGCGAGGCCTACGACAAGGTCGCCCGCATCCTCGACCTGCCCTACCCGGGCGGCCCGCCGATCGACAAGCAGGCCAAGCTCGGCAACCCGAAGGCGATCGCCTTCCCGCGCGGCCTCACCGGCCCGCGCGACGCGAAGTACGACTTCTCCTTCTCCGGGCTGAAGACGGCGGTCGCGCGCTGGGTCGAGACGGCGCAGCGCGAGGGCGAGGACATCCCGGTCCCGGACGTGTGCGCCTCGTTCCAGGAAGCGGTGGCCGACGTGCTGACCGCGAAGGCGGTGCGCGCGGCGAAGGACCTGGACGTGGACACGCTGGTGATCTCCGGTGGGGTGGCGGCGAACTCCCGCCTGTCGGAGCTGGCCGCGCAGCGCTGCGCCGAAGCGGGCATCACGCTCCGCGTGCCGCGCCCGCGTTTGTGCACCGACAACGGCGCGATGATCGCGGCCCTGGGCGCCCACGTCCTGGCATCGGGCGCCAAGCCCTCGCCCGTCGACCTCGGCGCCAACCCGGGCCTGCCGGTCGAGACCATCGTCGTCCAGTGACCCCCGGCTGAGTCCGGTCGGACCGCAGTTTCAATTGAAACTGCAGATCCGACCGGACACGGCACCGGCGTGTCGGGCCCGGACATGCCGACACCTGTGGACAGGTCCTCGGTCCTGTGGAGAACTTCCGCAATTTCAATGGAAATCAGAGGTCCGATTTCCATTGAAATTGCGTCACCCCGGACGACGCGGCGGGGACGTCCGCCGATCGCCGCGGGAGAATTCAGTACCTCCGGTCGATCGTCGTGTCGTTGCTCGCGGTCCACTGGATGTAGCCGTGCTGGAAGTTGTTCCGGCGTCCGCCGGAGACCGCGAACTCACCGGTCGTCGGGTAGCCCAGGTACGAGCGCTCCCAGCCGAGGGCCGACCAGCGTTCCCGGATGCGCCCGTACACCTCGTGCGCTCCCGTGCCCGGCGTCCAGTAGATCGAGCCGGCCTTCGAGAAGTGGTTGTAGCGGCCGATCCCGTCCGGGGTGGTCGTCTCGTCGGTGGTCGGGTACCCGAGCGGGCCGAGTTCCCAGCCCAGCTGCGACCAGGTCACCCGGATCGCACCCCAGATCGCGTGCGCGCCGGAGCCCGGTGACCAGTAGATCGAGCCCGCCTTCGAGAAGTGGTTGTACCGGCCGATCCCGTCCGGCGTGGTCACCTCGTCGGTGGTGGGGTAGCCCAGCGGTCCCCGCTCCCAGCCGTTGGCCGCCCAGTTCTGCCGGATCGCGCCCCACACGGCGTGCGAGCCGGTGTCCGGCGTCCAGTAGATCGACGCCGCGATGGTGCTGGGCGTCCCGGCGAAGTGGTTGTACCGGCCGGTACCGTCCTGTGTGGACAGTTCGTCGGTGGTCGGCGGGCCGAACTTGCCGTGCCCGCCGAGCTGCAGGTACTTCGCGAGGTTCCCGCCGAAGACGTAGTGCACCCCGGTCTGCTCCGACCAGTACAGCCGACCGCGCTCGTAGGTCCGGTAGCGGGTGCCGCCCTCGGCGATCTCCGGCCCGGTCGGCGCGCCGAGCAGGCTGCGCAGCCCCGGCTCGGACTCGTAGCGCCGGTCGATCGGAGTGGTGTAGCGCGCGGTGAGAGTCAGGTCCTCGGCGCCCATCCGCAGCACCCGGGACCGGTCGCCGACGCCGTCCGCCCAGCCCGCGAAGCCGGCCACGCCGTCGGTGGCGGTCGTCGCCGCGACGACGTCCAGCGTCGCCCCTTCGGTGACCATCGCCGAGCTCCGGCCGCCTTCGGACGGGATCTGCAGCACCGCGGGAACGTTGCTGGTCAAGGTCAGCAGGTGCTCGCGCGGCATCGCCGAGTACGTCTGGCTGGTGCGGACCCCGGCGCTGTCGGTGGTCGACGCGGTGATCTCCATCCGCGAGTCGGGGTGGTCGGTGAACGGGACCTCGAAGTCCGGCCCGTCGCCGCCGACACCGGGATGCCGGTGGCAGGTCGACTCCTCCGGGCAGTGCACCTCGGCGCTGATCCACGTCACCGCCGTCGCACCGTCCTCGACGTCGCTGGCCTGCGCGGACAGCGACACCGTCTCGCCGACCGCGAAGGTCCGGTCGCCGGGAGTGGTCAGCACGAGCTGCGGCGAGTGGTTCGACGGCGCGACGACCAGGTCGGTGCTGCCGGAAGCGCCGAGCGGATCGGTCACCACGAGCCGCGCGGTGAAGCGGTCACCGGGCGGGTAGGTGTGGCTGGTGCGCACCCCGCTGCCTGTGGTGCCGTCGCCGAACTCCCAGCGGTAGGTGAGCGGATCGCCGTCGGGGTCCTGCGAGCGGGAGGCGTCGAAGGTGACCGTGCGGGTCGCCGGGTCGGTGCTCGTCTCCGCCTCCGCGACCGGTGCCGAATTGCCCTGCGGGTAGCTGAGCCGCCGGATGGTGCCGGAGTAGATGTCGGCGAACTCGACGTCGCCGTTCGGCGCGGCGGCGAACTTCACCGGGCCGCCGATGTCGGTGGCGAACGGCGGGCTCTCCGGTGCCCGCGCCAGGCCGCCTTCCGCGTCGGTGCGCAGCGTCCACAGCTTCTTGGTGGTGTAGTCGCCGAAGAAGTACGCGCCCCGGTAGGCCTCCGGGTAGGTCTCGCCCCGGTAGACGATGCCGCCGGTGACGCTGTTGCCCTGGTCGACCCCGCCGCCGTGGTGGTACTCCCACAGCGGTGGCGTGTTCACCACCGAGGCGCATTCGGGCAGGTCGGTGTAGCCGGGCGTCGGGTGGTTCCCCTCCCAGCAGGGCCACTTGTAGTTCTGGCCGGGTCGGACGAGGTCGAGCTCTTCCCAGGTGTTGTAGCCGACGTCGCCGACGATCGGGGTGCCGGTCTCGGGGTCCAGCGACAGCCGGAACGGGCTGCGGAACCCGCTGGCGTACACCCGGCTGCGCCAGGACGACGGGTTCGACTCCTGGAAGTGCGGGTTGCTCGGCACACCGCTGCCGTCGGCGTTGACGTGCAGGACCTTGCCGTTGGGGCTGTCGAGGTCCATCGACCGCAGCGCGTTGCGGTCGGTGCGGGTGAAGTCGGAGAGGTCGCCGATCGACACCCACAGCGTGCCGTCGTCGGCCGCCACCACCCCGGTCATGCCGTGCACCGCGTACGGGCTGCGGAACTCGAAGAGCACCGCTTCACCGGACAGCCCGGTGGGTTCCGGCGCGCCGGTGACCGTCCAGCGCGCTAATCGCAGCAGGTAGCCGCCGGTGCCGCCGGGGACGGAGCGGATCAGGTAGACGTGGTGCGAGGTTTCGTAGTCGGCGGCGATCGCGATGCCGACCAGCCCGAGGTCCTGCGTCGGTTCGGTGGGCAGGGTGGCGATGGTGCGGGCCTTGCCGTCGGTGGAAACCCACGCCACGGTGCCCTTCTTGCCGGTGCTGAGGACGCTGCCGTCGGGCAGGTGGGCGAAGTCCGTCAGGTCGAACGCGGCTTGGCCGCTGGGCTGGTTGCGGAGCACGAACCCGGCCGGGACAGCGGCTTCCGCGCGGTGCGCGGGCAGCGCCGCCAGCAGGCCGATGGACAGCAGTACCGAACAAACCGCGCACAACCAGGCGCGAGCTCTTCGAGCGATCACGGTGACCACACCCCTGTTCAGGAAGGATGTGCTGATATCGCCCGAACTTCCGATTACGTTGCCAACTTCGCGTGATCTCGCGCTACGTCATCGGAGATCACGGGAAGTGATCGGTCAGCGGCTGTACCAGAAGGCCTTGACGGTCGCCAGGAATTCGCGCCGGACGCCCCGCGCCGCGACCCGCTCCAGCCGCCGGTCGGCCGCCGCGTCGTGCCCGACGCCGTGGGCGTCCACGCCCAGCCGGCGGCACATCGCCACCGCGCGGCGCAGGTGGAACTGCGAGCTGATCACGGTCAGCTCGCGCAGGCCGAACTCCCCGGCCGCCCGGCGGCAGGACCGCCAAGTGTCCACACCGGACTCGTCGAGGACGATCGCGTCGGCCGGGACCCCGTGCGACAAGAGGTGGTACCGCATCACGACGGGCTCGCTGAACCCCCGGGACTCGGGGCTGCCGCTGACGATGATCCGCTTGATCTTCCCGGCGTCGTACAGCTCCTTCGCGACGTTCAGCCGCCCCTGCAGGATCAGGCTGGGCGTGCCGTCCCAGCGAATCCCGGCGCCGAGCACCAGCCCGACCTCCGTCTCCGGCACGTCGGACAACGTCCGGATGCGGCGCGCGCTGCGCGCGAACGCCCACGCCGACGGCACCCCGGTGATCACACCGAGCCCGATCAGCGCCGAGATCCCAACCTTCAGCCGACCCACGAACCAAGTGTGCCAGCCGCGGATCGGGTTCGGTGCCGCCCGCCGTCTCCCGCGCGCACCAGGACGTCGCCGAGCTGAGGACGGCGCTGTGCAGCCCGGACCCGCCCCGTGAGCACTTTGCGGGGCTATAGCACCAGAAAGTGCTCACGGGACTCGACCAGCGGAACCGCTACACCGGGTTCAGCTTCGGGTTGCCGTCTTCGACGACGAACGACTTCGCCGTCTCCGCCGGGGCGTCCTTCTCGGTCACCTTCGCGAGCACGCGGTAGTCCGCGCGCAGCTCGCCCTCGGTGAACTTCGTGCGCACGTAACCCCGCCGGTCGGCGTAGAACTTCACGTGCGGGTTCTCCTTCAGCACGTCCTCGTTGCCGCCGCCCTCGCCGTCCCCGCCGCTGGTCACCGAGGTCGTGACGAACTCGGTGCCGACGGCGGGGGAGTCCGGGTCGTCGTGGGTGCGCTTGATCTCGGCGGCCCAGTGCCGGTGCACGTCACCGGTGAGCACGACGCCGTTGCGGACCGCGCTGTCGGCCATCGCGGTGGCGATCCGGTCGCGGTTGGCCACGTAGCCGTCCCAGGAGTCCATGCTGTACTTCTCGCCGTCGCCCGGTGTGCGGTCGAGCTTGGAGAAGAACACCTGCTGGCCCAGCACGTCCCAGCGCGCGGTCGTCTTCTGGAACCCGTCGAGGACCCACTTCTCCTGCTCCTCGCCGGTGAGCGACCGCTTCGGGTCCTCGCGCTCGGTGCAGCCGGACTGCCAGCCGTCGCCGCAGGCCTGGTCGTCGCGGTACTGGCGGGTGTCGAGCATGTGGAAGTTGACCAGCGAACCCCACTGGAGCCGCCGGTAGAGCTGCAGGTCGATGCCCGAGGGCTTCGCGGTGCTGCGCAGCGGCATGTTCTCGTAGTAGGCCCGGAAAGCGGCTTTCCGCCGGTCGAGGAACCCGTCGTCGGGCTTCTGCGGCGTCTCGTCGGCCCAGTTGTTCTGCACCTCGTGGTCGTCGAAGACCACCACCCACGGCGCGGTCGCGTGCGCCAGCTGCAGGTCCGCGTCGGTCTTGTACTGGGCGTAGCGCTGCCGGTAGTTGGCCAGGGTGCGGGTTTCCGGCCCCACCACCTCCCGCACGTCGCCGTCCTTGGCGGCGTACTCGTACTGGTAGTCGCCGAGGTGCAGGATCAGGTGCGGGTCGTCCTCGGCCATCCGGCGGTAGGCGGTGAAGTAGCCCTCGCCGTAGTGCGCGCAGGAGGCGAAGCACATGGTCAGCTCGCTGAGCGCGTCCGGTGCCGGGGTGGTGCGGGTGCGGCCGACCGGCGAGATCTCGCCTTCGGCGCGGAAGCGGTAGAAGTACTCGGCGCCGGGCTGCAGGCCTTCCAGCTCGACGTGCACGCTGTGCGCGTACTCCGGGGCGGCGTCGGTCTCGCCGCTCTGCACGATCTTGGTGAACTTCTCGTCCTCGGCGACTTCCCACTGCACCGGCACGACCTTGTCCGGCATGCCGCCGTGGCCGTCGTCGGCGGTCGGCTTCGGGGCGAGCCGCGTCCACAGCACGACCCCGTCGGGCATCGGGTCACCGGAGGCGACGCCGAGGGTGAACGGATCGGCGAGGCGGGGGAGGCCCGCGCCGGGCGAGGAGAGGGCGTTGGCGAGCGCGGAACTGCCGAGCGCGGTGGCCCCGAGCGCTGCCGCACCACCGAGGAGCACGGCGCGCCGGCTGACCCGGCTGGATAACGGGACGGGGGATTCGTTCATCACTGGTCCTCCAAGAACGTTTCCGGCGTTCGGTCGCCGGAAACTACCGGACTGTGATGAGGTCCACGTGAATTTCTGACAAGACTGCCCCGTTCAGCCCAACCGGCTCAGCGTCGCTCGCGCGGCGACGCTGCTGCGATCGGGGAACTGCTGCTCGAAGTCGGATTCTCCGCGTTGCCCGATGCGGCCGGCTCGGTGCACGAGAAGCGGCCACATCGGGACGGCCGGAGGTGATGATCAGGAACGTCGGGTTTTCAGCGCGGCCGGCTGGTCGGCTTCATTTCGGACGCCAACCGGCTCGGGTCGGCGGGCCGGGTGGGCCGGGCGGTCGCGCGGGTCGGGGGCGACGTTCCCACGGCCGGTTCGCTGGCTTGGAGAGGGCTGGCATGCCTGGCAACTTAGGGCACACAACGCCACTTCCGTGCACCGCCTCCGGGATTGGTGAGGTTTCCCGCATGTCGATCTACCTGCGAAGA
This sequence comes from Saccharopolyspora oryzae, assembly GCF_027853915.1. Lineage (GTDB taxonomy): Bacteria > Actinomycetota > Actinomycetes > Mycobacteriales > Pseudonocardiaceae > Saccharopolyspora > Saccharopolyspora oryzae. The sequence continues at coordinate 184,912 of NZ_JAQGLA010000006.1, forward strand.
TCACGCAGCGTAGATCATCTGTCACGACGTCCCAGGTGACGGCGCCGGAAGCCGCCGGAGTAGCGGTGCGAACCGGGACGAGCACGCCGGGTGGTCGCCCCGGTCCGCGGTTCGGGCATCGCGCCGACCTGCCGCTGAGGGGGTGCTGCGACACTCCGGCGAACGGGGGATGCGGGTGGTTGTTGAGCGTTGGCACTCTCGTCGGTAGAGTGCTAGCAGAACGGCGCCGCAGCGCCCCGGCACCCGCGACGGCGGGGAGCCACGGAGCCGTCTTAACCCAGACAACGCTTCGAAGGCCCCAGAAGGTGGAGGTCACACCGTGGCGAGCATCAAGCCGCTTGAGGACAAGATCGTCGTCCAGGCGAGCGAGGCCGAGACGACGACTGCGTCCGGCATCGTGATCCCGGACACCGCCAAGGAGAAGCCCCAGGAGGGCAAGGTTCTGGCCGTCGGCCCGGGTCGCGTGGACGACAAGGGAAACCGCATCCCCGTGGATGTCAAGGAGGGTGACGTCGTCATCTACTCCAAGTACGGCGGCACCGAGGTCAAGTACAACGGCGAGGAGTACCTGATCCTCTCCGCCCGCGACGTGCTGGCCGTCGTCAACTGACGCACCCACGCGCGAAGCAGTAGCCGCCCCGGCGGTCCCGACCGCGGGACCCCGGGGCGGTCCCATGTCCGGGGTGCGATGCCTCGGACGTGGAAAGACCAGATCAGGCACCTGTGAAGGGCTGTTGCAACCATGGCTAAGCAGATCACCTTCGACGAGCAGGCCCGGCGCGCGCTGGAGAGCGGCGTCAACCAGCTCGCCGACGCGGTGAAGGTCACCCTCGGACCCCGCGGCCGGCACGTCGTGCTGGACAAGCAGTTCGGCGGACCGCAGATCACCAACGACGGCGTGACCATCGCCCGCGAGATCGACCTGAGCGACCCGTTCGAGAACCTGGGCGCCCAGCTCGCCAAGAACGTCGCCACCAAGACCAACGACGTCGCGGGCGACGGCACCACCACCGCGACCGTGCTCGCCCAGTCGCTGGTCCGCGAGGGCCTGCGCAACCTGGCCGCGGGCGCGAACCCGACGGCGCTGAACGCCGGTGTGCAGAAGGCCACCGACGCCGTGGTGGAGGCCCTCAAGGGCAAGGCCACCCCGGTCAAGGGCCGCGACAACATCGCGCAGATCGCCACCGTGTCCTCCCGCGACGAGTCGATCGGCGCGCTGATCGGCGAGGCGATGGAGAAGGTCGGCGAGGACGGCGTGATCAGCATCGAGGAGTCCTCGACGCTGGCCACCGAGCTGGAGATCACCGAGGGCCTGCAGTTCGACAAGGGCTTCATCTCCCCGCACTTCGTCACCGACGCGGAGCGCCAGGAGGTCGTGCAGGAGGACGCCCAGATCCTGCTGCACCGGGACAAGATCTCCAACCTGCAGGACCTGCTGCCGCTGCTCGAGAAGATCGCGCAGAACGGCAAGCCGCTGCTGATCATCGCCGAGGACGTCGAGGGCGAGGCGCTGTCCACCCTGGCGGTCAACGCGCTGCGCAAGACCCTCAAGGTCGTCGCGGTCAAGGCGCCGTTCTTCGGCGACCGCCGCAAGGCGTTCCTGGACGACCTGGCGGTCGCCACCGGCGCCCAGGTCATCGCGCCCGAGGTCGGGCTGAAGCTGGCCGAGGCCGGTCCGGAGGTGCTGGGCTCCGCCCGCCGCGTCACCGTGACCAAGGACACCACGACCATCGTGGACGGCCGCGGCAGCGCCGAGGACGTCAAGGACCGGGTGGACCAGATCCGCAAGGAGATCGAGGCCACCGACTCCGACTGGGACCGCGAGAAGCTGCAGGAGCGCCTGGCCAAGCTGGGCGGCGGCGTCGCGGTGATCAAGGTCGGCGCGGCCACCGAGACCGAGCTCAAGGAGCGCAAGTCCCGCATCGAGGACGCGGTCGCCGCCGCCAAGGCCGCGGCCGAGGAGGGCAGCGTGCCCGGCGGTGGGTCCAGCCTGATCCACGCCGCCAAGGTGCTGTCCGACGACCTCGGGCTCTCCGGTGACGAGGCCACCGGCGTGCAGCTGGTGCGCCGCGCGCTGGAGGCGCCGCTGTACTGGATCGCCAGCAACGCGGGCCAGGAAGGCGCCGTCGTGGTGGCCAAGGTCCGCGACCTCGACTGGGGCTCGGGCTACAACGCCGCCACCGACGAGTTCGGCGACCTGGTCCAGTCGGGCATCGTGGACCCGCTGAAGGTGACCCGCTCCGCGGTCGCCAACGCGGCCTCCATCGCCCGCATGGTCATCACCACCGAGAGCGCGGTCGTGGAGAAGCCGGAGGAAGAGGCCCCCGAGGCCGCCGGTCACGGGCACGGCCACGGCCACGGTCACTGACCTGACGAGTTCCGCGGTGCGGGTCGGCTGAACGACCCGGCCCGCACCACAAGAACGCCAAGAGATCGGGGCGGCACCCAGCGCGGGTGCCGCCCCGATCTCCGTGTTCCGCTCCGCCCGGAGCCGAATGACGCCCCTCGTGGTCATTCGACTCCGGCGACCGGGGCTCCGACCGCCCCGATCAGCACAAGCGGGTCAGCTGGCCGCGACCGCCAGCTGCTGGCGCTTGCGCGCTTTGATGATCACTTCTCGCTCCGACTCCGACAGCCCGCCCCAGATGCCGTACGGCTCCTGCACAGCCAACGCGTGGGCGCGGCATTGAGCGATCACCGGGCAGTGCTGGCACACCTCTTTTGCCTTCGCCTCGCGCCGAGCTCGCGCCGGACCCCGCTCGCCGTCCGGATGAAAGAAGTACGCGCTGTCCATGCCTCGACAAGAACCTCGTATCTGCCAATCCCAGATATCGGCGTTCGGTCCTGGAAGACGTCGAGTGTCTGCCATTGCGACAACCACCTCCCACCGGTGGATCCCCTCCCTGCTGCGACGGGCCCGCCGCAGCCTCGCATGATCCGACCGTAGAACCGCGCCAAAACTTGTTCAACCCTTATCGCGCCAAAACTTGTTCATCATTGGAGTGATCTTTCGGCAGCGTGATCGAGAACCGACCGGCTTGCCCCGAACGGGCGGGAACCGGAATATGTCCGCGTGACGACGCGGCCGGAACCATCTCCAGGGGAGGACACCCCCGTCCCGATCGACGATTCGGGGCGACCGGCCACCTCGGACGGCGCCGGAGCGGACGACGAACCACGGCTCAGCGTCGCGGCGGTGGCCCGTCGCCTCGGCGTCGCACCCGCAACTCTGCGCACGTGGGACCGCCGCTACGGCTTGGGCCCCAGCGACCACACCAGTGGCCGGCACCGCCGCTACGGACCCGCCGACATCGCGCGGCTCGAGCAGATGCAGCGCGCTCTGCTGCGCGGCGCTTCGCCGATGGAGGCCGCCCGGTACGCGCGCACGGTCGCCGCTCCGCCGCCGCAGCGCTCGCTGGAGGTCGCGGAGCAGCCCGAGGATGCCGGCAGTGGCCCCGTGCTCCTGTCCGGTGTTCTGGACGGCGGCAACGACCTCAAGCTGGTCGGCGGCTCCAACACCGGTGGCCGGGGCCTGAAGCTCACCGGCGCCGGCCCCGAGGCCCGAGGGCTGGGACGGGCGGCGCTCGCGCTGGACTCCTGGTCCGTGCAGCGGCTGCTGATCGAGGCGATGAACGCCGACGGCGTCGTCGCCGTGTGGCAGAACATGCTGCAGCCGGTCCTGCGCGCGGTCAGCGAACGCCGCCAGCGGTCCGGATCCGGCATCGAAGTGCTCCAGCTGCTGGTCGACTGCGCTTCCACGGCGCTGCGCTCGGTGATCGCCACCGCCCCGGCGCCGCTCAACCCGCGTCCAGTGGTGCTCGCCCCGGCGCCCGGCGAGGCCCAGGAGCTCGAGCTCGTGGCGCTCGCCGCCGCGCTGGCCGCCAACCGCGTCGGCCACCGCCTGTTCGGTGCTTCGCTGCCCCGCGAGGGCCTGGCGGCCGCTGTGCGGCGCTCAGCACCCGCCGCCGTCGTCCTGTGGGCCGACCAGTCGCACTACGCCTCTCCGCGGGTCCTGGAGGACATCCCGATCACCCGCCAGCGGGCTCGTGCGTTCGTGGCGGGCGCCGGGTGGTCGCCGGAGGCGCTGCCCTCGCACGCGGAACTGCTCGGCTCGTTGGAGACGGCTGTGGCGCGTGTTTCGGAGACCGTTCTGGGCTGAGTTGAGGCTCATGTGACACAAGTCACACCGATCGGATGAGGGCGCGTTCTGGGGTTCCTGCGGACGGGCGAAATTTCGGCCACAACGATCAGCAATCGGGTGAATACTGCAGGTATGACGGGTGACGGGCGACTGCACGGGGTAGTCGCCGTCCGCCTTGCTCCGATCCGGTGAACCCCGCTCGGATGGGTTGATTGCGAAATTTCTTGACGGATTAAGCACCGGATCGTGTCAAGGTTTTGGCCCCTGCGTCCGATAGGGGAGGTGGAACGTCACTCGCCTGCAGGAAAGGAGTTCCCGTGACGACGGTCCTGATCTGCGATGACCGACGTAGCGTCCGGGAAGGGCTCACTCGTGTGATGTCTGCTGTCCCCGGAGTGAGTCGAATAGATTGCGTCGCGCATGGTGACGAGCTGCTGGCCCGCTTCTCGCGGCAGGCCGTGGACGTCGTGCTGGTCGGTACCCAGCGCGCCGTCCCGAACGGTGTCGAGGCGACTCGACGGCTCGTCTCGGCGCACCCGCAAGCCAACGTGATCGTCTTCGGTGCACCGGACGACGCGGCGAGCATCGCCGCGGCGATCGCCGGTGGGGCCCGCGGATACCTCCGCTGGGACGCCTCGAGGCCGGAGCTGGTCGCTGCGCTGGCGCACACGCTGGCGAGCACTTCGGTGCCCGCTCCCCGGCAGCCGTCCGACCCCGGTGTCCAGCTGACGGAGCGCGAGCTCCAGGTGCTGCGGGGCATGAGCCAGGGCAAGAGCAACGGCCAGATCGGCCGCGAGCTCTACCTGTCGGAGGACACCGTCGAGACCCACGCGCGCCGGCTGTTCCGCAAGCTCGGCGTCCGCGACCGCGCGCAGGCCGTGGCGCACGGCTTCCGCCGCGGCCTCGTCGCTTGATCCGTTAGATCGCCGGTGCATCGGCGGGCGACCCGAATGGCCGCCGGTGTTCGACGATGTTGGCCTCGCGCGAGCTGACGTTACGGAAGTGAGTGTGGCTCGCGTCACCGTCCAGTTGTCCGGAACCGCGCCCGGACGGGCGGAGTGACGCGAGCCATAGTCCTGCCGGAGTCGGCCGATAGCGGGCCGAACGGCGATAGGCGGCAAATCGGTTGAACACCGCGAAATGCCGCCGGATCTCTTCGCCCGTTCTCCCCGGAACCCATCGCCCGTTCCGGGGAAGATCTCGATGACCAGGTGAAACGCCATTTCGTGAGGCGTCTGGTAGATGTGGACGGGTGACTACGCCCGCCCCTGATCTCGACTCCCTGTTCATCGAGCACTCCTCTGCCGGTACGGTGAGCTCGGCGCGGCGTGCGGTGCACGCGAAGTCCGCCGGGCAAATCCGAGTCGCTTGAACGCGTAACACCAGGGCTGCTGTCTGCGATGACCAACGTGGGGGACGGGCTGGACGCTCTTGTAAGCGCCGCCGTCGACGGCGATCGTCAGTCGATCGAGCGCTTGCTAGCCGAAATCCGTCCTTTGGTGGTGCGGTACTGCCGCGCCAGAGTCGGACGAAACGAGAGGTCGTTCGCTTCGGCGGACGACGTGGCCCAAGAGGTGTGTCTCGCGGTGCTCACCGCGTTGCCCTCCTACAAGGACCAGGGTCGTCCTTTTCTGGCGTTCGTGTACGGCATCGCCGCGCACAAGGTGGCTGATGCGCACCGAGCGTTGGCCCGCAACCGCTCCGAACCCGTGGCGGACGTTCCGGACACCCCGGAGTCCGAAGCCGGTCCGGAGCAGCGGGCGATGCAAGGTGAGCTCTCGGGCAGGATGGCGCAACTACTTCGCGTCCTCCCGGCCAAGCAGCGGGAAATCCTGCTGCTCCGGGTGGTCGTCGGGTTGTCGGCGGAGGAAACCGCCGAAGCGGTCGGTTCTACGCCGGGCGCAGTACGCGTGGCTCAACACCGCGCGTTGGCCCGGCTGCGAAAGACGCTGTCCGCGGAGGAGGTGGTCTGAATGGCTGAGCGGAAGGGGCCCGAGGGGGAGCAGGCAGGACGCGACCCGATCGAGTCCGGCCAGCACGAAGACCGTTCGACCCGGGCGGACGAGCGGGACGTGGCTCCCGCCGAGGAGCCCGCAGACGAGGGAACGGAACTGATCGACAACCATCGGGATTCCGACTCGGGCGAGTCCGAAACCTCCCGCAGCGACGCTGACGCGGACGGCGCCGCGGTGCTCGCCTTCCGCCAGCGCGCGGAAGACGGGGACGACGCAGGCGACTCCGGTGAGCTGGTCGACCACGACGACCTGGACGAGCCGATCGACCTGGCAGCGCTGCAGGACGACGACGCACTGCTGGACGCGCTCGGCGGGACCAACCCCGACGTGGCGGTCCCGGCGGAGGGCGAACGTCCCAGCCTGGAAGCACTGCTGGTGGCCTGGCGGCAGGACGTCGACTCCTCGCCGATCGGCGATCTGGTCGACGTGGAGACCGCCGCCACCGCGATCTCGGAGGGCACGCGCCCGCGCCGGCGGCTCAAGCGGCGGCACCTGGTGCCGGTCGCGACCGCGGCCGCGGTGCTGATGATCGGCTTCACCGGTGTCGGCGTGGCAGCTCGTGACGCGCAGCCCGGCGACATGCTGTGGGGCGTCGCGCAGGTCCTCTACTCCGACCACACCCGCGCGGTGGTGGCCGCGAGTTCGGCGCGCGAAGACCTCAACAGCGCGGAGAGCGCGATCGAGCGCGGCAACCGCTACGAGGCCCAGGCCGCGCTGCAG
>NZ_JAQGLA010000070.1 GCF_027853915.1 Saccharopolyspora oryzae
ACGCTGCTGCAGGCCCAACCGGGGCCGAAGCGCGGAGCGAGCGGGCGCCCCGGCTCGGCCAGCAGCAGCGTGGTGCCGGTGCCGTGCCGGTCCGGGCAGAACGACCGGTCCGCCCCGGCGGCGCGGAGGGCGGCGGCGAGGTCGTCCGGCTGCAGCGCGGGCAGATCCGCTTGCAGCGCCCCGATCCGGGCCACCCGCAGCTCGGCGTCGCCGTGCCGCAGCGCCGCGTTGAGCCCGGCAGCGGGGGAGTCCGGGATCACGTCCACGCCCGCGGCGGTGAACTCGGCGGTCAGCCTCGGATCGGAGGTGATCACGACGACCCCGGCGACGCCCTCGGCGCGGCGAGCCGCGGCCACTGTGTCCAACGCCACGGCGGCCACCAGCTCGGCGTGCGCGACGGGGCTGCGCGCGCCCGCGTCGGCGGCGCCGAGCAGCCGGGACTTGGCCCGGTGCAGCGGTTTGATCGGCACGATGAGGTGCACCGCGGGGCAGTCCTGCTGCGGGAACCGGCGGCTCGGCTGGTGGTCGTCAGCGCTCACCCCTCCATCTTCCCGGCCGGGGCGACAGGGGCGCGGAGCCGACTGGTTGCCGACGTGCGGGGACGTTCGGGGTAACTTTGCGGGCGCTCGCGAGGACAAGTGAGGAGTTGCCGTGGCGGAACCGAAGAGCCTCCGGCGCCAGCGGAGGAAGACCAGCGAGAAGGCGCGGGGCACGGGCAAGTTCTGGCTCGGCCTGGCGCGCGGTGTTTTCTACCCGCTGACCGGTGCGCTCGCCCGCACCGAGGTGCGCGGGCTGCACAACATCCCGGCGGACGGTCCGGTGCTGCTGGTGCTCAACCACGTCTCCCACCTGGACCCGGTGTTCGACGCGGTGACCGTGCACCGCGCCGCGCGGGTGCCGCGCTTCCTGGCCAAGAACACGCTGTGGAACGTCCCGGTGCTCAAGAGCGTGCTGGTCGGCGTGGAGCAGATCCCGGTCTACCGCGGCACCGCCGACGCGCAGAAGAGCCTGCGGGACGCGCACGAAGCGCTGGAGCGCGGCAAGGCGATCGTGATCTACCCGGACGGCACCATCACCAAGGACCCCGACGGCTGGCCGATGACGCCGAAGGTCGGGGTGGCGCGGCTGGCGCTGGCCCACGACATCCCGGTGATCCCGGCCGCGCGCTGGGGAACCCGCGACCTCTACGACCACTACAAGAAGCGCTTCCGCCCGTTCCCGCGCAAGACCGTGAAGTACGCCTTCGGCGAACCGCTGGACCTGTCGGCCTACCGCGGCAAGGAGAACGAGCCGCAGGCGCTGCGCGAGGTCACCAACCTGGCCATGCGCCGGGTGGGCGACCTGCTCGGCGAGATCCGCGGCGAGCAGCAGCCGGACGAGTTCTACAGCCCCGCGCGCAAGAAGCGGGACGACGATGGCGCGGCCTGAGCGGATCGCGGTGCTCGGCGCCGGATCCTGGGGCACCACCTTCGCGAAGGTCCTGGCCGACGCGGGCAACGACGTCGTCCTGTGGGCGCGCCGCGCCGAGGTCGCCGAGGCGATCAACGAATCCCGCCGCAACCCCGGGTACCTGCCGGACGTCCGGCTCCCGGAGTCGCTGCGCGCGACCGACGACGCGGCCGCAGCGGTGCACGACGCCGACGTAGTGGTGCTGGCGGTGCCCAGCCAGACGCTGCGCGAGAACCTCGCCGGCTGGCAGCCGCTGCTGCCGGCGGGCGCGACGCTGGTGAGCCTGGCCAAGGGCGTCGAGCTGAGCACGCTGAAGCGGATGAGCGAGGTCATCGCCGAGGTCGCCGACGTGCCGATGGACCAGGTCGCGGTGGTGTCCGGCCCGAACCTGGCCAAGGAGATCGCCGCCGAGCAGCCGACCGCGACCGTGGTGGCCTGCGCCGACCACGACCGCGCCGTCGCGCTGCAGCACGCCTGCTCGACGCCGTACTTCCGGCCGTACACCAACACCGACCTGATCGGCATCGAGATCGCCGGCGCCTGCAAGAACGTCATCGCGCTGGCCTGCGGCATGGCGGTCGGGCTCGGCTTCGGGGACAACACGATGTCCTCGCTGATCACCCGCGGCCTGGCCGAGACGACCCGGCTGGGCGCGGCGCTGGGCGCGGACCCGATGACCTTCGCAGGCCTGGCCGGGCTGGGCGACCTGGTGGCCACCTGCATGTCGCCGCTGTCGCGCAACCGGACCTTCGGCGAACGCCTCGGCCGCGGCGAGACCCTGGCGCAAGCGCAGGAAGCGGCGCACGGCCAGGTGTCCGAAGGCGTGAAGTCCTGCTCGTCGATCCGCCAGCTGGCCGCCCGCCACGGCGTGGAGATGCCGATCACCGACGTGGTGCACCGCGTCTGCCACGAAGACCTGCAACCAGGTCCGGCGGCAGCAGAACTACTCGGCCGCGAACGCAAGGCGGAATGACTTCTTTTTAGCGGCTGGTTTGCGTGGCGGTGCGGGTGGCGGAACCTCAGAGGCTTTCTCGCTGCGGGATCCCGTTTTTGTGTATGACCAATACACGGCAAACGGGCTGTCCTCGCGAGAAAGCCTCTGAGAACCCGCGGCGGTGCCGGTTGCGAGGGTGGGTTATGCGGCTGCGCCGCATGCGGTCCCTTGCCGGGCGGTGCTGGTCGGCGTCGCGGTGCGGTTTACCGCTGGAAGCGGCTTCGCCGCTTGCCTGACGGTCGTTCGTTCATGAGATTTGCCTCTCAGCGTGTGCTCCGGCGGTGGTACCGATGGGTGGCTTTGCCGGTTTGGGAGCACGTTTGTGCTGGCCATGGACCGTGAGCACTTTGGGTTGCTATGGCGACCCAAAGTGCTCACGGGGTGGTGGGGTGTTGCTGGCCGGGGGCGTCGGGGGAAGCTGCTGGGGCTGCCGCCGGGTTCGCCGGTGCGCAGCCGTCGTTCGGTTTGCCCGCGCGATCGTTGGACCTGCGACCACCGTCGTTCGCGGGGATGGTTGAGCAGAGTGATGTGGCAGGTGAGTTGTGAGCACTTCGGAACTTGGGGACGGCACGCGCTGCGTGCGGGGCGGCCACCCGGAACCGGTCGGCGGGACCCCGATGCTGCCGGGGCCGGTGTTCGCCGCCCCGTTCCACCTCGGCGAGGACTACCAGGGCGGCGGTGACTTCTACGGCCGGGCGAGCAACCCCACCTGGCGGGCTCTGGAATCGGCGATCGGCGACCTCGACGGCGGGCACTGCCTGCTGCTGCCCTCGGGCATGGCCGCGATCAGCACGGTGCTGCGCGCGGTCCTGCGCCACGGCGACAAGCTCGTCCTGCCCGACGACGGCTACTACGCCACCCGGAACTTCGTGCGCGACGAGCTGACCGAGCTGGCCCTGGACGTCCGGGAGATCAGCACCCTCGGGCCGTGGACCGACGACGTGTTCGCCGGAGTCCGCCTGGTGCTGCTGGAAACCCCGTCGAACCCGGGGCTCGACGTGTGCGACATCGCCGAGCTCGCCGAGCGCGCGCACCGCGCGGGAGCGCTGCTGGCGGTGGACAACACGACGGCGACGCCGCTGGGTCAGCGCCCGCTGGAGCTGGGCGCGGACATCGTGATCGCCAGCGACACCAAGGCGTTGTCCGGGCACAGCGACCTGCTGATGGGCCACGTGTCGGTGCGCGACCCGGAGCTGGCCGAGCGGCTGCTGCGGGCGCGGACGCTGTCCGGCTCGATCCCCGGACCGTTCGAGACGTGGTTGGTGCACCGCAGCATGGGCACGCTCGACGTCCGCCTGGCGCGGCAGGCGGAGAACGCGGCCGCGCTCGTCGAGGCGCTGCGCGGGCACCCGAAGATCTCGGGCCTGCGCTGGCCGGGTTCGCCCGACGACCCGTCGCACGAGCTCGCCCAGCGCCAGATGCGCCGCTGGGGCGGGGTGTTCCGGTTCGAGCTGGCCGACGCGGCTGCGGTGGACGAGTTCGTCCGGCGCAGCGAACTGGTGGTCGCGGCGACCAGCTTCGGCGGCCTGCACAGCACCGTCGACCGCCGGGCCCAGTGGGGCGACCCGGTGCCGGCGGGCTTCGTCCGCTTCTCCGCGGGCTGCGAGAACCCGGAAGACCTGGTCGCCGACGTCCTCCAAGCCCTCTCCTGACCTCCGCGCCCCGGGGATCGGTCGGCGTCGACCGGTCCCCGGCGGTGTCCTACGGGGTGGGACGGGACACACTCCGTGGGGTGAGATGTCGCTGGTCAGTTGACGTGGCGGGTCCGGGGCTGGTTGAGTTCTCGGCATGTTGTTGCGCGCGATGAACGGTCGGCGGGGTCACATCGACCTCCACCGCGTTGCCAGCGCGCTCTGTTCGTGTTCTTCGTGTTGATCGATCTCCGGTAATCCCCGGGTGTTTCCGCGCGTGCCCGCACGCCCGCACCCGGAATCCACGCACGATCCCGAAGGACTTCCTCACGTGTTCGCCGTTCCGCCGAATACCCTTGCCGCTGCTGCCGATCTGACGATCGCGCACCCGGTCCGCATCGCCCGAGAGCTCGCCGCCGACCGCGGTTCGTGGACGCACTTGCTGCGCTACGACCCGGACCAGCGCTGGTTCGGCCTGATCGCCCGCACCGAGCACTACGAGGCCTGGCTGCTGAGCTGGCTGCCCGGCCAGCACACCGAACTGCACGACCACGGCGGTGCCACCGGTGCTTTCACCATCATCTCCGGCAACCTCACCGAGCGCGTGGTGCGCGGCGGCGGTGCCGAGGTGCTGAACTCGTTGACCGCGGGCCAGTCCCGCGTCTTCGGCCCGGACTACGTGCACCAGGTGTCCAACACCGGGCCGGACCCGGCGGTGAGCATCCACGTCTACCGCCCGGTCCGGACCCCGATGACCACCTACGTCCACGACCCGATCACCGGCCTCCGGCCCACGGGCACGCAGCTCGGCTGAGCCCGCCAGCAGGTCGCGGCGCGGAACGGTCGATCAGCCGGTGCGCTCGTGCCTGCGGCGGCGTTGTTGCGCCGCGGCGGCGCGGTCGCGCGGGGCGTCGCGCTCGATCAGGTTGCGGGTCACGGATTCCTGCATCTCGACCGGTTTGTGGTCGTCGTACTTGAACTTCGCCGTCACCGATTCGACGTGCACGACGACGCCGCGGATCCCCTTGAGCATCCGGTGGAACGGGCCGTCCTGCGCGCGCACTTCGTCGGTTCCGCCGGCGGGCTGGAAGTGCTCGATCTGCCGACGCAGCAGTGCGGCCTTGCCCTCGGGGTCGTCCACCAGCTCCGCTGTTCCGGAGAGCTGCACGCTCGCGTAGTGGCTGGTCGGAACGCCGGAGCTCGGCGGCACGTCCACCGCTCGCCACGGGCCCGGGATGTAGGCGTAATCGTCCACAACGGACAGAACGCAGTGCGGATCGTGCTCCAGCGCGCGCCAGATCGGGTTCGGCCGGGCGAGGTGGATCAGGACGCGGTCGCCGTCGAGCGCGAAGTGCGTCGGCTGCACGATCGGACGGCGTTCCGGGTCGACGGCCACGAGCTGCCCGAAGTCGTGCCCGTCGGCCAGCCACCGCCGCCACTCCTCGTCGTCGCGCGCGGCGTCCCAGGGGTGCACCAGCAACTCACACCTCCGGCGTCTTCTTGGTGAAGTGGAAGGACGAGATGGCGAACCCGGACGCCAGGTAGCGGCGGTGCGCGTCGTGCCGGTGCGTGCCGGAGTCCAGGTGGACCTGCTCGGCGCCGATCCGCCGCGCCTCCGCGTCGATCCACTCCAGCAGCGCGGCCCCGTGCCCCCGCCGCCGCGCGCTCGGTGCCGTGACCAGGTCGTCGACGTAGACGTGGTGGCCCCAGGCGAAGCACAGCCCGGCGCGGAAGCCCGCCACCGCCGCCACCTCGCCGTCGTCGTACGCGGCGATCATCCGGTACCCGTGCGCCTGCTGCTGCTTGGCCTGGGCCAGGAAGTCCTCCAGCGAGCCCAGGTTCGGGCGCAGCTCGAGCAGAACCGGGTACGCCGGGGTGAAGTCGGTCAGCTCCTGGACGGTCATGCCGAGTACCTCCGGTCCCGCACGTGCGCCGGGACTTCGAAGTCCGCCGCCAGGTCGTCGGCCGGTTCTGGCGCGCCCCACCGTGTTTCCAGCGGCAGCACCCCGGCCCAGGCCTTGCCCGCTTCGACGTCCTCGTCCTCGTCGACCGGACCGCCGGAGCGGATCTTCACCGCCGCTTCGGTCAGGTCGAGCGCGAGGACGGCGGTGGCGGCGAGCTCCTTCTTGTTCGGCTGCCGCGCGTGCTCCCAGGACCCGGGGGCCAGGTGCTCGGTGATCACCTGCAGCGCCTGCCACCTCTCGTCCGGATCGGTGACCTGGCGGGCTCGGCCGTGGATCACCGCCGACCGGTAGTTCACGGAGAAGTGGAACGCCGACCGCGCGTAGACGATCCCGTCGACGTTGGTCACGGTCACGCAGACCTCGGCCGCCTCGCGCAGGCTCCGCGCGCCGGTGGACCCGTGGACGTAGAGCGTGTCGCCGATGCGACCGTAGCCGGTGGGCAGCACGCGCGGCGCGCCGTCGACCAGCACACCGAGGTGGCAGATCAGGCTGGCGTCGAGCACCTCGTGCAGGTCGCTGCGCTCGGTGCGGGCGCGTGCGCTGCCGCGGCGGATGGTGGACCGTTCCGTGGGCGAGAGCTGTTGGGTCACGCAGAACAGGATCATCTGGGAAGTGGCATTATCGAAGTGCCAATCAGGGAGAATTTCGAAATGCCACATGTCGTGCCCGCGAGTTCGCCGCTGCTGGAGCTGGCCATCGACCTGCGCCGCGACGATCCGCGCCCGCTCGCCGTCCAGCTCGCCGACGCCCTCCGGCACGCCGCGACCATCGGCCAGCTGCGCGGCGGCGACCGCTTGCCGTCGACCCGCGCGCTGGCACGCCACCTCGAGGTCAGCCGCACGGTGACCGCTGCCGCCTACGAGCAGCTGCACGCCGAGGGCTGGATCGCCGGTCGGCACGGCTCCGGGACCTACGTCACGACCAGCCCGCCCGGCGCGCAGACCGGAACGCCGAACGGCGAGTCCCGGGACGAGCGGACACCGCAGGAACCGACCGTGGTGCTGAGGCCCGGCGTGCCCTGGGCCGAAGGCATCGACCGCGCGGCATGGCGGCGGGCCTGGCGAGCGGCGGCCGACGTGGAGCCGGACTCGACACCGCACCGGGCCGGGGTGCTCTCCTACCGCGAAGCCGTCGTCGAGCACCTGCTGCGGCACCGCGGACTCGTCCTCGGCGGGCTGACGGTCGACAACGTACTCGCCACCGGGGGCACCACCGCCGCGGTCATCGAGCTGGCGTCGAGCGTGCTGGAGCCGGGGGACGCGATCGCGGTGGAGGAGCCCGGGTACCAACGCGCGGTCGGCGCGCTGAGATCGGTCGGGGCGCGGGTGGTCCCGGCGCGCGTGGACCACGCCGGGATCGTGGTCGACGCCATCCCGGAAGGCGTGCGCGCGGTCTACTGCTCCCCGGCGCACCAGTACCCGATCGGCGGGCGGCTGCCCGCGGAGCGCCGGATAGCGCTCGTGGAGCGGGCGCGGGCCGAGGGGTGGCTGATCATCGAGGACGACTACGACGGGGAGCTGCGCTACGACGTCGCGCCGCTGCCGGTGCTCGCGTCGATGGCGCCGGACGTCGTCGTGCACCTGGGCACCACGAGCAAGATCATCTCGCCGACGCTGGGCGTGGGCTGGATGCTCGCCCCGGACCGGGTTTCCGAAGCGGTGGTGGAGCGCCGCACGCTCACCGGCACGAACCCGGCTGCCGCGGGCCAGCGCGTCCTGGCGGAGTTCGCCCGCAACGGCGACCTCGGACGCCACCTGCGTCGGCTGCGGCGCGAGCTCTCGCAGCGCCGGACCCTGGTCGTCGACGGCCTGGCGGCCGAAGGGGTGGAGGTGTTCGGCGACCGCGCCGGCGCTCACGTCGTCCTGCCCCTGCCGGACGCCGAAACCGAGCAGCGGGTCGTCGCCGAGGCGGGGGAGCGGGGTCTGGTCCTGGACGGCCTCCGCCGCCACCACTGCGGCCCGCAGCAGTGGTTCGGCCTCGCCCTCGGCTACGCCTCCTGCTCCCGCGAAGACCTGACCCGTGCCCTGCCCACCATCGCCCGGCTGTGCCGTCCCTGACTGCTCCGGGAACCCGCAGTTTCAATTGAAACTGTGATCCGCCGTGGGTGGGATCTGCAGTTTCAATTGAAACTGTGGTCCACATGGTGGGAGCCGGGGGTCGGTACGGACGGGATCTGGTCGGTCGCGGTGGGTGTCGGGGTGCTCGTTCCGGGGTCGGGGTCGGGCGCAGGTTGTGGAACGGGGATGCGGCTGGCCGGGTAGGGTCCGGCGCATGACACAGCGCAAGACCCGGGTGGCGGTCGTCTTCGGCGGCCGCAGCACCGAACACGGCATCTCCTGCGTGTCCGCCGGTAGCGTGCTCGCGCACCTGGACCAGGACCGCTTCGAGATCGTGCCGGTCGGCATCACCCGCGAGGGTGCCTGGGTGCTGGGCACCGACGACCCGAAGCAGCTGGAGATCCGGGACCGCAAGGCGCCGGTGGTCGAGTCCGGCACCGCCATCGCGCTGCCCGGTGACCCCACGCGGCGCGACCTGGTGCTGCTGGGGCCGGAGCGGGGCGGCGAGGTGCTGTCGTCGGTGGACGTGGTGTTCCCGGTGCTGCACGGCGCCTTCGGCGAGGACGGCACCATCCAGGGGCTGCTCGAGATGGCCGACGTGCCCTACGTGGGGCCGGGCGTGCTGTCCAGCGCGGTGTCGATGGACAAGGAGTACACCAAGAAGCTGCTCGCCGCGGAGGGCCTGGCGGTCGGCACCTACGAGGTGCTGCGCCGCGACCAGTCCACACTGGACGAAGCGCAGCGCGAGCGGCTCGGGCTGCCGGTGTTCGTCAAGCCCGCGCGCGCCGGGTCGTCGCTGGGCATCAGCAAGGTCACCGACTGGGCCGACCTGGACGCGGCGATCGCCGAGGCGCGGCGCACCGACCCCAAGGTGATCATCGAGGCCGCGGTGGTCGGGCGCGAGATCGAGTGCGGCGTGCTGGAGTTCCCGGACGGCCGGATCGAGGCCTCGCAGCCCGCCGAGCTGCGCGTGACCGGCGAATCCGACTGGTACGACTACGAGTCCAAGTACCTCGACGACGTCACCGAGTTCGACATCCCGGCCAAGATCGGCGACGACGCGATCGAGCAGCTGCGCTCGGACGCGGTGACCGCCTTCCGCGCGCTGGAGTGCCAGGGCCTGGCCCGGGTCGACTTCTTCCTCTCCGAGGCCGGCGAGCTGATCGTCAACGAGGTCAACACCATGCCCGGCTTCACGTCGATCTCGCTGTACCCGCGGATGTGGGCGCACAGCGGCGTGGACTACGCGACCCTGCTGAGCATCCTCATCGACACGGCCGTCAACCGCGGCACCGGCCTGCGCTGACCAGCTGAGAACGGCCCCGGCCCCGCAACGGGGACCGGGGCCGTTCCACGTCCGCTGCTCAAGCGGCGTGGTGGAAGGTCGTCGTCACGGTGCCGCCGTCGTCGATGTGGTGCAGGGCCATCCCGGGGGCACCGTCGTCCACCATGAGCGGCCGGCGATCCGGGTCGACGCCGAGTTCGGACGCGACACCCGGAGCGCCGAGCACCGGCACGCCGGCCAGCGAGGACGCCAGCGGCGTGTGCACGTGACCGGACAGGACCGCCACCACGCGCGGGATCCGCTGGACGAGTTCGACCAGGACGTCGGGATTGGTCAGCGGGATCGCGTCGACGAAGGGGTGCCCGATCTCGACCGGCGGTTGGTGCAGCGCCAGCACCACCTGGTGCGCGCCCTGCGCCGCGGTTCCGGCGGCCCGCACCACGTCGTCGCGGAGGAAGCCGTGGTCCTCGCCGGGCACGGTGACGTCCAATCCGATCACCCGAACCCGGTCCACTTCGAGGACCGGGCACTGCTCCTGAGCCAGCTCCGCGCGCAGCGTGGCCGGGTCGTCGTGGTTGCCCGGGATGGCGATCCACGGCGGACGGTTCGCCATCAGCTCGGCGAAAGCGCGGTACTCCTCGGGCCTGCCGCGATCGCTGATGTCGCCGGTGGCCACGATCGCATCGGGCCGACGGGGCGCGGCGAGGTCGAGCACCTGCCGCAGCCGCTCCGCGGAGGCGGGGTCGTCGGTCAGGTGCGGGTCGCTGACGTGGAGCAGGGTGGCACTCATGATCGCCACGCTAACCACCGGCGGTGCCCAGCTGGTCCCGTCAGGGGAAGACCGGCTGCTTGGGGAGCTTGTCGCGCAGGATCGCCGAGAGGTCCTGGAGCGGGCCGGTTCCGGTTTCGCCGGGCAGGCTCAGCGCGACGTAGACCGGGCGGTCGACCGCCAGCCACGAGGTGTCGCCGCCCTGGTCGATCTTCAGCCAGCTCACGCCGGAGACGTCCACCAGCTGCGCGGTCGGCGTCAGCTCCGCGGGGGCGTCGATGCCGCAGCGCACCGTGATCGGGTCGTGGTCCGCGTCGCCCCACGCCACCGTCGCCCGGGGCACCGGGGCCGAGAGCTCGCGGCGCGGGACCTGGGTGCCGTCCACCGCCAGCTCGCGCGGCAGCGCGTCGATCACCGACGTGCACTCCGGCGTTTCCGCCTTCGGAGCGGGGATCGGGGCCAGCGGGAGCGGGCCTTCGCGGCGCTCCTTCACGGCGGCTTCGGCCGCCTGCTGCTCCTGGCGGGCGGTGTACCAGCCGTACGTGCCGATTCCGGCGACCGCCAGGGCGAGGAGTGCTCCGAGCGTGATCGCCACGATCAACACCGGCCGGGGCACTCCGGTCGCTGATTGGTGAACCACGTCGTCCACTACAGCACGGCCGCCGTCGTCGCTGGACACCGGCCTGGCCGCGCGGATGGGCGCCCTCCGCGGTGGAGGGCGCCCATCAACACCGCTTCGTCAGAGGTGCACCACCGGGCAGGTGAGGGTCCGGGTGATGCCTTCCACGTTCTGGATCTTGGCGACGACCATCTTGCCGAGCTGGTCGACGTTCTCCGCTTCGGCGCGCACGATCACGTCATACGGACCGGTGACGTCCTCGGCGCTGATGACGCCTTCGAAGTCCTTGATCTCACCGGCCACGGCGGCGGCCTTGCCGACTTCGGTCTGGATGAGGATGTATGCCTGAACCACGGCGTGCCCCTTCGTCTTGCCGATGTGCTCGGGGTAGGAAACTGGCAGAAAGCTACCCCATTTGACCGAGCAGATGCTCAAGGAAGGAAGGTCCCAGTTGGGTCCTGATTCGTCGCAGGACGCACAGACCGTTTCCCAGTTGGGTGAGTTCGGTCTCATCGACCGGGTGACAGCGGGGCGGCCGCAGTCACCCGGAACCCTGCTCGGTCCCGGGGACGACGCAGCGGTCCTGGCCGCTCCGGACGGGCGGGTGGTGGCTTCCACCGACGTGCTCGTCGAAGGAGTGCACTTCCGTTTCGACTGGTCCACCCCGCACCAGGTGGGCCGCAAGGCCTGCGCGGTGAACCTCTCCGACATCGCCGCGATGGGCGCGGTGCCCACCGGCGTGCTGGTCGGGCTGGCCTGCGCCCCGGACCTGCCCACGAGCGTCGCCGACGAGCTGCTCGACGGCATGTGGGAAGAAGCACAGCGGGTCGGCATCGGCATCGTCGGCGGCGACATGGTGTCGTCGACCTCACTGACGATCTCCGTCACGGCCCTCGGCGATCTGCAGGGCCGGGAGCCGGTGACCCGCTCCGGGGCGCGCCCCGGCGACGTGGTGGCGGTGGCCGGTCGGCTCGGCTGGTCGGCGGCCGGGCTGGCCGTGCTCGGGCGGGGGTTCCGCTCCCCGGTCGCGGTGGTCGGCGCGCACCGCGTCCCGGAACCGCCGTACGAGGCCGGTCCGCAGGCGGCGCTGGCCGGCGCGACATCCATGATGGACACGTCCGACGGCCTGCTGGCCGACCTCGGCCACATCGCGACGGCCTCGCAGGTCGCCATCGACGTGCGCACCGAGCAGGTGGAGGTGCCGCAGCGGCTCACCGAGGTCGCCTCGGCGCTCGGCGCCGACGCCCGGCACTGGGTGCTCACCGGCGGCGAGGACCAGGCCCTGATCGCCACGTTCCCGGCGGAGCAGGAGCTGCCGGAGGGCTGGCGGGAGATCGGCGTGGTCGCCGAAGGTTCGGGCGTCACCGTGGACGGCGGCGAGTACGCCGGCCCGAGCGGCTGGGAGCACTGGCGCTAGGTGGAGATGTGAAAGGGCCCCGGTGCGCCGAAGCGCTCCGGGGCCCTTTTCCGCGACCGGGTCAGCTCGCCGAGGACGGCGCCTCGGAAGGGGCGTGCTGCATGAGCGGCTTCCCCGCGGTCTCCTTCATCAGCAGGATCGGCACCAGGGCCACCAGCGCCGCGCCCATCAAGTAGTACGCCGGGAACATGGTGTTGCCGGTGCTCTTGACGACCGCGTCGTTGACCAGCGGCGCGGTGCCGCCGAAGGCCGCGGTGGAGATGTTGTAGCCGATGCAGAAGGCCGCGTAGCGGACCTTGGTCGGGAACATCGCGGGTAGCGTCGCGGCCAGCGGGCCGATCAGCTGCACGTGCCCGATCGCCAGCAGCGCCAGACCGCAGACCGTGGTCAGCACGGTGCCCTGGGCGATCAGCAGGAACGCCGGGATGGGCAGGACGATGAAGCAGATCGCCGCGGACAGGAACAGCGGTTTGCGGCCGACCCGGTCCGACAGCGCGCCGATCGGCGTGATGATCACCATCATGAACAGCACGGTGAGCAGCAGCGGCACCAGGACCTGGTAGTCCTGACCCTCCGGCACGCTGAGCGTGTCCTTCAGGTAGGTCTCCATGTAGGTCAGGATCGTGTAGTTCGCGATGTTGATCAGGACCACGATGCCCATCAGGATCAGCAGCTGGCGCCACCACTCCTTGAGCAGGTCCTTCAGCGGCGATTTGGCGACCTCGTGGGTGGCCTCCAGCTCCTTGAACGCCGGGGTGTCCTCCAGCTTGCTCCGGAGGTAGAGCCCGACGGCGCCGAGCGGACCGGCGATCAGGAACGGAATGCGCCAGCCCCAGTCCGCCATTCCGTCGGTGCCGATGTTCAAGATCAGGATTGTCGGCACCAGCGCGCCGAGTCCGAATCCGACCAGAGTTCCGAATTCCAGCCAGCTGCCCCAGAATCCGCGCTTGCGGTCAGGTGCGAACTCCGCGATGTAGGTGGCGGCACCACCGTATTCACCGCCGGTGGAGAAGCCCTGCAACAAGCGGCACAGGAGCAACAGCATCGGCGCCAAGATTCCGATGGTGTCGTAGGTCGGCAACAATCCGATGACGAATGTTGATCCCGACATCAACAAGATCGTCAGGGCGAGTACCTTCTGCCGCCCGATTCGGTCGCCCAGCGGCCCGAAGAACAGGCTGCCCAGCGGCCGGAACAGGAAGGAGATGGCGAAGACGCCGAAGGCGGAGACCGTCTCCCACGGGCCGGGAAAGAACTGGTGACCGACGTAGGCCGCGACGTAGGCGTATACCCCGAAGTCGTACCACTCCGTGGTATTTCCGATTGCGGCGGCGCCGACCGCGCGGCGCAGCAGTGCGCGCTGCTCGGGTGTTTCGGCTTTCTCCTGCGAAGTCATGGTTTTGCGGCCCACCTCCGGGTCATGCCGTCCACGGCCGTGGTCGATCGACAACTTCGCCAGAACCTAGCCGAGTAGCCACTGGCGGGCCACCAAATGGCCATGATTGGCGCATTCCGATGGTATTTCTTTAATGCAAAGGGACGCTGTTCTGGCGCTCTGAACGGCGCTCCGGTGGGTTGCGGATTTGACAGCTGAATTCGCCGGATGACTAGCGAAAATGCAACCATCGGGTGATGGTCGGTCACGGGCGTGGCCAATATCGCAGCGATTCGTTACTTCGATCGTGTGTGACGTGCGACACATTCGCGAGTTGGGTGGTGGATCTCGGGGGTGCCGCCGGTCGATCTCGGCGGCTCGTTAGGGTGCTCTGCATGACCGCGCGTCCACTGCACGAACTCGTCGAGGCCGGGTGGGCCGAGGCCCTCGCCCCGGTCGCGGAGAAGGTCAAGGAGGCGGGCGAGTTCCTGCGCGCCGAGGTCGCGGCGGGACGCCAGTACCTGCCGGCACCCGAGCACGTGCTGCGCGCGTTCCAGCAGCCCTTCGACGAGGTCCGGGTGCTGATCGTCGGCCAGGACCCGTACCCGACGCCGGGCCACGCGGTGGGACTCAGCTTCTCGGTCGCTCCCGGCGTCGCACCGCCGCGGAGCCTGGTCAACATCTACCGCGAGTACACCGAGGACCTGGGGCACCCGAAGCCGACCAGCGGCGACCTGACGCCCTGGACCGAGCGCGGCGTGCTGCTGCTCAACAGGAGCCTGACGGTCGAACCCCGCAAGCCCGGCTCGCACCGCGGCAAGGGCTGGGAGCAGGTCACCGCGCAGGCCATCCGCGCGCTCGCCGCCCGCGACAAGCCGCTGGTGGCGATCTTGTGGGGCCGCGACGCCCGCGATCTCCGCCCGCTGATGCCGGGCGTGGACTGCGTCGAGTCGGCGCACCCGAGCCCGATGTCGGCCGACCGCGGCTTCTTCGGTTCGCGACCGTTCAGCCGGGTCAACGAGCTGCTGGCCGCCAAGGGCGTCGAGCCCATCGACTGGAAGCTCCCGTAACTCCCGTTTTCGCTGGTCACCCAGTCTGGATTTCAGTACCGCCCGGTCGTACATTTGCCCTTGCCGGAAGTTGCGCTCGGGGCGGAAGAAGGCTCGTCATGGGAGCCGACCGGAACACCAGCGGCCTGCGGTGCCTGGTCCGCAGGCTGTTCCCCGGTGCCAACCCGCTGCGCCGGCGCACTGATCTCTTCGAACCGATCGCGCTGCTGCTCGCCGTGCTGGTCGTGGCGGCCGCCGCCGTGGTGGCGCTGCTGGTGGCGCGCGACGAGCTGAACAACCGCCTCGCCGTGGTCGAGCAGGAGCAGGCCACCAGGCACCAGGTGGTGGCCTCGGTGGTGGCCGAGCTGCCCAGCAGCGCGACGGGGCACCGGCCGGTCGCGGTGCACTGGGGCCAGCCGCCCGCTGATCGGTTCGCGGTGGTGGACCTGCCGGCCCGGGCGCCGGCCGCCGGCACGCTCCCGATCTGGGTGGACGACCAGGACCGGCTGGTCGCCCCGCCGCTCACCGGCGGCGAAGCGGCGCAAGCAGCGGGTCTGGCCGGAGCGGGAGTCCTGCTCGGAGCTGCGCTGATGACCACGCTCGGCCTGCTCGGCGCGCGCGCCTGGGTCACCCACCGCCGGCTCGAGGCCTGGGCGGCCGAGTGGGAGAAGGTCGAGCCGCAGTGGCGCAACCACACTTCGTAGGAAGTCTCCTTGGTGGTCGTTCTGTCCTTGTCTTTGATGCGCCGAAGGCGCATGGCCCGCCCTCGGCGCTGGCACCGCCGCGGGTTCTCAGCGTTCGCCTGGCGAGGACGGCGCAGCTGCCGTGTATTGGCATACATCAAGTCGGGCACCCGGAGTCCAGGCGGGCGCTGAGGTTCCGCTACCCGCACCGCTACTCGGAACGACCACCGGAGACAGGCCTTGAGCAGCAAAAACCCCGAGGCCCTGATGACCTCGGGGTTTAACGCGCTGTGATTCAGCCGCGCGCGACCTTGCCAGCTCGCAGGCAGGAGGTGCACACGTTCATGCGCTTGCGCTGCGACAGGCCGATCTTGGCGTGCACGGTCTGAATGTTCGGGTTCCACCGGCGCCGAGTCTTCCGGTGGGAGTGCGAGACCGAGTTGCCGAAGCCAGGTCCCTTCTTGCAGACGTCGCAGACGGCAGCCACGTCAGACACCCCTTACTTTGCTTGACGGTTACAGCGATGAGAGCCACGCAAGCGACCCCCACTTGCGTGAGAGCTTGCTGTTCACCGCCGTTGGCGGCGGCCTGAGCCCGGAAATCCGGACGCCCTGGGTCATCGCCACCCTGGGACCGGATCAGTGTATCCCACCGTTGACCGCCCCTCCGGCGGTGGGGGCGCGTGGCCCCGGACGGGACTAGGGTCAGGCCAATCCGATGGTAGGAGGAGGTCCGGTTGTTGCGGACGCTGGATGCGGCGGCGGCCCGGCGCTGGGCGGACTTGTCCCTGGCTGCGCTCGTCTCGGAGCGCGCCGCGATCGACCGGATCAACGTCTACCCGGTCGCCGACGGGGACACCGGCACGAACCTGCTGCAGACGATGCGGGCCGCTGTGGACGAGCTGGACGCGGCCGCGCCCGACACCCTCGGCGGGGTGCTCGGAGCCCTCGCCAAGGGAGCGCTCGGCGGCGCCTGCGGGAACTCCGGAGTGCTGCTCTCGCAGGCCATGCGCGGTGTGTCCGAGCAGCTCCGGGATGTTACGGCCGCCGACGGGCGCGATCTGCACGCCGCGTTGACCCGGGCCGACGAGCTCGCCCGCGAGGCGCTCGCCGAGCCCGTCGAGGGCACTGTGCTGTCGGTCCTGCGGGCCGCAGCTCGCGGCGCGGCCGGGACCGATCAGCTGGACGTCGCGGTGCACGGTGCGACTCGGGCTGCCGTTGACGCTCTGGCCGCGACCCCCGCGCAGCTCTCCGTGCTCTCGGACGCCGGGGTCGTCGATGCCGGTGGACGCGGTTTCGTGGTGGTGCTCGACGCGCTGCACGCGGTCGTCCGGGACGGCGAGCAGCTCGCCCCGGCGGCTCCGCTGCCCGGCGAATCCGGTGTTCTGGAGCACGAGTCGCAGTACGAGTACGAGGTCATGTACCTGCTCGGCGACACCGACCAGGAGCGCGCGACCGCTCTGCGCGAGGTGCTGTGCGGTCTGGGCGACTGCGTGTCGGTGGTCGGTGACGGCGTGGGGTCGTGGGCCGTCCACGTGCACTGCGACGAGATCGGCGCGGCGATCGAATCGGGCATCGACAGCGGCCGGGTGCGCAACATCAAGGTGACCCGGTTCGCCGACCAGCAGGCCGCGTTCGCGCGCGAGGCCGCGGTGCTGGCCTGCGTGCCCAGCGAGGAGCTGGGGGAGCTGTTCGCCGCGGAAGGCGCTGACGTGCTCGTCGTCGGTCCGGAGCCGACGCCCGAACGGCTCGGCGAGGCGGTCGAGGCCAGCGGGGCGGCGCACGTCGTGGTGCTGCCCAACGATCCGGACACCGCGGTGCTGGTGGAGCGGGCTGCTGCCGGGGTGAGCGCGGACGGTGCGGATGTCGTCGTGGTGCCCACGGCGTCCCCGGTGCAGGGGCTCGCCGCGTTGGCGGTGCACGACGTGACGCGGCGTCGGGCCGACGACCAGGTCGCGATGGCCGAAGCCGCGGCGGCGACCCGGCGCGGTGAGCTGCGCATCGCCGATGCCGAGGCGCTGACCTGGGTCGGTCGCTGCCGCCCGGGTGACGTGCTCGGGTTGATCGACGGGGACGTGGTGCTGATCGGCGACGACGTGCCGACGGCGGCCCGCGACCTCGCGGCGCGCATGCTCAGCACCGGTGGCGAGCTGGTCACCGCGCTGGTCCACGCAGACGCCCCGCCAGGCCTGGTCGACGTCCTGGCCGATCACCTCCGGCGTTCCCACCCGGAGGTCGAGCTCGCCGGCTACCCGGCGGGGGAGCTCGGCGCGCTGCTGCTCCTCGGCGTGGAGTAGCCGCCGAGATCTTCGCTGGTCAGCAAGGCCCTTCGCGACCGCTTGAACAGATCGGTGGCTCGTGAGGAATTAATGGTGCTAATGTCAATAGCACCATGTTGCTCTCGTTGGATCTGAACGACGAGCGTCCGCTGCACGAGCAGGCCGCGGACGCCATCCGGCGTGCCATCGCGGCGGGCGAGGTCGAGCCGGGGGACCGGTTGCCGCCCGCCCGGGACCTCGCGGTCGCGATGCAGATCAACGCCAACACCGTGCTCCGCGCGCTGCGGCAGCTGCGGGGAGAAGGGCTGCTGGAGTTCCGGCGCGGGCGCGGGGTGAGCGTGCTGAACCGCCCGGATCCGGAAGCGGCGCTGCGGCAGAAGCTCCAGGAGCTGCTGGCCGAAGCCGCCCGGCACGGGTACCGGCCGGACGACGTCGTCGAGTGGATAGCAGCCGAGAAGCAGGAGGCGAGATGACCTACCGCACCCGATTCCTGGGCGCAGCGGGCCTGTGGGTGGCCGCCGTGACCGCAGCGCTGCTCGTCGGAGCGTTCGCCGTGCGGGACCGGCTGCCGGATCCGATGGCCACGCACTGGGGCATCTCCGGGGCGCCGGACGACTCGATGCCCTTCGCCGGTCACCTGGTGTTCGACCTGGTCATGTGGTTGATCATCGCGGTGGTCGCGGTCGTCGTCGCGGTGCGCGGCTGGGAGCGGAGGGCCGCGCGGGCCAGCGCCGCGGCGATCCTGGGCGCCGGTGCCGCTTTCGCCGTCGGCATGTCCGCGTTGACCACCTGGGCGAACCTCGACGCCGCCGGGTGGGAGCAGGCCAGGTCGCTGCCGGTCTGGCAGGTGATCCCGGTGCTCGCGCTCGCCGCGCTGGTCGGCTGGCTCGGCTGGTGGGTCGGCAACCGCGGCCCGGACGCGCAGCCGGAAGAGGCCGGGGAACTCGCCGAGCTGACGCTGAAACCGGGGGAGCGCGCGGTGTGGGTGTCCTCGGTCCGGAGCCGAACGCTGCTGGTCATCGGCGGGATCACGCTGCTGGTCGGGGTCGTGTCGCTGGCGCTGCAGGCGTGGCCCCCGGCGCTGGTGCTGATGCTGTCCGGGCTGCTCGTCCTCGCCCTGTCCTCGGCGCGGGTGCAGGTCGACGAGCGCGGGGTGCGCACCTCGTTCGGCCCGCTGCGCTGGCCGGTCCGGCGGATCCGGCTCGAGCAGATCGAGAGCGCGCGGGTGGAGATCCGGCGCGCGACGGAGGTCGGCGGCTGGGGCTACCGCGTGCTGCCGCACACCACCGCGATCATGCTCCGCGGCGGCGAATGCCTGGCCCTGCGCCTGAACTCGGGCCGCAACTTCTACATCAGCGTCGACCACCCGACCCGGGGTGCGGAGCTGGTCAACGCCCTCATCACCGAGCGCTCCGCGCTCTGAGGTCCGACCTGAGCCGGTCGCGACGGCCTGACCTGGGCAGCCGGTACTGTCGTCACCGGTCGTCGAGTTGAGCGGGAGAGCGGCGTGGATGTCCGGCGGCGGTACCTCTGGTTCGTGGGTGGCTGGACGCTGCTCGTCGCGCTGCTGATGCTGCTGGTCCCGACGGCGCTGCGCGCCAGGCTGCCCGAGCCGATCACCGTCGAGTGGACGTTCTCCGGAGCACCGGAGGATTCGAGCCCGCTGCGCGACTTCCTCTTCGAGGAACTCGTCTGGTGGCTGGTGGTCGCCGCGGTCTGGAGCGTGCTCGGCTTCGGCGGCGTGCTGAAGCGGCGCGGTCTGGCTTGGGCTTCGGCGGCACTGGGCGCGTTCGGCGCGACGATGCTCGGCACGGTGGTCCTGACCACGGTGGCCAACCTGGACGCGCCGAGCTTCCGCGACGCCATCGATCCACCCAGTTCCGGCTGGCTGCTGCTGGGCGGCGCCCTAGCGGGTTGGCTGGGCTGGCGCTTGGGCAGTCGTAGCGAGGGCACTCCACCGACTGATCGAGACGTCAGTGCGGTCCGCTAGAACTTGTCTGAAGCTCTCGTTTTGCGTGGCGGTGCGGGTGGCGGAACCTCAGCGCCCGCCTGGTCTGCGGGTGCCCAGCCTTATGTATGCCAATACACGGCGGCTGGGCCGTCCTCGCCAGGCGAACGCTGAGAACCCGCGGCGGTGCAAGCTGCGAGGGTGGGCTATTCGCCTGGCGGCGAATGAAAGACGAAGACCGAATACCAGGATCGAAGGCAGGCGCTAACTTGCTGGGTGCCTGACCGGTGACGACGTGCGCGGCGGAGGACCAGCTGTGACCACATTGGACGCGAAGCTCGACCGGGTGCTCGGCGCCAAGTCCGGCAAGGCGCTCGAGACGGCGCTGGGCCTGGTGACCGTCGGCGACCTGCTGCGCCACTACCCGCGCCGCTACGCCGAGCGCGGCGAGCTGACCGCGATCGCCGGGCTGGAGATCGACGAGCACGCCACCGTGCTGGCGAAGGTCGAGCGGGTCACCAAGCGCACCATGAAGTCCCGCCGCGGCACCATCGTCGAAGCCCGCATCACCGACGGGCACCGGTCGCTGACCTGCACCTTCTTCAACCAGGCCTGGCGGGAGCGGGAGCTGGTGGTGGGCCGGCGCGGGATGTTCGCCGGCAAGGTCACCTCCTACCGCCAGCAGCTGCAGCTCGCCCACCCCGAGTACCAGCTGTTCGACGACGAGGCCACCGACATCGGTTCGGCCGCCGAGGAGTTCGCCTCCGCGCTTATCCCGGTCTACCCGTCGGCGCAGGGCCTGCCGTCGTGGTCCATCGCGCGCTGCGTGGGGCAGGTCCTCGACGTCTGGGACGGCACCGACGACCAGCTGCCCCCGGAGATGCGCGACCGGCTGGGACTGGCCGACCTGGAGTCGGCGCTGCGCAAGATCCACCGGCCGCACAGCTTCGCCGACGTGGCGGCCGCCCAGGACCGGCTGAAGTGGGACGAGGCGCTGTCGGTGCAGCTGGTGCTGGCGCAGCTGCGCGGTTCGAACCAGTCGCACCCGGCGCCGGTCTGCCCGCGCCGCGACGACGGCGTGCTGGCCGCGTTCGACCAGCGGATGCCGTTCGAGCTGACCAAGGGGCAGCGCGAGATCGGCGAGCAGATCGCCGAGGACCTGACCGTCGAGCACCCGATGAACCGCCTGGTGCAGGGCGAGGTCGGCAGCGGCAAGACGGTGGTGGCGCTGCGCGCGATGCTGCAGGTGGTCGACGCCGGTCGGCAGGCGGCGATGCTCGCCCCGACCGAGGTGCTCGCCGCGCAGCACGCCCGCTCGCTGCGGGAACTGCTCGGCGACCTGGCCATGGCGGGCGAGCTCGGCGGCGCCGAAGAAGCCACGCGGGTGACGCTGCTGACCGGCTCGCTCGGTGCGGCGCAGCGCAAGAAGGCGTTGCTGGAGGCGGCTTCCGGCGAAGCCGGGATCGTGGTCGGCACGCACGCGCTGATCCAGGACCGGGTCTCCTTCGCCGACCTCGGACTCGTGGTGGTCGACGAGCAGCACCGGTTCGGCGTCGAGCAGCGCGACGCGCTGCGGGCCCGCGGCGGCGAGGAGACGTCGC
Organism: Saccharopolyspora oryzae; assembly: GCF_027853915.1. Classification (GTDB taxonomy): domain Bacteria; phylum Actinomycetota; class Actinomycetes; order Mycobacteriales; family Pseudonocardiaceae; genus Saccharopolyspora; species Saccharopolyspora oryzae. The sequence continues at coordinate 21,120 of NZ_JAQGLA010000070.1, forward strand.
CGCACGTGCTGGTGATGACCGCGACGCCCATCCCGCGCACGGTGGCGATGACGGTCTACGGCGACCTGGAAACCTCGGCGCTGCGCGAACTCCCGCAGGGGCGCTCGCCGATCAGCACCAGCGTGGTGCCGGTGGCGGAGAAGCCGACCTGGCTGGAGCGGGCGTGGACGCGCATCCACGAGGAAGTCGCGGCCGGGCACCAGGTCTACGTGGTGTGCCCGCGGATCGGCGACGACGAGGAGACCGCGGGCAAGGGCAAGAAGAAGACCCGCAAGACCGCCGTGGACGACAGCGACGGGGGCGGCGAGGAACCGCCGCCCGAGGACGGCGAGGAGCGCCGCCCACCGCTGGCGGTGCTCGACGTGGCCGAACAGCTCGGGGCCGGACCGCTGGCCGGCCTGCGGATCGGCATCTTGCACGGGCGGCTGGCCGCCGACGACAAGGACGCGGTGATGCGCGCCTTCGCCGACGGCGAGGTCGACGTGCTGGTGGCGACCACCGTGGTCGAGGTCGGCGTGAACGTCCCGAACGCCACGGTGATGGTGATCATGGACGCGGACCGGTTCGGCGTGAGCCAGCTGCACCAGCTGCGCGGTCGCGTCGGTCGGGGCAGCGCGCCGGGCCTGTGCCTGCTGGTCACCGAGGCGGTGGGCGGCACCACCACGCGCGAGCGGCTGGACGCGGTCGCCTCGACCACCGACGGCTTCGAACTCGCCCGCCTGGACCTGGAACTGCGCCGCGAGGGCGACGTCCTCGGCGCGGCCCAGTCCGGCCGCAAGTCGGGCCTGAAGATGCTGTCCCTGCTCCGCGACGAGGACGTGATCGCGGCGGCCCGCGACGAAGCGGCCCACATCGTCGACCAGGACCCGGCCCTCCGAAACCACCCGGGCCTGGCCCGAATGGTCGCCGAAGTGGTCGACGCGGACCGGGCGGAGTACCTCGAGAAGACCTGACCGCAGGGACAGGTGCGGACCCGTCCCCATGCACATTGGGATCACGGGTCTCACGTTTTTCCGTCCGCTCCAGATCGACCCGACGGCCGCGGAACTGCTGCAGCGCTGCCGATTGCGGGTGGGTGCGTCAGCATGGACGGCATCATTCGGTCTTCTCGTGGAGAGCTGCGGGCGTGAGTGCTCTCCGCTTCGTTGCGGTTGTTTGAACGGCGGATCAACTGCTCGTGGCGGTGTGCGCCATGGCTCGGCGGGAACAAGAGATCGAAACTTGCACTCGGCGAAAATTATTTTGTTTTTCTTTTGGTCCAGACCTTGCTCGGAAGGGTTGTTTGGGCAGGTCATGGGGGCATGGAGGTGTCCATCACTCGGGAAGTTCTCCCGGAAGGGGGAATTTTCGCGGTACCGTGCTGGCACTGACCGACACCCGCCAACCGAGGAGCCGGTATGTTCCGCAAGGTTCTCGTCGCGAACCGCGGTGAGATTGCGATTCGCGCCTTCCGCGCCGCCTACGAGCTGGGTGCGGGCACCGTCGCGGTGTTCCCGCACGAAGACCGCAACTCGCTGCACCGTCTGAAAGCCGATGAGTCCTACGAGATCGGCGAACCCGGTCACCCGGTCCGCGCTTACCTCTCCGTCGAGGAGATCATCAAGGCCGCGCAGCAGGCGGGCGCCGACGCCATCTACCCCGGCTACGGATTCCTGTCCGAGAACCCCGATCTGGCCCGGGCCTGCCGGGAAGCCGGGATCACCTTCGTCGGCCCCAGCCACGAGATCCTGCAGATGACCGGCAACAAGGCGACCGCGGTCGCCGCCGCCCGCGAGGCCGGCGTACCGGTGCTGGACTCCTCGGCGCCGTCCCGCGACATCGACGAGCTGCTGGCCGCCTCCGAGGACATGACGTTCCCGGTGTTCGTCAAGGCCGTCGCCGGTGGTGGCGGGCGCGGCATGCGGCGCGTCGACCAGCCGTCGGCGCTGCGCGAAGCGCTGGAAGCGGCGATGCGCGAGGCCGAATCGGCCTTCGGCGACCCGACGGTGTTCCTGGAGCAGGCCGTCGTCAACCCGCGCCACATCGAGGTGCAGATCCTCGCCGACGCCGCGGGCAACGTGATCCACCTCTTCGAGCGGGACTGCTCGGTGCAGCGCCGCCACCAGAAGGTCATCGAGATCGCCCCGGCGCCGAACCTCGACCCGCAGCTGCGGGAGCGGATCTGCGCCGACGCGGTCGCCTTCGCCCGCAAGATCGGCTACGTCAACGCGGGCACCGTGGAGTTCCTGGTCGACGAGCAGGGCCGCCACGTGTTCATCGAGATGAACCCGCGCATCCAGGTCGAGCACACGGTCACCGAGGAGGTCACCGACGCCGACCTGGTGCAGTCGCAGCTGCGCATCGCCGCCGGGGAGACGCTGGACGAGCTCGGCATGTCCCAGGACTCGATCCGGCTGCGCGGCGCCGCCCTGCAGTGCCGCATCACCACCGAGGACCCGGCCAACGGGTTCCGCCCGGACACCGGCATGATCAGCGCCTACCGCTCGCCGGGCGGCGCGGGCATCCGCCTGGACGGCGGCACCGCGTTCGCCGGCACCAGCGTCAGCGCGCACTTCGACTCGATGCTGGTCAAGCTCTCCTGCCGCGGCCGGGACTTCGAGACCGCGGTGGCGCGGGCGCGGCGCGCCGTCGCCGAGTTCCGCATCCGCGGCGTGTCCACGAACATCCCGTTCCTGCAGGCGGTTCTGGACGACCCGGACTTCGCGGCGGGGCGGGTCACCACCTCGTTCATCGGCGAGCGCCCGCACCTGCTGACCGCGCGGCACTCCGCCGACCGCGGCACCCGGCTGCTCAACTACCTCGCCGACGTCACCGTCAACCGCCCCAACGGCGAGCGCCCGACCACGCCGGACCCGGTGTTCAAGCTCCCCGCCGCCGACCTGTCGGTGGAGCCGCCCGCCGGTTCCAAGCAGAAGCTGGTCGAGCTCGGGCCGGAGGGCTTCGCCCGCTGGCTGCGCGAGTCGAAGGGCGTGGGCGTCACCGACACCACGTTCCGCGATGCCCACCAGTCGCTGCTCGCGACCCGGGTGCGCACCAAGGACCTGCTCGCCGTCGCACCGCACGTGGCCCGGATGACGCCGGAGCTGCTGTCCCTGGAGTGCTGGGGCGGCGCGACCTACGACGTGGCGCTGCGGTTCCTCGCCGAGGACCCGTGGGAGCGGCTGGCCAAGCTGCGCGAAGCGGTGCCCAACATCTGCCTGCAGATGCTGCTGCGCGGCCGGAACACCGTCGGCTACACGCCTTACCCGACCGAGGTGACCGAGCACTTCGTGCAGGAGGCCACCGACACCGGCATCGACATCTTCCGCATCTTCGACGCGCTCAACGACGTCGAGCAGATGCGCCCGGCCATCGAAGCGGTGCGGGCCACTGGGAAGTCGGTCGCCGAGGTCGCGCTGTGCTACACCGCCGACCTGTCCGACCCGAACGAGCAGCTGTACACGCTGGACTACTACCTGCGGCTGGCCGAGCAGATCGTCGACGCCGGGGCGCACGTGCTGGCCATCAAGGACATGGCCGGTCTGCTGCGGGCACCGGCCGCGGCGAAGCTGGTATCCGCGCTGCGCTCGGAGTTCGACCTGCCGGTGCACCTGCACACCCACGACACGCCGGGCGGCCAGCTGGCCACCTACCTGGCGGCGGTGCAGGCCGGTGCGGACGCGGTGGACGCCGCGACGGCTTCGATGTCCGGCACCACCTCGCAGCCCGCGCTGTCCTCGGTGGTGGCCGCCACCGACCACACCGAGCGCGCCACCGGCCTGGACCTGCGGGCGGTGTGCGACCTGGAGCCGTACTGGGAGTCGGTGCGCAAGATCTACCAGCCGTTCGAGGCCGGGCTGGCCTCGCCGACCGGCCGGGTCTACCGCCACGAGATCCCCGGTGGTCAGCTGTCCAACCTGCGCACCCAGGCGGTGGCGCTCGGTCTCGGCGACAAGTTCGAGGAGATCGAGGCGATGTACGCCGCGGCCGACCGGATCCTCGGCCGGCTGGTCAAGGTGACGCCGTCGTCGAAGGTGGTCGGCGACCTCGCGCTGCACCTGGTCGGCGCCGGGGTGGACCCGTCCGACTTCGAGGCCGATCCGCGCAAGTTCGACATCCCGGATTCGGTGATCGGCTTCCTGCAGGGCGAGCTCGGCGAGCCGCCGGCGGGCTGGCCGGAGCCGTTCCGCACCCGCGCCCTGGAGGGCCGCACCGCGGTCCGGCGCATCGCGGAACTGTCCGAAGAGGACCGCGCGGGGCTGGCCTCGGACCGCCGCGCCACGCTGAACCGGCTGCTGTTCGCCAAGCCCACCAAGGAGTTCACCGAGCACCGCGAGGCCTACGGCGACACTTCGCTGCTGCGCAGCAAGGACTTCTTCTACGGCCTGCGGCCGGGGGAGGAGTTCCCGGTCGACCTCGAGCCGGGCGTGCGGCTGCTCATCGGGCTCGAAGCGATCAGCGAGCCGGACGACCGCGGTCTGCGCACGGTGATGGCGACGCTGAACGGCCAGCTGCGGCCGATCCAGGTCCGCGACCGCTCGGTGGCGACCAACCTCCCGATCGCGGAGAAGGCGGACCGCTCGAACCCTGGTCACGTCCCGGCTCCGTTCGCCGGCGTGGTGACCCTCGCGGTCGGTGAGGGGGACGCCGTGGAGACGGGGCAGACCATCGCCACCATCGAAGCGATGAAGATGGAGGCGGCGATCACCGCTCCGACCACTGGTCAGGTCAAGCGCCTGGCCATCGGCGCCGTGCAGCAGGTCGAAGGCGGAGACCTGATCATCGAACTCGGCTGAGCACCACGGCGAAACGCGGGCCGTCCTCCCTCGGAGGCGGCCCGCGTTTTCGTCGTCCCAGGAGCGGAACGGGTCTTCGATCAGCAGGTTTGCGGAGCGCCGGCGCAGATCACGGTGTGGACGCGGATTCGCGGGGTGCTGCCCGCGTCGACCCGAGGGCGATCCGCGACAAGCGGCGCTGGTCGGGGATCGCACGGTCGTTCCCGTGCGGTGGGCTTTCGCCGGTGCGTCGGCACGTTCCGCCGCTGTGGTCCGAGGTGGCCATTTCAGGCAGCTGTCTGACCACCACGCTGCGGTGCAATTCTTGCCGCCACGCCCATTCGGCGACCTCCGCCCTGGTGGGCACCTCCAGCTTCGTCAGGATGTTGTGCACGTGGTTCTTCACCGTGGCCAGAGCGATGCACAACCGCCGGGAGATCTGCTGGTTGGACAAACCCAGCTCCAGCAGCACCGCGACCTCCGCTTCGCGGCGGCTCAGACTTTCCCCCGCGCCGGCCGGCCGGAGTTCGTCGGCGAGTTCGGCCACCCGGCGGCCCAGCGCCGCTGCCACGCGCGGCGTGCAGCGCATTTCGCCTCTCGCAACGCTTTCGATCGTGCACACGAGTTCCGCGATCGAGCTGTCGCGCGTCAGATAGCCGACAGCACCCGCTTCCGCATAAGCGACGATCTCCGCTTCGCAGGCCGGCACTCCCAGGGCGACGATCCGCAGGTGGGGGTGCCTGCAGCGCAGTGCGGTCACGGTGCCAGGGCCATCGCACGTGTTGGTGACGTCGAGCAGGAGGACGCTGCCGGATCGTCCGGTTGCGGTCGCGTCCAGCTCTTCAGGGCGGGCGAGGGCCGTGATGGCGTCGATCCGGGGCCCGGCGCAGCGCAACGCGAGCGCCAGGCCTTCGCGGTGGAACCGGGTGTCGGCCACGATGATGAGATTGATCATGGTGTGCTCCCCCAGGACCGGGAACGGCGTGCGCATCCCGTCCGCCGAAGGGCAATGCGGACACACCAGACACCCTACGAGGGTTGTCCGCGGTGCACATGAGCCTTCGTGCCCGATGGTTTTACTGCCCTTGCTGTGGAGACGGATTTCCGCTGTGCGGAGGGTCGGCGTGAGGACTCCCCGGGCCGGGCAGGGCTTGCATCACGGCTGTACCGCGCTCATCGACGAACCTGGTGAACAGCTGCTGCGCGGCGCCGAAGACGATCGCCCACGCGACGATCTGGCCCGGGGTGTCGAGGCTCGTGAGCCCAGGTACGAACTGCCCGCGCATCAGGAGCAGGCCGAGCACGGCGGTCAGCGCGCCGGTGGGCAGCTTGAGCAGGGCGAGCGCGATAGGCACGTTGTAGGCCGTGGCGGCACCCTGCATCTGGCGCATCGTGGCGGCTGCCGTGATGGCTGCCGCGAACAGGCCGGCAGCTTCGACCACCGGGTAGTCCCACGTGCTCGGCTCGCCGTTGGAGCCCGGCGAACCGCTGGTGGGGCACACCTGCACGACCGGGCCGGACGGTATTGCCGGTTGGCCTGGGGTCGGCATCTTCGGGTAGGAGGGGAAGCACAACGAGACCTTCGCTTCCGGGTGGACGACGAACGCTATCAGCACAGCGCTTATCAAAAGCCCCCACGTCCAGATGATGACGATCCGAACGAAGCTCCGCACTCTGATGATCTCGCGCATTCGGATCTCGTAGACCGCGTCGAGGGCGTCGACGATGGTTTGCCTGCCCTTTTCGACCTTGCTGAGATCGTCGCGCTCCTGCATTGTTCTCTCGAAATCGATCCGCCGTTCGTCGATCTTGATCAGGTGTGATCTGACCAGCGCGGCCAGCTCCGGCAACCTGGCCTTGAGCTCCTCCGCTTTCAGCGCTTTCACGAGAAGGACGTGCGCTTTGTTCGTGTTCGCCAGCGCATTGTCCATTGCGCTGAATCGCGGCGAAATCAACGGCAGCAGCCACCACCGCAACCGGGCGCCCTTGATCGCTTTCTCGGCTTTGTCGATGAGGGATTCGGCGGTATCGCAGAACTTTGCGCTGCACTGCGCGCCATCCTGTTCTCTCGCGCACTCCAGAAGCGGTTTCAGCTCCTGGATGCGGGCTAGCGTTCGCTGGCCCCACGGCCACCACCGCCAAGGCTCGCGGAACCGCCACAGCCGAACTCTGGGCCACAACCGTTCGAGGAACGTTCTGCCGTTGTCGGGCGAGGTGTTCACGACGGATCCTCCGTCCCGAGGCGAACCCGGCCTCATCCTCCGGGCGCGCGGCGCCGCGGCGCAACGGCGGAGCAGGTTCAACCGGGGTTCAGCGGGGACCACGCGCGATGCGATGCCGGTGCGAATCGCCGAACGGGGCAAGGCGATCCGCCGGTCCGGAGACGGCCGTGAACCTTCGATGGAACCGGGGGTTCATTGCTCGACCGGACGGCGGCGCGCCCTACTGGGGTAGTGCGCGACGTGGGGTGCGCACCTGGGAGTTCGGCGAGGGGAAAACGATGACCGACTGCAACACCTACCAAGTTCAGCAGGGCGACACCCTGTCCCAGATCGGAGAATGGTTCCACGTGTCGTGGCCGGACCTGGCGCGGATCAACAACATCCAGGACGCCAACCGCATCTATCCCGGGCAGGTCCTCCGGCTGGCGAGTTCGCAGAACGTGTGCAACGCGTACACCGTCCAGTACGGGGACACGCTCTCGCAGATCGGTGAGAGATTCGGCGTCGACTGGCACCAGCTCGCCCACTACAACCACATCGCCAATCCTGACCGCATACTCAGCGGGCAGACCATCTGCATTCCCGGATGAGATCAGGAGTTTTTCATGGTGAAGGAAAAGCCCAGGAAGATCGCCGGTTATGGTTGGTCGCCGGATCTTCCGGATGCTCGCGACTTCCTCTACGCGGCACCTCGCGTGGCATTGGTTAGCTTGCCCTCCAGCGTCGATCTCCGAAATGGTTTGCCGCAGCCCTACGACCAGGGGCGGATCGGCAGCTGCACCGCGAACGCCATAGCGGGAGCCATCCAGTTCGACCTGGAAAAGCAGCAGTCGCAGGATTTCCTGCCGTCCAGGTTGTTCATCTACTACAACGAGCGGGCGATGGAAGGTCATGTGCCCGTGGATTCGGGGGCTCAAATCCGCGATGGGATCAAGAGCGTGGCGAAGCTGGGCGTGTGCCCCGAAACGGAATGGCCCTACGACGACACGCCCGCCGGGCCCGACGGGCTGTTCCCGCCCGGTGCGCGAGAAGCCGAGGCGCCGTCGGACGGGTGCTACAAGGATGCCCTGCAGAACAGGGTCACGTCCTACCAGCGCGTAACTCGGGACCTCGACCAGTTCCGGGGCTGCCTCGCCACGGGATATCCGTTCGTGTTCGGGTTCACCGTGTACGAGAGCTTCGAGAGCCAGGAGGTCGCGAAGACCGGCGTCGTGCCGATGCCGAGCCCGCAAGAGCAGATCATGGGAGGGCACGCGGTCGTGGCCGTCGGCTACGACGATGCCCAGCAGAGCTTCCTCTGCCGCAACTCCTGGGGTGCCGACTGGGGGCAGAAGGGTTATTTCGCGCTCCCGTACCCGTACCTGACGGAAAGAGCCCTGTCCTCGGACTTCTGGACGATCCGCTTCGTGACCTGACTTTCCGGGGCGGCCCGCGTTCCGCTGTTCGGCCCCTTCAACGCCGGTGACCGGGCGTGCCAGGATGTGGTCGCCCGGTGATCGCCGAAGGGGAGTGCGCGATGGCTGACGACGTCTCGTTGAGCTGGGTTCCGCCGGAGGTGGACACCGCGAAGTCCAGCCCGGCCCGGGTCTACGACTACGGACTCGGCGGTTCGCACAACTTCGAGGTCGACCGCGCGGTCCTGGACAAGATCAAGGAGATCGTGCCGAGCACGCCCCAGCCGGCCCAGGACAACCGGGCCTTCCTGCGCCGCGCGGTCCGGTTCTGCCAGGAGCAGGGCATCAGGCAGTTCCTCGACCTCGGATCGGGCGTGCCGACGGTGGGCAACGTGCACGAGATCGCGCAGCAGACCGATCCCGGCGCGCGCGTGGTCTACGTCGACATCGATCCGATCGCGGTCGCCCACTCCCGGCGGATCCTGGCGGGCAACGGCAACGCCGTCGTGCTGCACGCGGACATGCGCCGCCCCGACGAGGTCCTCGGCGCCCCGGAAACCCGGCGGTTGCTGGACTTCGACGAGCCGATCGCGGTGCTGATGGTGGCCATGGCGCACTACCTGGCCGACGAGGACGACCCGGTGGGCATCCTGAACCGCTACCGGGCGGTCCAGCGCCCCGGCTCCTACCTGGTGTTCTCGCACATGACGGACGAAGACCACCCGGAGGACATGCGCCGCGCGGTGGAGATCTTCAACGCGGACACCACGGAGCCCATGATCCTGCGCAGCCGCGCGGAGATCGAGCACCTGCTCGAGGGTTACGACCTCGTCGAGCCGGGCCTGGTCTACCCGTCCCAGTGGCGCTCCGACGGCCCGCTCCCAGCAGACCACGACCCGTCCCGCTCGGCCTTCTTCGCCGCAGTCGGCAGCCCGCACCCACCGGCCTGATCCGCCCCTCAGGCGTGGAAGGGGTTCTCCACCAAGAGATTCCCGAAGCGCACATGGCAGCAGAAGATCGAAGAGCGCCCTCCGCCGGGTGGTGGAAGGCGCTCTTCGCGGGGTGTCAGCGCGGGTGGATGACGGTGAGGAGTTGGGTGGCTCGGCTGAGGGCGACGTAGAGGGCTCGGCGGCCGGTGCTGGACTCCGCCGCCAGGCCGTCCGGGTCGATGACCACGACCGCGTCGTACTCCATGCCCTTGGCCTCCAGGCTGCCGACCACGCGCAGCCGTTCCGCATCCTCACCATCCACAGTGGACAGCCAAGTGCGGACCTCGTCGCGGCGGGCCATCGTGGTGATCAGGCCGATGGTGCCCTCCGCTGCCGCCGCCAGCTCCGCCGCGGACCTGCGCACCGCCTCCGGCAGCTGCTCGGACGGGACTTCGCGCACCGTCGGCTCGATGCCGGTGGTGCGCACCGCTTCCGGCAGGTCGTCGGCCGGCACCAGGTCGCGGACCGCGTCCGCGGCCAGGGCGAAGATCTCCGCCGAGTTGCGGTAGTTGGTGTGCAGCGTGAAGCGGCGGTGCGTGCGCTGCGCGCTCAGCGCTTCCTGGCGCGCGGTCGCCGCTTCCTCGGCGTCCGGCCAGGACGACTGCACCGGGTCGCCCACGATCGTCCAGCTCGCGTGGCGACCGCGGCGGCCCACCATCCGCCACTGCATCGGCGAGAGGTCCTGGGACTCGTCGATCACCACGTGCGCGTACTCGTCGTAGTTGACCGCGCGCTTCGGCTGCTCGGGTTCGCCCTCGACGCGGCGGCGCTTCGGCGGCGGGCCGGCCAGGCCGCGCAGCTCGTCGATCAGCGCGATGTCGGCGACCGTCCACTCGGTCACCTCGGTCCACGACTTCGCCAGCAGGTCGACCTCCTCGGCCGACAGCAACCGGCGCGCCGCCTGCGACAACCGGGTCGGGTCGGACAGCCAGCGCAGCACCTGCATCGGGTACGTCGGCGGCCACCAGGCGACCAGGAACCGGTGGAACTCGATGCGGTCGCCGATCTCGGTGATCAGCTGCTCCCGGTCCGGCTGGAACTTCTCGTCGGCGGCCTGCTTCGCCTTCTGCCACAGGGCTTCCAGCAGCGCGTCGGCCGCCCGCATCCGGTTCTTGTTGGGCTGGTGGCCCTTGTTGTGCAGCGAGCGGCGGATCCGCTTGAGGTCGTCGGCCTCCAGCTTCAGCACCGTGCCCCGGTAGAACATCTGCAGCAGCTCGGGGGCGTCCGGCGGCGGCAGCCGCAGCGCGCGCCGCAGCACCTTCACCATCCGCGACGAGCCCTTGACCTCCGCCGTGCGCGGATCGTCGATCTTGGCCGTGCTGATGCCGTCCAGCACCTCGCCGAGCGCGCGCAGCTCCACGTTGTGCTCGCCCATCGACGGCAGCACCCGCGAGATGTAGGACATGAACACCGGCGACGGGCCGACCACGAGCACGCCGGGACCGCCGAGCCGCCGCTGGTCCCGGTAGAGCAGGTAGGCGGCGCGGTGCAGGGCGACCGCGGTCTTGCCGGTGCCCGGACCGCCGGTGATCTCGGTGACCCCGCCCTCGGGCGCGCGGATCGCGTCGTCCTGCTCCTTCTGGATGGTCGCGACGATGTTGCGCATCGAGTCGCCGCGGGAGCGGGTCAGCGCGGCCATCAGCGCGCCGTCACCGATCACCCGCATGTCCTCCGGCGCGCGCTCCGGGTCCAGCAGGTCGTCGGAGACGTCCACGACCTGCTCGCGGGAGGAGCGGATCACCCGGCGGCGCACCACGTCCTGCGGGTGCTCCGGGGTCGCCTGGTAGAACGCCGACGCCAGCGGGGCGCGCCAGTCGACCAGCAGGTTCTCGAACTGCGGGTCGCGGATGCCCAACCGGCCGATGTGCACCGCGTCGCCGCTGGCGAAGTCCAGGCGGCCGAACACCAGGCCCTCGGACTCGGCGTTGAGCGCCTGCAGCGTCCGGTTGGCGTGGTGCAGCATCACGTCGCGCTCGTTGAGGGCCTCGGGCGTCGCCTCCTGGCCGTACTCGTAGCTCTTGTCGCGCATCGCCTCGGCTTCGGCGCGCAGCTCGTCGAGACGGCTGTAGACCCGGTCGACGTGCTGCTGCTCGACCGCGATCTCGGCCTGCTTGATGGACGCTTCGGACACCTGTGTCTTACTCCCGGTCTGGCGCGGTAGGCAGACCAAATAGCTTACGCCCGGGGCGCCGTCACGTTGCTCGCTCCCGGCAGCGGGGAAGCCCGGGGCCCCGGCGTAAAATGACCGCGAACGAGCCCCTCCGGGCCAGGCCCCGGTGGCTGTGCGCCACGATGGACGGGTGACTCGGATCGTGGCCGGAAGCGTGGGCGGGCGGCGCATCGACGTGCCCCCGAAGGGAACCAGACCCACCTCGGAGCGCGTGCGGGAAGCCCTGTTCAGTGCGCTGGAATCGGCGATGGAACTCCCCGGCGCGCGAGTGCTCGACCTCTACGGCGGCTCCGGCGCCCTCGGCCTGGAGGCCCTCTCGCGCGGAGCCTCGCACGCCACCTTCGTCGAGCACGACCGCCGCGCTGCGGCGATGTTGCGCCGCAACGCCGCTTCGCTCGGGTTCCGCGACGTCCACGTGGCGCAGGCCAAGGCCGAAACGCTGCTGAGCAGTCCGGCGGACCAACCCTTCGACGTGGTGCTCGCCGACCCGCCGTACGACCTCCCGCCGGAGAAGCTGCAGCAGGTCCTCGCCGCGCTGGTCGACAACGGCTGGACTGCGCCGGGCAGCCTGGTGATCGTGGAACGGGCCCTCCGCAGCGGAGAACCGGACTGGCCGCCGAACCTGCACCCGCTGCGCAGCAAGCGCTACGGGGACACCGCCGTCCACTGGGCCGAGCACGAGGACCACTGATCGTTTCAGCGCCGGCTGAACACAGTTTCAATTGAAACTGCACATCCTGGCCACGGCGGATCGCAGTTTCAATTGAAACTGCGGCGCCGGTGAGCCACGACACTTCGTCGTGGGCGGTTCTGCTGGGTGCTGCTAACGTTCGGGCGCATGAGGCGTGCCGTGTGTCCAGGCTCTTATGACCCCGTCACCAACGGTCATTTGGACATCATCGAGCGAGCGTCGAAGCTGTTCGACGAGGTCGTCGTCGCCGTGCTCATCAACAAGAGCAAGAAGAGCCTGTTCACCGTCGAGGAACGGCTCGAGATGCTGCGCGAGGTCACCGAGCCGTGGCCGAACGTGCGCATCGACGCCTGGCACGGCCTGCTCGTGGACTACTGCAAGACCAACGGCATCGGCGCGATCGTCAAGGGCCTGCGCGCGGTCAGCGACTTCGACTACGAGCTGCAGATGGCGCAGATGAACCAGCAGCTGTCCGGGGTCGAGACGATGTTCATGTCCACCAACCCGCAGTACAGCTTCCTGGCCAGCTCCCTGGTCAAGGAGGTCGCCACCTACGGCGGCGAGGTCTCCAACCTGGTTCCCCCGAAGATCGAGCAGCGCCTGCGCGAACGCCTGGCCGAACGCGGCTGAGGTTCTTGCTGCCGCGCGCAAGTCGGGTTAAAGCCGGCTCCCTAGGCCGTCGGGGTTAACGGGCGTCGCACGATGGGCGTGCGGTCGCTTCGGGTTCACGTCAGTTTCAGAAGGTGATCACGGTCGGCATCTAGCGTTGCTGGGCATGATGCGGATCACGTCGAAGACAGTGCAGCTGCTGCTGGTCGGCCTGCTCGCCGTGGCGGGTCTGGTCGGCGTCCAGACGAGCGCGGTCTCCGCGCCGGTCGTGGCCGTGCAGGCCGCGCCGTGCGGTGACACGTCGCAGTTCGAGAAGGTCAACCTGTCCCAGCTGCCGCCCGAGGCCACCGAGACGGTGGACCTGATCAAGAAGGGCGGCCCCTACCCGTACCCGCAGGACGGCACGGTGTTCAGCAACCGGGAGGGCATCCTGCCGGACTGCGCTGACGGCTACTACCACGAGTACACGGTGGAGACCCCCGGCAGCGACGACCGAGGTGCCCGCCGCTTCGTCGTCGGCGAGAAGGGCGAGTACTTCTACACCGAAGACCACTACGAGAGCTTCAAGCTGACCAACATCGACGCCTGACGATCGCCTGATCCACGCGGAACGCCTCCCCGGACCGACCGGGGAGGCGTTCCATGCTTCACCGGTTCGGGTGGCCGGTGGGCCCGGTCTTGACACGCGGACGTCGGATTTCCCGCGCCCCGGTGCTCGGCGCGGGCAGACTGGGAGCGGAGCGGCCCGTGATCATCGGTTCCGGGGAGTTCTGAGATGCTTGCCGCTGCGGCGGCTACGACGGCAGGGAGATCAAGGTGTACCGGGTGTTCGAGGCCCTCGACGAGCTGGTCACGATCGTGGAAGAGGCGCGCGGCGTTCCCATGACCTCGGGGTGCGTGGTGCCCCGCGGTGACGTGCTGGAGCTGCTCGACGACGTCCGGGACGCGATCCCGCAGGAACTGGACGACGCCCAGGACGTGCTCGACCACCGCGACGAGGTGGTCTCCACCGCCGAGGCGAAGGCCGACAAGTCGGTCACCGACGCCCGCAGCGAAGCCGAGCGCACCCTCGCCGCCGCCCGGGCCGAAGCCGAGCAGCTGCTCGCCGATGCGCGCGAGCAGGCCGACGAGATGCTGGCCGAGGCGCGCGGCCAGGCCGAGCAGGCCGTCACCGCCGGCCGCCGCGAGTACGAGGACTACGTCAGCAGCGCCCAGTCGGAGGCCGACCGGATGGTGCAGGCCGGCCGGGCCGCCTACGAGCAGTCGGTGCACGAGGGCAAGGCCGAGCAGGCCCGCATGGTCGCCGACACCGAGGTGGTGCAGGCGGCCAACAGCGAGGCCAAGCGCATCGTGGAGGAGGCCAACGAGGACGCCGAGCGGCTGCGCACCGAGTGCGACGCCTACGTGGACTCCCGCCTGGCCGACTTCGAAGACCTCCTCAGCCGGACCCTCCGCACGGTCGGCAAGGGCCGCCAGCAGCTGCGCAGCCCGGTCGGCGCCCCGTTCGACTACGAGGAGTGGGGCTCGGGCAGCGGGGCCGCCGCGAACTGATCCCGGCGGCGGGGCCTGGTGTCGCCGCTGGGGAGGGGTCGCGTACCCTTGGAAAGCTGGCTTTGGACGGCGTGCCGGTCGCCGCTGCGATCGGTGCTCGCGTCGTCCGCCGATGCCGCGAAACTGCCCGATCGAATTACCACCGAAACTTTGTGATGTCTCAGAACCACGATGCGCGCGCCGCGCAGGTCGGCCCGTGGGTGATCGACACCCGGGAGATCGGCCACCGCGCCGGCAGCAGCCGCGCCTACACGCGCAAGGCCCCGGCGCCGGCCGGGTTCGGGCTGGACATGATCAAGGTGCCCGAGGGCGAGCCGGTCGAACTCGACCTGCTGGCCGAGTCGGTGGTCGAGGGCGTGCTGGTGTCGGGTACCGCCGTGGCCCACCTGGCCGGTGAGTGCGTCCGGTGCCTGGACCCGATCTCCGACGAGGTCGAGGTCGAGGTGCGGGAGCTGTTCGCCTACCCGGACAGCGCCACGGACGCCACCAGCGATGACGACGAGGTGGAGCGGGTCGTGGACGACCTGATCGACCTCGAACCGGTGGTGCGGGACGCGATGCTGCTGTCGCTGCCCTCGGCACCGTTGTGCTCGCCGGACTGCCAGGGGCTGTGCTCCGGGTGCGGCGTGAAGTGGGCCGAACTCGCCCCCGATCACACGCATGAGACCATTGACCCTCGCTGGGCCGCGCTGCAAGAGCGGTTCGGCGGGACCGAGGAGGAGAACTAGTCGTGGCCGTCCCGAAGCGCAAGATGTCCCGGGCCAACACCCGTCACCGCCGGTCGCAGTGGAAGACCTCGGCGCCGACGCTGGTGCAGTGCTCCAACGGCGCCTGCCGCGAGCAGAAGCTGCCGCACGTGGTCTGCCCGGCCTGTGGCCAGTACGACGGCCGCCAGGTCGTCCAGCCCGCCTGATCGGCGGTCGCGAAGTGGGGGGAAAGCAGCCGCGGGCCCGGAACGTGGA
This sequence comes from Saccharopolyspora oryzae, assembly GCF_027853915.1. Lineage (GTDB taxonomy): Bacteria > Actinomycetota > Actinomycetes > Mycobacteriales > Pseudonocardiaceae > Saccharopolyspora > Saccharopolyspora oryzae. The sequence continues at coordinate 36,462 of NZ_JAQGLA010000070.1, forward strand.
CCGGGCTCCGCTGTTGGCAGCGCTCGGCGTCGAGCTCGACGCCGAGCTGCTCACCCTTGCTCTCACCCACCGCTCGTACGCGTACGAGAACGGTGGCCTGCCGCCCAACGAGCGGCTCGAGTTCCTGGGTGACGCGGTGCTCGGACTGGTGATCACCGATCGCCTGTACAACGACCACCCGGAACTCGCGGAGGGGCAGCTCGCGAAGCTGCGCGCCAGCGTGGTCAACATGCACGCGCTGGCCGGCGTCGCACGCGGTCTCGGTGAGGGCGGTCTGGGAGAGTACTTGCTCCTGGGCAGGGGCGAGGAGCTCACGGGGGGCCGTGACAAGGCGAGCATCCTCGCGGACGGCTTGGAGGCCGTGCTCGGCGCGGTGTACCTGGCGAAGGGCATCGACGTCGCGCGCGACGTCGTCCACCGGCTGTTCGAGCCGCTGCTGGCCGAGGCGCCGCAGCGCGGAGCCGGCCTGGACTGGAAGACCAGCCTGCAGGAGCTGACCGCGTCGGCCAGCCTCGGCGTGCCCGAGTACCGGGTGGAGGAGCAGGGGCCGGACCACCGCAAGGAGTTCAGCGCCTACGTCGCCGTCGGCGGGCAGACCTACGGTCGCGGCGACGGCCGCACCAAGAAGGAAGCCGAGCAGAAGGCTGCGGAAGCGGCCTGGCGCCAGCTCTCCGAGCCGAAGGGCGAAGGCACCGAGAACTCCGCCTGAGCTCTCTCGAAGATCGAAGACAGGCTCTGCGGCCCCGCGATTCGCGGGGCCGCCTGTTTTTGCGCGGCGGGCGTGGTCGAAGATGTTTTCGTGCCCGAGTTGCCTGAGGTCGAGGTCGTCCGGCGCGGTGTCTCCGAACACGCGATCGGCCGGACGGTGTCCAGCGTTGAGATCCTGCATCCCCGAGCGGTGCGCCGCCACGTGCCCGGACCGGAAGATCTCGCCGGGCGCCTGGCCGGTCGGGTCCTGAGCGCGGCTCGGCGCCGCGGCAAGTACCTGTGGCTGGAGCTCGGCGACGGGGATGCGGTGTCGGACGCCGGCGAGGCGTTGGTGGTGCACCTGGGGATGAGCGGTCAGCTGCTGGTGCAGCCCGCCGACGTCCCGGACGAGAAGCACCTGCGGGTGCGGTTCCGGTTCGCCGACGGTGGTCCGGAGCTGCGGTTCGTCGACCAGCGCACGTTCGGCGGCGTGCACCTCGCCGATCTGGTCGAGGTGGACGGTGTCGCGGTGCCCGAACCGGTCGAGCACATCGCGCCCGATCCGCTGGAGCCCACCTTCGACCTGGACCGGCTGGTGGAGCGGTTGCGGGCGCGGCGCACCGGGATCAAGCGGGCGCTGCTCGACCAGAGCCTGGTGTCCGGCATCGGCAACATCTACGCGGACGAGGCGCTGTGGCGCGCGAAGCTGCACTGGGCGCGGCCCACGGCGACGCTGACCCGGCCCAAGATCCGCGAGCTGTTCGACGGCGTCACCGAGGTCATGCAGGACGCGTTGCACGCCGGTGGCACCTCGTTCGACGCCCTGTACGTCAACGTCAACGGCGAGTCCGGCTACTTCGACCGGTCGCTGGCGGTGTACGGCCAGCTCGACCGGCCGTGCCCGCGCTGCGGCGCGTCGATCCGGCGCGACGCCTTCATGAACCGCTCCTCCTACACCTGCCCGGTGTGCCAACCCAAACCGAGGAACGCCCACCTCTGACCATTCGGGCTCCGTGCGGTTTCGTGCGCGGGAACCACAGTTTCAATTGAAACTGCAAATCCCACCCACTGCGGATCACAGTTTCAATTGAAACTGTGGTCTGGACCATGGCGACTGGGGTTCCCAGGTAGTTCCCAGGTGATGTCGAGGGTGCTCGCACCTCTGTCCGGCTTGATGGGTTCCGAAGCCGGATGAGAGGTGGTGGGAGATGAGCGCCGTGCCGCAGCTCGATGTCGAGAGCCGGGCATCGCGCCGGACCGCGACGGTCGACGTCGTGATCCCGGTCTACAACGAGGAACATTCGCTGCCGGGGTGTCTGGAGGTGCTCAGCGAGCACCTGGCCACTGGATTCCCGTTCTCCTGGACCATCACGATCGTCGACAACGCCAGCAGCGACGCCACGTTGCGCGTCGCGCACGAGCTGGCCGCCGCGATGGACCGCGTTCGGGTGCTGCACCTGGATCGCAAGGGGCGCGGGTTGGCGTTGCGCACCGCGTGGGGGTACAGCGATGCGGACGTCGTGGTCTACATGGACGTCGACCTGTCCACCGGGCTCGACGCGCTGCTGCCGCTGGTCGCGCCGCTGGTCAACGGGCATTCCGACCTGGCCGTCGGGTCGCGGTTGGCGAGCGGGGCGCGGACCGTGCGCGGGGGCAAGCGGGAGTTGATCTCGCGCTGCTACAACGGGATGGTCCGCTGGACGCACGGCGCGCGGTTCACCGATGCGCAGTGCGGGTTCAAGGCGGCGCGGACCGATGTGATCAAGCCGCTGCTGAACGCGGTCCGGGACGATTCCTGGTTCTTCGACACCGAACTCCTGCTCCTCGCCGAGCACAATGGTCTTCGGGTGCACGAAGTTCCGGTGGACTGGGTCGAGGACGTCGACACGCGCGTGAACGTGGTGCGGACGGCTTTTGACGACATCGCCGGGTTGGTGCGGGTCGCGCGGGCGAAGTTCACCGGCCAGGCGAAGGTGGCGGGTCTGCCGCAGCGGCCGGCGCCGCGCGCGGCACATCCGCAGGCGGCGTTGGCGAAGCGGGAGAACGGCCTGCTGTGGCAGCTGGTTTCGTTCGGCGCCATCGGTCTCGTGTCCACTGTGCTCACCGCGGTGCTGTACGCGGTGCTGCGCAACTGGTGGCCGCCGCTGCTGGCCAACCTGGTCGCGCTGATCGCGACCACGCTGTGGAACACCGAGGCCAACCGCAGGTACACCTTCCTGCGGGAGCCGGGTTCGTCCGGGCGCGTGCACCTGCAAGGACTCGTCGTGTTCGCGCTGTACTACGCGGTGACCTCCGGTGCGCTGCTCGTCCTGAACGCCTGGCAGGCGGATCCGTCGAGGTGGCTGGAAGTCCTGGTTCTCGTGGTGTCCTCGGTGCTGGGCACAGCGCTGCGATTCGTGCTGCTGCGGTCCTGGGTGTTCCGGCCGCGCGGGGAAGGTGCGTCATGACCGCCGTTGCCGAGCCGATCGCCGCTCCGGCCCCGTCCCGTTCCCGCGGGTGGGAGCCGTGGGCGTTGGCCGTGATCTGCGGGATCGCCGCGCTGCTGTACCTGTGGGGAATCGGGAGTTCGTGGGGGAATTCGTACTACTCGGCGGCCGTGAAGTCGATGTCGGAGAGCTTCGAGGCGTTCTTCTTCGGCTCCTTCGACCCGGTCGGCGTGGTCACCGTGGACAAGCCGCCGATGGCCCTGTGGTTGCAGGTGCTCTCGGTGAAGATCTTCGGGTTCAACCAGTTCGCCGTGCTCGTCCCGCAGGCCGTCGCCGGAGTCGCGGCGGTGTTCCTGCTGCACCGCACGGTTCGGCGTTGGGCGGGGGAGCACGCCGCGCTGCTGGCCGCGCTGGTGATGGCGCTGACGCCGATCACCGTCGTCATCAACCGCGACAACAACCCCGATACGCTGCTGGTTCTGCTCGTGATCGCGGCCGCTTACGCCATGACGCGGGCGTTCGAGACGCGGCGGGCGACCGGTTGGGTCGCGCTGGCCGCGTTCTTGGTGGGCTGCGGATTCCTGACCAAGATGCTGCAGGCGTGGATGGTGCTGCCCGCGTTCATCGCTGCCTACCTGCTGGGCAGCCGGGCCGGGTGGGGGCGTCGACTGCTGGACCTCGGGGTGGCGGCCGTCGTGCTCCTGGTGAGCTCGTTCTGGTGGGTGGCGGCGACCGCGCTGTGGCCCTCGCCGAAGCCGTTCATCGGGGGCAGCGAGGACGGTTCCGCGCTGGACCTGATCTTCGGCTACAACGGGTTCGGCCGGATCTTCGGGCAGAGCGGCCACGCCGGCGGTGCCGGTGGCCCTGGTGGTCCGGGCGGTCCCGGTGGCCACGGCGGCGGTTTCTCCGGCTCGGCGGGTCTTCTGCGGCTGTTCAACGAGCAGGTGGGCGGTCAGATCAGCTGGTTGCTGCCGCTGTGCGGGTTGGTGCTGGTGTCGATGCTGGTGGTCGGCATCCGGCGTCGCCCGGTGGATCGCGCGCAGCTCGCGGGCTGGGTGTTGTGGGGCGGTTGGCTGCTGGTCATCGGCCTGATGCTCAGCTTCGCGCAGGGCATCATGCACCCCTACTACACGACGATGCTGGCGCCCGCGGTCGGCGCGCTGGTCGGGGCCGGGCTCGTCCGCTTCTGGCGCTGGTACCGCGAACCGGGCGGCAAGGCGTGGCTGCTGCCGATCGGTGTGGCGATCACCGCGGCGTGGGCGATGGTCATCGTCGCGCGCGACCTGAGCTGGCACGCGTGGGCCGGGTACGCCGCGGTGGGGCTGGGAGTAGTCGCGCTGGTCGCGCTGCTGATCGGTCGGCGCGGCGGTGCGGTTCTGGCTAAATCCGGCCTGGTTCTGGGGTTGGCCGCGATGCTGCTGGTGCCTACGGCGTGGTCGGCGATCGCCGTGGCCGGTGGGCAGTCCCCGATGGGCGGCGTGAACCCGATGGCCGGGCCGGAAACGTCGATGATGGGCGGAGACCGGATGCGCCCGCCGGGAATGGGCGGCGACGGGATGCCGCCACCCGGCGGGGACGGGAAGCAGCGGCGCCTCATGGGCGAGATGGGCGGTGCCTCGCTCAGCGCCGACCAGCGGAAGCTGCTCGACTACGTCCAGGCGCAGGCCGGGGGCATCGAGGTGCCGCTCGCGGTCGAGGGCGGGGCGATGGGTGCTTCGTCGTACCTCATCAACTCCGATGTGACCGTGATCGGGATGGGCGGGTTCAGCGGAGGTGACGACGCGCCGTCGGTGGCCCGGTTGACCGAGTGGAAGCAGTCCGGCCAGCTCGGATTCGTGCTGCTCGGGGGCGGTCCCGGAGGCATGCAGCCGCCGGGTGGCATGGCGATGCCCGAAGGTGTGGAGATGCCGGGCGGCGCGGACATGAAGGGCGGCCGGGCGCGCAGCGACCGCGATGCGTGGGTCAAGCAGAACTGCACCGCGGTCGATCCAGCGGCGTGGGGAGGCACGGCCGGCAGCGGGCTGGAGCTGTACGCGTGCGGATAAGGCGCGGGACCCGGAGCTGACCGGGTGCGGCAGGCGGGGAGGGTGTCGACGCCCTCCCCGCCGTTGACATCATCGGGCGGTCTCAGCGGGCTTCCAGGTTCTTCCCAGGTTGGCGGGGGAGACTGGTCGCCGTGGTTGATTCCGCTCGGGTGCTGGTCGTCGACGACGAGCCGAACATCTTGGAACTGCTCACCGCCGCGTTGCGGTTGAGCGGGTTCGAGGTGCGCGGCGAAGGTACCGGCGCTGATGGTCTGGCCGCTGCGGCGGAGTTCCGGCCGGACATCGTCGTGCTGGACGTGATGCTGCCGGACCGGGACGGGTTCTCGGTAGCCACCGAGCTGCGCGCGAACGGCAACACGGTGCCGGTGCTGTTCCTGACCGCGCGGGACGCCGTCGAGGACCGCATCGCGGGGCTCACCGCCGGCGGCGACGACTACGTCACCAAGCCGTTCAGCTTGGACGAGGTGGTGCTGCGGTTGCGCGCGATCCTGCGGCGGGTGCGGCCCGCGCAGGCCGACGACTCGACGCTGCGCTACCACGACGTCGAGCTGGACGAGGAGAGCTACGAGGTCCGCCGCGGTGGGCGGCTGATCACCCTCTCGCCCACCGAGTTCAAGCTGCTGCGCTACCTGCTGATCAACGCGGAGAAGGTGGTCAGCAAGGTGCAGATCCTGGACCGCGTGTGGAACTACGAGTTCGGCGGGGACAGCCGGATCGTCGAGTCCTACATCAGCTACCTGCGGCGCAAGGTCGACGCGGAGTCGCCCGCGCTGATCCACACCATCCGAGGGGTGGGGTACGTGCTGCGGTTGCCGCCGGAGCGGAGATGAGGATCTTCAGCACGTTGCGCGGGCGGCTGGTGCTCGTGCTGCTCAGCGCGCTGGTGATCGGGCTGATGGCGATGGGGGCCACCAGCGCCGTTCTGCTGAGCCGGTCGTTGATCACCCGCACCGACGACCGGCTGGCGGAACTGGCCAGACCGTGGGAGCACGGTGTGCTGCCGCCGCCGGATCCGATGCGCGTCCCCCCGGAGCACGTGCGGGGGCGCGGGGAGCTGCCCACCGATTTCCGGGTGCTGGTGTTCGATCCGGCCGATGGCCAGGTCGGTGGGGTGCTCGGGAGTCCGGAGGGGGATGCCGGTGGGCCGCTGGTGTTGCACCCGGAACGCGCGCCCGCGGTCGGAACGGTGCCGGACCGGGCGGGCGGTTCGGACTGGCGGGTGCGGACCGTCGCGCTGCCCAACGGTCGCCTCGCCGTGCTCGCCCTGTCGCTGGCCGGGGTGGAGGCGACGGTGGGGCAGCTGGTGATCATCGAGCTGGTCGTGGGCGGGGCCGTGCTGGTGGTGCTGGCGGCGGCCGCCGCGATGACGGTGCGGCGGAGCCTGCGGGCGTTGGGCCGG
>NZ_JAQGLA010000071.1 GCF_027853915.1 Saccharopolyspora oryzae
CTCGCCCTCGTGCAACAACCACGCATCGGAAAGACCGAAGACCGAAGACCGGATTCTCCGGGATTCTCCGGGATTCTCCGGGATTCTCCGGGATTCTCCGGGATTCTCCGGGATTCTCCGGGATTCTAGAAATTTATTGTAGCCCATTCCGTGGGGAAGGACGATCAACGGCGCGTTGACCTCGTGCAGCGGTCCGCCGTAGCTCGCCGAGACGGCGAGGTCGAATTCGCCGCGCACCGCCTGCTCCCAGTCGATCGGCGTGATGCCGCGCTCGGCGAGGAATTCGGTGGTGCCGGTGGTGAACGCGCTCGATCCGATGCAGGTGAACGCGGTCTGGACGCGAAGGTCGCCGGCCCAGAGCGGCACCACGTCGAGCAGTCGGGTGGCCGCGGTGACGTTGTGCACGACCACCAGCACGCGCCGGGTGGTCGGGGTGGTTCGCCACCGCTCGCCGGGCGCGCCGATCAGCAGGTCGTTCCACTCCAGCGCCACGGTGATCATCCTATCGGCCGGGTGCGGTTGCCCGATCGCGGGAATTCGGGCGGCCGGTAGCGCGGTGGACCTGAGGTCGGGTTCTGGGGCCAGTCCGCGCTGTTCAGCGGCCGTGGTAGGTGAAGGCCGCCCGGCGGAGTGCCGCAGGGACCTCGTGGTGCGCGGTCCAAGCCACGATGCGCCTGCCCCGGCGGCGGAGTCGTGCGCTGGCGCTTCGCGGCCCTCGGCGACACCTGATGCCGCCCCGGAGCCGGGTGCTGAGTGAGTCCACCGGTGCGCCCCGGGTGTTGACGGCACGCGGGGCGTGTAGGGTGAGTGGTGGTCGTTGTATTTCTGGGTTCGTGTTTTGTGCATGCTCGCAGGATGTTGATGCGGGCGAGCTTCTTTCTTTGGTTTGCAGCTGGAGTGAGCCGCCGTCTGAGATCCCCCGGCCCGGGCCTCCGCACGGTGTGGGTGCCCGTGATACCCCAGCTCCCGAAGGAGACTGACATGACCAACGGAACCGTGAAGTGGTTCAACTCGGAAAAGGGCTTCGGCTTCATCGCCCCGGACGACGGCGGCCCTGACGTCTTCGTGCACTACTCGGCCATCGACGCCGGCGGCTTCCGCAGCCTGGACGAGGACCAGCAGGTGACCTACGAGGTCAGCCAGGGTCCCAAGGGCCCGCAGGCCGACCTCGTGCGCGCGGTCTGAGACTCCGCTGAGTTTCTTCCCGGCCCGCACCTCGTGTGCGGGCCGGGGACTACGGTTTCACCCGGCATCGCTCCCGCACCCGCCATTTGCGGTGCGGTGGAGGCGGGCCGAACCGATCTAGTCCAGCAGCACGCTCTCCGCCGTGACGACGCTGCCCGCCACTGGGCGCGCAACGAAACGGCTGGCCGCAGCCTGCTGCAACACCAGTTTTCTCTCTTCCGGTTGAGCCGAGCGCGTTTGCGCGGTTCCCGGAGCCGAGCCTTGTTTCTGCCTGCGGTCCTGCAGCGGCGACTCTCTGCGTTGCGCCAGGCCACAGGATCCTTCGACGTGCATTGGAGCCCGATGCGGGCTAACTACAGCCTGATCACGACCCTGCCCACAGTGTTCACAGTGGATGGTGACCTCGCTGGCGACGGTGTCACCCTGCTCGCCGAGCGGCTCTGGCCGCACCTGCTGACCGGACCACCGGACACGCTCGTGGACCTGGCCCTGGCCAGCACCATCGATACCGCCGGGCTCGACCTCCTGGTCGCTGCACGCACCTACGCGGCCCATCGGCACATCCCCCTCCACATCATCAACGCGGCGCCCCGGGTGCTTCGCGTGCTGCATGCGGCCGGAGTGAGCGCACTCCCGGGCCGCAGCCCCCGCGCCGAGTTCGCGACCACCACGGCCGCGACGCCTGCGCCTCGGCAGCACACCGCGGCGGTGATGGCCTGATGCGGCACTCCCGCCACGTCGCGCGGACGTTGTCCGATGACGCCTGGCAGATCACCGATGCCGAAGGCCAGCACACCGCGCGCATCGCAGGCACCGAACACGACGCGATCGCCCGCGCCCACCACCAGCTCGCCGCATACGGCGGAGGACGCGTGTTCGTCACCGACACCGACTGACCACCCCACTACCTGCCCGCTGAACGTGAAGCCGAAAAAGGCTGCGCCCGTGGGCATGAGCCTCCCCGAAAGGACCTTCCTGTGAACCTCTCCACCTCCCTCCGCCCCGGCAACGGGCCTCGGAGCGGCTCCGCGCAGGTTGACCGGCGCGGGGCTCTCCCGCGTCACGACCCGCGCCCACCCCGCGATCGGAGGCCGGTGGCGCCGGTGGCGTTCCTCGAGCCCAGCACGCCCCGCACCACCCCAGCCCCCCAGCCTCGGCGCACAGATCAGGACGAGGAGACTCTGCGCCCCCTCCGCGCCCCGTTTACCGCCGACGAGCCCGGAGGTCAGCGATCGAACGCATAAGCCCTGCGCAGCACGAACATTCGTACCCTGGTGGCATGAGCGAAGTTCTGACGACGCGTCGCGCCTACGCTTCGGTCAAACCCCGGATGCGAGGGTGGATTCACCTGGCCAGCGTGATCGGGTTCTCCGCATCCGGCATCGTGCTGATCACCCTGGCCGCCACGACCGGCCGGCCGACGACAACCGTGGCCGTGGCGCTCTACACGGCCGGGGTGCTCGGCCTGTTCGGTGTCAGCGCCGTCTACCACCTCATCACGTGGCGCTCCGAACGTGCTCGCACCTGGATGCGGCGGCTGGATCACTCGATGATCTTCCTGCTGATCGCAGGCACCTACACTCCGATCAGCCTGCTGGCCCTGCCCCAGGACACCGCGCGCATCGTGCTGGGCGTGGTGTGGGCCGGAGCGCTTGGCGGCATGCTGCTCAAACTCGCCTGGCCCCACGCGCCGCGCTGGGTCGGTGTCCCGCTCTACATCGCTCTCGGCTGGGTCGCGGTGTTCGTCCTCGGCGACCTGCTGCGCACCGCCGGTGTCGCGGGACTGGTGCTGCTGCTGGCGGGTGGCGTCCTCTACACCCTCGGCGCCCTCAGCTACGCCACCCGGTGGCCCGACCCGTGGCCGAGCACGTTCGGCTACCACGAGGTCTTCCACACCGCCGTCACCGCAGCGGCGATCTGCCACCACATCACGGTCTGGCTCCTCCTGCCCATCACACCCGCCACCTCTTGACGCGGCGAGCAGACCCCCGGCTCTCCCACCTGGGAGCGCCGGGGGTCTGTCATGTGGCGAGGTTGTTCAGGAAGACCATGCCGCTGTGGGCTGCGGCGGCGAGTCCGTCCAGCACTGCGCGGGTCAGATCAGCGGCCTCAACAGGCGCGGTCACCACGAAGTAGGCCACCAACGCCGCGGACAGCCACGCGGCGGCCAGTCGGGCACGCACAGGCACTTCTCCTCATTTCTCCGGCGGGCCGGTGTGCTCGGCGAGCTGGTCCTCGAGGGTGATGATCCGGCACGCCGCAGCAACCGGAGTGCCTTGGTCGATGAGTTCGCGGGCGCGTTGGGCCCGCCGCAGTTGCCGCCGCGAGTAGCGCCGGTGCCCCCCGGCCGAACGCTGCGGATCGATGAGGCCGGCCTCTTCCAGCGACCGCAGGAACGGCTGGGTCACCTCCAGCATCTCCGCAGCCCGCCCCATCGTGTAGGCGGGGTAATCCTCGTCGTCGAACTTCGCGTCGGCGCCGTGCCGATCCTCGTTCAATACCGCTCCCTCACCCCTCAACAAGGCCCCCGGCGCACCACTGGTGCACCGGGGGCCGCGAGGAGGTAATTACTCACTACTCAGGCCGCTCATCCATCCACGAACACCGGGAGTGGGGCGGCGGGGAAAACAATGACTCGACGACCCCCTTCTCACTCGCGTACGGATTGCGGACTTACCCTTTTTCGCTCCCTGGGGGCAACCGGCCGGTTGCCCCCAGGGAGCTGCCAATACAGCTCCACTTTCATCACTCGCGGCGCCGATTCGTCGATGATGGCGCTTTAGTGCTCTCCGTCTGTGGAGAGATACCCTAACAGGGCCAAGCGAGCATGTCTACAGCGGCCATCGCAGAAATTTTCCCGGGGCGAGGAGCCTGAAACTCGCAGCGGACGGGGCCTGCCGGAGACGGCTTAGACGCAGCCGTCCTCGTCGGGTTCGGACGGGTCGCGCAGCGGTCGCAGGCCACCAGCCAGCTCCGGAGTCAGAAACGAGTAGCGGCCGAGCATGTTGATGTGATGGCGCACGAACGGCAACAGCCGTGCGGCGTCGGCGTCGCGGACCTCGTAGCTGCCGGCGCGTAGCGCGGTGATCGCAGCATTGAGGTAGCGGGTGGTGAACAGCACGATCGCGTTGTGCACCAACAGGCGATGTCAGTAGGGCACGGTTTAGTGCTTGCCGTGATCGCCGGGCGCGTAGCGCTTCCATGTGGTTCTGGCTTCGGCGGCAAGTTGCTCGGTGGTGTTGGGGTGGTAGCCGAGCATTCCGGCGACGACGGGGGCGGGTGCTTGGAGGACGAGTTGGCGGATCGTGGTGGTGCGGCCGTCGCGCCTGGGGAGGCCGAGGTTGCGCAGCCAAAGGCGTAGCGAGGATGCGGGTCCGGCACCTGGAGGCCCAGACCGAGCAGGCTTGGTGCCTGACGCTAGTGACCAACGCCGTGGTGACCTGGACGACCGAGTACTACGGCCTGGCGGTGGAGTCGATGCGCGCTGCCGGGCGACGCATCGACGACGAGGTCCTGGCCCACATCTCCCCGGCGCACAGCGAGAACATCAATCCCACCGCGCGCGAATCTCCACGTGCACCGGCAGTTCGTCGTCGAGCAGCGGGCGCATCTCCCGCAGGTGCGCCAGCGCGATCAGCAGGGCCTGCTGGCCCCCGCGCGCCCAGTGCCCCATGGCGAGGTGGAGCAGCGGGAAAGCTCGAGCGGGGGAGTCCGCTGGGAGCGCCTCGTTCAGCCCGCCGGCGATGCTGATCGCCTCGGCCGGATCCTCGCCGGTCAGCTGGCCGCGCTGCAGGAGCAGGTCGACCAGCTCGACGGTAGTCCGATAGGCCTGCTCGTCGTCGGCCTCCCGCGACAGGGCATCGCGGCGTGCGTCGATGGCTTCGGTGAGTTCGGCCGGAACCTCGGTCATCCCGCCCCCTGCGCAGTGGCCCGGCCGTCAAGACCAGATGAAGGCGGCGGTGGTGGGGTGCGTCTTGCCGGCTCTGCTACCTTGCCAATCGTGACTGCCGGGTCGGCTGAAAGCCGCGCACAGATGGGGTTCCCGGCCGCGCGGTGAGCGCGGCGCGGGCTAGAAGCCCGCCCTCCGAACGCGTCCCAACGATCTTTCGGGATTGCGGAAGGAGGTGAGATCGATGTCCTCTCATGAGGTTTCGCCTGCTGCCTGGCAGGCCTTCCAGGACGAACACGAGGTGGGCACCGTCGTCGACGCGACCGTGGTGTCCGTTGTTCCGTTCGGCGCGTTCGTCGAGGTCGCGCCCGGGATCCACGGCTTGCTGCACAAGGATTCATGGGACCGGACCCCACGAGTCGGCGAGTTGATGCCGGTTCGCATCGCGGAATGGGGACCGCCGCGACTGAGCGTCGCTCCCGCTCGGTAGCACCTGGTGCGGGGCCAGGTTCACGCTGGTCCCGCACGAGCGATCGCAGGCGGTCACGGAGCCGTCCTGGTCGCGCACCCCCGTCACCTGCCAACACAGGCAAACTCATCCAGCACGAGAGGGCTGCGCCCAGGTCCCTTCCGTCCACAGTGGTCATTCGGCGGCGGTGGTCCGGGCTACCTGCTGGCGCGGACGGAGACAGGGACGCCGAGGAAGCGGATCGTGCCGTTGGTCGGCGCGTGGAGCGTGGGGATTCGGCTGGCAGGACGTGGTACCGGGCGCACCGATCAGCATGTCGTGCCCGCCTGATCGTGGGAATTCTGCTGACCGACCAGTGGGATGCCGGTTCCTCCGGGCTGCGGTGGGCTTACTGTTCCTGGCGTGAAGAAGACGATCACGCGACCGTGGCGCCTGACCACGGCAGTTCTGGCCTCCGCCCTGATCGGCGCGGCCGCGCCCGCCGCCTACGGCGCGTTCGGCGACGAGGCTCCGGTGCAGAGCGGACGGGGCACGCCGTACGTCGAGACCAGCCTGATGTTCGGCACCGTGCGTCCCGACGGCGGAGCTCCGGTCACCGACGAGCAGTTCCGCTCCTTCGTCGACGAGGTTGTCACGCCGCTGTTCCCGGCGGGGCTCACGGTGCAGGACGGTTACGGCCAGTACCGCGACGACAACGGCGTGATCGAGAAGGAGCGCTCCTTCGAGCTGGTCCTGCTCTACCCGGTCGCCGAGTACCAGGACAGCGACCCGAAGATCGAGCAGATCCGCTCCGAGTACACCAAGCGCTTCGCGCAGGAATCGGTGCTGCGCATCGACGACCGCTCAGCCGTGGACTTCTGAGCCGCTGAGTCACGTCGATCCGGGCTTGGTCGTCGTCGGCGGGAGCTGGCTGACCGCCGCTCGTCCGGCGTTTCCGAGGCGGCACCCGGCCGCGTCACCCGGGGTCGCGCCACCTCCGCGAGGAATTGAGGCGGGCCCCGGGTGACGGCGGATCAGGTGGTGCGGGGAGCGCGGCGGGAGATCGCGACGCCGATGAGGCAGATCACGCCGCCGAGCAGGGCGTAGGCCGTCGGAACTTCGCTCAGCAGCAGCCAGGACAGCCCGGTCGAGACCGCCGGGACCGCGTAGGTCGAGGCGGTGAGCCGGCCCGCGTTCATCCGGCGCAGGGCGTAGGACCAGGTGGTGAAGCCGACCGCGGTCGGGAACAGTCCCAAGTAGACAGTGCTGAGGATGGCGTCGAGCGGAGCGGTCTGGAGTTCGTCCAGCAGCTGCGGGGTCCACGGCAGGAGAACCGCGGTCGCGACCACGCAGCCGAGCCAGATCGCGATCAGCCCGTCGATGCCGCGCAGCGCGACCTTCTGGAGCAGCACGCCCGCCGCGTACAGGACGGCAGCGACCAGGCACAGCACCACACCCATCCCGTCGCGGTTCCCGGCCGAGCCGAACGCGATGATCGAGAGCCCGCCCAGGGCGACCAGCGAACCGGCGATCAGCACCTTCGAGTAGCCCTCGCCCAGGAACAGCCCGGCGCCGAACGCGACCAGCAGCGGTGCGATGTTCACCAGCAGCGCGGCCGTTCCCGCGTCGATGTGCAGTTCGGCGGTGTTGAGCACCACCGTGTAAGCGGCCAGCCAGAGCACCGAGTACACCGCGACGAGCACCAGGGTCCGGCGCGAGTTCGGCACCGGCGGGCGGCCGCGGAACCGGATCAGCACCAGGACGGTGAGCGCGGTCGCCGCGACCGCGAGGCGCAGCAACGCCATGGGTGCGGGGGACAGCGACTGCCCGATGCTTCGGATCGCCACGAAGGACGACGCCCACAGCAGCACGGTCACGAGGGCGGCGGCAGCGGCCCGGTTGCGCTCGTCAGTGGCGGGAGCGGGTTGGAGGGTCTGGGTCTGTTCGGTCACGACAATTATCGTTGCCAAGCCAAAACGAAAGGACAAGTGATTATTTCTACCGAAAGATTAAGCAATGCTGTACGGTTCTGGGTGTGCTTGACCTGCCAAGACTGCGCGTGCTCCGGGCGGTCGTCGCCACCGGATCGATCCGCGCGAGCGCTGACGCGCTCGGCTACACGCCGTCCGCGGTGAGCCAGCAGCTCGCCTCGCTGCAGCGCGAGACCGGCCTGCAGCTGTTCGAGCGGGTCGGTCGCGGGATCGAACCGACCACCGCGGGACAGACCCTCGCGGCCGAAGCCGAGCCGCTGTTCGCCGCGGTCAGCCGGCTCGAAGGCGTGGTCGGCGACCTGCGCGCCGGACGCATCGGCAGCCTGTCGATCGGCTACTTCAGCACCGCCGGGGCGACCTGGCTGCCCTCGATCGTCGCCGCGCTGCGCGCCGAATTCCCCGAACTGCGGCTGGAACTGCGGCTGACCGAGCTCGATGCGTCCGATCCGGACATCGACATCTTCGTCGAGCGGCCCGGCACCGAGCACCCGCCGCACGTGGAGGTGCGCCACCTCACCGACGACCCGTACCTGGTGGTCGTCCGCGACGACGACCCGCTCGCCGGGCGCAAGGAGGTGCCGCTGGCCGAACTGGCCGAAAGGCACTGGGTGGACAACGACTTCGCCGCCGGAGCGTGCCGGCAGGTGCTCCTGGAAGCGTGCGCCGAGGCGGGGTACGCGCCGCGCTTCGCGGTGGAGACCCGCGACTACCAGACCGCGATCCCGTTCGTGGCAACGGGAATCGGCATCACCGTGATCCCGCGCCTGGGCATCGGGAACCTGCCCGCCGGGCTGACCGCGGTCCCCGTGGTGGCGCCGGCGCCGATGCGCCGGATCAACGTCGCGGTGAAGAAGTCGATCGCCGACCACCCGGCCGCGCGGCGCACCGTCGCACTGCTGCACGAGCTCACCGCCGTCGACTTTTGAACCTCGCCCGGTGCGGGCACTCCTGTTGCACGAGCGATGGGAGGGAGCCATGACTTCCGAACCGAGCGCAGGGCGGACCGAGCAGCGCGCCGGGACGGCGCACAGCACCTGGGCGCTGGCCGGCTCGCCGCCCGCCGGGGCCCCGACCGGATGGCTCGCCTTCGCCGGCTCGATGCTGGGGCTGCTGGGGATCTTCAACATCATCACCGGCGTCACCGCGCTGGTCCGCCCCGGGTACTTCCTGGTCGCCCCCACCCGGCTGCTGGTGTTCAACTACCCGGTCTGGGGCTGGATCTGGGTCGTCTTCGGCCTGGTGCAGGTGGCCGTCGGCATCGGCGCGGTGTACGGCCGGGGCTGGGCCCGCTTCATCGGCATCGACCTCGCCGCGCTCTGCGCCATCGGGCACCTGGTGTTCCTCACCGCGTTCCCGCTGTGGTCGGTCCTGGTCATCGCCCTGTCGGTGATGGTCATCTACGGCCTGGTCGTGCGAAGTCCAGCAGGGCACGGATGACGTGGTGCCCGCTCATCGGCACGTGATCCGGACCGAATGCCACCCGGTCGCGCCGTCGGGCACCACGCCCTGCCGCCGCGGGGTCTGCGTCTGCCCGGTCCGGTCGGTGGCGCGGCATTCGATCACGTGCTCGCCGGGCGGGAGTTGCAGCACGGCCCGCCACATCCGCCAGGTGTCCCGGCTGACGTCGACGGCGAGTTCGGCGACCTGCCACGGCCCGCCGTCGGCGCGGACCTCGACCCGGTCGATCCCGGTGTGCTGCGCCCAGGCGATCCCGGCGACCGTGACCGCCCCCGCGGGCACCGGCGGCCCGGGCTGCGGCCGATCGATGCGGGACTCCGTCTTGATCGGTGCCTGCCGCGCCCAACCGCGCCGTTCCCAGTAGTGGGGCCGGTCGAAGGTCGTCACCTCGGCGTCCACCAGCCACTTGGTCGCCGAAACGTAGCCGTACAGGCCCGGTACGACCATCCGGACCGGGAAGCCGTGCTCGGCGGGCAGCGGCTCGCCGTTCATCTCGACCGCCAGCAGCGCGCCCCGGTCGGGTTCGAGCAGCACGTCGAGCGGTGTGCCCGCGGTGTAGCCGTCGACGCTGGTGGTGAACAGCTGCTGCGCCCCGGTCCGCACCCCGGCTTCGAGCAGCAGGTCGCGCACCGGTACCCCGGTGAACGTCGCGGTGGAGATCAGGTTCCCGCCGACCTGGTTGGAGACGCAGGTGAGCGTGATCTGCCGGGCTTCCAGCCTGCGCCGGAGCAGGTCGTCGAAGCTCAGCACGAGCTCGCGCTGCACCATGCCGTGCAGCCGCAGCTGCCAGTCCTCCGCGCGGAGCTGCGGAACGGTCAGCGCGGTGTCGATCCGGTAGAAGTCGCGGTTCGCGGTGAGGAAGGTCGGGGTGCCCGAGGACGCGAAATCGGCGCCTCGCGGGACGGGCGGGGACGGAACTTCCGGGATCCGCGCGGCGGCGGTTCGCCGCGAGGTCGACACCCCGGTCGCGTTCTGGAGGAAACTGCCCGCCAGACCGGCGACACCGGCCCCGACCAGCGTGATCCCAGTGGTGATCAGGAACCGCCGCCGATCGGAGTCCAGGCCCGTCGAGGCCATCCCGGCGACGTGGTGCAGCCACCAGAACACGACCACGCCGACAACCAGCGAGGTCAGCGCCGCGGCCAGGCCGCCGTCCGAGCTGGCCACCGCCGCGCTCACGCCGACCAGCCCGAAAACCGCGATCAAGGCGGCCCCGGGCCACGCGCGCCGCCGGGACAGCAGCCCGGCGCAGACGGCGAGCAGCGCGATCACGAGCGTCATGCCCACCATCAGCGCCATCTTGTCGCCGGTGCCGAACACGGCGATGGCGAACTCCTTCACCGGCTCCGGCGTCAGGTAGATCACCGAGTTGCCGACGGCCACGAGCGGTGAGGTGCGGGTGCCGGTGATGCCCGCGACCAGGTGCCCGGAGCCGAGCGCGGCGGCGGTGGCGAACAGCCCGACCACGGCTGCGCGCATCCGCGGGATGGGGACAGGGGTCATGGCTCCATTCGACGGCCCGAAAGCGGGCTGGGCCAGTCATGACGACGATTCGTAAGACAACGGCAAGACCTTGTGGATTGCTTACGGCCGACCGCTCGGACAGCCGGATCGGGCTGGTCGCTCGTACGGTCGTGGCGTGCGAGTTCTGGTCACCGGCGGTGCCGGGTTCATCGGATCGGCGGCCGCCGACGCGTTGGCCGCGAGGGGCCACGACGTCGTCCTGCTGGACGCGTTCCTGCCGCAGGCGCACGGGGAGGACCGGCCTTCGCGCCATCCGCTGGTGCGCGGCGATGTGCGCGATCCCGAGCTGCTCCGCGAAGTGCTCCGGGACGTCGACGTCGTGTGCCACCAAGCGGCGATGGTCGGGCACGGCCTCGATCCGTCCGACATGCCCGACTACGCGTCGCACAACGACTACGGGACGGCGGTGCTGCTCGCCGCCATGCACGCGACCGGGGTGCGCCGCCTGGTGCTGGCGTCCTCGATGGTCGTCTACGGCGAAGGGCGTTACCGCTGCCCCCAGCACGCGTTGGTCAAACCGGCGCCGCGGCAGGCCGAGGATCTGGCTGCCGGCCGGTTCGAGCCGAGATGTCCGGACTGCGCGACACCGCTGGAGCCCGAGCTGGTCCCGGAAGACGCCGACCTCGATCCGCGCAGCACCTACGCGGCGACGAAGCTGGCCCAGGAACACCTCGCCGCCGCGTGGGCCAGGCAGACCGGTGGCGGCACATGGGCACTGCGCTACCACAACGTCTACGGCCCGTGGATGCCCAGCGGGACCCCGTACGCCGGTGTGGCGTCGCTATTCCGCTCGGCCCTGCACCGAGGTGAAGCTCCGGTGGTCCTGGAAGACGGCCGCCAGCTGCGGGATTTCGTGCACGTCAGCGATGTCGCGGCGGCGAACGTCGCCGCGGTGGAGGCCGAGCCGCCGCCGGGCGAGCTGGACGCGCTGAACATCTGCTCCGGCGAGCCGCACACCATCGGCGATCTCGCCCGCGAGCTGGCGCGGGCGTGCGGCGGGCCGGAGCCGCACGTCGCCGGTGGTGCGCGGCCCAACGACGTGCGGCACATCGTCGCCGATCCGGCGAAAGCGCGCCGCGTGCTGGGTTTCCGGGCTGCGGTCGCGTTCTCGGACGGGGTGGCGTCCTTCGCGCACGCGCCGCTACGGGCGCCTGCCGCGATCGGCCTGGGCGAGCGGTAGCCGGACCTCGAAGCGGCACCCGGGGCCGTGGTTGCGGGCGGTGATGGTGCCGTGGTGCGCCTGCACGAGTCCGCGCGCGATCGCCAGGCCGAGCCCGGCCCCGGCGGTGTCGTCCCGCCGGGCCTGGTCGCCGCGGAACGCGACGTCGAACACCCGCTCCAGCTCGGCCGGTGCGATTCCGCCGCAGGCGTCGTCGACCCGCAACCACGCCTGACCGCCGTCGGTGCCGGAGGTCAGCACGATCGAGCCGCGGGCCGGGGTGTGGCGGATCGCGTTCGACAGCAGGTTCCGCAGCACGCGGGAGAGTTCCGGATCGCTGCCCTGCACCACCGGCCAGTCGCTGGTGGCGGTCCGCAGCTCGACCTCGCGGTGCCGGGCCAGCGGATCCACCACCGCGACCACTTCGTCCACGACGTCGCGCAGCGGCACCGCGGAGAACTCCAGCTGCACCGCGCCCGCGGTGATCCGGGACAGCTCGAAGAGGTCCTCGACCATGGCCGACAGCCGCTCGCTCTCGGACCGGATGTGCGTGGCGTAGGCGCACACCTCGTCCGGTTCGCCGACCACACCGTCGGCCAGGGCCTCGGCCATCGCGCGAATTCCGGCCAGCGGAGTGCGCAGGTCGTGGCTGATCCACGCGACCAGTTCCCGGCGAGCGGCCTCGGCGGCCCGCTCCCGCGCGCGTGCTTCCCGCTCCCAGACGCTGCG
This sequence comes from Saccharopolyspora oryzae, assembly GCF_027853915.1. Lineage (GTDB taxonomy): Bacteria > Actinomycetota > Actinomycetes > Mycobacteriales > Pseudonocardiaceae > Saccharopolyspora > Saccharopolyspora oryzae. The sequence goes on from NZ_JAQGLA010000071.1 coordinate 12,384, forward strand.
GCGGGCGATGCTGCGGCCGAGCAGGACCGCCACCGGCACGGTCACCACCGCGACCGCCGTGCAGATCACCACCGCGGTGGTCAGCTGCGGCCCGAACATGAAGCCGGTCACGCCGACGATCCCGGCCAGGGTGGCCAGCAGCGGCGTCAGCACCAGCGCGGTCAGCGCCGAGGTCAGCGACCGCTTCCGCAGGAAGTAGAGCAGCGCGGCACCGGCGAACGCGACGGGCAGCGAGAGCCCGACCGCGTAAGGGACGACGTGGGTGAGTTCGGTGATCACGTCCATGCGGTGGCCCCGGTCGGTGGCTCCGCGGGATCGTAGCGGTACCCGACACCCCAGACGGTGCTGATCCGCCGGGGACGGGCGGGATCCGGCTCGATCTTCTCCCGCAGGCGCCTCATGTGGACGGTGACGGTCGAGTGGTCGCCGAAGCTCCAGCCCCACACCGCTTCCAGCAGTTCGGTCCGGCTGAACGCCCGCCCCGGGTTGCGCAGCAGGAACACCAGCAGGTCGAACTCACGACCGGTCAGCGACAAGGCGGCACCGTCGAGCGTGCACCGCCGGGCACCCACGTCGATCTGCAGGCCACCGTCGCGCAGCGATTCGGCCGCAGCCGTGAGCGCAGCGCGCGATCGGCGCAGCACCGACCCCACGCGCAGCACCAGCTCGCGCGGGCTGAAGGGTTTGACGACGTAGTCGTCGGCGCCGAGCTCCAGCCCGAGAACCCGGTCGGCCTCCTCGCCCAGCGCGGTCAGCATCACCACCGGGACCGGGCTGTCCTCGCGGATGCGGCGGCACACCTCCAGCCCGCCTATCCCGGGCAGCATCAGGTCGAGCACCACCAGGTCGGGCGCGGCCGCGGTGAAGGACCGCAGTGCGGTTTCCCCGTCACCGGCGAGATCGACCTGGTAGCCGGAGCGCTCCAGGTACCGGCGGAGCACGTCGCGCACCGCGTGGTCGTCGTCGACGACGAGGATCCGCCCCGCCTCGTCCTGCTGCTTCATCCGATCACCAGCTCGTCGCGATCAAGTGGTTCACCGCCAGCGCGGTCATCGCCTGCCCGGCCAGCCACCAACGCCGCTGCCGGTCGGGCAGCAGGGCGGCACCGACAGCGAACCACACCGCGAACGGCAGCCAGATCCGCTCGACCTCGGCCTTGCTCAAACCGGAGATGTCGGCGGCCAGCACCGCTGCGGTCGCCGCCAGCACCAGCCAGGCAGCCGCGCCCCGGTCCACCGCGGCTCGGCGGACGGCCACCGCGGCGAACGGGCCTGCGGACAGCAGCAGAGCACCGATGTTGCCGAACACCCAGTACTCGTACGGCCGTTGGGCGAAATCGCCTTGGTGGTAGCGCTGGACGACCAAGTGGTAACCGTCCAACCACCAGAACCCGTACCACGCGAACACGGCGACCACACCGGCCACGCCCGCTGCGGCGAGCAGCAGCGCACGGGCCCCACGAGTCCACAGCACCACCACGACCACGAGCGGGAAGAGCAGCACCAGCCCGTAGCTCAGGAACAGTGCGAATCCCAGCAGCACGCCAGCGCTGACCGCTGCGCACGCGGCCCACAAGCCACGGCGTGTGGCGGCAATGGCCAACAACGCGATCCCGGTGGTGGAGACCCCGGTGAACATGCCGTCGGCGGACACCCCGACCCACACCGCGCCGGGGAACAGCACGAGGAACGGCATGGTGGCCCGGGCCGCGTCCGCGCCCGCGAGAGCCCGCACGGTGACCGGCACGGCCACCGCCGCGAGCTGACCGACCGACATCGACACGACCGCTGCCCAAGCCCCACCACCGAGCCCGATCCGGTCGAGCCACACGTAGCTCAGCAGGGCGCCGGGCGGATGCCCGGACACGTGCACGGTCCAGGAGTCGGGCTGTCCGGCCAGGATCCGGTCGGTGAAGACGCGGAGCGCGGCACCGATGTCGGTGACCCGCGGTACGTCGTGCAGGTATTCGGTCCACTCGGTCAACCGCCCGGCGATGCCGTTCTGCCACCCGTCCACCAGCGCCAGCGACACGGTCCACACCATCCCGGCGAGGTACCCGGTCACGAGCAGGCGGCCCCACGGCAGGCGCGCGGCCAGCACCGGACCCCAGGTGATGACCGCACCGGCGGTGACGATCGCGAGCGGGGTTCCGGGGCCGACGCGGGGCAGCCAGTACCCGAACAGCGGTGCGGCATCGGCGTACAGCGGACCACCCGCGCGGTTCAGCAGGAAACCGGCTGCGGCCGAGCCCACCACGACGACGACAGCGACGGCGAGCGCGACCAAGTCGGCCCGCCACCGCCGGTCCGCGGTGGGGCTGGGGGTTGTCGGCACCAGCGCGAGGCTAGTCCGGGCGCAGACCTTCGCCAACGCGCCGGCGGCAGCCGTCAGCAACTCGTAAGAACTCTTCTCGCGTAAGGAATCCATAAGGTCGGTTGGAGTTCTCGGCACCGACCGCAGTGCGTTTCACTGGCCTGTGTGAACGACGTCGATGTGGTGCTGCCCTGCCTCGACGAGGCCCGGGCACTGCCCGGTGTGCTCGCTGCGATGCCGCTCGGGTTCCGCCCGATCGTGGTGGACAACGGTTCTTCGGACGGGTCGGCCGAGGTTGCCGAGGAGCACGGCGCGGTGGTGGTCCGGGAACCCCGGCGGGGTTACGGGGCGGCGGTGCAAGCGGGCTTGACGGCGGCGACTGCTGAGTTCGTCTGCTTCCTGGACTGCGATGGCTCGTTGGACGCCGGGGAGCTGCCGACGATGGTCGCGCTGTTGCGCGCGGGACAGGCGGATCTGGTCGTCGGGCGGCGGGTTCCGGTGACCGCGGCCGCGTGGCCGTGGCATGCGAGGACGGGCAACGCGCTGATCGCGGGACTGCTGCGGCGGCGGGGGATTCCAGTGCACGACATCGCCCCGGTCCGCGCCGCGCGGCGGCTCGACCTGCTGCGCCTGGGAGTCGAGGACCGCGCCTTCGGCTACCCGCTCGAACTGCTGTGCAAGGCGGCGGAGGCGGACTGGCGGGTGCACGAGCTGGACGTGTCCTACCGGCCCCGCGCGGCCGGAACCAAGTCCAAGGTCTCCGGGTCGGTGCTCGGCACGGTCCGCGCCGTGCGCGACATGGCAGGTGTGCTCTGGTGAGCCCGACCGCGCTGCTGGTGATGGCGAAGGCCCCCGTGCCCGGGTTGGTCAAGACCAGGCTGTGCCCGCCTGCCACGCACGCCGAGGCAGCGCACATCGCCGCCGCGAGCCTGCGCGACACGATCGACGCGGTGCAGGGCACCGCACGGGCCCGACCGGTGCTCGCATTGGCCGGGGAGCTCGATTCGGCCACCGGCGCAGTCGAGCTGCGCGACGCGCTGCGCGGGTGGACCGTTCTCGGGCAACGTGGCGACGGCTTCCCCGCGAGGTTGGCGGCCGCCCACGCCGACACCGCAGCGGCGCATCCGGGATTGCCGGTCGTGCAGATCGGGATGGACACCCCGCAGGTGACGCCGGATCTGCTTTCCGAGGCGTGCGCTGCGCTGGACGTCGCTGACGCGGCCCTCGGCATGGCCGAGGACGGTGGCTGGTGGGTGGTCGGGTTCCGCGACCCGGCCGCCGCGAGCCTGCTGGAGCTGGTGCCGACTTCCCGTCCGGACACGGGTGCGCGCACGCTCGCGGCGTTGCGCACTGCGGGTCTGCGGGTCGCTTCGCTGCCGCAGCTGACCGATGTGGACACCATGGGAGATGCGTTGCGGGTCGCCGGTTCCGTGCCGGATTCCCGCTTCGCTTCGAGCCTGCCCGCAGGGCTCCGCCGCTGACCGGTGCGGTTCCTGCTCATGCGTCGGATCGGCGGAGCTCGCTCGCGAGGTGGCGCGTTGTGCCCCACGCGGCCAGGCAGAGCACGAGCAGCGCGGGCCACAGCAGCACATGAGCGGTACCGGTGAGCCATCCGGGGCCATTCGGTGGCGGGTTTCGTTCTCATGGCAGATGGGGGTCTCCTTGCTGTTGCGTTGTGACCGGTCTCTTCGGTGTCGGCGGGTGCGATGATGTTGAGTGGCGGGTGGCGACCTCTGGAGGAGGCCGGGATGAGCGATCCGGACGAGCGCGAAGTGATCGACGTGGGAGGTCCGAACGCGGCGCGGATGTACGACTACTACTTGGGCGGGTCGGCCAACTTCGAGGTGGACCGGGCTGCGGCCGAGGTGGGCCGCGCCGCGATGCCGGACGCGGAGACCTATGCGCGCGCCAACCGGGCCTTCCTCGGGCGGGCGGTGCGATACCTGTGCTCGGTGGGCATCGACCAGTTCCTCGACCTCGGTTCCGGCATTCCGACCAAGGGCAACGTGCACGAGATCGCGCAAGGGGTGAACCCTCGGGCCCGCGTGGCTTACGTGGACATCGAGTCGGTGGCCGTGGCCCACTCGCGCCGCATGCTCGCGCAGGTCGACGGGGTGACCATCACCCGCGCCGACATCCGCCGCCCCGAGGTCGTGCTGTCCGCGCCGGGAGTTGCCGGACTGCTCGACTTCGACCGGCCGATAGCGGTGCTGGCCGTGGCGATCCTTCCGTTCGTGCCGGACGACGTGGAGGCCGCGGCCGTTCTCGCCGCGTACCGCCAGGCGTGCGCACCGGGCAGCTACCTGGCGATCTCGCACATCTCGCAGTTGGCGGCCAGCGCGGAGCAGGTGGCCGCGGCGGAGCAGGTCATGGCCCGCACGCCGACGCCGGTGAAGTGGCGGTCCGCCGATCGCATCGCCCCGTTGCTCGACGGCTACGAGATCGTCCCGCCCGGGCTGCTCCCCGTGCCGCTGTGGCGACCGGACGGTCCGGTCGAGCCCGAGCAGGTCGTCCGCGCGAACGCCTTCGGCGCCGTCGGTGTCCTGCGCTGACGTGCTGCCGGTTCGGCGGCTCTTCGGTGCCGTGGGCTGCTCTTGCGCGGCACGTGAGGGAGTCCTGAATCATGTTCGCCACCAATGCTGTTCGCGGTGAGTCCGAAGTGGACATCGGTCGGTCGGCCCGTTCCGGGTGTTGCGTGCTCGTCGTCATGCATCGATGATGGCACCGGGTCGAACGGGTTTTCGAGCGATTAATGGTCGCCCGATGGGATGATCATCGGTGGCCGGACGTTGCTCGCCCGGTGCCGCGGGCTCCGGAGGCTCCTCGGAATAGTGCTCTGACCTGCGGAGTTGTTAAATGCATGGGAGACCGCTCGACACGAGGTGGTACTGACCGGGCGCAGGAGCTGCTGGCCCGGGAGCGCGCGGACGCGCTCGCCAGGGTCGAGTCGCTGCAGCGGCACCTCGCCGCGATCGGTGACATCTCGACCTGGACCGGCACCGATGACGAGCACGACCCGGAAGGGGCGACGCTCGCCTACGAGCGCGCCCAGGTGCAGGGCCTGCTCTCCGATGCCCGGCACGAGCTGGATGCGCTCGACCGCGCCGTCGCGAAGCTGGAGAAGGGCACCTACGGAATCTGCGAGCGCTGCGGGAAGGACATCGCCCCGGAGCGGCTGGAGGCCTTGCCCGCCGCGACCACCTGCATCAGCTGCGCATCACTGCGGCACTGAGTCGGCGGTCCGGGCGAACGCCCGGCGGTAGTCGCGCGGTGTCACGCCGACGATGCGGCGGAAGTGGTGGCGCAGCAGGGAAGCGCTGCCGAACCCGCACTCGCGCGCGATCTGCTCGATGCCCAGCTCGGTGTCCTCCAGCAGTCGACGCGCGTGCAGGACGCGCTGCGTGGCCAGCCACTGGTTCGGCGTCGTGCCGGTTTCCGCGACGAACCGGCGGGCGAACGTGCGCGGGGACATCTGCGCCCGTGCGGCGAGGGCGGCGACGCTGTGCTCGACGTCCAGGGTTTCCTGCATCCAGGCCAGCACGGGTTCGAGGCTTTCGCCGGTGCATTCGGGTACGGGCAGATCGATGAACTGCCGCTGGCCGCCGTCGCGCTGCGGTGGCACCACCATGCGCCGGGCGATCCGCGTCGCAGCCGTCGAGCCGAGCTCGCGGCGGACCAGGTGCAGGCAGGCGTCGATGCCGGCCGCGGTCCCCGCGCTGGTCACGACGTCGCCGTCGTCGACGTAGAGCACGTCCGGGTCGAGCTCGGCGGTGGGGAAGCGGTGGCGGAACTCGGAGACGTAGAACCAGTGCGTCGTGCAGCGGCGACCGTCGAGGAGCCCGGCCGCGCCGAGCAGGAACGCGCCGGAGCACACCGAGAGCATGGTCGCCCCGCGCACTGCGGCTGAGCGGAGCCCGTCGAGCACGTCCTGCGGGTAGTCGTCCCGGATCCGCGCGGCGGGCACCGCCACTACGTCGGCGCGGGAAAGCTCGTCGAGCCCGTGCCCGGGGACCACCTGCATCCCCACCGAGGTGCGCACCGGCTCGCCCGGTCGTTGTCCGCAGATGCGGAAGTCGATCGGCGGCACCCCGTCGGCGGTCCGGTCCAGGCCGAAGACCTCGCACAACACGCCCAGCTCGAACGGGGCGACGTCGTCGAGGACGACCGCGGCCACGCTGCGCAACACGTCCTCCACGGTAGCTGGCAGGATTTTGACGCACAATGGCATTGCTGCCGCTTTCGGCGGGATCCGGTGCATCCCACGCTGGTGCTGAGCGAACCCCGAGCGACCAGGAATGGCACACCATGAACATGCCGCTCGACCGGCCGTTCGCCGCCGGACTGGCCGGAATCCGCCGCTACTTCGCGGTCCAGAACTGGCTGTGGTCGCGCTACTTGACCACCTTGCAGCCGTGGGAAGCGGAGACCGAGATGCGCTGGGTCCGCAATCCGCTCAACCGGCGCTGGGAGCTGCGCGGCGGTGTGCTGCCGCCGTGCGAAGCCGAATCCACTTAGGACGCCTCCGCCCGTGCACGTCCGGCAGGGCCGCGTACGTCGGGTGCGGTACCGCGAGTGTCGCTCGCTGACGGACGACTCGGCGCCTCGCCGGGCCGATGCTGGATCCGACGTTGGAACGGGTTCGGAGGTGTCGTGATGTTGACCGAGTTCATCGCCCAGTGGGGTCCAGGCATGCACGGAGGTCCGGGGTGGTTCATCGGGCCGATCTTCTTCCTGCTGTTCCTCGGCCTGATCGCCACCGTCGTCGTCCTCGCGGTGCGCCGTCGGCCGTGCCGGAAGGCCGCGGGTGAGCGGGCGCGGGAGATCCTCTCCGAGCGCTACGCCCGCGGGGAGATCAGCTCCGAGGAGTACCGGGAACGGCTCGACGGCCTGAGCTGATCCTGGGCGGAGTGCGGACGCGGTCGGTTGCTGCTGGTCAAGGCGCTGTTGGCAACGGCCGCGTTCTGCGCGTTCCGAAATGGTGGAGAAGAAACAACCAGTTACTCGTAGGCGCCGGTGAATTTCCAACATATCCCCGTTTGGGGGAGCGCGTTCTCCGTCGTGGCGGGTTACCGTCTGGGCAGGTGCGCACTACCCCGGATTCGTCCGGGACAACACTGGGGGGAGAGGTCGAGGACGGCGGTGCATCGCCGTCCCTCGGCCGCTCGATCGACCACGGGAGTGGTCTGCGATGGATCTGATCACGAGGTGCAGCGAACTCCCGCACGAGAAGTTGTGCGAGGAGATCCGGATCGCCGGACTGGCCTACAAGCACGCCTTGGACGTCGGCTCGAAAGCCGACGTGGAGATGGCCGAATCGGTGCTGAACTGGTTCCTGGACGAACTCGCCGACCGGTTGCGGGGCAGCGCCGCGCCGATGGCCCGCGACAGCCGGGAGGACGAACCGGTCCCGCAATGACCGGTCGGGGCTCTGCGGCCCGATGCCGCACGCCCCGGACAGGTGCAGGTCAGTGCATGCGGGAGGCCATGCGGGACCCCGGTTCGGAGAGCCGGCCGCGGGCGGTCACCAGCGCGGTGCGGGCGTCTTCGCGGTCGCCGTGGGCGAGGTGCTCGGCTGCGGAGCGGACAGCGGTCGCCGCGTCGGCGGAGATCTCTATCTGCGGGTGCTCGTCGAGCATGCCGACTGCACGGGTCAGCTCCTGCTGCGCGCGGTCGGCCGGGTTGTTCGGAGCGGTCAGTAAGTCGATGAAGGCTGTGTCCACCGCATCGCGCAGGGCCGCCTCGGTCGAGCTGTGCTGGGCAGTCACGAGCCGTGAGTCTAGGCGCTGACCCCGACAATCCTGGCCGAAGATCACCCGCTCGAGTGGTCCTCAGGGAGTCGATCATCACGATGAGCTGCGAGATCGGATTCCGCGTGATCGAGCCGCCGCCCGCCGCGGCCGTCGGGCCGCTCGTGGTGGGTCGGATCATGTCCACTGAGGACGTCCGGGCGGCTTCCCGGCGCGTAACCTGGCGGATGATGTTGTTCGCCAGCGAACCCGGGAAGTAGGGGAGAGCGATGTTCTGGACCATCCTCGGATGGGTCGTCTTCGGCCTGATCGCGGGCTTCATCGCCAGGGCGGTCGTGCCGGGCAAGGACGACATCGGCCTGCTGGCCACCATCGTGCTCGGCGTCGTCGGTTCCGTCGTCGGCGGGTTCCTGTGGGGCCTGCTCACGGTCGGGTTCCGCGGCTTCCAGCCGGCGGGCTGGATCGGTTCGGTGATCGGCGCGGTGATCGTGCTGGTGATCTACAACAAGGTCACCGGCCGCAAGCGCCTCCGAAGGTAGGCCGCTCGAAGCGAAGAACCGCGGTTCCGGTCTCCACCGGAACCGCGGTTTTTGCGTCGGGGCTGGTCAGCGGGAGGCGCTGATCACGGCTTCCGCCCGACCCCGGCCAGCCCGGTGAGCCGCTCCGGGTGCTCGCCGACCTCGGTCGGCGCGACCGGGCGCCACTCCGGCAGGAAGACCACTCCCGGGTCCACCAGCTCCAACCCGTCGAAGAAGCGGGTCACCTCGGCCTGCGAGCGCATCGTCAAGGGTGTCGTGGTGCGCTTGCGGTAGAGGTCGGCGTGCGCCGGCGCCACGTCGGGGCGGCCCTCGTTGGAGGCGTGCGAGATCACCAGGAAGCTGCCCGGGGCCAGCGCCTCCCGGTAGCGGTTGACGACCTCGTACGGCTCGTCGGCGTCCGGCACGAAGTGCAGCACCGCGACCATCATCAGCGCGACCGGCTGGCTCAGGTCCAGCAGCTCGGCGACCTCCGGGCTGCCGAGCACCCGCTCCGGATCGCGCAGATCGGCGTCGACGATCGCCGCCTCCGGGTTGTCGCTCAACAGCTTCTTGCTGTAGGCGACCGCGACCGGGTCGGTGTCGACGTAGACCACGCGCGAACCGGGCGCCGCCAGCTGGGCGACCTCGTGCACGTTGCCGACGGTGGGGATGCCCGAGCCCAGGTCGAGGAACTGGCGGATGCCCCGGTCGACGCAGAACTGCACCGCGCGCCGCAGGAACGCGCGGTTGGCCTGCATCACCAGCGGCAGGTCCGGCCACATGTCGATCGCTTCCTCGGCCATCTGCCGGTCGATCGCGAAGTTGTGGTCGCCGCCCAGGTAGTAGTCGTAGACCCGCGCCGCGTTCGGCTTCTCCAGGTCGATGTGCCCGTGCTCGGGCGCCACCTCGGACATCCAGATCCTCCTCACGGCCGGGCGGCGCGTACCGGCCGCCCAGCCGTGATGCTAATCGCGCCCGATATGCCCGGGCTAGACCGCGTGTTCGGCCGAGTTGCCGAGCCGGACCACCACGCCCAGGGCCACCAGGGCGACTGCCGCGCCGGCGGTCATGGTGATCGCCATCGCCGGACCGTCGTTGCCCAGCACGCCGACCAGCGGTGCGATCAGCGCGCCGAGCCCGAACTGCGCGGCACCGAGCAGTGCGGCCGCGGTCCCGGCTGCTTCGCCGTGCCGGGAGAGCGCGAGCGCAGGTGCGTTGGGCAGCACGAAACCCATCGCTCCCAGCACCAGCCACATCGGCACGATGAACCCGTAGAGCCCGCCGGTGCCGGTGGTGGTCAGCGCGGTCAGGACCACGCCCGCGGTGGTGGCCGCGACCAGCGCGGCGAACACGATCTGCTTGGGGCTGTAGCGCTTGAGCAGCACGACGTTGAACTGCGAGGCGCCGATCAGCGCCACCGCGCCGACGCCGAAGACCAGCCCGAACGCCTGCTGGTTGAGCCCGAACTGCTCCTGGAGCACGAACGACGAGCCCGAGATGTAGGAGAACAGCGCGGACATCGCCAGCGCCGCGACGATCGCCAGCAGCACGAAGTCGCGGTCGGTGATCAGCTGCCGGTAGGTGCGCAGCACCGGGCGGAACTGCGCGGCCTGGCGGCGTTCCGGCGGCAGCGACTCGCGGAGCGCGAAGACGGCCACCACCAGCAGGACCGCACCGAGGATCGCCAGCGCGCCGAACACCCCGCGCCACGACCCGGTCAGCAGGATCGCCCCGCCCAGGCTCGGCGCGAGGATCGGGGCCACGCCCATCACCAGCATCAACCGCGAGAGCGCGGTGGCTGCGGCGTTGCCGGTGAACAGGTCCCGGACCACGGCCAGCGCGACGACCATGGTCGCGGCCGCGCCGACGCCCTGCAGCGCGCGCAGCGTCCCGAGCACCGCGATGTTCGGGGCGAACAGGCACGCCAGCGACGCCAGGATGTGCAGCGCGGTCCCGGCGATCAGCGGTAACCGGCGGCCGACGATGTCGGAGAACGGGCCGATCAGCAGTTGGCCGACGCCGAGGCCGAGCAGGGTGCCGGTGAGGGTGAGCTGCACGGTGGAGGCGCTGGCCTGCAGGTCGTTGCCGATGGCGGGCAACGCGGGCAGGTACATGTCGATGGTCAGCGGGCCGAGGGCGATCAGCGCCCCCAGCACCACGATCACCCGGAAACGGTCGAACCCGGTCGGCTCGTCGGTCGCAGGTCGCACGTCCCGCGCCGCCGGAGGGCTTTGCACCGCAACGTTGTCCATCGCTGCCTTTCGAATTCGCCTGGAACGGCGGAAGAATCTGACGCGCTCTCCAGCGACGGTCGCGATCACTTTGTTCCCGGGATGGCGGGGAAATCGCTGTGATGCGGACTACACCGGTTGGAAATCGCCGCTGCACCGGGATTTTCCGCACAACACGTTAACGGGGCTAAAAGTCTATTGTGGATCGTATTCCCGGGTTCCGGTAAAAGTGCGATGAACTTTTCCGGTCCGGGCCGAGATTTCCGGGAGCGCCGGTGGGCACGCGCCGAGCTCGGGCCGACGTGGTTTCGCGCTCCTGCGCCGAGAGGGCTCCGCCCGGCGCCTGCCGGGGGGTAGGATTTCCGGGTTTGGCGAGGTCGGTGAAGTGGAGCGGGCGATGCACGGGTACACCGAGGACAAGGACAGCTACCTCAAGCGGCTGGCGCGCATCGAAGGGCAGGTCCGCGGCCTGGCCAGGATGATCGAAGAGGACAAGTACTGCATCGACATCCTCACCCAGATCTCGGCGGCGACGAAGGGGCTCCAGGCGGTCTCCCTCCGCCTGCTCGACGAGCACCTCAAGCACTGCGTCGCCGAAGCCCTCGCGGAGGGCGGCGAGAACGCCGACGAGAAGGTCCGCGAGGCCAGCGAGGCCATCGCCCGCCTGGTCAAGTCCTGACCGGCCGGTCGTGACGGGGGCCGGGGCGGCTGGCCGCCGCCCCGGCCTGGTGGTCAGCTCTGCGACAGCAGCGTGCGCATGGTGTCGATCTCGGCCTGCTGGGTGTCGATGATCTGCTGGGCCATCTGCTTGGCCGCCGGGAACTGGCCGCCGGACAGCTCCGCCTGCGCCATGGTCACCGCGCCCTCGTGGTGCTTGATCATCAGGTCCAGGAACATGCGGTCGAACTCCGCGCCCTTGGCCTGCTCCAGCTGCTTCATCTCGTCGGCGGACATCATGCCGCCCATGCCGCCGTGGTCACCGCCCATGTCGCCCATGTCGTGACCCATCGAAGCGTGATCGGTGCTCGGCGCCTCGGCGCCCCAGTCGCGCAGCCAGCCGGTGAGCGTCTGGATCTCCGGCCCCTGCGCGGCCTCGATCTGCTTGGCCAGGTCCTTGACCTGCTGGGACTGCGAGCGCTCCGGGACCAGCTTCGACATCTCGATGGCCTGCTGGTGGTGCGGGATCATGCCCTGGGCGAAGGTGACGTCGGCGGCGTTGTGGGCCGCCTGCTCCTGGCTCGCCGGGGCCTGCGGTGCGGGGGCGTTGCCGGCTTCCTGCCCGTTGCTGCAGCCGGCCAGTGCGATCGCGGCGACCGCGCTGATCGCGATCGCGAATGCGCGCGTGCGCTTCATGGTGTTCCTCGTCTTTCGTGAGCTGGATCGGGAATGCGTCATCGAGCCGCGGCGGGATTGCCGCGGCCGATCAGCTGCCGATCAGCGACGAAGCACGCACAGCGCCGCGAGTCTTCGCGGAACGGGTAACGGCGGGGGGAGGAGTGCGGGCAGAGCTGCTGCGAGGTAGCGCGGCAGCACGGCCGCAGCGCGGATGGCTCGGCTGAGCTGGGGGAGCAGCAGCACCAGGAAGCCGAGCATGATCGCCAGGCACAGGTGCAGCGCACCGTGGTCGTCCGGAGCCGGCGCGGGCTGCTCGTGGTGCTCGGCCGCTCCCGCGTGCATGGCGACTGCGGCCGGTGGCTGCGGCGCGTGGGTCTGCTCGTGCTGCTGCGCCGGGACGTGGTGCATGAGCACGACGCAGAACGCGAGGACCAGCAGGAGTCCCCAGCGGAGCAGGCCCGGACGTTCGCGCACGCCGCTTACCATACCGGGGCTGGGTTTGCCGGGCGTCAGGACTTCACCAGTCGGGCGATGGCGTCGCTGGCCTCGCGGACCTTCTCCTCGGCCTGCTCGCCGCCCTCGGTCAGCGCTTCGGACACGCAGTGCTTGAGGTGCTCGTCCAGCAGTCCCAACGCCACGGCCTGCAGGGCCTTGGTGGTGGCCGAGATCTGGGTGAGCACGTCGATGCAGTACTCGTCGTTGTCGATCATCCGCGCCAGGCCGCGCACCTGGCCCTCGACCCGCCGGAGCCGCTTGGCGTAGTTGTCCTTGTCGTGCGTGTAGCCGTGCATCGGCACCTCCTCGGAATCCCGATGCCTTTATACCCCAGGGGGGTACTTGTCGGCAAAGTCGATCAGATGAAGCCCTCGGGCTTGACCGGCGCCTTCGCGGTCCCGGGGTTCTCCCGCTCCTTGCGCGCCAGGTACAGCACGCCGCCCAGCTGGACCAGTGCGGCACCACCGGTCAGGGCGACCGCGATGAAGGCGTAGACCGGCCAGCCCGAGATGAAGCCCAGCACCACCGCGATGACGAAGAACAGCAGCGTGCGCACCAGCAGGGTGGTGAGTTGGTTCTTGCTCATCAATCAGGGGCCTTCCTGCTCGCGTCCACCCCGAGTGTAGGTGGGTGGACGTCCGCGCTGGTCGTGGGCGGGTTGCCGGGGCCCGTTGGGGCGATTGACGCGAGGACCGGGCGATCCTATTTTTGCCAACAGGTGTCCTCACATTGGGAGGGAGCGCCGATGTCGAAGCCGACACCGCTCGGTCCGGACTCGCTGATGTGGCGCTACTTCGGGGACTGGCGCGGGCTGCTGCTCGCGCTGTGGGCCGGGTCGATGCAGAACATGCACCCCCAGCTGGGCGCGGGCGTGGATGAGCACTCGCAGTTCTTCGACGAGCGCTGGGAACGGCTCTACCGGTCGCTGTACCCGATCGGTGGCGTGGTCTACGACGGTCCGCGCGCGGAGCAGACCGCTCGGCAGGTGCGCGGGTACCACGACACGATCAAGGGCGTCGACAAGCACGGGCGGCCCTACCACGCGCTCAACCCGGACACCTACTTCTGGGCGCACTCGACCTTCCTGGTGATGCCGATCCTGATCAACGAGCACTTCGGCGAACCGCTCAGCGAGGAGCAGAAGGCGCAGGTCTACGCCGAGGGCGTGCAGTGGTACCGGCTGTACGGGATGAGCATGCGCCCGGTGCCGCCGGACTGGCCGAGCTTCCAGCGGTACTGGGACCACATGTGCCGCGAGGTCCTGGAGGACAACAAGGCGACCCGCGACGTCCTGGACCTCTCCCGGATCGGCAAGCCGCCCACGATGCGGTGGCTGCCGGAACCGCTGTGGAAGCTCGCGCGCATCCCTATCGGCCGCGGTTTCACCTGGCTCACCGTCGGCCTCTACGACCAGGCCATCAGGGACAAGCTCGGCTACCGCTGGACCGCGCGCGACGAGCGGCTGATGCGCGTCGTCGGCCGAGCGCTCGCCGTCGTCTGGCGCTTCGTGCCGTTCGAGCGGCGCTACCACCCGCGCGCCCGAGCCGCGTGGCGCCGCGTTCGAGGCAAAGCGCCGGCCGACGCGCCGCTGGTCGAAACGCCGCCCCGCAACCTCCCACCGCCGGATCGCCGCGACGACCCCAAGCACTACTCGCCCGCGCAGGCCGGCTGACTACCTCCTGCTGGCGGTATGCGCCGGGGCCCGCGCGTGCTGGGATCACCAGTGGTGATCCGCCGCCTCGCCACGAGATTCGCGCGCGCTCCTGCGCACGCGAAGGGGAGGAGGTCGTTGATGATCCGTCGGACGTGCGCGATCGTCGCCGCGCTCATGCTGGCCCTCACCCCGGCCGCCGCCGCGGCCGAGGTCGAGCCGGTGGCCAAGAACCTGGACATCCCGTGGGGACTGGCGTTCCTGCCCGACGGTTCGGCGCTGTTCACCCAGCGCGACACCGGGCAGATCATGTCCCTCAAGGACGGCCAGGTCACCGAGGTGCAGAAGATCGACGAGTCGGAGCCGACCGATGGCGAGGGCGGGCTGCTGGGCCTGGCCGTGTCGCCGGGGTTCGAGTCCGACCGGACCGTGTTCGTCTACTACAGCACCAGCGAGGACAACCGGATCGCCAAGCTGCGCCTCGGCGAAGTCCCGCAACCGATCCTGACCGGCATCGCGAAGAACCGCTACCACAACGGCGGCCGGCTGGCCTTCGGCCCCGACGGCATGCTCTACGCCACCACCGGCGACGCCCAGGACAAGGGCACCGCGCAGGACCTGAACTCGCTCAACGGCAAGATCCTGCGCATGACCCCCGACGGAAAACCCGCGCCGGACAACCCGTTCGGCGACTCGGTGGTCTACTCGATCGGCCACCGCAACCCGCAAGGCCTCGGCTGGGACGGCGCAGGCCGGCTCTACTCGTCGGAACTCGGCGACGCCACCTGGGACGAGGTCAACCTGATCGAGGGCGGCAAGAACTACGGCTGGCCCGACTGCGAAGGCGAGTGCGGCAACGGCGAGTACGTGGATCCGCTGGTCACCTGGTCGGTCAAGGACTCCTCGCCCAGCGGCCTGGCGGTCCACGGCGACAACCTCTACGTCGCGGCCCTGCGCGGCCAGCGCCTCTGGCAGATCCCGCTCAACGGCGACGGCACGGTCGGCGAACCGAAGTCGCTGTTCCAGGGCGAGTACGGCCGCCTCCGAACCCCGGTCGCGGCCCCGGACGGCACCCTCTGGGTGACGACCTCGAACCAGGACAACAACGGAGAACCAGGCCCCGACGACGACCAGATCCTCAGCATCACCCCGTAAGGGCTTGTCCCCGAACTCGTTCTGCGTGGCGGTGCGGGTGCCAACCCTGATGTCTGCCAATACCAAATCCTGAGTGGAGGGCCCTTCCTGCTGAACACGTCGGCAGCAAGGGCCCTCGCTGCGTCGTCGGGGTCAGCGGAGGTTGAGGCCTCCGTCGAGCATGATCACTTCGCCGGTCAGGTACGTGCTGGCGCAGAGGGACGCGACCAGGTCGGCGACGTCGGACGGCTGGGCCGGGCGTCGCATCGGGGCCTTCTCGTTCCACAGGGCGTGGGCTTCGGTCCAGTCCTGCGTCATCGGCGTGTCGACCAAGCCGGGTGCGACCGCGTTCACCCGGATCTCCGGTGCCAGCGCCGCTGCCAGCAGTTTGGTCACGTGGTTGAGCGCGGCCTTGCTCGCGGCGTAGGGGATCGACGATCCCTTCGGGCGGACCCCGGCGTGGCTGGTGATGTTCACGATGCTGCCACCGCCCGGCTGGGTGGATGCGCGAAGTGCCGGCTGCGCTGCTGTGCAGAGCACCCACGGGGCGATGAGATTGACCTCCAGCAAGCGCCGCCAGTCTGATGTGGTCGCGGCGGCGAGATCGGCGTGCGGAATCGGCCAGCTGATTCCGGCATTGTTGACCAGCACGTCGAGCCGCCCGCACTGGTCGAGCGCGCGCTCGACCAGCTGCTCGCTCTCGTGCTCGTCGGCGAGGTCGGCCTGCACGTAGATGCCGTTGAGCTCTCGCGCCAGGCGCAGGCCGGTGTCCCGGCTGGTCCGCGAGTGGACTACGACGAGAGCTCCGTCGGCGGCGAAGCGACGTGCGATGGCCTCGCCGATCCCCGACGTCGAACCGGTGACGAGCGCGACCGGCTGATCCGTGTTCATGGGGCGATGTTGTCAGAGCGCCGGAAGCAGCCGACTTCCCGGCTGTGCTCTCCCCGAGCTGCGGGGTTGACAATTCCCTCGACAACAGGCTCGCGGGTTTCGAAGAATGAGCGCTCGCCGAATTCCTCTGGAGGAGCCGCATGACCGCGACGCATCGCGCTGCCAGCACCGTGCCGGCGCTGACCCACTTCGCCGGGCGCGCAGGTGACCACAACGACCGGGCGATGACCGGTTCGCGGGTCGTGGCGGCGGGTCTCGCCGCGCGCTTCGGTGCCGAGCCGGCCGTCATCGGCGAACCGCGTCCGGCACTGTCGGTGGGGTGGGCGGAAGAACTCGCTGCGGCTCTGCCGGAAATGCAGGCCATGTCCCGGCGGTACGAGCAGCTGCTCGCCGACGGAGGCGTCCCGGTGACCGCGCTGAGCCGTTGCTCGGTCGCGCTCGCGACCTTGCCCAGGATCGCCGCTCATCGGCCCGACGCGGTAGTGGTGTGGTTCGACGCCCACGCGGACCTCAACACGCCGCAGACCTCGCCGAGCGGGTACTTGGGAGGCCTGGCCCTCAGCGGTCCGCTCGGCCTGTGGGACTCCGGGCTCGGCAGCGGGTTGCGGCCGGAGAACGCAGTCCTCGTCGGCGCGCGCGACATCGACCCGCCGGAGCAGCGCCTGCTCGATCGCGGGGAGATCGGGCTGGTCCGAGTCGGCGACGGGCTGCCCGCAGAGCTGCGACGTGCGATCGCCGGTCGTCCGGTGTACGTCCACCTCGACTGCGACGTGCTCGAACCCGGCATCGTGCCGACCGACTACAACGTTCCCGGCGGGTTAAGCCTCGCGGAACTGCACCGGTCGGCCGAGGTGCTGGCCGAGAGCGAAGTCGTCGGCGTCGAGATCGGCGAGTTCGAATCGGACTCGGAAGCATCGACGGCAACCCCGATCATCGACGCCCTGGAACCTATCCTCCGGGCAGTGCAGCGACTTTGACAGGCGGGGGCACCTTCCGCCGAAGGTGCCCCGCAGGTTCAGCGTTCCAAGTACCAGTCGCGGGGTGGGTTGGAGACCTTCGGGGTGGTGCGGTCGACTTCGGGTTGGGCCGCCCAGCGGATTCCGTTGGCCAGGACGTGCTTGATCTCCGGTTGGTTGTAGACCGGGTAGCGCTCGTCGCCCGGGCTGAAGTAGAAGATCCGGCCCTTGCCGCGGTTGAAGGTGACGCCGGAGCGGAAGACCTCGCCGCCGGTGAAGGAGCTGATGAAGATCAGCTCGTCCGGGGCCGGGATGTCGAAGAACTCGCCGTAGGTCTCCTGCTCCGGGATCACCAGCGGGTTGGGCACGCCCTCGGCGATCGGGTGCGTCGGGTCCACCGTCCACACCACCTCGCGCTCGGCCGCGTTTCGCCAGCTCAGCGAGCAGGTGGTGCCCAGCATGCGGGTGAAGATCTTCGAGAAGTGCCCGGAGTGCAGGACCAGCAGCCCCATGCCGGCGAGCACGTGCTGCTGCACCCGGTGCACGACCGCGTCGTCGACCTGGTCGTGGGCCTTGTGGCCCCACCAGAGCAGGACGTCGGTGTCGGCCAGCACCTCCTCGGGCAGTCCGTGCTCGGGGTCGCTGAGCAGCGCGGTGCGCACGGTCGAGTCCGGCAGCTGCTCGCTGATCCCGGCGGCGAGGGCGCCGTGGATGCCGTTGGGGTAGTACTCGTCCATCCCGGCAGGGGCCTTCGTGGACTCGTGGACGCCTTCGTTCCAGACGGTGATGCGCAGCTCGCTCATTCGACGGTGACCTCTCGCTTCTCGGCGGCGGACTGGTAGCAGGCGTCGATGACCCGTGCTCGTTTCAGTGCGAGGGAGCCGTCGTTGGCGGGCCACTGCGCCGGGTCGCGGAGGGTGCGGACGAAGTTCTCCACCACCCCGGCGTGTGCGCGGCCGGGTTCGGCCGTGGGCTGGTAGTCGGCGATCTCGCCGTCCACGTCGCGGTACACGTGCATGTCGCCGACCAGCGCCTTCGTCGCTCCGACGGCCTTGAGCTCGGCGCCGCCGTCGGTGCCGAGGACGCTGAAGTCGATCAGGTCGTCCGGGCTGCGGAACGCTGCCCAGGAGGTCTCCAGCACCAGCGTGCCGCCGCCCTCCAAGCGAACGAACGCGGACGCGAAGTCCTCCACCTCGTACTCGGAGATGCTCTGGTCGGCCGTTTCCCGCTTCATGCCGCCGATTCCGCGAGGCCCGAGTTCCGAGTAGGTGACCGCGCTGACGGACAGGACGCGTGGCTCGCCGAGCAGGTGCAGCGCGTAGTCCAGCACGTGCACGCCGATGTCGGCCAGCGGTCCGCCGCCGGACATCTCCTGGTTGGTGAACCAGCTGCCCAGCAGCGGGATGCCGCGACGGCGCATCCAGGACGCCTTCGCGTAGTACGGCCGACCCAGCTCGCCTCGCCGGATGATCTCGCCGAGCGCCTGGATGTCACCGCGCAGCCGGTGGTTGAACACCACGTCCAGCACCCGACCCGCGGAGCGGGCCGCGTCGACCATCTGCTCGCCTTCAACAGCGTTGCGGGCCAAGGGTTTCTCGCTGAGCACGTGCAGTCCGCGCTTGAGCGCGGCGATGGCGATCGGCGCGTGCAGGAAGGTCGGAACCGCGATGCTGACCGCGTCGAGATCGGGGACCTCGAGCAGGTTCTCCCAGTTCTCGAACAGCATCGAAGCCCCGTACTGCTCGCCGAGCGAGCGCAGCAGCTCCGGTTCCTTGCCCGCGATCGCGACGATCTCGACATCCGGCAGGTCGCGGTAGGCGGCCAGGTGCTGCTGGCCGGCCCAACCGATACCGACGACGCCGACCCGGATCGGACTCATGGATACGGTCTCCTTCACCTTGTGCGGGTGTTTCAACCTTTGATCGCGCCGGTGGTCAGACCGGCGACGATGCGCTTCTGGAAGATCAGCACCAGCAGCAGGAGGGGCAGGGTGACGATCACCGAGGCCGCGCTGATGGTGCCGATGGGTTGGTCGAACTCGTTGGTGCCGGAGAAGAACGCGATGGCCACCGGCACGGTGCGGGCGTCCGGGGTGGAGGTCAGCGTGACCGCGAGCAGGAACTCGTTCCACACCGAGATGAACACCAGGATCGCGGTGGTCGCGATGCCCGGCACCGCCAGCGGCAGGATCACCTTGCGGAACGCCTGGAACGGGGTTGCACCGTCGATCAGCGCGGATTCCTCCAGTTCGAAGGGGATTTCGCGGAAGAACGAGGTGAGCACGAAGATCGCCATCGGCAGCGCGAAGGTCAGCTTCGGGACGATCAGGCCGAGCAGCGTGTCGTAGATGCCCAGGTCGCTCCAGATCTTGAACATCGGGGCCGCGATCGCGATGACCGGGAACGTGGTCACCGACAGCACGGCGCCGAGGATCAGCCCCTTGCGCGGGAGCTTGAGACGGGCCAGCGCGTAGGCGGCGAACGAGGCCAGCAGCAGGGCCAGCGAGGTGGTGACCACGCCGACGATGACGGAATTGCGCAGTGCGGTCAGGAATTCCCCGTCCTGCAGGACTTCGGCGTAGTTCTGCAGCGATGGCGCGGTGGGGAACAGGGTGCCCGAGGACAGCTCGGCGCCGGTCTTCAGCGAGGTGTTGATCAGCCAGTAGAACGGCACCAGCGAGGCCAGCATCACCAGCACGGCGAAGACCAGCGTCAGCGGTCGCGGCCGGTCCCGGCGGCCGGCGGGTGGGGGTGTCGACGTGGTGGTCGGGGCGGGGACGAGGACGGTGGCCATCAGATCTCCATTTCCTCGCGGGCCGGGGGAGCGCTGCTCATCGGCCGTCCTTCGCCACGTCGCGGATGTTGCCGCCGGCGAAGCGGATGTAGACCAGGGACACCACCATGACGGTGGCGAAGGTCAGGATGGACAGCGCGGAACCGGGCCCGATCAGCCGTCCCTCGCGCAGCTCCTGGTAGGCGAGCATGGACATGGTTTCGGTGCCGCTGGCGCCCTTGGTCAGCACGAACGGCAGGTCGAAGATCCGCAGCGCGTCCAGCAGCCGGAAGATCGCGGCCAGCGCGATCGCCGGGCGCAGCAGCGGCAGCGTGACCCGCCAGAACGTCTGCCACCGGGTGGCGCCGTCCAGGTCGGCCGCCTCGTAGACGTCGGGCGGGATGACCTGCAGCCCGGCCAGCACGAGCAGCGCGACGAACGGCGCGGTCTTCCACACGTCGGCGACGATGATCACGGCCATCGCGTAACCGGGCTCGGCCAGCCACACGTGCTCACCACCGGGCAGGCCGAGCGCGCGCAGCACCCCGGTCACCAGGCCGAGGTTGGAGTCGAACATCGCCTGCCAGGTGATCGCCGAGACCACGGTCAGCACGGCGTAGGGGACCAGCAGCGTGGAACGCAGCAATCCTCGACCGCGGAAGGCCATGTTCAGCAGCAGGGCCATCGCGACGCCGAGCACGATCTCCAACCCCACCGACACGACCGCGAAGAACAGCGTCTGGCGGAACGCCTCCCACCACTCCGGCGAGGTCAGCGCGTTCCAGTAGTTGGTCAGCCCCACGAACTGGGACAGGCCGGCCTGCCGCACGCTGTAGACGTTCAGCGACAGCCACACCGCGTAGCCGATCGGCACCGCGGCCACCAGGAACATCACCACCAGCGCGGGCGAGACCATCCACACCGCGGTGCGCCGCTGCTGCTGGTCGACCCGGCGGCGCCGGCGGGTCGGGGTCGTCGTGGTCATCAGAAGGTCTCCTGCGCGGTCCGGATGTCGGCGGCCATCTTCCGCACGCCCGACTCGACGTCGGTCTGCCCGGAGATCACCTGGTGGACGTTCTTGTAGATCGCCCGCGACAGCTGCGCGTACACCGGTGATTTCGGGCGGGGCCGGGCGCTGAGCACCGACTTCTTGAGCTGGGGGATGAACGGCAGTTCGGCGATGACCTGCGGATCGTCGTAGGTCGCGGCGCGCACCGGGGCCTGGGAGTGCTCCAGCACCATGGTCTTCTGGAACTCGGCGCTGGTGGCGTGGTCGATGACCGCCACCGCGCCGGCGGGGTTGTCGGCCTTCGCGGCGATGGCGAGGTTCCAGCCGCCCAGCACCGCCGCGGGTTCGCTGCGCTCGTCGAAGGCGGGCAGCGGCGCCGCCGCGGTGCCCGGTCCGGCTCCGGTCTGCTTGATCTGGCTGAACGCGCTCGGCCACTGCCGGAGGTAGCCGGCGCCGCCGGACTCGTAGGCCCGCCGTCCGGAGTCCTCGTCGTAGGTCAGGCTCGCGCGGTCGACGGCTCCGGAGTCCAGCCCGGAGGTCATCAGCCGCAGCACGGCGCGGGTCTGCGGGGAGTCGACGGTGACGTTGCCGTCCTCGTCGATCACCGAACCGCCCGCGGAGTAGAGCATCTCCAGGAAGTTCACGGTGAGGCCTTCGTAGCGCTTGGCCTGCATCTCGACCTCGTGCTGCGGGTCGGACGCGGCGTTGGCGTAGACCTGGGACCAGGTGGTCGGCGGCGGCACCCGGTCCTGGCGGTAGAACAGCAGGCCCGCGTTGGTGTAGAGCGGCACCGCCCAGTAGCGGTCGTCGTAGCGCGCGGTTTCCAATGTGGACGGTATGAGGTCGGCGCGGTGCTCCTCGACCAGTCGGCTGTGGTCCTGGATCCAGCCCTGCGCGGCCCATTCGCTGACCCAGGTCACGTCCATCAGGTAGATGTCGCAGCCGCGGGACCCGCCCTCCAGGCGCTGGATGGCCTGCGCGCGGGTCGAGTCGGTGTCCTGCCCGAGCTCGCGGTAGTGCGCGGTGACGCCGGTTCGCTTGGCGTTGAACGATTCCACGAGGGTTGTGAAGGTCCCGTTGTCCCGGTTCCCGCAGATCGTGACGTCACCGCTGGCGCCGTTGGCGATCGCCGGGTCGAGCACGGGGGCCTGGGGTGCGTGCTCGCCGACCGGTCCGGTGGCCGGGGCGCTGGTGCAGCTGGTGAGGGCGATCGCCGCGGTGGTGGCGAGGATCGCCCAGGAGGGTGCGCGTTTCGGTGGCATGGTCTCTCCGCTTCGCAGGTCCGTCTGCGGTGCCCCGGACGGCATCCGGTCACCGGTCGAACTGCGGCGTGAGACGATCAAATGGTCAGCCGTGCGCACGCGGCGTGTCAAGGCATCTCGTGCAACAGTCCGCGGATTCCGTCGGCGGAGAGCACGTTTTCGATCCCCGCGACCACCGCACCGGCCAGGCCGGCGGAGCGGCCCAGCGTGCTGTTGGCCAGCGACAGGTTGCGGGTGGCCAGCGGCAGGGCGCGGCGGTAGACGACGCTGCGGATCCCGGCGAGCAGGTCGTCGGCAGCTGCGGTGATGAGCCCGCCCAGGACGATCCGCTTCGGGTTGTAGAAGTGCACCAGCATGGCCACGACCTCGCCGATCGTCGCCGCTGCGGTGCGCACCTGCCGCACGGCGGTGGCATCACCGTCGCGCAGCAGCTGGGCCAGGTCTTCCACGTTGCGCGGCCCTCCGTCCTCGGTGCGCAGCGCGCGCAGCACGGCGTCGGCGGAGGCGACGGCTTCGACGCAGCCGACGTTGCCGCACTGGCAGACCACGTCGTCGGCGCCCGGCACCCGGATGTGCCCGATGTCGCCGGCCGCGCCGTCGGAACCGCGGTGCAGCTCGCCGCCGGCCGAGACGATGCCGCCGCCGATCCCGGTGCCGACCTTGAGGAACAGCAGGGGGGATTCCTCGACCGGCAGCGCGCGGGCCTCGCCGAGTGCCATCAGGTTGACGTCGTTGTCCACCGAGGCGGTGCAGGAGAACCGGTCGGCCATCGTCTCGGCGACCGGGAAGCCGTCCCAGCCGGGCATGATCGGTGGCCGCACGGGCATACCCAGCTTCGAATCCACCGGGCCGGGCAGGCCCATCACCAGCGCTTTCACCTTCTCCGGCGGCATCTCGGCGGCGGCGAGCAGCTTGCGCAGGTGGTCGGTGAGCACGTCCAGCGAGCGTTCCGGGCCGACGGAGATCTCCAGCTCGACCTCGCTCTCGGCGAGCACGTCCTGACCGAGGTCGGCGACCGCGAGGCGGGTGCTGTGCACGCCGACGTCGGCGGCGAGGACGGCTCCGGTGCGCGGTGCGATCGCCAGGCGGTGCGCGGGACGTCCCCGGCCGCCGCTGCCGACCGGTCCGCGTTCGACCACGGCACCGGCGGTGATCAGCGCGTCCAGATGACTGTGCACAGTGGACCGCGACAGGCCGGTGGCGCGCACCAGGTCGACCCTGCTCTCGGCCGCGCCCGAGGCGATCAGGCGCGCGAGGCTGCTGTGCACCAGGCTGTCGTCGGCGCGTCCGGACGTCCTCGGCACCGCCAAGCGGACCGGTTCCCACCCCATCGTCGTGCTCCTGACGTCCCGCCGATTTATGTCTGAGAAGAAAATAAATGGTAGCTCTTGTAGGCGTAAAGGCGGAGATCTAACTTTGACCTCGACGTAATTCGGGCGTGAGACACCCGTGGAAGTCAATCGATCCGACCGAAGGAGGCTCCTCGTGAGCCCTGGACCGTCCGGTCGCGGCGTGGCCATCCTGGGCGCCGGGATGATCGGCGAGGTGCACCGCCGCGCCGCCGTGCTCGCCGGTGCTGACGTGGTCGGCGTGCTCGCGTCCTCGGCGCAGCGGTCGAGCGAAGTGGCCGCGAGCTGGGGAGTGCCGGCGTACCGCGAACTCGCCGATGTGCTGGCCGACGATCGCGTCGACGTCGTGCACGTGTGCACTCCCAACGCCACCCACGCGCCGTTCGCCGAAGCCGCGTTGCAAGCGGGCAAGCACGTGATCTGCGAGAAACCGCTGGGGGTTTCGCTCGCCGAGGCCGAGCGGATGGCCGCCGCGGCCCGTTCGAGCGGCCTGGTGGCGGCGGTTCCGTTCGTCTACCGCTACCACCCGGTGGTGCGGGAGATCCGGGCGCGCCGCATGGCCGGCGAGTTCGGCGCTTGGAACCTGGTGCACGGCAGCTACTTGCAGGACTGGATGCTCTCGCCGGACGCCTCCAGCTGGCGCGTCGACCCGGAGCTGGGCGGTGCGTCGCGGGCCTTCGCCGACATCGGTTCGCACTGGTGCGACCTGGTCGAGTGGGTGTCGGGGGAGACCTTCAGCGACCTGCTCGCCGAGCTGAGCATCGCGATCCCGACACGGCCGGCCTCCGCCGGGCGGACCTTCGCCGGGCCCGCCGCGGCCTCCGGCGACCGGGTCGAGGTGCGCACCGAGGACTCGGCCGCGTTGCTGCTGCGCACGGCCTCCGGCGTGCTGGGGTCGGCGACGATCTCGCAGGTCGCGGCCGGGCGGAAGAACCGGTTGTGGTTCGAGCTCGACGGCGCGCTGGGCAGCGCGGTGTTCGACCAGGAGGAGCCGGAGCGGATCTGGCTCGGCGGCACCGACGGCAACCGCATCCTGGTCCGCGACCCCGAGCACGGATCACCCGAGCAGCGGCGGCTTTCCACGCTCCCGGCCGGGCACGCGCAGGGCTACGCCCAGTGCTTCGAGGCGTTCGTCGCGGACACCTACGCCGCGATCGACGGCGCCTCCCCGGAAGGCCTGCCCACGTTCGAGGACGGCCTGCGCTCGGCCCGGCTCGTCGACGCCGTCCTCCGCTCCGCCCGCAACAACTCCTGGACGAAGGTGTGACCATGCAGCTCGGAATGCTCACCGCGTGCCTGCCGCAGTGGACGCTGGACCGGATCGCCGGCTGGGCCGCGCAGGCCGGTTACGAAGCGCTGGAAGTGGCGGTCTGGCCCGGCACCGGCGGCCGCGACTTCGAAGCCGCGCACCTGCCGGTCGCCGACTTCGGTCCGCGGCAGGTCGAGGAAACCCTGGCGCTGTTCGACGAGCACGGCCTGGCGCTGTCGGCGTTCGCCTACTACGAGAACAACCTGCACCCTGATCCGGTGCGGCGCGAGGAGATCCGCACGCACCTGCGGCACGCGATCGACGCGGCGCAAGCGCTCGGCGTGCCCTACGTCGGCACGTTCATCGGTCGCGATTGGACGAAGCCGGTGGCCGACAACCTCGCCGAGGCCGAGCGGATCTTCCCGGAACTGGTGGACTACGCCGGCGAGCGCGACGTGAAGCTCATCGTCGAGAACTGCGTGATGGAGGGCTGGCACCCCGACGGCTACCCGGGCAACCTCGCGTACTCGCCGGAGCTGTGGGAGTGGATGTTCGGGCTCGGGCTGTACCTGAACTGGGACCCGTCGCACCTGATCTGGATCGGCATCGACCCGGTGGAGACCATCGCCCCCTACGTCGACCGCATCGTCCACGCCCAGGCCAAGGACGTCGAACTCGACCCGCGCGCCCGGCAGCGCTACGGCTTCTTCGGCAAGGTCGACAAGGGCGGCAACCCCTGGGACATGGGCTGGTGGCGCTACCGCGTCCCCGGCCTGGGCCAGGTCGACTGGGCCCGGGTGGTGGACCGGCTCTACGAGCACGGCTTCACCGGAACCCTCTCGGTGGAGCACGAAGACCCCGTCTGGGGCGGCACCGACGACCGCATCACCCAGGGCCTCGACATCGCCCACCGAACCCTCCGGCCGCTCATCGTCGGCTGACCCGGCATCGACGATCGAATTCGAGCCTCGTCACCACCGACGGGTGCTGCGCCCTGGTCCGCGACTCCGACGCGGATCCCTAGCTGCTAGGGCGTGTGCACGGCTCCCAGCCGAGTGCTGATCTGTGCGGCTGCCTCGCGCACCATCGGGCCGAGCGCGTCGAACCGGTCGGGCGTGATCCGAATGCTCGGCCCCGAGATCGAGATCGCGCCCACCGGCTGGTGCCGGGCGTTGAGCAGCGCGGCGCCCAGCGAGTTGATCCCCGTGCTCAAACCACCGGTGTTGCGGGAAAATCCGTCTTCCCTGGTTCGCTTCAGCGCTTCGCGCACGAGCCCGGGGTCGGTCATCGACTCGGGGGTGTCCGCCACGAGCTCGCCGTCGAGGTACGCGTCGATGAACTCGTCCGTCGATGCGGCGAGGAAGGCCAGCCCCGTCGCCGAGCTGTGCAGCCGGGCCCTGGCGCCGAGCGGCAGGAAGGCCCGAAGTGGGTGCGCGGTGTCCAACCGCTCGATGAGCACCAGGTCGTTTCGGCCTGGCGCGCACAGGTGGATCGTCTCCGTCGTCGACAGCTGCAGCTCGCTCATCACTGGCAGCGCCACCTCGCGGAGGGACTCCTTGGAGTCCTTGCCGCACACCGCCATCGCGTGGTAGCTGATCGACCACCGCACGGGTGTGGTGTCGGAAGGCCTGATCCAGCCGACGTCTTGCAGCGTCAGCAGGCATCGCTGGGTGGTGCTCTTGGGCAGCTCGGTGGCCCTCGCCACCTCCGAAAGTCCCACGGGCTGGGCCTCTGCGACCGCTTCGAGAACCCGGAATGCCGACACGACGCTGTTCGTGACAGACACTTGCGCGCCTTCCTGAGAGTGAACTAGCTTACAGCGCACGGTCCACGCTGGAGCACAGTGTGCCGCACAGTGGACCGATAGGCAAGGCCCTAGGAGGTTGAGCTCGTGGCGCAATCGATCGCTTTCGGGGTTTTCGTCCTCGCGTTCGCCGTCGCGGCGATGCGGAACGTGAACATCGGAATCGTGCTGTTCCCGGCCGCGTGCGCGGTCGGCCTCGGCCTGGCGGGCATGGCCTTGGACGACGTCATCGCCGGATTCCCGCTGAGCATCCTCGTTCTGCTGGTGGGCGTGACGTACTTCTTCGGCATCGCGCACAGCAACGGCACCATCCAGTGGCTCGTCGACACCGCACTGGCCAGGGTCGGCGACCGGGACCGCCTGCTACCGCTGACGTTCTTCGTCCTCACCGCCACGATCTCCGCCATGGGCGCGCCGCTGGGCGGCTTGGTGACCGTTCCGATCGGCATGAGCGTGGC
Source organism: Saccharopolyspora oryzae (assembly GCF_027853915.1). Classification (GTDB taxonomy): domain Bacteria; phylum Actinomycetota; class Actinomycetes; order Mycobacteriales; family Pseudonocardiaceae; genus Saccharopolyspora; species Saccharopolyspora oryzae. The sequence continues at coordinate 39,558 of NZ_JAQGLA010000071.1, forward strand.
CCACGAGCGCAAGATCGATCCGATGCTCATGGGGTTGGCGATGGGAACCGGGCTGAGCGCGGGAGCGTTCGCGCCGACGAGCCTGTTCGGCATCATCACCACCGGCACGGCCGCGGAAGCAGGTATCGCGATCAGCCCAATGCTGTTGTTCGGCGTCGCGTTGCTGGTGAACCTCGTGTTGCTCGCTGGCGCCTACGTGCTGTTCGGCAAGCAGCGTCAGCAGGCATCGCAGGAACTCGAGCCGGAGCAGCGCGCCGTGCACGTCGGTCCCGCGCTGTCGCAGTACGGCCAATCCACGTTGACCGCCGACATCCGAGCCGAGGCGGACGTCGTGAAGCGGTCGCGGCCCACCCTCGTGCAGCTCGTGACCTTGGCTGCCATCGGAATCCTGATCGTCCTCACGATCGTCATCGCACTGCTCGGCGGCGAGCCTGACATCGGAGTGCTGTGCTTCGGCCTCGGAGCCTGCCTGGCGCTGGTGGAGCCATCAGCGGCCAAGAAGGCGATGACGCGGATCGATTGGGGCTCAGTGCTCCTCGTCGGCGGGATCATCACCTACGTCGGTGTGCTCTCCGAGATGGGCGTGTTCGACGCGCTGGGAGAGCACGCGGCCCACGTGGGGGTGCCAATGCTGGCTGCGCTCCTGCTCTGCGTGGTCGCCGGGCTGGTATCGGCGTTCGCATCGACCACGGGCATGCTGGCTGCCCTCGTTCCGCTGGCGCTCCCGCTGATCGCCAACGGTGGAGTCCCGGGGTGGGCGCTGATCTGCGCCATCGGGCTGTGCGCATCGATCGTCGACGTGTCGCCGTTCTCGACCGTGGGAGCGAGTCTCGTGGCATCGACGGTCGACGACACCCAGCGTCCACGAATGACCCGCTTGCTCACCTGGTGGGGCATGTCCCTGGTCGTCATCGGCCCGGTCGTGCTGACGCTCCTCCTGATCCTTCCGGGGAAGGCCTTCACATGACGTCGCTGCTCGCAGATCTGCTCACCCGCCCTCTGGTCGATCCGGGCCGCACCGCGGTGACCATCGACGGCGACAGCCTCACGCGTGCGGAGTTGGTCGCCGCCGCCAGCGGTTTCGCGCGGTCACTGCCAGGGGGCAGCGGCCCGATCGCGATCCAGGCCGATCGATCACTGCGAACTGTCGTCGCCGTCGTCGGATGCATCGCAGCTGGCGTGCCGTTCGTGCCGATCGCGCCGGATGCGGGCGTCGCCGAACGCGAACACGTGCTGACCGACTCGGGGGCGACGCACTTCGCGGGAGACTCCGCGCCCCCGACGTTGACCGCTCTACCCGTCGATCTCGTCGGCGCCGTCAGCACGGCCGATCCGGTACCTCGGCCGTCCGATTCCGAGACCGCCGCGATCCTCTACACGTCGGGTACTACCGGTGTCCCCAAGGGAGTGCTCATCAGTCGCTCGGCGATCGCTTCCGGGGTGGAAGCGCTGGCCGAGGCCTGGCAGTGGACCGCGGCGGACACGGTCGCTCATGGACTTCCGCTGTTCCACGCGCACGGACTGATCCTCGGCGTGCTCGGTTCCCTGCACATCGGTTCCCCTTTCGCGCACACGGGAAGCCCCACCCCTGCCAACTACGCATCCGCCGGAGCAACGGTGTTCTTCGGGGTGCCGACGATCTGGAACCGAATCGCCGACGATCCCGAGTCCGCCCGGGCTCTGCGCGATGCGCGCCTGCTGATCTCCGGCAGCGCGCCCCTGTCGGTCCGGACCTTCGAACGCATCCGCGCGCTCACCGGACACGCGCTCATCGAGCGGTACGGGATGACCGAGACGCTGATCGCTCTCAGCACGCGTGCCGACGGCGAACGCAGACCGGGCTGGGTCGGTGTCCCGTTGAGCGGCTACACCACCCGGCTTCGGACCGAAACCGGCGACGTGGTGCCGGCCGACGGAGAATCCGTGGGGCGACTGGAAGTTCAGGGCCCTTCCCTGTTCGACGGCTACCTCGGACTGCCAACAGCGACCGAGGAGTCCTGGACCGAGGACGGGTGGTTCATCACGGGTGATCTCGCGGTCGTCGACGAACAGGGCTTCCACCGCATCGTCGGCCGCGAGTCGGTCGATCTGATCAAATCCGGCGGCTACCGGATCGGTGCGGGCGAAGTCGAAGAATGCCTGCGCAACGTCACCGGTGTTGGCGAAGCGGTCGTCGTCGGCGTACCCGACGAGGACCTGGGGCAACGCATCGTCGCTTTCGTCATCGTCGACGACCCCGGCGGCGAAGTCGCGCCGACCAGCCACTTCGGCGATCAGCTCATCGCTCACGTCGCTGACGAGCTGTCATGGCACAAGCGCCCCAGGGAGATCCGCTTCGTCGAGGAGTTCCCCCGCACTCCGCTGGGAAAGGTGCAGAAGAAGGTCCTCCTCGACGACATCACGAGCGCGCATTGACCGTTGCTCGCACCCGCTGGACGAGGCGATCAGGAGAGACGAAGACGATGACCCACACTCAGCCGGTCGATGCCTACGCGCAGCACCTCGGAATCGCCGTCACCGGTCACGGCGGCGGTCGTGCCGACGCGACCGCGACGGTGTCCCCGGACCACCTCAACCCGCACGGAACGGCGCACGGGGCGTTCATCGTCACCGTGGCAGGGGCTGCGCTGGCAGCTGCGGCGAACGACGCCGAGCACAGCGGGGTGGTCAGCGCCATCCACATCGACTACCTCCGACCCGCCCGCCTCGGAGACCGCTTGACCGCTGTCGCGCGAGCTGCCGAACGGCTGCCCAAGGAGGACATCTTCGAAATCCGGGTCACCGACGACGAGGACAACATCGTCGCTCGAGCCTCGGGACGGGCGAACCGGCGGCTGCGCTCATCGGCAACTGGGGCTGAGGCCAGGTACGACGCCCTTCACTTGTCGTCCGATCGGGTGACCGGTCGGCGTGCGCCGGGGAGTTCGGGGTCGGCTGGCGTTGATGATGATCCGCATGGTTGAGAACGGTGCGGACAAGGACGAGGGCGTTGGTGGTGCCGGGACGCGGGCCGACGAGGAGCGGTTGGCGCGGACCCGGACCGGTGGGATCTGGGTGTCCGTCGTCGTCGCGGTGGTCGTGCTGGTCTTCCTGCTCGTCTTCATCGTGCAGAACTCCGACAGCGTGACCGTGCACTTCCTGTGGATGGCGGGGAACCTGCCCCTGGGCGTGGCGATGATCTTCGCGGTGCTCGCCGGCGCCCTGCTGGTCGCGCTGGTCGGCACCGCGCGGATCCTCCAGCTCCGCCGCTCCGCCAAGCACCGCGCCCGCCGGACCAAGTGAGGTCGTGGGGGGGCCCCCCCAACCCCAC
>NZ_JAQGLA010000072.1 GCF_027853915.1 Saccharopolyspora oryzae
CGGGGCACCCGGATCGCCCACCGGTACGGCCCGCGGCTCCGATCGGCGACGCGCTGGCCGGGCTCTACGGTGCGATCAGCGCGCTGATGCTCCTGCTGGCCAGGGCGCACGGGCGGCCGCACGCCGGTGTCACCGACGTGTGCGTCGTCGTGTCCGCCGCCGAGGGGCACAGCAGGGCCAACGCCGGCCGCACCGTGGCCGACGCGCTGGCCGACCTCGACGGCGTCGTGGCCGAGCACCCGGAAGTGAGGTTCACCGGCGGAGTGGCGACCGCGTTCGTGTGCCCCTTCGACGGCGATATCGCACCGGCGCGGCTGGCCGAGGTCGCGCGTGCCTATGCCCGGATCGGCATCACCGATCTCGGTCTCGCGGACACCCTGGGGACCGCCGATCCGCAGCACGTCGTGCGCTCGGTCGGCGCGGTGCGGGAAGCCGTTCCGGACGCCGCGGTCGGCCTGCATCTGCACGATGCTCTGGGGCAGGCCCTGCGCACGGTCGACTTGGCCCTGGGGCTGGGCATCACCCGGTTCGACGCCGCCACCGGCGGCTACGGCGGCTGTCCGTTCGCACCCGGTGCGCACGGCAACATCGCCACCGAGCTCCTCGTGGAGCACCTCCACGAGCGGGGAGTGGGCACCGGCATCGACGTCGGCGTGCTCGCGGAAGCCCTCGCCGCAGTCGAGAACGCGCTCCTCCGCGGCAGCCCGATCAGCTGATCGGGAGCACATCGGCGGTCGGCCCGCGCGTGGCGGGCCAGCACACCACTCGCATTCGCGTTTGCGCGATCACCTTCACACTGTCTGTCGGCCCGAGGCCGATGCGTTTGGGAGACAACGATGTCCACATCCCACGACAGAATCCCAGCCCCTTCGGAAGCGCGGCCGGACCGCGCCGCCCCCGAGCGCCAGGTTCCGTTCCTGCTGCGCGGGCCCCGCCTCGCCGGCCTGCCGGCAGCGGTGTTCCTGATCGGCGCCGGTGTCGTGCTGGCCGCCGCGCTGACCGACAACTTGCCCAATTCCCTGCTGTCCGGATTCGCCGTCACGATGCTGTGCGGTGGTCTGCTGATGGCGGCCGGTCACCAGGTGCCGGTTCTGCGGGACTACGGCCTGCCGACCATCCTCTGCACGTTCATCCCGGCGATCCTGCTGTTCTTCGGCCTCTTCCCGCAGACCGCCGCCACCGTGGTCAGCAGTTTCGTCGAGGACAGCGGGTTCCTCGACTTCCTGGTGATCACCATCATCGCGGGCAGCATCCTGGGCATGCCCCGAGCGTTGCTGCTCAAAGCCGGACCGCGGTTCGCGGTGCCGTTGCTGGGTTGCCTCGTGCTGACCTTCTTGCTGGTCGGCGCGCTCGGCGCAGCGCTCGGATTCGGGTTCGTGCCGGGGATCCTGCTCGTCGCTGCGCCGATCATGGCCGGTGGACTGGGGATCGGCGCGGTTCCGATGTCGCAGATGTACGCCGGAGCCAGCGGCGGCAACGCGGATGCCTTCATGGGCCAGTTGATGTCGGCCGTCGTCATCGCCAACATCCTCTGCATCGTGATCGCTGGCATCTACAACGGTCTCGGCAGGCGCGGAAAGCAGCTGTTCGTCGGTTTCAACGGCAACGGCCAGCTCATGCGGATCCAGCGCCGCGACATCCAGATCGACACCGGTTCCGCCCGCAGCGGCGCCACTTTCGTCGCGCTCGGCCAAGGCCTGCTCATCGCCGGGCTGCTCTTCGTGTTCGGCCAGCTGCTCGGCGGCCTGGTTCCGGTGCTGCACCCCTACGCCTGGACGATCATCGCCGCGGCCGCGGTCAAGATCGCCGGATTGCTGCCCGGGCAGTTGGAGGAGTCGAGCACCTGCTGGGGCGAGATGGCGACCGCGCTGTTCGTGCCCGCCCTGCTGGTCGCGGTCAGCGTGACCTACATCGACATCGGTGATGTCCTGGCCGCGGTCAGCAGCCCGAAGTTCCTCGTTTTAACCGCCGCGACCGTCATCATCGCCACGCTGACCTCCGGTCTGCTGGGCTGGCTGGTGAAGTTCTACTTCGTGGAGGCGGCGATCACCCCGGGCCTGGTCATGGCCGACACCGGCGGCAGCGGCGACGTATCCGTGCTCAGCGCGGCGAATCGGATGCACCTCATGCCGTTCGCAGCGCTGACCAACCGCCTCGGCGGCGCGGTCGTCCTGTTCATCACCTCGCTCATCGCCCCGCTGCTGGCAGTTCCCCTCTGATCCGCTCACCGCGGTCGCCGACACCAACCACTTGACGAGCCGGGACCCGGGAGAGGCATCGACGTCCGCTCCCGGGTCCTGCGGTGAGGGAGCCACTCGCCATGAACGCCAGTCCGCCGCGCCCGGGCGGTTCCCAGCCCTATGCTGGGACGGTGACTTTTGATCCGCTCGCCGGGGCCGAGAGCGGCCCGGTCATCCGGTCCACCGGGGTCGGGGTGCTGGACCGGGTCATCGCCGTCCTCGACGTCGTCGAGGTCCGCCGGCTGACGGCGTCCGAGCTCGGTCGCCACCTGGGTCTGTCCACCCCCACCGCGCACCGGCTGGTGGGGTCGATGATGACGCACGGACTGCTCAGCCGTGACGAGGACGGACGTCTGCGCCTCGGAGCGCGGTTCTCGCTGCCCCACCTGGACCAGGTGATCACACCGGTCCTGTCGACGCTGCAGCAGCAGACCGGGGAGACCGCGCAGGTTTGGGTCCTCCGCGGCGAGCACCGGCTCTGCACGGCCAGCGTCGAATCTCCCGCCGAACTGCGCGCATCGGTCCCGATCGGAACCCTGCTGCCGTTGTCCGCCGGCGGGTCGGCTGCCCGGGTCCTGGGCGAGTCGACACCCGCAGCCGACTGGGTGGAGAGCATCTCCGACCGCACCCCCGGGCTTTGCTCGGTGAGCGCCCCGGTTCGGCTGCCTTCAGGCGAGGTCGTCGCCGCGGTGTGCGTCTCCGCGCCGCTCCTGCGGGTCGGCGACGACGGCCCCGGTGCCCGTTACGGCGATGACGTCCTCGCGGCAGCCGCGCAGCTCTCGGACGCGCTCCACCGGCACTGACCGGCGCGCGTCCGCACCTCCCGCCTGAGGTCTCCTAGCTGGATCGGGCCGGGATCGAATCGCAGCTGCCGTGCAGCCGCAGCGATGTTCTCCACTTCTGTCGCCCTCCGGGCGAGTCTCTGCCGAGCCCGGAAGCGTGCGTGCGGCCACGAAAAGGCTTGGCCCGACACCGAATGCGGGCAACCCCGGCATGCATCGGCGCACTGGAATCGAATGTCCATTGTGGACTAATGATCGTCCGGCGCTTCTGTCGAATCCGTGGCGTCGGTGTTCGTCAACGCTGCGCGGTCGACGAGCCGAGGAGGCGTCCCGTCGTCTGGGCGTCGAGATCCCCCTGCTCGAAATGATCTGTTGACCATCCTCTCATCTTGCGGCAATACTACTCACACATTGAGAGTACTTACCACTGTGTGAAAAGAGTATGGCATGCGTGCTTCAGTGCTGGGGCTCGGTGAGGCCGGGAGCCTGTACGCTTCCGGGCTGGTCAAGCAGGGTTGGACGGTCTCGGGCTACGATCCGGCCGACCACGCCACGCCGCCCGGAGTCGTCAGAGCGAGCACTCCGGGGGAGGCCGTCGACGACGCCGAGGTGGTGCTGAGCCTGGTGGGCGGATCAGCAGCGCTCTCGGCGGCGGAATCCGTCGAAGCGTTCCTCCACCCGGACGCCGTCTACGCGGACATGAACGCGGGCGACCCCGCGGTGAAGGCGCAGATCGCGGCGAGGGTCGGCGAGGACCGGTTCGCCGATGTCTCGGTGATCGGTTCGGTGCCGACCAACGGTGAGGCCACGAGCGTGGTCATCAGCGGAGCGGGTGCGCAGGCGGCTGCGCGCGTGTTCGCCGCTCTCGGCGCCGAGGTCGAGAACATCGGAGGCCGTCCGGGCGAGGCCACTGCGCGCAAGTTGCTGCGCAGCACGTTCATGAAAGGTCTTGGCGCGTTGATCGTGGAATCCGTTGCCGCGGGCCGTGCGGCCGGGGCGGAGGAGTGGGTGCGCGAGCAGATCTCCAACGAGCTCAGCGGGGGAGCGGGCGCGCTGGACCGGCTGCACGACGGCACGTACAAGCACGCCAAGCGGCGCTCCGTCGAAGCCGATGCGGCGACGGCACTGCTCGACTCGCTCGGCCAGCGGCCGATCCTCACCCGCGCCACCGCTGAACTGCACCGCGGTCTGGCCGATGCGGCGCAAGCCCCGGTCGAAGACGTGCTGGCCGGGTACGCCGGGCTGGCCGTGGCCAACATCGGTGACGCGCGCGACCGGATGGGCATGCTCGACGGCGGAATCCACTCGCTGTGGAAGGGGGCCCGGTTGGTCGGGCGGGCCCGCACGGTGTCGGTGCGCAGCGGGGACAACCTGGCGGTGCAACGCGCGGTCGCGGTTTCCCAGCCCGGTGATGTGCTGGTCATCAACGGTCAGGGCGACACGAGCCGTGCGCTGATCGGCGAGTTGATCGCCGAGCGCGCCAAGGCGCGGGGCGTCGTGGGCATGGTCATCGACGGTGCCGCGCGGGACGTCGTCGAGCTGGAGCGCATCGGCTTCGGCGTGTGGGCTCGCGGAGTTTCCCCGGCCGGCCCGTACAAGCACGGCCCGGGGCAGCTGGACGTGCCCGTTGCCGTCGGGGGTGTGGTGGCCTGCCCCGGGGACGTGGTGGTGGCCGACGACGACGGCGTCATCGTCGTACCGGCGGCCGAGGCCGTCGCCAGTTTGCTCGGCGGTCGTGCCGTGGAAGCCGACGAGGCGCAGCGCCGCGCCGCGATCCTCGCCGGGAGAGCGTGATGGCGGGGGTGTGGGCGCTGGTCGCGTTCGTCGGCGTCATCATCATCTGGAACGCGGTGTTCAAGCGGAACATCGGGGAGGCCATGATCCTCGGCTTCCTCGCCGTCTGCGCGTTCGCCCTGTTCGGCGGGGTCGAAGGTGGCGGGTCGCCGCTGGAGTCCATCGGTGCCGCGGTGCTCGAGGCCATGCAGGAGGAAGTCACCTTCGCCGGGCTGGCGTTCGTGTTCATGAGCTACCTGCTCACCAGGACCCCGGTGCTGGACAAGCTGATCGACCTGCTCAACTCCGCGTTGGGCCGGCTGCGCGGCGGACCCGTCTACACCGCCACCGTCGCAGGCGGCATCTTCGGCGCGATCGCCCACGTCGGCGCGGCGGTGACCGCCGCGGTCGGATCCGTGACCGTGCCGTGGATGAAGCGCTCCGGCGTCAAACCGGAGCTCGCCGCGACCGTGGTCGCCGGCGGTGCCGGGATGGGGGTCACCTTCCCGTTCTCCTCGACGATGTTCATCCTCGTCGGCGGTCTCGCCGCCCAGGGCATCATGCAGCCGGACGAGATCGTCAAACCGCTGGCGCTGGCCGGGCTGTGGTGCCTCGGTTACCGCTTGGTGCTGGTGTTCTTCCTCGTTCGCCGGCACGACATCGAGCCGATCTCGGCGGCGGATCGGACGCCGTTCGGGCGCAGCCTGCGCACCGGGTGGACGTCGCTGCTGCTGTTCGTGCCGATCCTGGTCCCGCTGCTGCTGACCCGCGGACCGATCGCCGAGCTGCTCGGAACCTACTCCGGCGTGGGCGAGTCACTGAAGAAACCGGTCGAGCTCGCCGACGGCACCACCCTGCCCGCGCAGGCCTACGCGATGCCGGACGTGATCAGCCTGATCACCTGGATCCCGGTGCTGATGATCGTGCTGGTGCTGCTCCTCGGCCGGAAGCACCTGCCCCGCAGCGCGTCCGGCTGGTGGTCGACGGTGGCCAAGGCCGCACCGTCGTTCGGCGTCATCGGCATCACCATCGTCGCGGCGTTCTCGGCGTCGAACCTGCTCGCGGACCTCGGACTGGCCGACCAGCTCAAGACCGTGCTCTCCGGCCTGCAGGCGCCGGGTTGGATCATGGCCATCGCGATCGGCGTGATCATCGTGGCCATCGCCATCCCGCTCACCGCGAGCGCGACCATGGCGGCAGTCGGTCCGGTGGCGGTCGCCGCACTGGTCGGAGCCGGGATCCCGGCCCCGATCGCGGCTGCCGCGGTGCTGATCTTCGCTTCCACGGAGGGAGCATCACCGCCCTCCGGGGCGCCGATCTACGTCGCTTCCGGCATCGCCCGAGTCGATCCGGTCAAGACGTTCCTCCCGCTGCTGAGCTACTACTGCCTGCCGATCCTCGGCGTGGGCGTCCTGATCGCCATCGGCGCACTCCCCGTTTAGCCGAATCTGGAGGCAACTCGACGATGAGTTCCACGACAAGTGCTCCCGCGCCGACGTCATCGGCCCGCCCGACCCGCATCGCGACGGCCCTGTTCGTCATCTCCGTGGTGTTCTTCCTGATCGCGGGTGCGGCCATCGTGATCGGGCAGATCGCGATCCTCGCCGCTGGTGATGCCACGGCCGCCCGCCACTGGGCCAGCGCGCTCGGCCCGTACGCGTTCGGCGGCGCCTCCGTCGCCGGTCTGCTCTCGTTCGCCCTGTCCTACCGCCGCGGCGGTGGGGACGCGGCCGACGGCGAACGCGAGGAAGCGGATGACTGAGATCAGTCCGGGTGTGCCCGCGTACGCGCAGCTGCGCGGGCACACCCCGCCCGGCTCCAGCTGGGGCGTGTTCCCCGAAGATCCGGAACGGGGCATGGCCAATTTCGCCGGCGCTCGCCAAGTGCTCGAGGCGGCCGCCTCGGTGGAGCGTGGCGCGGTGTTCTCCCTCGACCACGCCCTCGATGCGTTCGATCCGCCGATGGCCCGCGCCCGCAAAGCCCCGCAGCACGAGCTGCTGTCCAGCCATGCGGAAGCGCGCGACGACGTGCTCCGCGAGTTCTACCTGCAGGCCACTTCGCAGGTCGATGGGCTGCGCCACCGGCGGGCCTCCGGCCACGGGTTCTACAACGGCGTCGGCGACGACGAGATCCGGCCGGGCACCGAGGCGTTGGGCGTGCAGCGCTGGGCGGAGAAACCGATCGTCGGCCGCGGTGTTCTCATCGACGTCGAAGGTCTGCTCCGCGCCGAGGGGCACCCCGTCGACCACCGAACCGGTCCGGCGTTGGACGTCGACGTGCTGGACCGGGCCCTTCGCGCCCAAGGCGAGCAGGTGCGCCCCGGGGATCTGGTTCTCGTGCACACCGGTTGGGCGCGCTGGTTCCTCGACGCCGAGCCGGACGTGCGCGCCGAAGTCCGCGACGCCCGCCGGGCCACGGGCTTCCGGCAGAGCCTCGAACTGCCCGCCTGGCTGTGGGACCACCGGATCGCCTTGTTCGCCACCGACACCTTCGCCGTGGAGGTCCTCCCCGTGGTCCCCGACAGCCCTTACACCGACAGCGCGCCCGAGGACGCGGGGATGATGCACCAGGAGCTGATCGCCAAGCTCGGCGCTCCGCTCGGCGAGCTGTGGAACCTCACCGACCTGGTCGCCGACAGCCGCCGGACGGGGCGGTGGGACGCATTGGTGGTGGTCAAGCCCCTCCACCTCGTCGGTGGAGTCGGCTCACCGCCCAATGCGACCGCCTTGCGCTGACCCGCGTTCGTGGGCATGTTCACCACTGTGTGGAAAGATGGAAGGGAGGTACCGATCTGAGGGGAGTGCCCACCCGCCCATGGAAACGGCCAAGTCACCGGCGACCAGCATGCGATCGCTCGAGCGCGCCATCGACGTCCTCGAAGTGCTCGACACGAGCCGCCACGCCTTGCGGCTCAGCGACATCGCTCGCCGCGCCGACCTTCCCGTGGCGACCACGCAGCGCATCCTCAACGTGCTCGAAGCCCGCGGGCGGGTGGAGCGCGACGCCACCGGCTACCGCCCCGGACTCGGCCTGATCTTCGGGGCGCACGCCTACCTCGCCACCAGCCCGCTGCTCACCGCGGCCCGGCCGGTCCTGCAGGACCTCGCCGCGGAAACCGGGCTGACCGCCTCGCTGTTCAAGCGCATCGGCTGGTCCCGCGTGGTGCTCGCCCGCGTCGACGGAGCACGGCCGCTGCGCTACGAACTCCCCATCGGAGAGCGCCTGCCGCTGCACCTCGGCGCGGGCAAAGCGCTCGTGGCCCACATGGGCGCGGAGGAGCTCGACCAGTTCCTCGCGCAGCTCGGCGACCACACCCGCGCCGACGGGACCACGATCGAGCGGGACGAATTCCTCAACGATCTCAAGCAGATCCGCGACTGCGGCTACTCGCACGCCCGCAACGAACGCGAACCCGGGATGGCCTCCGTCGCGGCACCGGTCACCGAAGGGGAGGGCAGCACGACCTCCGCGGTGCAGGTCTCCGGCTCGCAGGACGACATCCCGCCGGACCGCATCGCGAGCCTCGGCATCGAGGTCCAGCGCGCGGCCTACGCCATCACCCGCCGAGCTTTCTGACTCGACACCTTCGTCGCTGCCGCAACCAGAACGGGGCCGCTCACGACCGCCTTCCGAGTGAGCGCAGGCGGTCGGTAAGGGTCGAAGGGCCCTACGTGCCATCGCGAGCGGACGGGCACGCTCGAGTCGTACGCGATCGGGCCCGCCCGCGACGTGCGTGCGGGCCTCGCGGGACGGGGGGCGTCATGACCACCACACCTGTAGACCACCCGCTGGAGACGCTGTACCAGGCCCGCGAGGTGATCCAGGCCGCGATCAGCGCAGCCCAGCAGCAGACGCCGGAGCAGATCAGCGACGACCTGGCCTGCTACGCGGCGGTGGACATGTCGATCGTCCAGGAGTTCCGGGCGCTGGCTGCCGTTCTGGCCGACAAGACCCGGACGTCGGGCAGTCCCACCGTGCGCCTGTCCCACGCCAGGTTGTGCGAGATCGTCGCGATGTTCGACCAGATCATCAACTACGTCGAGCGCCACCGCGCGGACATCGAGGCTCTCCGCTCACGATCGCTCAGATGACGCACCCGGCGGCACGCGGTCTCCAGGGGCGGTGAGGACCTCGTCGAGCAGCTCGCGCGGAGCAGCGCTTCTACCTGGTGGGCCGACCTGGAAAGCGACCCAGTCGTTCCGGAGACCGGAACGGATCCGCGCTGACCTGCGGGGTCGTGCTTGGCAGGTCAGCGCGGATCCGCCGGGTCAGGGCACTCGGGCGACTGCGCCGTAGCCGAGCGGTTTGGCCGGGTCGTCCAGTTCGACCTGGTCCTGGGGGTGCCACTCCGGCAGGGTGACCAAACCCGGGTCGATCAGGTCGAGGCCGTCGAACCAGCGCAGGATCTCGGCGTGGTCGCGCGGGTACACGGGTTCGCCGGCGGACTCGTAGGCGCCGCGCAGCAGTTCCATCTCCGCGCGCAGCTCCGGTGAGGCGTGTTCGTCGGTCAGGGTGGACACGGCGACCAGCGAGCCGGGTGCGAGGCGCTGGCGGTAGGCGCCGAGCAGCTCCGCCGGTTGTGGGTCCTCGAGGTACAGCAGCACGCCGACGGCGAGCAGGCCGACCGGCTGGGTGAAGTCGAGCAGCCTGCGGGTGTCCGGGTGGTCGAGCACCGCGGGCAGGTCGCGCATGTCGGCCTGGATGATCGTCGCCGTCTCCGAGCCGCCCAGCACGTGCTGGGCGTGGTGGTAGGCCACCGGTTCGTTGTCGACGTAGACCACGCGGGCCGCGATGCCCGCGGCATCGGCGACCTGGTGGGTGTTGCCGACCGTGGGGATGCCGGAGCCGAGGTCGAGGAACTGGCGGATGCCCTGGTCGAGGCAGTAGTGCACGGCGCGGCGCAGGAACGACCGGTTCAACCGGGTCACGGCCGGGATGCTCGGCGCGATGGCCAGCACCTGGTTGGCGAACTCGCGGTCGGCGGCGAAGTTGTGCGAGCCGCCGAGGAAGTAGTCGTAGGCGCGGGCTGCGCTCGGCTGAGTGGTGTCAACGGTCGCTGGTAAAGCTGGCACGGGGTCCCAGATCGACACGGTGCGTCTCCCTCTCGTTCCGGTGGGGTGATCAGTATCGCCTTCGGATCAAGAGCAGCGACGACCGCGGGCACCGGGGCGGGGTTCGGGTACGTGCGGCCTACGCGGGGCAGGCGAGGACCGCCTTCGCCGCCTCGGTCAGCAGGGTGCGCTGGCGGTCTTCGGGCAGCCCGGTGTTGTGGAAGAGCATCGACTGGATGGCGCCGATCGCGGCGTGCACGACGGCCCTGGCCTCGGCGTCGCTGAGGCCGGGGCGCAGCTCGGCCAGCAGGTGCACCCACTCCTCGAGGTACAGGCGCTGCTTGCGCCGCAACCTCCGCCGGTCCTCCTCGGGCAGGTTCTGGATCTCGTTGTGGTACACCTGCGCGAGCTCGCGGTCGGCCACCACGAACTCGACCTGCCCGGCGATGAGCTCGTCCAGCACCTGCTCGAGGTCGGTGACCTCGTGCACGATGCGTTCCTCGTCCCGCAGCAGGCCGTCGATGACCCGGTCGAACAGCGCGACGAGCATGGCCGACTTGCTCTCGAAGTGCCGGTAGATCCCGGAACCGGTGATGCCGGCGGCCGCGCCGATGTCGGCCATCGAGACCGAGTGGTATCCGTTGCGGGCCACCAGGTCGGCCGCTGCGGCCAGGATCCGCTCCTTGCGGGCGGGGTCCCGGACGCGCGCGGGCGCCTCGCTCATCACCGCTCCTCTCGGGTCCGTGCGTAGTGGTCGGCGTAGCTGTGCCGCACCTTGTGCTTCTGGATCTTGCCAGTCGAGGTCTTGGGCAGTTCATCGACCACGATCACCGCCTTGGGCGCCTTGTACGGGTCGATCAGCTCCTTCACCTTCGCGATCAGCGCCTCGCCGTCGATGCTGCCGCCGTTCCTGGGCACCACGATCGCGGTGATGGCCTCGCTCCACCGCTCGTGCGGCAGCCCCACCACGACGACCTCGGCGACGTCCTCGTCCGCCGCGTAGACGGCCTTCTCCACCTCGATGGAGGCGACGTTCTCCCCGCCGGTCTTGATCACGTCCTTGTTCCGGTCGGTGAACCAGAGGACGCCGTCGCGGTCGAAGTACCCCGCATCACCGGAGTGGAACCACCCGTGCGCGAACGCCTTGCCGGTGGCCTCGGCGTCCTTCAGGTACTCGGTCATCGTGTGCGGGCCGCGGTAGACGATCTCGCCCTTCTGCCCCTGCGGCACCAGCGTCCCGTCCGGCGCCATGATCCCGACCTGCACGTTCACCACCGGGGTGCCGACCGCGCCGCAGTGCGAGAGCTGGTGCTCCGGCCGGAACACGGTCGCGGTCGGGCTCATCTCGGTCTGCCCGAACAGCAGGTAGAAGTCGCAGCCGAACTTCTCGAGGCACTGGCGCAGCTGCGCGTCGGGCATGGGCGCCATGGCGTAGCACGCGCGCCGCAGGCTGGAGAGGTCCCGCCGGTCGACGTCCGGGTGCTCCAGCATCGCCCGGTACATCATGGGCAGCGCGAAGATCTGCGTGATCCGCTCCCGCTCGATCAGCGCCAGCAGGTCCGAGGCGTCGAACGCGCGTCGCACGTGGATCGTCGCCCCCACCATGATCGCCGACGTGCAGTGGCAGTTCAGCTGCGCGGTGTGGAACATCGGCAGCATCGCGACGAACCGGTCGTCCTCGGTGAAGCGGGCTTCCAGCGCCATCGTCATCGATTCGAGGTAGATCGCCGTGTGGTTGCCGACCACGCCCTTGGGGAACGACGTCGTGCCGCTGGTGTAGAGGTAGGTGATCGGGTCGCGGTCTTCCACGACGTGCTCGGGCTCGCCCTCTCCGCCGGCCAGCGCGTCGAAGGTGCTCACCGGCCGGTCCAGCGCGACCTCCGCCCCGGTCCCGGGCGCCACGAAGACGTCCCGCACGGCGGGCACCCTGCCCAGCGCGTCGGCCATCGCGGCGGCGAGCTGGCTCTCCACCACGATGCCGCGCGCTTCGGAGTGGTCGAGCACGTAGGCGATCTCGTCGGTGCGCCACCCCAGGTTGATCGGCACGCACACCACGCCGAGCTTGGCGCACGCGTAGTAGGTGACCAGGAACTCCGCGCTGTTCCCACTGGCCAGCGCCAGCGCGTCGCCGCGCGCGTAACCCCGCTCGGACAGCGCGTTGGCCACCCGGTTCACCCACGCGTTGAACTCGGCGTAGGTCCAGCGCCGGTCGCCGTCCACCACGGCGGTCCGCTCGGGATGCCGGGCGGCCGTCCTGGTCAGGCTGTCTCCCACGTTCACCCGGTGGATGAGGTTCGCGTTCAGCTCGGACATCGTCGTCCCACCTCGCGTTCGTCAGTACGACTTGGGCAGGCCCAGCGAGTGCTGGGCGACGTAGTTCAGGATCATTTCCCGGTTCACCGGTGCGATTCGCAGCAAGCGCGCCAGTCCCCAGTACGGCACGAGTCCGAAGTCGACGGACAGGCCGTTGCCGCCGTGGCACTGGATTGCCGCGTCCACCGCGGAAAGCGCGGCTTCGGCCGCCGCGTACTTGGCCATGTTGGCCGCTTCACCCGCCGGTTCGCCCTGGTCGTGCAAGCGGGCCGCCTTGGCGGTCATCAGCGCGGCCAGCTCCACTTCGATCTTGGCCCGCGCCAGCGGGTGCGACACGCCCTGGTGGGCGCCGATCGGCCGGTCCCACACGGTGCGCGCGTTCGCGTACTCGACGGCCTTGTCGAGCACGTGCCGTCCGATGCCGACGCACACCGCGGCGCCGGTCAC
The DNA here is from genome assembly GCF_027853915.1 of Saccharopolyspora oryzae. Taxonomy (GTDB): domain Bacteria; phylum Actinomycetota; class Actinomycetes; order Mycobacteriales; family Pseudonocardiaceae; genus Saccharopolyspora; species Saccharopolyspora oryzae. Next base: position 12,607 of record NZ_JAQGLA010000072.1, read on the forward strand.
GCGCTCCGGGTTGAGCCCGTGGAAGACCTGCGCGAACCCGTCGCCCTCGGTGCCCACCAGCGCGTCCGCGGGTACCCGAACGTCGTCGAAGTGCAAGGTGAACTGCCGTTCCGGCAGCGTCACCGACACCGGCAGCGGCTGCTTGACCAGACCGGGTGCGCCGGTGCCCACGAGGAACAGGGACAGCCGCCCGTGGCCGCTGGCCTCGTCGGTGCCGGTGCGCGCGACGACGAGGACGGCATCGGCCTCGTCCACGCCGGAGATGTAGTACTTCTGCCCGCGCAGCACGTACGAGTCGCCGTCGCGGGTCGCGGTGGTGGACAGCCGGTGGGTGTTCGACCCCGCGTCCGGCTCGGTGATCGCGAACACCACCTTGCCGCTCCCGTCGGCCAGCCGGGGCAACCACTCGTCGCGCTGCGCGGCGGTGCCGTAGGTGGAGATCACCTCGCCGCTGATCGCGCTGGACACCAGCAGCAGGAGCAGCGGGCAGCCGCGCGCGGCCGACTCCTCGCACACGATGGCCAGCTCGGTCAGCCCGGCGCCGCCTCCGCCGTAGGCCTCGGGGATGTTGATGCCGATGTAGCCGTGCTCGCCCAGCGCCTGCCACAGCTCGCTGGTCGGTTCTCTGGCCTCGGCCTTCCGCGCGAAGTAGTCGCCGCCGAACTCGGCCGCGATCGCGCTGACCGCGTCGCGGAGCGCGCGGTGCTCGTCACTTTCCTTGAAGTCCACGGGCCACCTCGAGTAGTTCCGTCGGGATGTCGACATGGCGCGACCGCAGGTACTCGCCGAGTCCTTTGGCCTGCGGGTCGGGTCGGCTGGACGAGGCCACGCCGGCACCGAGCAGGCCCACGATCACGAAGTTCAGCGCGTGCAGGTCGGGCAGCTCGTACCGGCGTACTTCGAGGCCCTTCGCCTCCGGGATCAGCTCGGCGAGCCGGTCGGTGGTGAGGAAGTCCCGGAGCCATGCGTAAGTGCGCTCGTCGCGGCCCCAGATCCCGACGTTGGCGTTGCCGCCCTTGTCGCCGGACCGCGCCGCGCACACCGCGCCCAGCGGTGCCCGCTCGCACGGCCCGCTCGGCCCCGGCGTCCGGTCCGCGGGCGCCGGTGCGGTTCGCGGCGGTCCGCTCGGCGAGTGCTCGACCACCTTGCTCGTGCCGTCCGGCAGCACCACGGTGTGCTCGACGACGCTCGCCGGAACCAGCGCGGGCCAGTACACGCCGTACGCGCTTTCGGCGGTGGGCGGGGTGGTGGTGTGGAACCCGGCGTAGCCGCCGAGCGCGAGTTCCATGGTGGCGTTGGAGAACGCCCGCCCGACCTTCTTCGGATCCGGGTCCTTCACGGTGATCCGCAGGTGCGCGCACGCCTGCTCGTTGGTCTCCGCGTCCGCCCGGTCGAACCGGATCAGGCGGGTGTCGACCTCGGCGAACCGGTCCTTGCCGCCGAGGATCTCGAACAGCTGCTGCTCGGCCCGCGCGGCCTTGTCGTCGATGTCGAGGCCGGTGAGCACGAGCGTCATCGTGTTGCGGTAGCCGCCGAGGTAGTTCACCGCGACCTTGAGATCGGGCGGCGGCGGGTCGCCGCGCACTCCGGAGATCCGCACCCGGTCCGGGGCCTCCTGGCTGAGCCGCACCGTGTCGAAGTGCGCGATCACGTCCGGTCCTTTGTAGGCGGGCTCCGCGATCTCGTACACCAGCTGCGCGGTGACCGTGCCGACCGACACCAGACCGCCGGTGCCCGGGTGCTTGGTGATCACCGAGCTGCCGTCGGCGGCCACCTCGGCGATGGGGAAGCCCGGGTAGCGCCGGTCGGTGATCTCGTGCAGCCACGAGTAGTTCCCGCCGGTGGCCTGCGGTCCGCACTCGATCACGTGCCCGGCGACCACGGCACCGGCCAGCGCGTCGTGGTCGCCGCGATCCCACCCGTGCCACCACGCGGCAGGCCCGGTGACCACGGCGGCGTCGGTGACCCGGCCGCACACCACCACGTCGGCGTCGCCGGCCAGCGCTTCCGCGATGCCCCACCCGCCGAGGTAGGCGTTGGCGGACACCGGTTCGACGCCCGCCTCCGCGAGCGGCACGCCGGTGTCCAAATTGGACAGATCATGCCCGTCGCGGACCAGCTCGTCGACGCGGTGCACGAGGTCGTCGCCGTGCACGTAGGCGATCCGGGGCGCGAGGCCCAGTCGCGCGGCCAGCTCGCCGAGGCGGGTGGCCAGCCCGGCCGGGTTCAGGCCGCCCGCGTTGCTCACCACCCGGATGCCCCGGTCCAGGCAGGTGCCCAGCACGTGCTCCATCTGGGTCAGGAAGGTCTTGGCGTACCCGGCCTCCGGGTCCTTCTGCCGCGCCTTCCACAGGATGAGCATGGTCAGCTCGGCCAGGTAGTCGCCGGTCAGCACGTCGATCGGGCCGCCGTCCACCATCTCCCTGGCGGCGGCGATCCGGTCGCCGTAGAAGCCGGAGCAGTTGCCGATCCGCACCGCGCGCGTCATCGGGCGACCTCCTTCCCGGCGGGCTGCCGCCCCGGCCCGGGAGCACCGGCGAAGGCCTGCGCTATCGACATCCACTCGGAGGCGACCGGGCCGCTGATCACCAGGTCGGTGTCGTCGCGGTGCCGCCGCTGCGTGACCGCGAGGCAGAAGTCCAGCGCGCTGCCGGTCACCCGGTCCGCGGCGTCGTCCGGACCCCAGGTCCAGACGCCCCCGTCCGGAGCCGCGAGCTCCACCCGCACCGGCGCGTTCGGCACCTCGAGGCCGTTCAGGGCGAACGCGAACCCGAACGTGCGGATGCCGAGCTCGGCGATGTGCCGCAGCCGGTGCGTGGGCCTGCGCACCACGCCCAGGGTGTCGGCGATGTCCTGCCCGTGCGCCCAGGTTTCCATCAGGCGCGCGGTGATCGAGCTCGCGGCGCTCATGTCCGGGCCGTACCAGGGAACTCTCGCCTTCGGGTCGAGGCCGGTGAACGTGTCCAGCAGGTTCTGGCGCGCGGTGGCCAGCCAAGCGGAGAGCTTGGCCGGGGTGAGGTGCCGGTAGCGCTCCGCGATCCGGTCCGGGAACGCCGCGCCCAGCGCGAGCAGTTCGGCAGCGGATTCGCGGAACCGGTCCGGTTCGGTGGCCGCCTGGACGGCCGCCTCGTCGAAGTACGCGAGGTGGCTCACCTGGTCCCGGACGGCCCATCCTTCGGCGGGGGTCGGCGCCTCCCAGTTCGCCGGGGTGGCAACGGTCAGCAGTGCGGTGAGCACGTCGGTCTCCGCGCGCAGGTCGGCCAGCAGGTCTGGCAACGAGATGGGCATCAGGCCCCCTTCCACTGCGGGGTGCGCTTGTCGCGGAACGCGGCGGGGCCCTCCTGCGCGTCCTTGCTCAGGTAGACCGGCTCCCAGATCCGCTCGGCCTCCGCCAGCGCGTCGGGCAACGGGTGGTCGGCGACCAGGCGGACCGTGCGCTTGGCCGCGCGCACCGACAGGGGAGCGTTGGCGGCGATGCGCTCGGCGAGCCGTTGGGTGGTCCGCGCCAGCTCGGCGGCCGGCACGACCTCGTTCACCAGCCCGACTTCGCGGGCTCGCTCGGCGTCGATCGGGTCGCCGGTGAGCAGGACCTGCATCGCGATGCGCGGCGGGATCAGCCACGGCAGCGGTGCCGCCCACGGCGCGCCGCGCCCCACCTTGGCTTCGGTGATCGCGAACCGGGCGTGGTGGGCGGCGACGCACAGGTCGCAGCACTGCGCGAGCAGGAACCCGCCGGCGTAGGCGACTCCGTTGACCGCGGCGATGGTCGGCTTCTCGACCTGGATGTTCCGCCCGAACTGGGGCACGAAGTCCGGCGGCGGCACTTCGAGGCCGGTCTCCGCCATCTCCTTGAGGTCGCCGCCCGCGCAGAACGCCTTGTCCCCGGCACCGGTGAGCACCAGCACCTTGGCGTCCTCGTCGTCGTTGAACCGCTGCGCGCCTTCGAACAGCCCGTCGCGCACTGCCTTGGACAGCGCGTTGCGCGCCTCCGGCCGGTTGATGGTCAGCCACGCGACCTCACCCCGGAGCTCGTAGGTCACCTCGTTCACGGGGCCTCCTCCACGACAGCGAGCACCGCGCCCGTCTCCACCGTCTGTCCTATTGCAACGTTCAGCTCGGTGACCGTTCCGTCGTGCGGCGCGGTCACGCTGTGCTCCATCTTCATGGCTTCCAGCACCACGACCGGCGTTCCGTGCGCGACCGCCGCGCCGGTGTCCACCGCGACCCGCACGACCGTGCCCGGCATGGGCGCCAGCAGCGACCCCGGTGCCGTGCGGGACTGCGGGTCGGGGAACCGGGGTAGCTCGGTGAGCGTGGTCGCGCCGAGAGAGCTGTCGGCGTAGAAGACATCGCCGACGCGCTGCACGCGGACCGCGCGGCGCACGCCGTCGACGGTCAGATCAACCAGGGACTCGGAAGCCGCGTGCAGGACCACCTCGCCGAGGACTTCCGCACCCACCTCGGCCTCGACGATCCGGCCTGCTATCCGGTAGCGGACTTCGATCTCATCGTCCTCATAGGACAGCTTCGCGACCTGCGGGCCGTTCGGCACGTTGCGCCATCCCGAAGGTGCGGACGCCAGCACCGGCGCAGTCGCCCGCCGCTCGGCCTGCCCGGCCAACGCCGCCGCGAGCGCGTGCAGCCGCACGACTTCCGGTGCGGTGCGGGCGAGTTGAGCCGGGTCGTGCCGATCGAGGTAGCCGGTGTCGATGGCGCCGGAGCGGAACTCGGGTTCGCGGAGGATGCCGACCAGGAGTTCGCGGTTGGTCACCACGCCGTGCACCCGCGTCTCGTGCAGTGCCCTGGCCAGGCGCCGGCACGCCGCGTCCCGCGTCGGACCGTGGGCGATGACCTTGGCCAGCATGGGGTCGTAGTGCACGCCGACCTCCGAGCCATCGGCCACGCCGGAGTCCACCCGCACGCCCTTCATCGGCGGCACGTCGAACCGGGCCAGCGAGCCGGTCGCCGGGAGGAACCCCGCGCCGACGTCCTCGGCGTAGAGCCGGGCCTCCACGGCGTGGCCGGAAACGGTCGCGGTGAGCGCTTCGTCGGGGAGCGGTAGGCCGTCCGCCACCTGCAGCTGCAGCCGCACCAGGTCGAGGCCGGTGACGAGCTCGGTGACCGGGTGCTCGACCTGCAGGCGGGTGTTGACCTCGAGGAAGTAGAACCGGCCGTCCTGGCCCAGGACGAATTCCACCGTGCCCGCGCCGACGTAGCCGATGGCCTTGCCCGCGGCCACCGCGGCCTCGCCCAGCCGCGTGCGCAGCGCATCGTCCACCGCGGGCGACGGCGCCTCCTCGATGATCTTCTGGTAGCGCCGCTGGATCGAGCACTCCCGCTCGAACAGGTGCACCACGGTGCCGTGGGTGTCGCCGAAGATCTGCACCTCGACGTGGCGAGGCGCGTCGACGAAGCGCTCCAGGAACACCGCCGGGTTGCCGAACGCGGCCTGCGCCTCCCGGCGCGCCCCGGTCACCGCGTCGAAGAGCTCCGAGGGGTCGCGCACCACGCGCATGCCCCGCCCGCCGCCGCCGTAGGAGGCCTTCACCAGCAACGGGTATCCGATCTCCGCGGTCACCCGCGCCGCGAAGTCGTCGGCGTCGACCTCGGTGTCCGAGTCCAGGGTGATGCCGGGCAGCACGGGAACCCCGGCAGCCGCCATCAGCTCCTTGGCGCGGATCTTCGAGCCCATCGACTCGATGGCCTGCGGGGAGGGGCCGACGAACGTGATCCCGGCAGCCGCGCAGGCGCGGGCGAACTCCGCGTTCTCCGACAGGAACCCGTAGCCCGGGTGGATCGCGTCGGCGCCCGTGCGCCGGGCAGCGTCGATGATCGCCTCCGCGCGCAGGTAGGTGTCCGACGGCGCGTTGCCGGGCAGGTGCACGGCCTCGTCGGCGTCGGCGACGAACGGCGCGCCCGCGTCCGCGTCGGAGAACACCGCGACCGGAGCGATGTCGCACTCGCGCGCGGTGCGCATGATCCGGGAGGCGATCTCGCCCCGGTTCGCGACGAGCAGCTTGGTGATGGTCATGGCCACCTCACATCCGGAAGACGCCGAACCCGCGGCGACCCTCGACCGACTGGGAATGCGCTGCGGACAACGCGATGCCGAGCACCGTGCGGGTGTCCCGCGGATCGATCACACCGTCGTCGTAAACCCGCGCGGTGACGAACAGCGCGTGCGATTCGCGCTCGATCTGCTCCTCGATCTGCTTGCGCTGCCGCTCGTCGGCCTCGACGTCGAACTCCCGCCCGGCAGCCTCCGCACTCTGTCTGCCCACGATGGACAGAACACCTGCGAGCTGCTGCGCGCCCATCACCGCGAGCTTCGCGTTCGCCCAGGCGAACATGAACCGGGGATCGTAAGCGCGGCCGGACATCCCGTAGTTGCCCGCGCCGAACGACGCGCCGATGTTGATGGTGATGTGCGGGACCGAGCTGTTGGTCACCGCGTTGATCATCTTGGCGCCGTCCTTGATGATGCCGCCCTGCTCGTAGTCCTTGCCGACCATGTAGCCGGTGGTGTTCTGCAGGAAGATCAGCGGCGTGTTCGTCTGGTTGGCCAGCAGGATGAACTCGCTGGCCTTCTTCGCCTCCTCGGAGAACAGCACGCCGCGGGCGTTGGCCAGCACGCCCACCAGGTAGCCGTGGATCGACGCCCACCCGGTGACCAGGCTGGTGCCGTAGCGCGGTTTGTACTCGCCGAACCGGGATCCGTCCACGACGCGCGCGAGGACCTCGCGGGGGTCCACCGGCACCCGGAAGTCGGCCGAGGCGATGCCGAGCAGCTCCTCCGGGTCGAACAGCGGCGGGTCCGGCGGTCGGGTCGGGTCCGGGCCGAGCTTGCGCCAGTTCAGCTCGGAGACGATCTGCCTGCCGAGCCGGATGCAGTCCACCTCGTCGACCGCGAAGTGGTCGGCCAGGCCGGACACCGTGGAATGCATCTCGGCGCCGCCGAGCGCTTCGTCGTCGGCGTCCTCCCCGGTGGCCATCTTCACCAGCGGCGGTCCGCCGAGGAAGACCTTGGCCTGGCGGTCCACCAGCACCGCGTAATCGCACATCCCGGGCACGTAGGCGCCGCCCGCGGTGGAGTTGCCGAACACCAGCGCGACCGTCGGGATGCCCATGGCCGACAGCTCGGTGAGGTCGTGGAAGATCTTGCCGGCGTGCACGAACAGCTCGGACTGGGTCGGCAGGTCGGCGCCGCCCGACTCGACCAGGTTCAGCACCGGGAGCCGGTTGGTGCGCGCGATCTCCAAGGCGCGCAACGTCTTCCGCAGCGTGTAGGGGTTCATCGCGCCGCCGCGCACGGTCGGGTCGTGCGCGATGATCACGCATTCCACACCGGACACCACGCCGACGCCGGTGACGATGCTGGCGCCCACCGCGAACTCCGTGCCCCACGCGGCGAGCGCGGAGAGCTCCAGGAACGGCGCATCGCGGTCGAGCAGCAGCTCGATGCGCTCGCGCACCAGCAGCCGCCCGCGCCGGCGGTGCCGGTCGGCGTACTTCTGCCCGCCGCCGGCGCGCGCCAGATCCAGCTGCTCGCGCAACGCGGCCACCGCGGCCAGCTGCGCCTCGCGGTTCTGCCGGTAGTCCTCGGCGGTGACGTCCACGGCGGATCTCAACACGGGCACGATGCCGCCCCTCTCCTCGACAACGCGACTGAAGTTACTCCACATTCACTAACTTTGAAAAGGGTGAACCTGGAGGCGGCATTTCAGCTGGTCGCATGGCTGCATCTGTGACCCCCTTCACAAGTTGTGATCCGGAGTTTACGATCCCTAGTGAATATGAATTCACAATCCAGGATCGGAGCAGCGGTCATGGGCCTCGACGTCACCAGCCTGTCCGACCGGCGTGCGGTCAACCGCTGGGAGCGCGCCAGCGTCGGCGATGTTCTGGAACGCCTGACCTGGAGCTATCCCGACCAGGAGGCGGTGATCGGCTGGGCCGGCGCCTTCGCGCACCCCGAGCACGAGCGGCTCACCTACCTCGAGGCCGACCGCCTCGTCGCGCAGGTGGCGAACGGGTTGCTCGCACGCGGGCTGCAACGCGGCGATCGCGTGCTGATGTTCTGCGAGAACTCGGTGGAGGCCTACCTGACCAAGCTCGGCATCGCCCGGGCCGGACTGGTGTGCGTACCGGTCAACCCGACGCTCGCCCCGGACGTGGTCGGGCACCTCATCGACAAGACGCGGCCGGCGTTCGCCGTCGTCGACGCGGAGCTGTGGCCGCGCGCGGAGGAGCCGTTCGACGAGCACGGCCTCGCTCCCGGCATCACCATCCCGATCGGTGGAGGCGCGGTCGAGGGCAGCGCGACGTTCGCGGAGTTCGTCCGCGGAGTGCCCGACGGCGAGCCCGACGTGGAGATCCACGGCGACGACATCTGGCAGATCTTGTTCACGTCGGGCACGACTTCGCTGCCGAAGGGCGCGATGATCTCGCACCACTCGAGCTATTACGCCGCGTACAGCTTCGCGCTCACGCTCACCCGGGGCATCCGGCTGGAGTGCGACCTCAAGCTGGCCGCCTTCCTCCCGATCATCTACCACGTCGCCGACCAGATCTTCACATTCCCGGCGTTCCTCTCCGGCGGAGCGCTGGTGATCGGGCGCAAACCCGATCCGCGCGCCATCGCCGAAGCCGTCACGCGGGAGGCGATCACCGCGGTGTGGAGCGGCTCGCCGGCCATGGCGAACGCCCTCGCCGACGTGCTCGCCGACGACCGGCTCCGCTACGACCCGCGCAGCCTGAAGGTGCTGGTGTACGGGTGGGCGGCGCTGCCGCCGGGCACCCTCACCACGTTCAAGCGGCTGTGCGGCGACGACTTCGTCGCGGTGGAGATCTTCGGCCAGACCGAGGCGATCTCCTGCCACCGGTTCTGGCCGGACAAGTGGGGCGAGACCTACCGCAGGACCGCGCCCGAGCGGAACTACGTCGGCGTGCCCAACCCGACGCTGGCCTCAGCGGTGGTGGACGACACCGGCGCCGATCTGCGCGATCAGCCCGGGATCGCCGGGGAGGCCGTCTACCGCTCGCCGAGCATCACCGCCGGGTACTACGGCGACGAGGAAGCCACCGAGCACGCGTTCCGCGGCGGCTGGTTCCACTCCGGGGACAGCTGCACCTACGACGACCGCGGGCTGCGGGTGATGGTCGATCGCTACAAGGACATCGTGAAGTCCGGCGGTGAGAACGTGTCCAGCCTGCGGGTGGAAGCTGTGCTGCACCAGCATCCGGGCGTGTTCAAGGCAGCGGTGGTCGGCTTGCCCCACGAGCGGTGGGGCGAGGCGGTGACCGCGGTCGTCATCGCTGGAACCGAGCACCCGGTGAGCGAGGACGAGATCATCGCGTTCTGCCGCGAACGGCTGGCCGGCTTCGAGACGCCCAAGCGCGTCCTCTTCGTCGACGAGTTCCCGGAGACGGTCGGCGGCAAGGTGCTCAAGTACAAGCTGCGGCAGCACTACCGCGACGCCTACGCGCGGCGGGACGCTGCCGGCACTTGAGCCCCGCTGAAAACAGGCCGGGGCGCCCAACGGCGCGCCTTTGCGGGTGTCGAATCCCGGTAGCGACCCGACGGAGCCGTTGGCCCAGGGCGAACCCGCCAACGCTTCCCCCGTCTTTCGCGGAGTCGATCGCACGACCTTGCCCGGGAGCCGGTTGCGGTTCCTGTCCGGGTGAATGGGTGCCGAACTGATCCACTCGAGGGGGTGGGGCCGCCGGATTCCTACTCCACGGGACGACGAATCCTGCCGATGACCGGGTGGTGACATTCGGTGATCTGCGGACCGGAGGAAGATCGAATGCGAACGTCCCATCGTCTCGTGGTGGCACTGGCGGCATGGGTGATGCTGGTGGTCGGTGCCGGAGGTGCCACCGCACAGCCGTTGCCGATACCGGGGGTGGCTCCCGCCGTCGTCTCCCACTCGGACGGCACGCCGCCGGCACCTCCGCTGACGCCTGAACGAACGGCGCCACCTTCTGAGCATCCGGCGCCGCCTCCAGCGGGACCGCCGCCGGCGATCTGCCCGGCGAACGGGATCCCGGGCTCGCGAGTCGAGCTTCCGGACCGCCCGTTGCAGCGCTACTACTTGGACGATCCTCGGCTCGGCCCGGAGTTCCTGCCCCGGACCGGCGCTGTCGGCGAACTGCTCCGCGACTACAACCGGCTGGACTCGTTCTCGGCGACGGCGTTCATCGCCTGCTTCTGGGACCCGTCCGCCAACATGAACGCGGGCGGGTGGCGCTTCCCGCCCAACGACGGTTTCGCCGACGGGCGCACGACGTTCGAGATGGTTCCCGGGCAGGTCATCGACCGGTTCGGCAGCAACAACGGGCGGTTCTTCGCGCCGTTCGGCGTACCTTTCGGGCAGCGGGCACTCGCACCCAGCAGCCTCGACACCCTCGAGCCGCGGTACCCGTTCGACTACCACGTCTTCAAGGTGTTGAAGCCGTTCACCGTCGAGGCCGGAACCGCGTCACCGTGGTTCGGACAACCGGGCGGCGGCCTTCAGTACCGCTCGCCGAGCATGAACGCGAGCCAGCTCATCGCGGGCAACTTCCTGCAGCCCCTCAACTGATTCGGCAGCTCCGAGAATTGGTCGACCGAACAGCTCGTTGTCCCTCCCCGCTGATCTCCGCGGGGAGGGACAATTTTCGGGCTGCCACGGCCGGTCCCGAGTCGCCGACCTTCACCCCCGTGCCGTGACGACCGACCCGGCCGTCGCCGATGCCGAGCAACGGGACCCCGCTCATCCGCGCTCGTGGCGGCGGGCCTGGTCGTACTGGTCACGGGCCTCCCGCTGGATCTCTTCCCGGCGTGCCATCAAATCCTCGATGATCTGGGCCGAGTCCGGCGGTGGCGCGGGCGCTCGCTGCGCGAGGCGACCGTAGAGGTACCGGCAAGCTTCGTCCTCGGAGGCGAACCGCGCAGCCGTTTCCTCGGCACCTCGTTCCCAGAGGGAGACCAAGTAGGCGCCGGACTCCTCGCGCAAGACGTAGTAGGCGTCCGCACGCGGCCCTCCGGACGCGGGGCCACCCGGGATCAAGTACTCGCCGTCGGGCACACCAGCGGCGCGCAGCGCTTCGACGAGTTCGATCCGGTCCATCCCGCCCTCCAGGCGCAGCAGAACACGTGGTGGTCGTGCGGGTACCGCGTATCGAGAATACCGAGATCGCTCGGTCACGGGTCAGCGGGCATTCCCGGTCTTCGCCGATCGGTGTCCGTTGTGGATGGTGCTGGTCCGTCAGGGTTGGTCGGGCGTGGTCGGGGCTGCGAGGCCGGTGACGAGCTGCTCGTACACCGCGCCGGCTCGTGCGTCGAGCTCGTCGAGTTCCACTCCGAGCTCGCGGGCGATCGCCTCGCGGAAGATGCAGTAGCCCATGTAGGTGGCCGCGGTCATCGCGTGCAGGACGTCGGCGTCGGCATCGGGTGGGAGCGCGCCGGTCTCCCGGTCGCGGTCGAGCGCCTCGCGGGTGCGTTCCAGCTCGGGGAACAGCACCAGCTGGTCGTCGCGCTCCAGCGCCAGGAGCGCTTCCAGCTTGGGCACGTCGGGCTGCCGGAGCGCGGCGTCCCACATCGCCGTGCGTCGCCGGGTGAACGGCTGCTCCCAATGGGTTTCGCGGTCGAGCGCCGACTCCCGGAGCAGGCGGGTGATCGCCGCGCGCAGCAACGCGTGCCGGGATCCGAAGTACTGGTAGATCTGCCCGTGGTTGACGCCTGCTTCCGAGGCGACGTCCCGCAGCGTCACGCCTTCGAGGAGCCCGTCGCGCCGCATGATCCGCAGCGCCGCGTCGAGCAGGTCCGACTCGGTCTCCTCTCGCGAGCGCCGTCGTCGGCGGGGTTTCGCGGCGACCTCGTCGGTCATCCCGCACCTCCTGGTCCATTGACTGCCGTGCAGCTCGCCCCTACTCTACCGTTTCGTTAATAACGGTTCGTTAATAACGATGCGTTCACAAGGAGGTGGGCGATGCCGGGAGACCGCTCGCCGCTCGAGGGCATTCGCGTGCTGGACCTCGCCACCGTTCTCGCCGCGCCGGTCACCGCGACGATGCTGGGCGACTTCGGGGCCGAGGTGGTGAAGGTCGAGGAGCCGGGCCGCGGCGACTTCACCCGCGACGGGCCGGGTTCGTCGACCCCGGGGCGCCGTTCGCTGCAGTGGATCCAGGAGGGGCGCAACAAGAAGTCCGTGACGGTCGACCTGCGGACCGCGCGCGGCCAGGAGCTGGTGCGCGAGCTGGTGCCCCACTTCGACGTGGTCGTCATGAACTTCCGCCCGCCCACGCTGGAGGAGTGGGGCCTGACGCCGGAGCGGCTCCAGGAGATCAACCCGCGGGCGGTGCTGGTCCTGGTCACCGGTTACGGCATGTCGGGCCCCCACCGCGACCGGGGCGCCTTCGACCGCATCGCCAGCGCGTTCTCCGGCCTCACCTACGTCAGCGGCGAACCCGACGGGCAGCCGACCCGCACCGGGTACGCCGTGATCGACTACATGGCCGCCTACCTCGCGGCGTTCGCGACCGTCACCGCGCTCTACGACCGGGACCGCAACGGCGGCACCGGCCAGATCGTGGACCTCGGCCTCTACGAGGCGGGGTTCCGCGCCTCCGAGAACGCGCTCCTGAGCTACGCCGCGCTCGGCAAGGTCCGGGAGCGGCAGGGCAACCGCAACCTCCAGATCGTCCCGGCCAGCGACTTCGACACCGCCGACGGGCGGCGGATCTCGGTGCACGCCGGCACCGACGCGCTGTTCGGCAAGCTGGCGGCGGTCATGGGCGTGGCGGAGCTCGCGGCCGATCCCCGGTACGCGACCCGCGAGAGCCGCGTGGAGAACCAGGACGAGCTGTACCCCGTGATCGCGGCGTGGGTGGGGCGGCTTTCGGCGGACGAGGCCGTTCGGGTTCTCAACGACGCCGGCGTGCCGGCCGCGCCGATCATGAGCATCGCCGACATCGCCGCGGACCCGCACTACCGGGAACGCGGAACGATCACCAGCCTCGTCGACGACGACTGGGGCGAGCTGCCGATGGTCGCTCCCCTGCCGCGGCTCAGCGGAACACCCGGGCGGATCCGATCGCTGGGGCCGCGCCTGGGGGAGCACACCGACTCGACGCTGACCGACCTGCTCGGTCTCGACCAGCACGCCGTGGACGCCCTTCGGGCCGACGGCGTCATCTGACCGATCCGCGCGCCGTTTCCCCGCAGCGACGCTGAAGGACAGGACACCCAATGGCTCCCTCGCTCCTCTCGATCGCGGTGCTCGCCCTGCTGTTCCTCGGTGCTTTCGTGCCGCGCTTCAGCCTCGCGCTCGCCGCCCTGCCCGCAGCCCTCCTGGTCGCCGGCCTCGCCGGCGTCGGCGTCGACGAACTGTTCGGCTTCTTCCCGGTCGACTTCGTCGTGCTGGTCGTCGGGATCACCGCGCTGTTCGCCGTGGTTCAGCTGTCCGGGACCACGGACTGGCTCCTGTCCCGCGCGCTGCGGCCGATCGGGAACCGGGTCGCGTTGATCCCGCTGCTGCTGTTCGCCGTCGGGGCGCTGCTCACCGCGATCGGAACGCTGCCCGCGGCGGTCATCGCGATCATGGCCCCGATCGCGCTCGGCATCGCGGCCAAGCGCGGGCTGCCGCCGCTGCTGCTCTGCCTGACCATGCTCAACGGCATCATGTGCGGGTTGTTCTCCCCGATCGCGGTGTTCGGCGCGAGCACCCCGCGGCTCATGTCCAAAGCGGGCATCGAGGTGCCCGCCCACACGTCGCTCGCGCTCTTCCTCGCCGTGCTCGGCACCGGTCTCGTGCTGTGCCTCGCCGCGATGCTCGTGGGGCGGCGTTCGATCCGGGCCGCCCGCGACGGTGCTGGCAGCCCGACCGCACCCCCGGACCGAGCCTCGGCGGAAATCGTTGGTACGACTGGCACTGCTGTCGCGAGCACGGCTGTCCGGGAGCGCGTCTCCGATGCGGTGGGGCAGCAGTCCGCGCCGGGGCGGCTCGCCGTGTGGGGCTCGATCGCCGCGCTGGTCGTGCTCGTCGTCGGCGGAGCGGTGTTCAAGGTCAACCTCGGCCTGCTCGGGCTGACCCTCGCTGTCGTGCTCCAGCTCGTGCTGCGCATCGAGCCGTCGGCGATCATCCGCCGCCTGCCCTGGGAGATCATCCTCCTGATCGCCGGAGTGCTCACCTACGTCGGGCTCATGGAGCACCTGGGTGCTTTCGAGCAGATCACCGCAGCGCTGAGCAGCGCCACCGGTTCGCCGCTGCTGTCGCTGCTCGCCGTGTGCCTCGTCGTCGGTCTGACCTCGTTCTTCGCCTCCTCGATCGCCGTCCTCGCCACGGCGGTGCCGCTGGTGGCCCCGCTCGTAGCGGCGGGTCTGCCGCCGGTGGGCGCGATCATCGCCGTCGCGCTCTCCGCGGTGCTCGTCGACGTCAACCCCCTCGGCATCACCGGCGGGCTGCTGCTCGGGTCCGCCGCCCCGGAAGACCGGGCACGGCTCTTCCGGCAGCTGATGGTCTACGGGCTGTGCGCGATCGTCCTCGGGCCGGTCCTGGCCTGGTTCGTCTTCGGGTGGGTGCTGTGACCGGTGACCGTCCGATGAGGACGGTTGCGGGCCCGTTCCCTTGATCTGCCGCGGTGTCCGCGAGCGGGGGCTCTTCCGGGTTCTGGGTCGACCATCTTGACAGCTTGATCAAAACGGGGTTATATAACTCCGTTACCGTGGCGCGGCCGTCGACGTCTTGGCGTCGGATCCGTGTCGACCACCGTGCCCGTTGCCGGGGATCGCAGGGTGAGCATGATGGGTTCGATCCAGGACGGTAGGGGAGTCTTAGCCAGGTTGAGTTCCGCCGTCGTGCGCCGCCGCGGCATCGTGGTGGTCGTCTGGATCGCTCTCGCCGCAGCGCTGAACGTCTTCGTCCCGCAGCTGGAGCGGGTGATCGGGCAGAGCCAGGTCTCGTTCGTGCCGGACTCGGCGCCGTCGGTGCGGGCACTGCCCACGATGGACGAGCGGTTCGGCGGCAGCGGTGCGAACAGCATGGTGTTCGTGGTGCTCGCCGACGAACGCGGGTTGACCGAGGAAGACCGGCAGCACTACCGCGATCTGGTCGGGCAGCTGAAGGCCGACGACGCCCGGATCGCCTCGGTGCAGGACACCATCGCGCAACCGGAACTGGCGGAGGCGCTGGAAAGCCGCGACGGCAAGGCGGTGTACATCCCCGTCGGCCTGCGCGGCGAGAACGGCTCACCGGAGACCACGGCGCAGATCGAGTTCATCCGCGAGATCGGCCAGCACGGGCGGCCGGCGGATCTGTCCGTGCACGTCACCGGCCCGATCGCCACGGTCGCGGACATGCAGGCCGAGATCGAGCGGAGCATGGTCGTCATCACCGCCGTCACCGTGGTGCTGATCCTGCTCATCCTGCTGGTGATCTACCGGTCGCTGTTCACCTCCCTGATCGTGCTGTCCGCGATCGGCCTGTCGTTGGCCACCGCGCGCGCGACCACGGCGTTGTGCGGCTTGGTCTTCTTCGACATCTCCACGTTCACCGCATCGCTGCTCACGGCCGTCGTCCTCGGTGCGGGCACGGACTACGGCGTGTTCCTGGTCAGCCGGTTCCACGAGCAGGTGCGAGCCGGCGTCGACCCGGAGCAGGCCGTCGCGGAGGCCACCCGGCGGGTGGCGGGCGTGATCACGGCGTCCGCGGTGACGGTGATGGCCGCGTGCGCGGGCATGGCCTTCGCCGATGTCAGCATCTTCAGCACCACCGGCCCGGCCATCGCCGTGAGCTTGGCGGTGACGCTGGTGGCGGGGCTGACGCTGATCCCGGCGATGCTGGCGATCGCGGCGACCCGCGGTTTCGCGCTGCCGCGCCGCAGCAGCGGGAATCGCCGGTGGCGCGTGACGAGCATCCGAACTGTGCGTCGACCGGGGCTGGTCATGCTGGTCGGCCTGGTCGTGCTCGGGCTGCTCGCCGCGTTCTACCCCGGCGCGCAGCTGAGCTACGACGAGCGGAAGGTGCAGCCTGCCGCCACCGACAGCAATCTCGGGTACGACGCGCTCGGCAGGCATTTCCCGGCCACCGAGGTGCTGCCGGAATACCTGCTGATCAACGCCGATCACGACATGCGCAACCCGCGGGACCTCGCGGTGCTCGAGATGGCCGCCGCGAACGCGGCCAAGGTGGACGGGGTCCAGATGGTGCGCGGCGTGACGCGGCCGACCGGCACGCCGATCACCGAAGCTTCGCTGGGGCAGCAGGCGGGGCAGGTCGGCGACCGGCTCGGCGAGGCCACGGGCCGGCTCGCCGAGGGCAACGCGCAGACCGGACGCCTGGTCGACGGCAGCGAGCAGATCGCCACCGGAACCGGGCGGTTGGCCGACGGGGCCGGTCAGCTCGCGATCGGCAGCGGCAAGCTCGCCGACGGGGCCCGCTCCGCGATCGACGGGGCGCAGCAGCTGCTGGACGGGTTGAACGCGACCGGTGGAGGACTGGGGTCGGTGGCCGACGGGGCGGACCGCGCCCACGACGGTTCTGCCCGGCTCGCCGAGGGCGCGGATCAGCTGGCCACCGGCCTGGAACTGGCCAGCCAGCAAACGGAGTTGGCGGTCAACGGCTTGGAGCTGGCCTACAACGCGTTGCGGGCCGATCAGCTGTGCACCCTCGACCCGGTGTGCGCGCAGGCTCGCAGCGGTATCGGCGAGATCTACGTCGCGGAGCGGGACCAGCTGCTCCCCGGCCTGCGGAAGGCGGCCGAGGCCGCGCGGCAGCTGGCTTCCGGCAGCGGGGAGCTGTCCTCCGGGATCGGCGAGCTGCAGACCGGTATCGCCTCGGTGCGAGATGGGATCGAGCGGCTCGCCGAGGGCGAGCGGACGTTGCGGGACCGGCTCGGCGAGCTGTCCGGCGGCGCGGACCAGGTCGCGGGCGGGGCCGAGGAGCTCTCCGGCCACGCGAACGCCGCGGCCGACGGTGCGAACCAGCTGCACGACGGGACCACGACGATGACGCAGTCCGTCCAGGAGCTGGAGCGCGGGCTGGGCCAGGCCGCGGACTTCCTGCGGACCGCGGGGCAGGAGGCGGGGGATCCGGACGTCGGCGGGTTCTACCTGCCGCCGAACGCCTGGCAGGATCCGCGAATGGCCCTGGCCAGCGGGATGTTCCTGGCCGAGGACGGGAAGACGGCGCGGCTGGTGGTGCTGCACGACTCCGACCCGCTGGGGCAGGCCGCGATGGATCGCACCGACGAGGTGGTGCGGACGGTGCAGCGGGCGTTGCAGGGCACCTCGCTGGACGGGAGCACCGTCGAGAACACCGGCGCGGCTTCGGTGAACCAGGACTTGGCGCGAATGTCCAATGCGGACTTCGCGCAGTTCGCGCTGATCGCCCTGCTGGCCGTGTTCGCGGTTCTCGCGCTGTTGCTGCGCAGCGTCGTGGCGCCGCTGTACTTGCTGGCGTCGGTGATCCTGTCCTACTCCGCGGCGATGGGGCTGTCGGTGCTCTTCTGGCAGCACCTGCTGGGCGTCGACCTGGACTGGAGCGTGCAGGCGATCACCTTCGTCATCCTGGTGGCGGTGGGGGCGGACTACAACATGCTGCTGATGTCGCGGATCCGGGAGGAGGCCGTCGACGGCAGCCGCATGGGCATCGCGCGGGCGATGACCGCCACCGGAGGCGTGATCACCACCGCCGGGATCATCTTCGCCGTCAGCATGTTCGCGCTCATCTCGGGCAGCGTGGACACCCTCGCCCAGATCGGGTTCACCATCGGGGTCGGACTGCTGCTGGACACCTTCGTGGTCCGCACCCTGGTGGTCCCGGCCGCAGCCACCCTGCTCGGCCGCTGGAACTGGTGGCCGTCGCGACTGCCGAGGACTTAGTGCCTGTCTGACGCACTCGTTTTGCGCGGCGGCGCATCAAGGGCAAAACGAGAATCGAAGACAGACTTTCCGTGCGTGCGAAGGGGTTTCGCGGTGCCAGACTCGTTCAGCGGCTCCAGCCGATGACGACGCTGCGGAGCGCATCTTCGTAGCTCGCGGCGATGTCGAGGCCGGGCGGGATCGCCCCGGAGAGCTCCAGCGACACCAGGCCGTGCGCCATCGCCCAGCAGGACAAGGCGATGTGCTCGGTGGGCGCGGGTGCGAACTGGCCGCTGGCCTGCGCCCGGCGGACGGCCTCGACCAGCGGCTCGAAGGTCTCCGCGCCCGCGTCCTTCTGCTCGGCCGAGAGGTCGAGCTCGACGAACCGGTCGCTGAACATGACGGCGTACAGGTGCGGATTGGCCAGCGCGTGCTCGCGGTAGGCCAGTCCGAGCTTGACCACGTCGGCCGCGGGATCGTCGGTGGTGTCCACCAGGGCCAGCCGGGCGGCGAACTGCTTGGCGGCGTCCCGGTAGACGCTGTCGAGGAGGCCGGCCTTGTTGCCGAACAGCGAGTAGATCGCCGTGGTGGAGGTGCCCGCGTCCGTCGCCAGCCGCCGCAGGCTCAGCGCCTTCACACCGCTCTCGAACACCACCGTGGCGGCCAGTTCGATCAGCGTGCGGCGGAGTGCTTCGTCATGAGTTTTGGGGCGGACCACGCCCGCAGTGTATCGCAGGTGGTTGGCGTTACGGGGTTTTCGACGTGCACCCAGAACCGGGTGCGCGCATCGTCCCACCGTCGACGCTCCACTGTGGATGTTCCTGGCGGCGGCGCTGGAGCGCAGTGGACGAGCTCTTGACAAGGCGTGCCGTAACGGTGTTTTATAACAGTGTTCTGGTTGTGCTGGTGGTCGCGACGAGGAGGGATGCCCATCGGGAAGTCGTTGTGCTTCAACTTTTCCCGGCGCGGCGGGCGCTTTTGGCGAGCTGACCGGCGGTGGGCGCCGGCGGGTCAATCGCCGTTGCTGGTGATCGCTTGCGCGTTGATCAGCTTGTCGGTCAGCGCCCGGTGGATCGCTTCCGTGCGGGAGCGGACGTTCAGCTTGGCGTAGATGTTGGCCAGGTGCCGCTTGACGGTTCCCTCGGTGAGGCCGAGCTGGGAGCTGATCTGCCGGTTGCTGAGTCCTTTTGCGACGTGCAGCAGCACTTCCTGCTGGCGCGGCGAGAGGACCGAGTCGTGATCGGCGATGCTGAGCTGGTTGACCATGGTCTGCGGCATGAAGGTCACCATGCTGTCGCCCATGGTCGCGGCCGAGCAGATCGAGGAGATCAGGTCGGTGCCGGTGGCGCTCGTGTCCAGCAGCGCGAACACCCCGCTGGCGAGCAGGGCGTGCTGCCCCCGGGTGTCCTCGGTCGGGGACACCAGCACGACGACCCGAACGCGGTTGGCGTCGACGGTCATGTTGACCAGCTGGGAGATGTCGCCGGAGTCGACCCCATAGCACGAGACGACGACGTCGGGGCGGAGCTGCTTCGTCAGCTCGATCGCCGACTCCCCGCCGTTCGCGCGGCCCACCACCACGATGCTCTGGTGGGCGCCGAGCATCAGGGTGAGCGCGTCTCGGATTACGCCCAGGCTGCTCACCACGACGACGCGTATCGGGGAACTCGGCGACGGGGGGAGTGGTGCAATAACGTTCGGATTGCGATCCAGTGGATAAACGGGCGCAAGAGCCGCGGTTCGCTTCGCGTTGACCGCGCTCCGGTCTAAGTGGCCTGCGTCGTGGTCTAAGCACTCGGTGTTTTCGTTCAACAAAGTGAAACTCCCGTGCGGTGTCCCCCATGTGCCCCTGATCGATCACCACCATAGACCCCGAAGGTGCGGCATGTGACGGATTCTTGCGGCCGCGCGCGGTTTCCCGAGCATTCGTCCCGGCCGCGGCGTGGATTAGCGCCATGTTATCCACCAATTCCCGTGATTGTCCCGATCGCGTGCGTGCTCCGAATGCGCACCTCTCCCGCGGGTGGTTGTGCCGAACGGTCCACGGGACTGCCGCCGCCTGGGGGATCTGCGGTTGTGCGCCGGGAAGTCCGCGGTGGTCCCGGTCGCCGAAAATGCGGTGGACGGGTCGTCGGCGGCGTGCGCCGATTGTCTGGATCCGTCTTGTCGATACATCTTTCGATGTGTTCTGCCGTGCATCGATGGTGAAATTGTTGCTCCTGCGCAGCTGGATAAACTGGCGAACCTGGGGATGCTCGCAGATGGCCACCAACGATTCGGAGCGTGTTTGGTGTGAAGCATCGAGTTGCGGTTGTGGGAGCTGGAGCCGCTGGTCTGTCGGCCGCTTACAACGTTCGCAGTAAGGCGCCGGTGACGCTATTCGAGTCGAGTGCCGAAGCGGGCGGACACGCGCTGACCGTCACCGTTGACGACAACGGCGCGGAACGCGGTCTGGATATGGCGTTCATCGTTTACAACGAATTTTCGTACCCGCGTTTCTCCAAGTTCCTGGTGGAGTTGGGAGTCGCGACCACGGGTCATCTCGGTCGATTCAGCTTCGCCGATCACGACAGCGGGTTCGCCTACGTTTCGGACGACCTCGAATTGCCCGAGGAACAGGTCCGCGAGCGCTACCCGGAGGACTTCGTCCAGCTCTGGAAGGAGGCCGACCGGTTCCGGCGCACGGCGCCGCGGGACTTCATGCGGCTCCGCGAGGACATCTCGCTGGGAGAGTACCTGGAGACGAGCGGGTACTCCGACGCGTTCCGGTACGGCTTCGTCGTGCTGCTGTCGTCGATGGTCTGGTCGGTGTCGCCGGACGAGATCTGGGGCATGCCCGCGAACACCATCATCACCTTCTTCCTCGGCCACGGGTTCGAGTGGCAGGGGCGGCGGACCGCGGAATGGCGTTGCGTGGAGGGCGGCAGCGCCAACTACGTCCGCCGGGCCCTGGACGTGATGACATCGGACAACGTGGACTACCGGCCGAGCACGCCGGTGCTCGGCGTCGAGCAGCGGGCCGACGGGGTCGTCGTGCGCACCGCGGCCGGGGCCGAGGAGTTCGACTACGTCGTGCTCGCCACGCACGCCGACGATTCGATGGCGCTGCTGGAGAACCCGACGCAGGAGCAGCGGGCGCTCGAGTCGATCAAGTACTCGCCGACGCACGCGGTGCTGCACACCGACCCGGTGGTCATGCCCGAAGACCGCGGCAAGTGGCGCAGCTGGAACTGCAAGCGGCGAGTGCGCGACGCGGACAGCGGTGCGCTCGACACCTGGGCTTCCTACTACCTGAACCAGGTGCAGAACTTCACCAGCGAGAACGACTACTTCGTCAGTGTCGACTGCCCGCTGGAGCTGCCGGCCGAGAAGGTGATCACCGAGGTCGACTTCCGCCACCCGATCTTCACCATGGAGGCGAAGCGGAGCCTGGCCCGGGTCCCGAAGATCCAGGAGAACTCGCGGATCAAGTTCGCCGGCTCCTACCTGGCCGCCCGCGGCGTCGGTCCGGACGCGGTCGGCGGCCACGAATCGGCGTTCGACTCCGGTTACGAGGCCGCGAAGTCGATCCACCGCAACATGTCCGCCGGAAGCAGCGAGCCGCGGTAACCGCGCCCCGACCGAGGAGTTGAAGTTGTCCGAGACGACGAATGCGTCCGCAGGGTTGACCGTCGAGTCGGTGCAGGAGTGGATCGTCGCGCAGGTCGCGGCGCGCCTGGAGACCACCCCGGACCAGGTCGACGTGCACAAGTACTTCGACGAGTTCGGGGTGGACTCCGCCGATGCCCTGGTGCTCGCCGGGGAGCTGGAGAAGTGGCTGGGCTTCGAGCTGGAGACGACCGCGATGTGGTACCACCCCACGATCGCCGAGCTGGCCGCGCACATCGTCGAGAGGAGCTCGCTCGATGGCGCACCGTAATGCGAGCATCGAGCTGATCAGCGCGTCGGCGGGCGCGGGAGGCGGGCCGCGGATCGTGGTCGTGTACCCCGGTCTCGCGCCGGCCGCCGCGCACGAAGAACTCGTCGCCGCCATGCCTTCTGCGGTCTCGACGTGCGTGGTCGACCTGGACGCGGTCGAGGAGTACGCCAGGCCGGCGTTCACCGGCGAACCGCCGAAGGTGCGCATCCCGGAGATCGCGGCGCACGTCGCCGCCGGGCTCCGCGAGCGCGACCTGGTCGGCGGCGACTGGTTGCTGGTCGGCTGGTCGCTGGGCGGGATCATCGCGTACGCGCTGACCTCGGAGCTGGCCGACGAGGAACTGCCCGCGGGGCTCGTCGTCCTGGACACCCCCGCCCCGGTGGCGGAGTACTCGTGGCCGGACGACGAGGTGCCGCTCGACCTCGAACTGCTGTGGTTCACGACGTACCTGGCGGCGCGGCACGAGACCACCGCTCCGGCGTCCCGGGAGACCTTCGCCGGGCTCGACGCCGACGCCGGCCTGGAACTGGTCCTGGGCATCGAGACGGAGCGCGGGCCGCTGCTGCCGGGCGCCTCCCTCGCGGGTGCCCGGAAGCTGTTCGAGGGCTACCTGAACGTCGTCCGCCGCAACAACCGGATCGTTTCCTCGTACCAGCCGGCACCGCCGCGCGTGCCGTTCACCCTGATCCGCCCGGAGCACAGCCTGTTCGGCTCGGAACCGGCGGTGGGGTGGGACGAGATCGATCCCGGCGTCTCGGTGCGCACCTGCCGGGGCGACCACTACTCGATGCTGCGCGACCCGGTCGCGCTGGCGCACGTGGACGCCATCGCGCGGTACCGCTTGCGCCTGGCCGAATCCGACGCCTGAGCCGCCGCACCCCCGCGCGCACCAAGCCAGACCAGAATCCACACGGGAGGCCGAGGATGACAACGACCGACCGAGAAGCTGCGAACTCCCGGCCGACCGACATCGCGATCGTCGGGCTCGGATCCCTGTTCCCGGAAGCGGCCGACCTCCGCCAGTTCTGGGCGAACGTCGTCGAAGCCAGGGACTGCATCCGGGACGTGCCGGAGAGCCACTGGCGGATCGAGGACCACTACGACCCGGACCCCACCGCGCCGGACAAGACCTACGCCCGGCGCGGCGGGTTCGTGCCCACAGTGGACTTCGACCCGATGGAGTTCGGCCTGCCGCCGAACGTCCTCGAGGTCACCGACATCCTGCAGCTGCTCAGCCTCGTGGTGGCCAAGCAGACGTTGCAGGACGCCGACGTGCACGGATCGCCCTGGTACGACTCGTCCCGCACCGGGGTGATCCTCGGGGTGACCGGCGCCAACTCGCTCACCCAGCCGCTCGCGCTGCGGTTGCAGACGCCGCGGCTGAAGGAAGTGGTGCGGTCCTGCGGGCTCAGCGAGCGGGACGCGGACGAGATCGCGAAGAAGTTCGTGATGGCGTTGGCGCCGTGGCAGGAGAACTCGTTCCCCGGCATGCTCGGCAACGTGGTCGCCGGGCGCATCGCGAACCGGTTCGACCTGGGCGGCACCAACTGCACGGTGGACGCCGCCTGCGCCAGTTCGCTCGCCGCGCTGCACATGGCCATCGGTGAGCTCGCCACCGGCCGCGCCGACCTGATGATCACGGGCGGCTGCGACGCCGAGAACACCATCCTGATGTACATGTGCTTCTCGAAAACTCCGGCGTTCTCCCGGAACGGGGTGGTCCGCCCGTTCGACGAGTCCGCGGACGGCACGCTCATCGGCGAGGGCATCGGGATGCTCGCGCTGAAGCGGCTGGCCGATGCCGAGCGTGACGGCGACCGGATCTACGGCGTGCTGCGCGGGGTCGGCAGCTCCAGCGACGGCCGGTTCAAGAGCATTTACGCCCCGCGCGCGGAGGGCCAGGCCACGGCGCTGCGCCGGGCCTACGCGGAGGCCGAGTTCGGGCCGGAGCAGATCGGGCTGCTCGAATGCCACGCCACCGGCACCTCGGTCGGCGACCTGACCGAGCTCAAGGCGTTGGGGGAGGTGTTCGGCGAGGCCACCGACGAGCGGCAGTTCGCCGCGGTCGGATCGGTGAAGTCCCAGATCGGCCACACCAAGGGCGCCGCGGGCGCGGCCAGCCTGATCAAGGTGGCGTTGGCGCTGCACCACAAGGTGCTGCCCCCGACGATCAACGTGGACGCGCCGCGCGCCGCCGCCGAGCTGGAGTCCTCGCCGTTCTACGTCAACACGCAGACCAGGCCCTGGGTGGTGGATCCGGCCCGGCCGGTCCGGCGCGCGGCGGTGTCGGCCTTCGGGTTCGGGGGCACGAACTTCCACTGCGTGCTCGAGGAGCACCTCTCCGGCGACGACGAGCGCGAGGTGCTGCACCCGGTGGCGCAGGTGCACGCCTGGCACGCCGAGAACCCGGCGGAGTTGCTGGCGTTGCTCGACAGCGGTGCCGAGCCGGTGTCCGGGCCGATACCCGCTGAGAACTGCCGGCTGGCGGTGGTGGCGGCGTCACCTGAGGAATGCGCCGAACTGCGCGACGCCGCGGCCGAGCGGTTGCGCGGGGCTCCTGACTCGGATGACTTCGAGCTCCCCGGCGGGGCGTACTACCGGCGCGCAGCGCAGTTGCGGGACGGCAAGGTCGCCGCGATGTTCGCGGGCCAGGGCAGCCAGTACGTCGGGATGGGGGCTGCCACCGCCATGTCGACGCCTCCGGTGCGGGCCGCGTTCGACCGCGCCGCCGCCGCGCACGAGGGCCCGGTTCCCCTCGGCAGGGTCGTCTTCCCGCCGCCGGCGTTCGACGACGCTGAGCGTCCTGCGCGCGAGGAAGCGTTGCGGCGCACCGAGAATGCCCAGCTCGCCATCGGTGCTCTCGCGGCGGGGCAGTACCGGTACCTCGCGGACTCCGGCTTCGCCCCGGACGGCGTGCTCGGCCACAGCTTCGGCGAGCTCACCGCGCTCTGGGCCGCCGGCAGCCTCTCCGACGCGGAGTTCTACTCGCTGGCCGGTGCGCGGGGCCGGTCGATGGCCCGCCTGCCGGATCCCGACGCCGACCCCGGCGGCATGGCGGCGATCAGCGCGACGACGGCGCAGGTCGAGGAGCTGCTGGGCGATCGCGACGACGTCGTGGTGTGCAACGTCAACGCGCCGGACCAGGTGGTGGTCGGCGGGGCGACCGAGGCCGTTCGGGAGTTCGTCGCGGCGTGCCGGTCCGCGGGCGTGTCGGCGTCCCCGCTGCCGGTCGCGGCCGCGTTCCACACGAAGCACGTGGCGCACGCCCTGGAGGAGTTCGGTGCCGCCGCGGCCGAAGTGAGCGTGCTGCCACCGAAGATCCCGGTGTACGCGAACACCGCGGGCGCCGGATACCGCGACGACAGCAGCGAGAACCGGCGCGTCCTGGTGCAGCAGCTCGCCGAACCCGTGCAGTTCGGGCCGTCCGTCGAGCAGATGTACGCCGACGGGTTCCGGGTCTTCGTCGAGTTCGGGCCGAAGTCCGCGCTGTCCGGGCTCGTCCGGCGGACCTTGGCGGACCACCCGGACGTGATCGTGCTCGCCGCGGACCCCGGGCCGGGCCGGGACGGGGACCGCGCGCTCAAGCAGCTGGCCGCCAGGCTGACCGTGCTGGGGGTGCCGCTGACCGGATTGAACCGCTTTGCCGCCGAGCCCGCGCCGGAGGAGTCGGAGAAGAAGATGAGCATCCCGCTGAACGGAGTCAACTACGTGCCGGAAGAGCGCCGTCGCAACTACCAGGAGGCGCTGGAGAACGGCTACCGCGTCGACCACGCCGAACCCCCCGCCGCGCAGCCGAGCCCCCAGCCGCTGACCAACGGCAGCGGTTCGTCGAACGGGAACGGTGCGGCGCCCAGGTACGCCGCAGGCCCGATCGCCGCCGACCACCTCGACAGCCACCGCGTCTACCTGGACAGCCAGCTCGCCATCGCGCACCAGCTCAGCGGTCTGCTGGCGCGCGAGGCCGAGGGCTCGGTGCGGGACTCGGTTCTCGACGCGATCCGCGCCGTGACCCAGCACGGCGTGTCCATCGGGCAGAGCCACCAGCGGGCCAGCGAGGTGCTGGGTGAACTGGCGCGCTTGGAGGCGGGCTTGCCGTCCGCAGCGCCCACGTCGTGGATTCCGGCCGACCCGGCGCCCGCACCGGAACCGCTCCGGTGGACCGCGCACCTCGAGACGCCGCCTGCGGCCGACGGGAACGGTGCGGTGGCGTTGCTGGGCGGGCAGCCGGAACCCGCGGCGCCCGCCGAGATCGGTCGGCAACCGGAACCGGCCGGACCGCCGGCCGCACCGGAACCGGCCCCGGCTGCTCCGGCGCTGGATCGCGATGCCGTGCGCGACGCGGTGCTCGCGGTGGTCGCGGAGAAGACCGGCTACCCCAGCGACATGCTCGACCTCACCATGGACGTCGAGTCCGACCTGGGCATCGACTCGATCAAGCGGGTGGAGATCATGGGCGTGCTGGGCGAGCGGTTCCCGAACGTGCGGGAGCCCAGCCCGGAGATGCTGGGCGAGCTGCGCACCCTCGGCGACATCGTCGGATTCCTGGCCGGGGAGACCGCGTCGGGCGGCCCGGCCGAGGAGGTGGCCGCGGCCCCAAAAGCCTGATCCGGCAGCTGCCCGCGAGGTTGTCCCGGCTCTCGGAGCCCGAGCCGGCCGGGTCGCCGTACCGGGACCGCCCCACCGCGGTGATCGCTGGGAGCACCAGCGCCTTCGCTGACGCGCTCGCGTCCCGGCTGCGCGGTGCCGGGTGGGTCGTGCAGGACGGATCGGCTCCTCGCGGGGACCTCGACCTCGTCCTGTGGGTGGCCGACGAGGCAGCGCCGGACTGGGACTCGGCGGCCGGTGCGCTGCGCGACGCGCTCCTGCTGGCCGGTGATGTGCAACCGGGGCTGGAGCGCACCGCTGCGGACGCACGGGCGGCATTCGTCGCGGTGACCCGCCTGGACGGGATCCTCGGGTACTCCGGGGTGGACCTCGAGAGCGCGGTGACCGGCGGGCTGCCGGGGCTGGTCAAGACCTTGGCGGCGGAGGCTCCTGCGGTCTTCTGCCGCGCGATCGACCTGCACCCGGACCTCGCCGAGCAGCGGTGCGTCGAGCTGGTGCTGGCCGAGCTGTCCGATGTGGACAGCGGGCTGCACCAGGTCGGGTACGACGCCGAGGGTGTCCGCAGGACCGTCGTGCGCGGTTCGGAGCCCGGCGCGGACCCGGAACTTCCCGCATGCGCGCCGATCGCGCCGCCGGGACCCGACGACCTCCTGGTGGTCTCCGGTGGCGGGCGAGGCGTGACGGCCGAATGCGCGATCGGCTTGGCCCGCCGCTTCGGCACCGGTCTGCTGCTGCTCGGCCGCACCCCGCTCGACGCGGACGAACCGGCTTGGGCCAGCGGTGTCCCGGAATCCCAGCTGAAGGCGGCGATCGCGGCGCGGCTGCGGGAGGACGGCGGCAAACCGACGCCGCGCGATGTGCAGCCGGTGTACCAAAAGCTCGTGGCACAGCGCGAGATCCGCCGCACGCTGAGCGCCGTCCGGGAGGCGGGAGCGTTCGTCGAGTACCTGACCGTTGATGTCGCCGACTCCGATGCCGTCAGCGCGGCGCTCGCTGAGCACCGCGACCGGATCACCGGTGTCGTGCACGGTGCGGGCGCGCTCTCCGACCGGTTGCTCGTGGACAAGACCGCAGCGGACGTCGACGCTGTGTTCGCGCCGAAGCTGTCCGGGCTGCGTTCGTTGCTCCGCGCGGTGGACCAGGACCGGATCCGCCACGTGCTGCTGTTCTCCTCGGTGGCCGGGTTCTTCGGCAACCGCGGGCAGGCCGACTACGCGATGGCCAACGAGTCGTTGAACCGCTTGGCCTGCACGCTGTCCCGCGATCTTCCGGCGGCCAACGTGGCCTCGCTGAACTGGGGGCCGTGGGCCGGCGGCATGGTGACCCCGGAACTGGCGCGGATGTTCCGGGATCGGGGCCTGGAGCCGATCCCGGTCGACACCGGCGTCCAGATCGTCGTCGACCACTTCGCGGCCGACCATCCGGAGGCGGTGGTCTCGGTCGTCGCCAGCTAGCGGAGCCGTTCCAGCGCGCACATCCGTCCACATGGGACCGGACCGGGAGTCGCGGTCGAGACCGCGCGAACTCCCGGCCGGTCCAGCCGAGCCGAATGCGGAGCTACGTCCATGATCAACACTCCGATCGCGATCGTCGGCATGTCCTGCCTCGTCCCCGGGGCGGAGAGCCCCGACGAGCTGTGGACGTGCCTGCGCAACGAGGCCGATCACCGGTCCGACGGCGGCCCGGAGCACTTCGGGGACGGCGCGGCGGTCCCCGGCGGCTGGGGCGACCCGAGCCACCACATCACGTCCACGGTCGGCGGATTCGTCCGCGAGCCCGAGATCGACCTGACCGGTCTGGGCATCCCGGCCGAGGACCTCGCCGGGATGGATCGCGTCGTGCGCTGGCCGCTGCACACCGCGCGTCGTGCGCTGGCCGACGCCGGACTGGACGTCGCCGCGCTGCCCGCTCGCACCGGGTTCGTGCTCGGCAACTACTCGTTCCCCACCGAGCTGTCCACCCGGCTCGCGGTGCCGCTGGTGCGGCAGGCGGTGAACGACGGCCTGCGCGCTGCCGGGCTGGAAGTCCCACCGGCCCCCGCCGAACAAGACGTCCCCGCCGGCAACATCTGGCCGTCCGGCCTGCCCACCGGGGTGATCGGCGACGCGCTGGGGCTCCGGGGTCCGCGGCTCGCGCTGGACGCCGCCTGCGCGTCCGCGCTCTACGGGCTGGCGGTGGCGAGGGACCAGCTCGCCACCGGAAACGCCGACGTGATGCTCGCCGGTGCCGTGTGCGCGCCGGACTCGGTGACGCTGCACCTGGCGTTCTCGGACCTCCAGGCGCTCGCAACCGACGGCGAGGTCAGCCAGCCGTTCGACGAGCGCTCCGCCGGGATCGTCGTCGGGCAGGGCGCCGGGATGTTCGTGCTCAAGCGGCTTTCCGACGCGTTGCGGGACGGCGACCGGGTGCACGCCGTGATCGACGCCATCGGCCTCGGCAACGACGGCGCGGGAAAGCACCTGCTCGTGCCGAACAAGGCCGGGCACCTGGAGGCGTACCGGCAGGCCTACCGCGACGTCGATCCAGCCACCGTCGACTACGTCGAGTGCCACGCCACCGGGACTCCGCTCGGCGATGGCACGGAACTGGTCGGGCTGGCCGAGTTCTTCGCCGACCACGGCGGCCCGCCGCTGCTCGGCTCGATGAAGGGCAACGTCGGACACCTGCTCAGCGCGGCCGGACTGGCGAGCGTGGTGAAGGCCATCATGGCGATGCGGCACGGCATCATCCCGGCCACTCCGGGCGTGGGGCAGCCGTTGTCGCCGGAGGGCGGTGAACCGGCGGCCGAGCGCGTCGTGCGCGAAGAACGTGCCTGGCCGACCGACGGGCCGCGCCGGGTGGGCGTGTCCAGCTTCGGCTTCGGCGGGGCCAATGCGCACGTGGTGCTTTCCGAAGCGCCAGCGGAACAACCGCCGACCGCCGAGGTGCGGATCCCGCGGATGGCGGTGACCGGTGTCGGGGTCAAGGTGGGCGATGTCGACGACGTCGACGCGCTCGAACGCGTCGTCCGCTCGGGCGAGCCGGTCCTGCGATCGCTGCCGGAGGGCCGCTGGTACGCGGACCTGCAGCCAGCGCCGGTCGGTGGCTACCTGGAGCGCATCGAGGTCGATCCGCGGGCCTACCGGCTGCTGCCCGCCGAACTCGCCGGTTCGAACCCGCAACACCTGGCCCTGTTCCAAGCGATGGAGGCGGCACTGCTCGACGCCGGCCTCCCGGCGGTCCCGCCCGGCGCCCGGACGGAACCGCCGTCGCGGGTGGCGGTGGTCGTCGCGATGGAGATGGAGCCGCGGGCCCACCAGCACCGGGCCCGCTTCGACATCGGTGCGCACGTGCGCGCGGAATGCGATCGCGCCGGGGTCCGGCTCGGGGCCGATGCGCTGGACCAGCTGGTGGCGGCGGTCCGCGACGCGGTGCACGATCCGCTCGGCGCCAACGAGGTGCTGAGCTACATCGGCAACATCATGGCCAGCCGGATCTCGGCGTCCCGGAACTTCAGCGGCCCCTCCTTCACGATCTCCTCCGACGGCACGGCCGGTGCCGCCGCGCTCGAAGTGGCCGGTCTGCTGCTGCTGGACCCCAGCATCGAGAAGGTCGTGGTCGGCGGTGTCGACCTGGCCGGGGGGATGGAGAACACGCTGGCCCGGTCGCGGCTCGCGGCTGAGGACGGCGTCGAGCTCGCGCCGCTCGGCGACGGCGTCTGGCAGAACTCGCCCGCCAACGACGCGGCGATCATGAGCACCCAGCTGTTCCAGCAGGAGCTGGTCGGGCCGAAGCGCATGGTGCGCGAGACCTGGGGCGTGCCCGACGACGTCCCGGAC
>NZ_JAQGLA010000073.1 GCF_027853915.1 Saccharopolyspora oryzae
CCCACTCACGACCGCTCAGCGGAGCTCGCGGAAGAAGGCGCGGACGTCCTCGACCGGGGCCATCGCGCTGGCACCAGCTCAGGATCCGACGGTGAAGTGCCTGGCGCCGCCCGGGTCCTCCAGCTCGTCGAGGACCGCCACGGCGAGGTCCTCCGCCGAAATCCGGGACGTGCCGCGGGAATCGGCGATGAGCGTGTCAGCACCTCGCCGGTAGCGGCTGGTGCGCTCGCCGGGCTCCAGGACTGCCGGCGGGCTCAAGTAGACCCAGTCCGTCCGGTGCGCCTGGCAGGTCTCGAGCTGGGCGATGCTCGCTGCCGCGATGGTGCGCCATTCAGCGGGAACGTACGCGGGGTCGTCGACGACCAGCCCCGATCCCCCGGGGGTCCTAAGTGGACCTGCACCGCCGACGACGAGGATCCGCCGACCGGCCGCGGCAGCCGCGTCGAGCAGCGCTCCCGTGGTTTCGCCGACGCTTCCCTCCTGCCCGGGACGCGGACGAGTGGCGACGACGACCGCGTCCGCCCCGGCGAACAACCCGCCCATCCGCTCCCGATCGGTCGCGTCCGCGCGGACCGCGGTCGCACCGGGCATCGCTTCGCCGCTCCGGGACACCGCGGTGACGTGGTGCCCGCGCTGGACGGCTTCGGTGGTCACGCGCGATCCGACCATGCCGGTCGCTCCGACGACGACGATCTTCATGCCACTGCCCTTTCCAGGCGAGGAGTGCGAGCGGGGAGCTGGGACGCGACGATCGCGATCAGCGAGAGGGCGAACCCGAACAGCTGGACCGGCCCGAGCATCTGCCCGAGCACGACGACGCCGAGCAGTGCCGCGACCAGCGGCGAGATCAGACCGAGCGGCGCAGCCGAGGTGACCGGCAGGAGACCGATCCCGCGGAACCACAGGACGTAGGCGAGCAGACCGCCGATCACGCCCAGCCACAGGTAGCCGAGCGCCGCCGGGGCGTCGATCGCCGGCGGCGCGCCCTCGAAGGCGAACGTGACCGGAACCAGGAACAGCCCTCCGGCGGTGAGCTGCCAACCGGCGAACGCCACCGGCCCGACCTCCGACGGGCGCCCCCAGCGCTTGGTCAGCGTCACCCCGAGCCCCATCGCCGCAGCGCCACCCAGCCCGGCGAGGAGCCCGACGACGTCGAAACCGGCGCTCGGCCCGAGCACCACCAGCCCCACGCCCACGACGCCGACCACGCCCCAGCCGAACCGCCTCGGAGAAGGCGCTTCGCGCAGGACCAGCACCGCCAGCACGGCGACGACCAGCGGCTGAGCAGCACCCAAGGTCGCGGCCACCCCACCGGGCAGCCGCTCAGCGGCGAGGAACAGCAGCGGGAAGAACAGGCCGATGTTCAGCACGCCGAGCAGCGCCGCCTTCCCCCACCAGGCCCCGCGCGGCAGCACCCGGGTCATCGCCAACGCGATCAACCCGGCGGGCAGCGCACGCATCAACCCGGCGAACAGCGGATGCCCGACCGGGAGCAGTTCGGTGGTGACCACGTAGGTCGTGCCCCACACGGCCGGGGCGAACGCGGTCAGCACGACGTTCGGGAGGTTCTTGTCCATCACGGATCAAGTCTCGGCTGACCAGCATCGATGAGTCCAACACATGTTTGTCATGCGATCCATCGCGATGCAAGATGGATCGGTGGAACTCCAGCAGCTGCGCTACGTCGTCGCCGTCGCCGAGACGAACAGCTTCACCCGCGCCGCCCAGCGGTGCCTCGTCGTCCAGTCCGCGCTCAGCCACCAGGTGGCGCGGCTGGAACGGGAACTCGGCGCCCGGCTCTTCGAACGCACGAGCCGCCGGGTCCGCCTGACGCCCGCCGGCGAGGCGTTCCTCCCCGCCGCGCGCCAGTGCCTGGACGCCGCCGAACGCGCCGCGGCCGAGGTCGCCGCAGCTGTCGGCGAAGTGCGCGGGCGGCTCGCGGTCGGCGTGATCCCCACCGTGGCCGCGGCCGACGTGCCCGCCGCGCTCCGCGAGCTCCACCAGCGCCACCCGGACGTCCGGATCAACCTGCGCGTCGGCAACAGCCTGGAAATGATCGAGCAGATCAAGGAAGGCACCCTCGACGTGGCCTTCCTCGGCCTCCCGGCCACCACCCGCCCGGAGGGGATCCGCAACGTCGAGCTGGCCCGGGACCAGCTGGTCGCCGTGGTCGCCCCCGATCACCCGCTGACCGCGCACGAAACCGTCGACCTCGCCCGGCTGTCCACCGAGTCCTTCGTGGACTTCCCCGCCGGAAGCGCGGGCCGGTCCCAGTCCGACCAGGCCTTCGCCGCAGCGGGCCTCGACCGCGAGGTGGCCTTCGAGGTCCCCACGGCCGACCTCATGGTCCAGCTCGTCCAACAGCACCTCGGCATCGCGATGCTCGCGGCAACCTACGTCCCCAGGTTCACCGGAATAGCCACGATCCCGGTGACCAACGCCCCGTCCCGAATCGAGTACGTGGCCTGGCCCCGAACCACCCCGACCCCGGCCACAACGGCCTTCCTCAAAACCCTCAACATCCCAGAAGACCTGATCAACACCTGAAACCAGTTGCGAGCCAACCTCATCCGACGTCAGTTGGCGAGGGCTATTGCGGTGTGGATCGCGGTTTTCTCGGAGAGGTTTCGGAGGATGCAGTCGGCTAGGTCTGCGCGGGAGATCTTGTTGCCGCCGCGGACGGTTCGGTCGACGGCGGTGCGGTAGCGGCCGGTGCGCGGGCCTTCGGTGAGCATCGGCGGGCGGATGATCGTCCAGTCCGCGCTGCTGGCCCGGACGACCTCCTCCATGTGCCCCATGTCGGTCCACGGGTGCTTGAGGAAGCGCCACAGGATCGGCTTGACCAGGTGCTTGGTCAGCGCGCCGTCTCCGTCGGTGATCATGCCGCTGTTGCTGACCACCAGGAACCGGCGGACCTCGGTCTCGCCCATCGCCTCGAGGATGCTGGCGGTGCTGTCGGTCTGCACCGTCGTCGGGCTCTTCGCGTTGGGCGAGCCGATCGCCGAGATGACGGCGTCCCGACCGGCGATGTGCGGCCGGATGTCCGCCGGGTCCATCACGTCGGCGCGGACGACCGCCAGCTCCGGGTGCTCGAAGGCCACCTTCGCCGGGTCCCGCACCACCGCCGTGACCTGGTGACCGGCCGCGCAGGCCTGCTCCACCAGGTGCTTCCCGGTGCCGCCGGTGGCTCCGAAGATCGTGATCCGCATCGCTGAACCCCTTGGTTGGTGAGTGCTCACTAACTACTATGGTCAGCGAGCACTCACCAACTTGTCAACGGAAGGGCCGCCGTGGGGACCCGCGACCGGATGCTCGACGCCGCCGCGCACGTGATGCGCACGCGCGGCCTCGCCCGCGCCACCACCAAGGAGATCGCCAAGGAATCCGGTTTCTCGGAAGCCGCGCTGTACAAGCACTTCCGCGACAAGACCGATCTGTTCCTCGCGGTGCTCCAGGAACGCGTTCCGGGCAACCTGCGCGCCATGCTCACCGACCTCCCCGACCGCGCCGGGCGCGGGGAGCTGCGCACCGCCCTGGAGGAGGTCGCCGGCGTCGCGATCGAGTTCTACGCCGAAACGTTCCCGATGGGCGCCTCGCTGTTCTCCGAACCGGCGCTGCTCGCCGCGCACCGGGAAGCCCTCCGGGACCGGGGCATCGGCCCCCAAGCGATCCGCGAAGCCCTCGCGGCCTACCTGTCGGCCGAGCAGCGAGCGGGAGCGCTCAAGCCTGACGTGGACCCGGAATCAGCAGCGGCGCTCCTGCTCGGAGCGTGCTTCCAGAACGCCTTCCTGACCCACTTCACCGACACCCCGAACCCGACCCCGACCGACCTGGTCCGGACCCTCCTCGACCCGCTGACGACCTGAGTTCGTCGGGGACTGGTGCGAAGCTGTCGGGGACGGGAGGTTCGCGATGGCTGATTCCACGCCGAGCACGTCGCAGCGGTGGGACGGATCCCGGCGGGAGCCCGATCCCACCGGGTCGGAGATCGAGCTGCTGCGCGGGTTCTTGGACTGGCACCGGGAGACGTTGGCGCTCAAGTGCTCCGGGGTGCCGTCCGACCAGTTGTCGGCCCGGCTGATCGAGCCCTCCGGGTTGACGTTGCACGGGCTGGTGCGGCACTTGGCCGCGGTGGAGCGGTGGTGGTTCCGCATCCAGTTCGCGCAGGAGGACGTGCCGCTGCTGCACTACTCCGACGACGATCCGGACCAGGACTTCGACGACCTGGAAGGGGACTTCGCCGAGGCGGTGGAGGTCTGGCGGGCGGAGTGCGCGAAGTCCCGCGAGATCGTGGCCGCGGCGGACTCCTTGGACCAGACCGGCATCCGCCGCTCGACCGGCGAACCGATCTCGCTGCGCTTCGTCATGCTGAACCTGATCGCCGAGTACGCCCGGCACAACGGGCACGCCGACCTGCTGCGCGAGCGCATCGACGGACGCGTCGGGATGTGAGCCCGGGAGGGCTCGGGCGCTTCAGCGGGTGCCGAGCCAGGTGAGGGCGGCCGTGGTCATCGCGGTGATGCCGGTGGTCATGGTCGGTTCGACCACCGGGGCGAAGAACGGCGAGTGGTTGGACGGGACGTCGCGGCTGAGGGTGCCCGCCTCGCGCGCCGCCAGGTACTTGCCCCGTTCGACGCCGCCGAAGAACCAGTAGCAGGTCGGCACGCCGGCTTCCGTGCCGAACAGGCCGACGTCCTCGCTGCCGGTCACCGGGTCGATCGCCAGCACCCGCTCCGCGCCGAGCTGCTCGCGCATCCCCTTCGCGGTCCGCTCGGTGGCCTCCTCGTCGTTGACCAGCACCGGGAAGTCCGTCAACCGCTCGAACTCCGGGTCCTTCTCGGCCCCGGAGGCCGCCGCCTCGGCGCGCACGATGCGCTTGACCGCCTCGATCACCCGCTCTCGGACCTTCTCGTCGAAGCTGCGGATGTTGACCCGCAGTTCGGCCTGGTCCGGGATGATGTTGTCCTTCGTGCCCGCGCGGATCGAGCCGACCGTGACCACGGCCGTGTCGCGGCCGGAGACCTCGCGGGAGACCACGGTCTGCAACCGCATCACCGTCGCGGAGGCCATCACCACCGGGTCGATGGCGTTCTCCGGCTGCGAGCCGTGCGAGCCGCGCCCGAACATGGTGATCTTCAGCCCGTCGGCCGCCGACATGCTGGGACCGCTGACCATGCCCACGGTCCCGGCCGGGAACGGGAAGACGTGCTGGCCCAGGCAGACGTCGGGTTTCGGGAAGCGGTCCAGGAAACCGTCGTCGAGCATGGCCCGCGCTCCGCCGCCGATCTCCTCGGCCGGCTGGAACACCGCCACGACCGTGCCGGACCACTGCTCGCGGGAGTTGACCAGCAGGTCGAGGGCGCCGAGCTGGCAGGTGACGTGCATGTCGTGGCCGCAGGCGTGCATCACCGGCACGTCGTTGCCGTCCGGGTCGGTGCCGCGCTGCGTGCTGGCGTAGTCGAGCCCGGTCTGCTCCAGCACCGGCAGCGCGTCGAAGTCCGCGCGCAGCAGCACGGTCGGGCCGTCACCGTTGCGGAGCACGCCCACGACACCCGTGCGCCCCACCCCGGTCGTCACCTCCAAGCCGAGCTGCTCCAGGCGTCGCGCGACCTCGGCAGCGGTGCGGTGCTCGGCGAAGGAGAGCTCCGGATGGGCGTGCAAGTCCTTGTAGAGCCCGGTGAGATCGTCCCGGATGTCGTCGATCCGTCCCAGCACAGCACCCAGATCGCCCACAGCAACCTCCCAACACGTCGACACCCCGATGATCCCACGCAACCCCACCGGCCACCGGAGATCAACCCCGTGGATCAGCTACCCGACATGAGCTCCGTTCCCGCTGGTAGGGCCCCGTGAGCACTTTGTGGGCCTATAGCACCACGAAGTACTCACGGGACCTGACCAGGCGAAACAATCCGGACGGCGGAGGCATCGGCTCAGCGGTGGGCGGGGAACTCCACCACCTGCTGGTAGGTGGGGCGGTTCTGCCAGCTGATCTTGTCCTGGCCGATGCCGCCGATCTTGCTCTGGATCAGGGCGTCGGCGCACCACTGGTCGCCGGGCTCGCAGTCCGCGTCACCGGGGTAGGTCTGGTCCGACGGGGTTTCCGCCGCCTGGCGCAGGGTGTCCAGCAGCATCGAGCGGCACGCCGCCGGGTCACCACCACCGCACAGCGGTGCGCCGAACCCGCCCGGCACCTGATCGCCCAGCACCGCGCGGACGTCCTTGGACACCTGCCCGTACCAGCCGTACATGAAAGCCGAGCCCTGGTGGCCCTGGCCGACGTGCAGGCCCGGTTCGCCGTTCTGCCAGCCCGAGGGCGACTGGTTGATCTGCATCATCCCGGTCAGCGCGTCGTAGGCCGGGGCGCCCAGCGACGGCTCGAACTGGCCGCGGACCAGCAACGGCCACCACGCGTCCAGCAGTTCGATCGCTTCTGCGTGCGCGTACCGACGGCTGCCCGGTTCGGTCTCGACCCGCCTGCCACCGTCGGCCAGCCAGGTCCGGAGCTTCTCGACCAGCGCCGCGGTGTCGGGGTCGTTGATCGGCTCGCGGTCGATCAGGCGCAGCAGGTCCGGCAGCACCCGTTCGGCGCGCATGTCGGTCACGCCCGCTTCGGCCATCACCTGCGTCAGCGTCACGCGGTTGAACTTGCCGCCCGCTTCGATGCGCTCGCGGACGCGGGAGTCGAGCAGGTCGCCGCGCTGCACCGCGTTCTTCTCCGCCCGGTCGCCCGCGGTTCCCGGCGCCTGCTTGTTGTTCCAGCTGGTGTAGTAGTCCTGGTTGATCGAGTTCGGGTGCTGCTCGAACCGGGTGTAGTTCGCGGTGTTGTCGGCCGGGTTCCAGCCGTCCCACTCGTAGGCCGGGTCGCCGGCGATCGGCATGCTCGGGTCGACCACCGGTTTGCGCACCAGGTTGGCGCCGGAGTTGAAGTAAGCGGTGTCGGTGGCGTCGGCGTAGAACCAGTTGAAGGTGAAGTTGATGTCGTGCGCCGCGCGCTGGAAGTCCTGCGCCGACGTGATCGCGCCCGGGTCGTTGAACTGCTGGAACCCGATGATCGAGTCCACCTCGTGCAGGAACGTCGAGCGGGCCAGGGCGAACGCAACCGGCTTGCCGTCGACGGTGGCGCGGTGGGTCACGGGGCCGTAGCTGGTCCGGAACGACACCAGCCGGTACGAGCCTTCGGGGGTGCTGTCGCCGAGGTTCGGCTTCCAGGCGTTCTCCCGCTCGACGGTCTGCATCGGCACGCACTCGCCGCGGAACCGGTACGCGTTGGAGTCCACCGTGGCCGGGCTCCCGTCGGGTTCGCACAGCTCGACGGCGTAGGTGTCGATCAGGTCCTGGGACGCGGTGGTGGCGCTCCAGGCGTAGTCCTGGCCGCGGCCCAGCAAGGTGTAGAAGCTCAGCCCGGCGAACGACGCGCCCTTCGACGAGATCCCCGGTCCTTGCAGCTCCTGCAGGGTGAGCAGCTGCGGCGAGAAGTAGCCGGTCTGCGGGCCGAACACCGCCACCGGGTGGCCGCTCTCGGTGTGCGCACCGGACACGACGAGCGCGTTGGACATGCCCCGCGGCTGCCCCATCCCCTCCGGGACCACGCCGTCGTCGAAGATGCCGCGCAGGCTTTCCACCGGGTCGTCGGTGGTCGGCGGCGGGTTGCCGCTCTCCGCGCGGGTGGCCGGTTCCGAGGGCTGGGCCGCCGAGCCGGTGGGATCGAAGACGAGCGGCTGCTCGACCACCGATCCGGGATCCGGCAGCACCACGCCCGCCGGGTTCTCCGGCGCCCCGCCGTACGGGAAAGTCCGTCCATCGTGGACGGTGGTGATCGCTTCCGGGTCGTTCTCGGCGCGGAACGCCGCCCAGATCTCCTCGCCGCGCTCCGGGCCGAACCGCTCGTGCAGCGACATCCGGGCGACCGCGTTCTGCACCTCGTTGCCACCACCGCCGCCGAACTGGGCACCGACCAGCGAGGCCAGCGCGACCAGGTCGGTCAGCTCGAAGGGCTCGATCCGCCCTTCGTTGGTGATCGGGTCCACGTGCCCGGTGGCCACGTACTCGCCGGGGAAGTACCGCCCCTGGTACGACTTCTCGATGTAGGCGTTGATCCCGTCCACGTAGGACTGCGCGTCTTCGAGCGCCTGCCTGCCGCGCTCGCCCTGCGAGGCGACGGAGTCGATCTGCTGCTGCAGCTCCTGCTCGGTGTAGGGCGATACCGCGAAGAACTGCTGCTCCAGCTGGCGGTTCGACGGCGCGCCCCCGGCGAACGGCGTCACCTCGCCGCGCCCGGCCCGGCGCATCACGTCCATCAGGAACAGCTTGTCCTCGGCGGTGGCGTAGCCCGCGCCGAACGTGGTCCCCGAGCGCGTCGTCCCGTAGATGTGCGGGATTCCCGCGGTCTTGTCCCGGACGACGGTGACGTCCTCGCGCGGCTGGTAGGTCTTCTCGACGTCCTCGGGCCGCACGCCGAAGGAGTTGTCGTTGAAGAACTCCCCGATCGTGCCGGTGGTCAGCTTCGAGTAGCCGCCGACGAGCGCGTCGTACTTGGCCAGCTGGTCGTCGGAGTGCGGCGGGCGGACGCCCAGCAGCATGTGCGCGACGAGTTCGGCGAAGGTGGCGTTGCCGTTCTGACCGGGTGGGAGGACGTGGTGGCACTGCTCGCGGCAGTAGTCCGGCACGGGCTCCGGTTCAGCCGTGGCGGGCGGCGCGACCAGCAGGGATGCGATCGCGGCCGCGGCGGCGATGGCGGCGGTGGGGCGCAGCATGCCAGGTCCTCTCGGTCGATCTTCGCGACCCGGACGCTAGCCACCGCGCACTGGATTTGAAAGACATTCACGTTCACCTTGCCCCGAACGGCGCAGCGGACATCAGGACGCCACCGCGGGCCGGTGCTCACCGCGCTTCCACCTGGTGTTCTCAAGCTCCAACGCCCGCCACAGCAGGTTCAGCGGGTGATCGGCGCCGTAGCTCTGCCGCTCTCCGCGCCGGGTGAAAGCTCCCACCAGCACGTGCATCTTCGGCCCGACGTCGTTGACCAGATCGACGGTGCGCAGCCCCCGGCCCTCCGGTAATCGCCCGTCGTCGGCCGCCTCCCCGACCCCGCGGGTGACGATCATGCAGCCGTGCAGCAGCTCCGAGCGCAGCAGGTCGAACCCGTAGCGCACGTCGTCGATCTCGGCGGCGATGTCGAGCTTCTCGCGGTAGTCGGGACCGAACCAACCGCGCAGGAATCCGGAGATCAGCCCGCTGGCCGGGATGACCAGCGGCAGCGCGTGCAGCTGGCTGGCGAGCATCGGCCGGTTCGGCAGCTGTTCCGCGGACAAGTTCGTCACCAGGCTCAGCCCGCTGCGCCGCCACTCCAGCACGTCCACATCGGCCAGCGCGTTCTCGCCGCCGCCGACCAGGACGCTGCCGCAGACCAGATCCGCCTGCTTCGTCCGCAATGCACCGATCAGCTCGCGAGTCCGCAAGTGCGTCACCCGCAACTCCACGCCGCGCTCGGCGAATTCGCCCGCGACGTGCTCCCCGGCATTGGCGAGGAAACCGAGGGTGAACCTGGTGGTGCCGACAGTAATCGTTTCGCCGCGCAGTCGTCGCGATTCGTGCACTCCGTCGAGCCAGTCGCGCAACGTGTTCCGCGCGATCTCCACGAAGAGCTCTCCGGAATCGGTGAAGAGCACGTTCTTCCCGCGCCCCTGCTTGATCACCAGCGGTTCACCGCACAGCCGCTCGAAGTTCCGGTTCAGCGTGTCGATCTGCTTCTGCACGCTGGACTGCTCGCGCCCCAGCGAACGCGCTGCCGCCAGCGCCGTTCCGACCTCGTGCACCAGCACCAACGTGCGCAACTGGTCCATAGTGGTGTCCAGCAGAGCGGCTGGGGATTCGAGCAATCGACTGCGCAGGTCGCTCGCGGACGGACTGGCGGTTCCGACTAACGGCACGGCATGCTTCCTTCGGTCTCCTGTTTTGCGCCGAAGTGTAGTGCGCCGAACTGATCCGCACGCCAGAACAAATAATCTGCGGAATTCTTCTTCGAATCGCTGGAAATCCCCGCGACAGCGGTGCAATGATCTGCTGCGTCCCAAACGGCGGTCCTTCTGCGACCGCCCCGGTTCGGTTAGACCGATCGGCGTATTAGGGGCATTCGCACTATCGCAGGTACGCGGATGCGTGAACCGCTGCCTGCCCCGGAGAGGATTCGCAGCACCATGTGCAGCACCACCGTCGCGCCACCCCCTGGCGCGACGTCGAACAACGGCTTCCCGCGCAGCGCGTGGGCCCGCACTGCGCAAGTCGTGGATCGCGGACGGCGCACGGCCGACAGCTCGGTGATCCGCACGAACACCCCGGCCGCCGGGAGCGGCCAATCCCGGTGAAGGCGCCGCGATTCCTCTCGACATCCCCCCCTTTTTCATTCCCTGGCAAGGAGAAACCCAGTCGTGACCTACCAACAGACCGCTCCCCCGCAGGCGGCCCCGGTCAGCTTGAAGCGCCCCGCCACGCTGCTGGCGTTCGTCATCGCCGGTGCGGTGTCGGCGCTTTCCGGCATCGCGGCCGCGATCCACATGATGGCCGGTGGCCGGACGCTGGCCGAGCAGTACGCGACGGACCTGATGAACTCCGACCCGGCGTCGATGGGGATCGACGAGCTGCTGTCGGTGACCGGCGGTGAATCCACCGGCGACGCCATCGAAACCCTCAAGAGCATGGGCTTCTGGGAAGACGTCGTCACCGCGGCCAGCGCGGAGCTGATGCTGAAGTCCATCGTCGCGCTGATCTTCGTGCTCCCGCTGCTGCTGTTCACGCTGCTGGCCATGAAGGCTGCGACCTGGGCGCGCGTCCTGGTCACCATCTTCGCCGTGCTCTCGCTGCTGCCGCACCTGATCCTGGCCATCGCGGTCGGCCTGCCGATCGAGCAGGGCCTCGGCTTCGTCGGCCTGGCCACGGCGGTGCTCGCGATCGTCCTCGCGTGGCTCCCGGCGAACGGCCGCTACGCGAAGGCCCGCAAGTTCGCGGCCTGAGCCGGCGGCCAGCGTCGCTCTGGGGGTCGACACTGGAAACGCGAACGGCCCGGCGCTCTTTCCGAGAGCACCGGGCCGTTCCGCGCGTCAGGCCTGCTTGAACTGCTGGCGCTGGCGGCCCAAGCCGTCGATCTCCAGCTCCAGCACGTCACCGGCCGCCAGGTACGGGTACTTCCCGGAGAGGGCCACGCCTTCCGGGGTGCCGGTGTTGATCAGGTCGCCCGGCTCCAGCGTCATGTACTGCGAGAGGTGGCGGACGATCTCGGCGACGCCGAAGATCATGTCCGCCGTGTTGGAGTCCTGCCGGGCCTCGCCGTTGACCCACGTCCGCAACCGCAGCGCCTGCGGATCGGCGACCTCGTCGGCGGGCACCAGCCACGGACCGATCGGGTTGAAGGTCTCGGCGCACTTGCCCTTGGACCACTGCCCGCCCGAGTGCTCCTTCTGGAAGGCGCGCTCGGAGACGTCGTTGGCCACCACGAACCCGGCGACGCAGTCCAGCGCCTCTTCAGCGCTCTCCAGGTAGCGGGCCCGGCGACCGATCACCACGCCGAGCTCGACCTCCCAGTCGACCTGCTCGGCACCGCGCGGGATCAGCACCTCGTCGTACGGTCCGACGACCGTGTTCGGGTGCTTGAAGAACAGGATCGGCACCTCGGGCGGCGCCGAGCCGGACTCGGCGGCGTGCGCGGCGTAGTTCTGGCCGATGCACAGCACGGCCATCGGCCGCGCGATCGGCGCACCCACCCGCTGGCCGCTGCCGTCGCCGGCATCATCGACGGCGGGCAGCTCACCGGCGGCCAGCGCTTCCCTGGTCCGCTGGATGCCGCCACCGGCCAGGAACGCCCCGTCGACGTCCGCGGTGATCGGACGCAGATCGAACAGCCGGCCCTGGTCGTCTGCCACGTGCGGTTGCTCAGCCCCGACGGGGCCCAATCGCAGGAACCTCATCTCACTCCTTCGTCTCGGCGAGTGCTGCGGAGACGGCACCGGCGAGGCCGGGCGCGGCCGGCACCGCTCAGCAGCCCCACGACTTTCCACTGGAAAACGCGCCGAAGCAAGACCCGTCCAGGTGCCGAAATCGGATCCGAGACGCTGTGGAAGTTCTCCATCCTCGTTTTGCGCAGCGGTGCAAGTAGCGGAACCGCCTGGACTGCGGGTGCCCGACATTATGTATGCCGGCTTCGCGGTCACCGGCCAGCCAGAGCGAAGAGGTTTCAGCTGGATTTGCGCAGGTGGCGGGTGACTTCGCCGAGGCCGGCCGCGACGGCGCGCAGCTGGTCGCGGTCGAGCACGTCGATCAGGTTCGCGCGCACCACGTCGACGTGCCCGGGCGCCGCCGCGCGCAGCTTCTCCCGGCCGGCGTCGGTCAGCAGCGCGTTGACGCCGCGGTCGTCGGACTCGCAGGTGCGGCGCCGCACCAGACCGGCCTTCTCCAGCTGGGTGACCTGGTAGGTCAGGCCGCTCTTCGAGGTCACCACCAGCTGGGCGAGCTCGGTCATGCGCATCTCGCCGCCGGGCGCCGCGGACAGCCGGACCAGGATCTCGTACTGCGGGTGGGACAGCCCGACCTGCTCGCGCAGCTGCTGCTCGACCTTGCGGGCGACCAGGTTGCTCGCCTCCACGAAGGCGTTCCAGGTCGCCATCTCCTCGTCGTCCAGCCAGCGCGGTTCAGCCATGCCCCGAGTCTAGCTTGTTCAAATTTGAACGACCAGCTATGGTCGAGGTTGTTCAAATTCGAACGAGGAGGCGGCGATGACCCGGATGCCCACCCTGTACCTCAGCCACGGCGCCCCACCGCTGGCCGACGACCCGCTGTGGCCGGGCCAGCTCGCCGACTGGTCGGCCCGGCTGCCGAAGCCGAAGGCGATCCTGATGATCTCGGCGCACTGGGAGGAATCCCCGCTGGCCATCGGCGCCACCAGCACCGTTCCGCTGGTCTACGACTTCTGGGGCTTCCCCCAGCACTACTACGAGGTCCAGTACGCCGCTCCGGGCGCACCGGAGCTGGCCAGCCGCGTCCGCGCGCTGCTCCACGGCCCGGAGACCCCGGTGCAGGACTTCCCGGAACGCGGCCTCGACCACGGCGCCTACGTGCCGCTGGTGGAGATGTACCCGGACGCCGACGTGCCCGTCCTGCAGATCTCGATGCCGACGCTGGAACCGGAACGGCTGATGCGCATGGGCCGGGCGCTGGCACCGCTGCGCGACGAGGGCGTGCTGATCGTGGGCAGCGGGTTCTTCACCCACAACCTCTCCGCGATGGGCCAACCGGGCACGCCGAGCTGGTCCTCGGAGTTCGACGACTGGGGACGGCAGGCGCTCGAGGCGAACGACGTCGACTCCCTGCTGGACTTCCGGCGCAAGGCCCCGGCCGGCCGGCTCGCGCACCCGCGCACGGAGCACTTCGCACCGCTGTTCGTGACCCTCGGCGCAGCGGACGACGACCTCACCGAGCAGCGGGTGGCCGTCGACGGCTTCTGGATGGGCCTGGCCAAGCGCTCCGTCCAGTTCGGCTGAGCGCTCGGATCAGCGGCGGAGCTGCTGCTCGACCGTCGCGACCACTTTGGACAGTGGAACTCGGGTGTCCTCGGTCCAGTTCGGTCCGCAGCGGGGCGTCGGCGCCGACACCGACAGCGCGGCGACCACCGCGCCGGAGTGGTCGTGCACCGGCATCGCCACGCAGCGGCAGCCGACGATGTACTCCTCGTCGTCCACCGCGTAGCCGCGGCTGCGGG
This sequence comes from Saccharopolyspora oryzae, assembly GCF_027853915.1. Lineage (GTDB taxonomy): Bacteria > Actinomycetota > Actinomycetes > Mycobacteriales > Pseudonocardiaceae > Saccharopolyspora > Saccharopolyspora oryzae. The sequence goes on from NZ_JAQGLA010000073.1 coordinate 13,751, forward strand.
CCTCCTGGACCTCGGCCAGCAGCTCCGGCAGCTCGCGCACGGTGTTCTCGGTGAAGCGCTCCAGCTCCACGCCCTGGTAGCGGCGCACCAGCTCGTCCTGCGGCAGACCGGTCAGCAGCGCTTTGCCCATCCCGTCCGCGTGCGCGGGTAACCGCATGCCCACGGCGGACACGAGTTTCATCGGCTGGGGCGACTCGGCGATGGCGATGTAGACGTTCTCGATGCCGTCCAGCCGGGACAGCTGCACCGTCTCACCGGTCTCCTGCGCGAGCCGCTCCATCAGCGGCAGCGCCAGGCCCACGATGTCGCGGTGCCCGGTGTAGCCCTGGCCGACGGTCCACGCCTTCAGCCCGAGCCCGTAGGTGCGGGTGGTCTGGTCGAACTCGGCGAACCCGCGGTGCACCAAGGTGCCGAGCAACCCGTGCACGCTGGACAGCGGGAGCCGCAACGTCTCGGCGATGTCGCTGAGCCGGTGCCGCCCGCGGGCGAGCAGTTCCAGGATGACCAGCGCGCGGTCGGCGGACTTGACCACGTTGGGCCCGCTGCCCGCAGGCTCAGCCGTGACCGGTTCCGACTTCACCCGACTTTCCTCCTCCACCGCATCGACTCCTGCGGCCTACTGAACAGTACAGCGGGCGTGTTGCCGCTGCGCAGTTCCTCCAAGCGGCTCAACCGGGCGGTTTCGCGCTCGTGGTGTATGCGGGCCCGCGCGGTGTGAGCATGTGGGCATGGCGCAGCCCGGATCTCCGTTCCACCCGCTCGAGCCCGCGATCGACCTGCCCGCGATGGAGCGACAGCTCATCGAGTGGTGGCACGCGCACGAGGTGTTCGAACGCAGCCTGGCGCAGACCGCCGACGGCCCGCGCTGGGTGTTCTACGAAGGCCCGCCCACCGCCAACGGGGTGCCCGGCACGCACCACGTCGAAGCGCGGGTGTTCAAGGACGTCTTCCCGCGGTTCAAGACGATGAAGGGCTGCAACGTGCCGCGCCGCGGCGGGTGGGACTGCCACGGGCTGCCCGTGGAGCTCGCCGTCGAGAAGGAGCTCGGCATCAGCGGCAAGCCCGACATCGAGCGGATCGGCATCGCCGAGTTCAACGCGCGCTGCCGGGCCTCGGTGCAGCGCCACGTCGGCGAGTTCGAGACCGTCACGCGGCGGATGGGCTACTGGATCGACCTGTCCGCCGCCTACTGGACGATGTCGCCGGACTACGTCGACAGCGTGTGGTGGGCGCTGAAGCGGATCTTCGACGCGGGCCTGCTGGTCGAGGACTACCGGGTGGCCCCGTACTGCCCCCGCGACCAGACGACCCTGTCGGACCACGAGGTCGCGCAGGGCTACGAACCGGCGCACGACCCGTCGGTGTTCGTGCGGTTCCCCCTGGACGAGCCGCTCGCCGGGCACCACGACGTCGACCTGCTGATCTGGACGACCACCCCGTGGACGCTGGTGTCCAACACCGCCGTCGCGGTGCACCCGGCGGTGGACTACCAGGTGGTGCGCACCGTCGAGGGCACGTTCGTGGTGGCCGAACCGCTGGTCGAGTCGGTGCTCGGACCCGACGGAGAGGTGCTCGCGACCTTGCCGGGCACCGAGTTGGCGGGACTGCACTACCGGCGCCCGTTCGACCTCGTCGACATCCCGGACGCGCACCGCGTGGTGCTCGCCGAGTACGTCTCCACCGAGGACGGCACCGGACTGGTGCACCAAGCTCCCGCCTTCGGCGCCGACGACCTCGCGGTCTGCCGCGAGAACGGGCTGCCGGTGGTGAACCCGGTCGGCACCGACGGCCGGTTCGACGCCGAAGTCGGGCTGGTCGGCGGGATGTTCTTCAAGGACGCCGACGCGGTGCTGGTCGAAGACCTCCAGCACCGCGGCCTCCTGCTGCGCTACACCACTTTCGAGCACCAGTACCCGCACTGCTGGCGCTGCCACACGCCGCTGATGTACTACGCGCAGCTGTCCTGGTACATCCGGACCACCGCGATCCGCGAGGCGCTGCAGCGCGAGAACGAGCGCACCGACTGGTACCCCGAGCACGTCAAGCACGGTCGTTACGGGGACTGGCTGGACAACAACGTGGACTGGGCGCTGTCCCGGACGCGCTACTGGGGCACACCGCTGCCGCTGTGGCGGTGCCCGGACGGCCACGTCACGCCGATCGGTTCCCGCGCCGAGCTGGGCGAGCGGACCGGCCAGCACCTCACCGAGCTCGACCCGCACCGGCCGTACCTCGACGAGATCGAATTCCCGTGCCCCACCTGCGGGAAGTCCGCCGCGCGGGTGCCCGAGGTGGTCGACGCCTGGTTCGACTCCGGTTCGATGCCCTTCGCCCAGCTCGGCTACCCGCACCAGCCGGGCAGCGTCGCGGAACTCGCCCGCAGCTACCCGGCGCAGTACATCTGCGAGGCCATCGACCAGACCCGCGGTTGGTTCTACACGCTCATGGCGGTCGGCACGCTGCTGTTCGACCGCTCCGCCTACGAGACCGTGGTCTGCTTGGGGCACATCGTCGCCGAGGACGGCCGGAAGATGAGCAAGCACCTGGGCAACGTCCTGGAACCGCTGCCGCTGATGGAGGAGCACGGCGCGGACGCGCTGCGGTGGTTCATGCTGTGCTCGGGATCGCCCTGGTCAGCGCGCCGCGTCGGGCACGCACCGCTGCGCGAGATCGTCCGCAAGGTGCTGCTGACCTACTGGAACACCGCGTCGTTCTTCAGCCGCTACGCCGCGCTGGTGGACTGGATCCCGGCCGACGCCGCACCGCCCGAGAAGCGCCCGGTGCTGGACCGCTGGGTGCTGGCGCAGCTCCACCGGCTGGCCGCGGAGGTGGACGCGCGGCTGGAGGACTACGACACGGCCGGTGCCGGCCGGTCGCTGGCGGAGTTCGTCGACGACCTGTCGAACTGGTACGTCCGCCGCTCGCGGCAGCGCTTCTGGGACGGCGACCCGAACGCCCTGCGCACCCTCTACGACTGCTTGGACGTGCTGACCAGGCTGCTCGCGCCGTTCGTGCCGTTCATCGCCGAGCGGGTCTGGCAGGACGTCGTCCGCCCGGGAGCCCCGGATTCGCCGGAGTCGGTGCACCTGGCGACCTGGCCGCGGGCGGACCTCCGGCTGGTCGACGACCGGCTCCTGTCCCTCGTGGACACCGAACGCCAGTTGGCGGAAGCGGGCCGGGCGGCGCGCAAGAGCAGCGGGATCAAGGTGCGGCAGCCGCTGGGCCGGGCGCTCGTCAGCGCAGCGCTGCCGCCCGAGCTGGTCGCCGATCTCGCCGACGAGCTCAACGTGCGCCGCATCGAACCGCTGGAGTCGGCGGGAGAAGTGCTGGACGTGTCGGTCAAACCGAACTTCCGGGCGCTGGGCGCCAGATTCGGCAACCGGACCCAGCTGGCGGCGGCCGCGGTCAACGCCGCGGACCCCGCCGAACTGGCCCGCACCTTGCGCACCGGTGCCGCGACGATCGAGGTGGACGGTCAGCTCGAACCGCTGACCGGCGAGGACGTGTTCATCAGCGAGGTGCCGCGAACCGGGTGGGTGGTCGAGTCCCAGCGCGACGTGACCATCGCCCTGGACACCACGATCACCCCGGAGCTGGAACGGGCCGGCCTGGCCCGCGAGGTGATCCGCTTCGTGCAGGACTGCCGCAAGCAGGACGGCCTCGACATCACCGACCGGATCACCCTGCACTGGCGCGCGACCGGCGAGCTCCGCGAAGCGCTGCGCCACCACGCCGAGGAGATCGCCACCGCGGTCCTGGCCACCGCCACCACCGAATCCGCCTCCCCCGCACCGGATTCCACCGAGCACACCGACCCGACCCTGGACCTGACGATCTGGCTCCACCGAACCTGACCGACCACCGCTCCGCCCAACACCCCGTCGAACCGCCGGCGTGTCGGGATCCGACATGCCGACACCAGTGGACAAGTCCGCCCACCTGTGGAGAACTTCCGCAATTTCAATGGAAATCGGAGGTCCGATTTCCATTGAAATTGCGGAAACCCTGGTTCGGGGCGCCGGGACGCGAAGAGGCCGCGGGGGTTGCCCGCGGCCTCTTCGTCAGGTCGTTCGGTCAGCGGGTGGCCGACGAACCGATCTGCTCCTGGATCACGTCGTGGTAGGCGCCGACGCGGGCGTAGATGCCGGGCTTGCCCGGACGGGCGCAGCCCTCACCCCACGAGGTGACGCCGATCAGCTTGTTGTCCACCACCAGCGGGCCACCGGAGTCGCCCTGGCAGGCGTCGACGCCGCCTTCCGGCAGACCGGCGCAGACCATCGAGTCCGGGCTGTACTCGGCGTAGGCGCCCTTGCAGGTGTCGTCGGAGGTCACCGGGGCGACGGCCTTCTGCAGGTGGTCCGCCTGCTGGCCGCCCTCGGTGGTGTTGCCCCAGCCGAGGATGGTCGCCTGGGAGTCCGGCGCGTAACCGGCGTCGTCAGCGGTGGCCAGCTCGATCGGGGCCTCCTGCACCGGAGCCTCGAGCGTCAGCACCGAGACGTCGAAACCCTTGGTGGCGTCCTGGTACTCCGGGTGCACCCAGATGTTGGTGACCTTCGAGACGGTCCCGTCCTGCGAGCTCATCACGGTGCGGCCGCTGACCACGTTGATCTCCGCCGGCTGCGAGCCGGTGGTGCAGTGCGCCGCGGTGAGCACCTTGTCCGGGGCCACCAGCGAGCCGCCGCAGAACTGCTGGCCCTCCGGGGTGACCAGCGCGACGGTGAACGGGTGGTCCGCGATGTCGGCGTCCTCGCCACCGACGACGTAGGGGTTGACGTCCGTCGGCTGCGCGGGCTGCGCCTGCGCGACGGAAGCCGCGGAAAGGGCTGCGACGGCGATCGCGGTGACTCCGGCGAACCGGGCCAGGCGACGTGGGGCATCGACCATCGTGTTCTCCTCGTGTGCGGAAATCGGCCGCTGCACACCGAACCCGGTGGCCTGCCTCCACCTGCCGGTTACGCACAGCGACGAACTCGAATCGAACGATATAGGCGCCGGTACCGACCGGGAAAGGACCGGAATTTGCCGTTTTAACCAGTCCAGCAAGGAGTTTCCCCAGTTCAGCGGCTGGACAACGGGACGACACCGATTCGTCAAGCCCCGGTTCGCGGTGCGGCGCAACCGAAATCGGCCACCGTCCGAAGCGGACTCCGGATGCGCGCGCGAGGAGTCCGAAGCGGACGCTTCCCGGAAAGAAGCGTCCCCGGCGCACCCCGAACTGCGCCGGGGACACCCCCAACCGCGGCCGGACCCCCCCGACCGGTGGTGCCATCGATCCCCGAACCGATGGCAGGCGCGCTCCGAGGCCCCGACCGCCTCGCGTGGAACGCGCTGCCTCTGGTGTATCTGATTTCTGGTGGAATATTCCAGGGCCAATCGGTGGAGCTTGCGCCGATTGATCGTTCAACCTCTCGGCCTAGCCCGCTGGTCGGATGCGAACCGGGCGATGCCGACCGGACCAGGAGTTCGCGCGGTCGGACGAATTCGACCGCCAACCGGGTGAACCCCGGCGAGAACGCGCATCCGAAGGCTCAGCGCGGCACCAATCCGGCGTCGTAGGCGAGCAGCCCGGCCTGCAACCGGTTCGCGCAGGACAGCTTCACCAGCAGCCGGGACACGTAGCTCTTCACCGTCGCTTCGGACAGGTACAGCTGCTCGGCGACCTGCGCGTTCGACAGCCCGCGCCCCAAGCAGGTCAGCACCTCGACCTCCCGCTCGGTCAGGTCCCGGACCAGTTCGACGGCCCGCTGCCGGGTGCTCTGCTCGTCGCCCGATGCCGCCAGCAACCGCTTCTTCGCCTCCTGGGACAGCACGGTGTGCCCGTCCGCCGCCACCCGCACCAGTCCGATGAGGTCGCCCGGCGGCGTCGACTTGACCAGGAACCCGGCCGCTCCGGCGCGCAGGGCGCGCAGCACGTACTTGTCGGCGTCGAACGTGGTCAGCGCGACCACCGCCGGCGGTTCGGGCAGCTTGCAGATGCGCTCGATGGCGGTCAGCCCGTCGACGCCGGGCATCCGCAGGTCCATCAGCACCACGCGCGGCCGGTGCCGCACCACGGACTCGACCGCCGCCGCGCCGTCCTGCGCGTCGTCGACGACCTCGATGTCCGGCGCCGAACCGAGGATGGTGCGGAGGTGCGCGCAGACCATCGGCTCGTCGTCGACCACCACGACCCTGATCGGCTCACTCATCGCCGGCCGCCTCCCCCGTTGGCACGTACGCCGGGAGTATCACATCGACCTCGAACCCGCCCCCGGCGGCCGGTCCGGCCCGGAACGTGCCGCCGACCAGCTCGACCCGCTGCTGCAGTCCGAGCAACCCCGTTCCGGAGCCGCTGTCGGCCAGGTCCGCCGCCGCCCGCTCCGGCGGCTCGGTGTTGCGGACCACCAAGCGCAGCCGGTCGTCGCTGTGCAGCAGGCGCACGCCCACCCGGGAGCCGAACGCGTGCTTGTGCACGTTGGTCAGCGCTTCCTGCACCACGCGGTAGGCGGTTCGACCGACCGCGGCGGACACCACCCGCGGATCACCGTCCACAGTGAACTCCACCGGCACCCCGACCGATTCGGACTGCCCGATCAGCTCCGCGAGGTCCGGCAGGGCCGTCGGAGGAGCGACCTCGAAGTGCTCCTCCGGCTCGGCCGAACCGCGCCGCAGCACTCCGACCAGGTCCCGCAGCTCCTCCAGCGCCTCGCAACCGCTGCTGCGCAGTTCCTCCGCCGCCTGGCGGATCTCCGGGTCCTTCGCCGCCACGCCCAGCGCTCCCGCCTGCAGCACCATGAGGCTCACCCGGTGGGTGACCACGTCGTGCATCTCGGTGGCCAGGCGGGTCCGCTCGTCCGCCCGCGCCTGCTCGGCCAGCAGGTCCTGCTCCCGCTCGGCGCGCTCCGCCCGCTCCCGCAGCGCGCTCACCAGCCTGCGGCGCGCGCTCACGTAGAGCCCGAGGACCGCCGGGAAGACCGTCCACATGACGGCCCCGACGACGGCATCGCTCGACGGATCGCCCCATGGCCGGACGCTGACCAGCGCGGTGATGCTGATCAGGTCCCAGGCGAAGAACTTCCACGGGCGGCTCGAGGTGTAGACGACGGCGGCGTAGACCGCCCACGGCGTCTGCCCGGGCAGCCACGGGTCGGACTGCTGGTTGATGAACAGCAGCGGTCCCGGGCCGAGCTCGACCATCAGCGGTTGCAGGAGCGCCAGCGCCGCGACCAGCGACATGAGCACGATCGGGTAGCGCCGCCGCGCCAGCAGCGCGACGTCCAGGCACGTCATGATCACGTCGTTCAGCCAGAGCCCGCCGATCCAGTCGTGCGCCTCCGGCGAGGTGTCGGACGGGTACATCACGAGCATCACGCGGCCGAGCAGAATCAGTCCGAGCACGAGTGCCACGTCGAACGCGGCCTCGCGCTTGTCGTTCCACAGCAGCCGCCACAGCGGGCGCTTCACCTGGAACACGGTAGACAACGACACGCGGGAAACCGGCCGGAAACCACCCGTCGTCGGATGGGACCTAGACGAAAGTTGCACCGTCCCCGGGGAAGAGACGACTTTCGCCACCCGCACGCCCTACCAAGCGCGGTGTTCTCCCCGGGCCGTCCCCGGCTTGAATGGATCCAGTCCTAGCCGGAACGCCTTAGGGGAATCATGAAATCCGCCGTGCTCGAACCGCAACCCCGGCCGCCGGCCGAACCCGGGTTGCGGCCGCTGGCCAAGTGGCCGGTGCTCACCATCGCCGGCCTGGTCGCCGTCGCGCACCTCGTGATGAGCGCGGTCGGCGACTACTGGATCGACGAGGTGTACATGCTCGCGGCGGGCAAATACCACCTGGACTGGGGGTACGTCGACCAGCCGCCGCTCGCGCCGCTGATCGCGGCGGCGATGGACTGGATCGCACCGGGTTCGATGATCGTGCTGCGCCTGCCCGCGGTGCTGGCGACCGCCGCAGCGGTCGTGATGTGCGCGCTGCTCGTCCGCGAGCTCGGCGGCGACCGCCGCGCGCAGGTGCTCGCCGCCGGCGCCGGCGCGACCGGGCTGTGGACCGCGCTGGTCGGCCACTGGGTCACCCCGTACACCTTCGAACCGCTGCAGTGGCTGGTGCTCAGCTGGCTGCTGGTCCGCTGGATCCGGCTGCGCGAGCAGGGCGACGGCGACGACCGGCTGCTGCTGGTGTTCGGGCTCGTCCTCGGCGTGGCGATGCAGACCAAGTTCCAGGTGGCGCTCCTGTGCGCGGCGCTGCTGATCAGCGTGCTCCTGGTGGGTCCGCGCGACGTCCTGCGCCGCCCGATGTTCTGGGGCGGGGTCGGCATCGCGTTCGTGATCGCCGCGCCCACGGTGCTGTGGCAGGCCCTGCACGGCTGGCCTCAGTTGCAGATGGGCGCGGTCGTGGCCGAGGAATCCCCGCTGCTGTCCGGCGGCCGCAGCGGCACCGCCGTCACGCTGGTGCTCTACGCAGGCGTCGCAGGTGCGGCGCTGTTCCTGATCGGGCTGTGGAAGCTGTTCCGCTCGGCTGAACTGCGGCCGTACCGGTTCTTCGCGGTCGCATCGATCCTGATGTACGCCTTCTTCGTCGCCACCGCCGCGCGCCCCTACTACTTGATCGGGATGTACGGCGTGGTGATCGCAGCCGGACTGGTGGCGCTGCAGCGCCGCCGGGAGGCCAAACCGTCCCGCTGGGGGTGGACGGCTTGGTTCCCCTACGCGGCCTCCGTCGCGCTGGCCGGCTACATGGTGTGGGTCTCCACGGTGATCTCGGGCTCCTTCGGCATGCCGACCTCCGACGAGATCGCCCGCGACACCTCGGCCGCGTTCACCGCGCTGCCACCGGACCAGCGGGCGCACACGGCGGTGGTGGGCGACAGCTACATCGCCGCGTCCATGCTGGAGGTCAACCGGACGCGGTACGAACTTCCGGAGACCTACAGCCCGCACCGGGGCTACGGCTACTTCGGCCAACCCGACGAGCAGATCGACTCCGTGCTGTTCGTGGGAGACCCCGAAGAAATCCGCCAGCACTTCACCGAGGTGCGCAAGATCAAGGACGGAACCCTCCCGATCTGGCTCTGCACCGGCAAGATCGGAACCTGGAGCCAGATCTGGCCGCAGCTCAAGACGCTCTCGTAGGGCGTCATGACCTCGAACGCCCCGTGCACGCTGGAAGAATGGTCGTCGCAGCCAGCCGACCGCAGGAAAGGACCGACCGTGGCCGATGCGAACACCACCGGACTCCGGCTCCGCCCACCGCGCAATCGCGTAGAACGCCGCGCGATCGGCTGGTGGACGGTGCAGGCACTGGTCCTGGTCGTCCCGGTGCTGGTCGCACTGGCCGTGGCCGCGGTGCTCATCCCACCCGCGCAGCCCTGGCTGCTGCTGGCGCTGGTGGTGGTCGCCGTGCTCGGGGTGCCCTACGTGCTGGTCATGCCGCAGTGGCGGTTCCGGGTGCACCGCTGGGAGATCACCGATGACGCGGTCTACACCGCGGCGGGCTGGCTGCGCCAGGAGTGGCGGATCGCGCCGATGTCGCGCATCCAGACCGTCGACACCGTTCGGGGTCCGCTGCAGCAGCTGTTCACCCTCTCCAGCGTCACCGTGACCACGGCCTCGGCAGCAGGGCCGCTGACGATCGACGGACTGGACCGGGACACCGCCCGGGCCGTCGTCGAGCAGCTGACCGCCACCACCCAGGCGACGCCGGGAGACGCGACATGAGCACCGTGATCGACGGGCAGTGGCGCCGCCAGGACCCCAAGACGATCGCCGCCATCGCCGGGCTGGTGCTGGCGCCGATGGTGCCGGCCGTCGCGGTCATGGCGATCTCCGGCGCCCCCACCAGTGCGATCCTGATCACGGCGGGGCTGTGGCTGGCCGCCGGACTGCTGTTCGCCGGTCTGTACGCTCTCGAATGGTGGTTCGCCTGGTACCGCATCACCCCGGAGCACTTCGAGCTCCGCAAGGGCGCCGTCACACGGAACCACCGCTCGATCCCCCGCGACCGGATCCGCAGCGTCGACCTCACCGCGAGCCTGAGCCACCGCGTCTTCGGCGTCACGACGGTGAAGGTCGGCACCGGCGGCCAGTCCGGCGACAGCAGCGAGCTGAAGCTCGACGCGATCTCCCGCCAGCACGCCGAATCGCTGCGCCAGGAGCTGCTGTTCGGCGATTCGTCCACTGTGGTCGATTCGGGCGTTCCAGCGCCGGAGACCAGCAGCACGCTGGCACGTCTCAACCCCGCGTGGCTGGCCTACTCCTCGCTGTCGGTGGGGTTGGCGCTGATCGTCTGGGGCGCGATCGGCTCCGCGATCGGATCGTTCAGCGAACTGCTGAAGGCCACCGGGGTGTTCAACGCCATCGGCGCAGCCGTGGTGGCGACCTCGCTGTGGCTGGTCGTCGCGGTCGGCGCCGCGCTCGCGCTGGCCGTCGGCGTGCTCGGCTCCTTCGTGCTGTCGCTGGAGATGTGGTGGGGATTCCGGCTGAGCCGTGACCGCGGGGACACCCTGCAGGTCAAGCGCGGCCTGCTCACCACCCGCTCGGTCTCGCTGGAAGAACGGCGGCTGCGCGGGATCGAGCTGGTGGAACCGCTGCTGCTGCGCTGGGCCGGCGGTGCTCGGCTGCACGCGGTGGCCACCGGCCTGAACCAGAAGAAGGAGGAGAACCAACCGGACAACAAGACGCTGCTGCCCCCGGCTCCCCGCTCCGTGGCCTACCGGACCTCGGCAGCGGTGCTGCGCGAACCGCAGCCACCGTCGCAGGTCCCGTTGCGACATCACCCACGAGCGGCACTGCGACGACGCATCAACTGGGCGTTGATGGCCGCAGCACCGTTCTTGATCGCAGCAGTCGTGGCAGCGATGTACGGATGGATCCCCGTGCCATTGGCGATCGCCGCAGGTGCGGCCGTCGTCCTGGTCTTCCTGGGGTTCGCAGTGGACGCCTACCGCAACCTCGGCCACCAGCTGACCGACCGGTACCTGATCTCCCGCAACGGCAGCGGGATCCGGCGCACGGTCGTCCTGGAACGCGACGGGGTGATCGGCTGGAAGATGAGCCGCACCGTGTTCCAGCGGCGGTCGGGACTCATGACGGTCGGCGCGACGACCGCAGCGGGCAACAGCATCTACGAAGTGCACGACGTCGCCGAAGCCGACGGCCTCGCTCTGGCCGACGAAGCCCTCCCCGGACTCCTCGAGCCGTTCGTGGAACGGCGCTGAGCGAAGAGGCCGGTTCGGAAACGGCTTGCGCAGCCGTACGGGAAGCGAAACCCAGGACCCACCAGGGGTTTCGAAGTTCCGCTCCCCGCACCGCAGAACGAGCTGAAAAGCACCGATGAGCGCGCCACCGAGCGGGGAGACCCGGGAACGCGCTCATCGACGCATGAAGTCGGGCTCAGCGATCGTCGAAGCAGCCGAGCTTGACACCGCTGACGAACTCGAGCCAACGCTGCTGCGCAACGGTGATCTGGCCACCGGACCTGTTCTTGGTATCGCGCACCCCGACGCAGTCAGCTCCGAAGCCGACCTCGACGCACTGCCCCTGACCTTGGGTACGCGTGCTGGTGCGCCAGTCGGTGATATCCACCATCTACAACTCTCCTATGCGTTGTTGCATTAGTTCTACGGAACCGTCCGGATCTACCGCATGCGCGCGTAAATGGTCCATCATCGTGACGTAGTTCGAGATCTCTATCTCGCGCTCGAGGTAGAGCCCGCCCACGTGGGTTTCCAGATAAACCACGTCGGGGTCGATGGAATTCGAGTAGCGCAGGATGACGAACGGCCCGGCCTGCGCCGGGTGCGCCCCCGCGTCCAGCGGCATCACCTGCAGGGTCACGTGCGGCAACTGCACGAGTTTCAGCAGGTGTTCCAGCTGTCGGCGGAGCACCCCGGGCCCACCGACCCGCCTGCGCAGGGCGGCTTCTCCCACCACCGCCCACAGCTCCAGCGGGTTGTCCCCCACAATCCGCTGCTGCCGCTGTATGCGCAGATCGACCCGTCGGCTGATCTCCGATTCATCGGCTCTGATGAGGGTCGCTTTCGTGATCGCATGCGCGTATTCACGCGTCTGGAGCAGTCCAGGAATGGCCTCGGCCTCGTAGGTGTGGATGGAGGACGCTTCCGCCTCCAAACCCACGTAGGTCTCGTACCACTCGGGCAGGACATCGCTGTAGGAATGCCACCAACCCCGTTTGCGGGCATCGCGCGCGAGGTTGATCAGCTGATCCCGCTCGCACCCCTCGACCCCGTAGAAATCCAGCAGTGCCGAAACATCTCCGACCGACGGAGATCGCTTCGCGGTTTCGAACCGCCCGATCTTCGCCTGCGTGCAGCCGAGATGCCCGGCGGCCTGCTGCTGGGTGACCTCCGCATGCGCCCGCAGTCGCCGCAGCTCAGCAGCTAAACGACGACGACGCACCGTGGGACTGACTGTCATGAGCCCCATCCTGCCCGGAGGTCCACACTGAGTCACCAACCCATCACCCTCACGGCATTCGTCCACTAGCCCGCTCCGGCCAACCCGGTGGGCACCGATGCACATCGGATGGTGGCCGAAGATGGTTACGTTCCTCCCCCCAAACGAAGCACCATCGCCAAAATGGAGTACACCCACCCGGGGCTGGAAATCAATGGCGGGAACCGGGGAATACGAACGAAGACAACGCAAACGCTGGCATATTCCCGAGGCAAAACCCGGACATCCGATTTCAAATCCTGATAATCGGCGAACTCCGAGCAGCTGCCGGCGGAGCGCCACCGGACGAGAAGTTGGTATCCCAAACCGCCCGGATGCGCCCCCGCCCGCCAGCGAAACCCCGTGCATCGTGGGGGTTCTCAAATACGAGAATCGCCGACCGAGGCACGATCACGCCCGGTTTTCCCGATGATCGCGGGCAAATCGGCCCGACACGCCGAGGGCGCGCAAGCGAAGCCACGCCGTGCTCACATGAGCAGCACGTTGCACGGGCTGCCACGAACCAACGGGATCCACCCGCCTCAGCCCTGCCGCGAGCACGAAAACCCGCGGCAGGATCAACAACGCGTTCGGACCAGTCACCGCGCCCGCCCCGGACGACATGGCGCGGCGAGCCGACCCGCACACCGCTCACCAGATGTCCACAGTAGACATTCCATTGCGCGCAACGAGGCCTCTTGGCCCTGACGAGTCCGGAAGAACGAGCCGCTCAGGGGCGCGGCACGTTGCGGAGGTTGCTGCGGGCCAGCTGGATCATCTTGCCCACCCCGCCGGACAGCACCGTCCGGCTCACCGCCAGCGCGAACCCCTTCACCTGGTCCCCGGTGATCCGCGGCGGGATCGACAGCGCGTTCGGGTCGGTCACCACGTCCACCAGCGCGGGCCCCGGCCGCTGCAGCGCATCGGCCAACGCGTCGCGCACCTCGCCCGGCTTCTCCACCCGCACCGAGTGGATCCCCGCCGCGGCGGCGATCGCGGCGAAGTCGACGTGGTCGTGGTCGGTGCCGAAGTCGGGCAGACCGTCCACGAGCATCTCCAGCTTGACCATGCCCAGCGAGGAGTTGTTGAACACCACGACCTTCACCGGCAGCCGGTGGGTGCGCAGGCTCAGCAGGTCGCCGAGCAGCATGGCCAGCCCGCCGTCCCCGGACATCGAGATGACCTGCCGCTCGGGTTCGCAGATCTGCGCGCCGATGGCCTGCGGCAGCGCGTTGGCCATCGAGCCGTGCACGAAGGACCCGAGCACCCGCCGCCGTCCGTTCGGCGTGATGTAGCGGGCCGCCCACACGTTGCACATGCCGGTGTCCACAGTGAACACCGCGTCGTCCGCGGCGAGGTCGTCGAGCACGTCGGCGACGAACTCCGGGTGGATCGGCACCTGGGTCTCGACGTTGCGCGTGTAGGCGTCGACGACCCGCTCCAGCTGCCCGGCGTGCTCGCGCAGCATCCGGTCCAGGTAGGAGCGGTCGGTCTTCTGCTGGACGTGCGGCAGCACCGCGCGGATGGTCTCGGCGACATCGCCGTGCACGGCCAGGTCCAGCACCGTGCGCCGCCCCAGGTGGGCCGGCTCGATGTCGACCTGCACCGTGTTGGCCTGCGGCAGGAAGTTGTCGTACGGGAAGTCGGTGCCCAGCAGCACCACCAGGTCGGCGCGGTGCATCGCGTCGTAGCAGGCGCCGTAGCCGAGCAGACCGCTCATCCCCACGTCGAAGGGGTTGTCGTACTGGATCCACTCCTTGCCGCGCAGGGCGTGCCCGACCGGCGCGTTCACCCGCGCGGCCAGCTCCATGACCTCCTGGTGCGCGCCGCGCGTTCCCGCCCCGCAGAAGAACATCGGCCGCTCGGCCTGGTTCAGCTTCTCCGCCAGCGCGAGCAGCTGGTCCTGCGACGGCACGACCGTGGGCGGCTCGCACTCGATGATTCCCAGGCCGGTGGACGAGGCGACGGGCTTCTCGGCGACATCGCCCGGCAGCACCAGCACAGCAGCGCCGCGCCGACCGGACGCGGTCTGGATGGCGGTGCGCAGCAGCCGCGGCATCTGCTCGGGCTGCGAGAGCAGCTCGCAGAAGTGGCTGCACTCGTTGAACAGCTCCTCGGGGTGGGTCTCCTGGAAGAACCCGGTCCCGATCTGCGCGGACGGGATGTGCGAGGCCAGCGCCAGCACCGGCGCCCCGCTGCGGTGCGCGTCGAACAGGCCGTTGATCAGGTGCAGGTTGCCGGGCCCGCAGCTGCCCGCGCAGACCGCGAGCCGTCCGGTCATCTGCGCTTCGGCACCGGCCGCGAACGCGGCGGCCTCCTCGTGGCGCACGTGCACCCACTCGATGCCCTCGGTGCGCCGCACGGCGTCCACCACGGGGTTGAGGCTGTCCCCGACGATGCCGTAGATGCGCCGGACACCGGCCTGCACGAGCACTTCGATGAGCTGATCGGCGACTGTGGGCATGGCGGGGTCCTCCGGGGTGGTCGTGGGGGCTGGCCACCCACCCGTCTACGCGCGGGGCGCGGCACCCGCAACTCGAAGTTCCGATCACTCGTCCGGTGGACATCTGTAACGATGCGGGCGAATCTCCCGATCTTCCCGTTGATCGAAGAATCCCTCACCGGTCCGGGCCCCGATGGCGCGCGCCCACCGGCGGGTTCGAATCCACTCCTGCTGGAAGGAAAACGCGGTGTCCATCCGCTTCTTCACCACTTGTGCGCTGGCGCTGACCGCCTCGGCGGTCGCCGGGCTGCTGGTCGGCGGGTACATCGCGGCAGGCGATCGGCTACCGGCGCCGACACCCCAGGTCTCGCACGTCGTCCCGGCCGCGGGCGGCGCCAGCTTGCCGGGGCAGTGACGTCGCTCCACCGGGCGGGACCGCGTCGGTGGCATCGGCTAGCGTCGGGTGCATGAGTGAGCAGAACCGACTCTCGATCGGCGACAAGGCACCCGAGTTCTCGCTGCTGGACGCCGACGGCAACACCGTCTCGCTGAGCGACTACCGCGGCCGGTCCGTCGTGGTGTACTTCTACCCCGCCGCCAGCACCCCGGGCTGCACCAAGGAGGCCTGCGACTTCCGGGACAGCCTCGCGGTGCTCAACGACGCCGGCTTCGACGTCCTCGGCATCTCCCCGGACAAGCCGGCCAAGCTGGCTGCTTTCCGCGACGCGGAAGGCCTGACCTTCCCGCTGCTGGCCGACGAGGACAAGTCGGTCATGACCGCGTGGGGCGCCTTCGGCGAGAAGCAGAACTACGGCAAGACCGTGCAGGGCGTGATCCGCTCGACGTTCGTGGTCGACGCGGACGGCAAGATCGCCAAGGCCCTGTACAACGTCAAGGCCACCGGCCACGTCGAGCGGCTCCGCAAGGACCTCGGCGTCTGACCTGGCGGAAAGGGCACCGACCCGGCCGGTGCCCCCGATTCCCCTTCCTCGGTCAGTCGAGGAACATGTAGATCGCGACGCCTGCGGCGATGGCCACCACCAGGTAGCGGAGCAGGTTCGCGGGGAGCTTCTGGGCGACCTTGCCGCCCACGTATCCGCCCAGCACCGTGGTGGGCACGAGCGTCAGCACCGCCACCCAGTCGACCGGCGCGATCAGCGCGTAGACGACCAGGGTCACCGCGCTGCCGATCATGCCCAGCCAGCTCTTGAGCGCGTTCAGCCGACGCATCGAGTCGGTCGCGGCCAGCACCAGGATCGCGATCAGGATGACGCTGCGCGCCCCGCCGAAGTAGCCGCCGTAGATCGAGGCGAAGAAGATCCCGACGGTCAGCAGGACCGTGCGGTCCGGGGCGTTCTCGTCGGGCGTGCCGAGCCACTTGCGGATGATGTTCTGGAAGGCCATCAGCAGCGCCGACAGCGCGATCAGTGCGGGCACCACGGCGTCGAACACCTTGCCCGGCAAGATCATCAGCAGCACGCAGCCCAGCGCCGACCCGACCACCGCGGCCGCCGAGGTCAGCCACAGCCGCCGCGGGGTGCCCCGGAGGTCGTCGCGCTGGCCGATCGCGGCCCCCACGAACCCGGGCCCCTGGGCCACCGAGTTGGTCACGTTCGCCACCAACGGCGGCATCCCGGTCGCCAGCAGGGCCGGGAAGACCAGCAGAGATCCGCCCCCGGCCACCGCGTTGATCGCGCCGGAGAGGAACCCGACGACGACTAGCAGCACCAACTCGAGCCATTCGGTCAACACGACCACCGAAGTTAGCTCCCGCAACGACCCCAGTCCCCGCCAGGGCGACCGGCATCACACCACCCGGAACACCACCCCAGCACCCTGCGACGCCGCGATCAGCCCATAACGCCGTTGCACAACACTGGTCCCACCTCAGCCGGGACCCGGCGGCATCACCGGATGCTCGACAACCGCTACCAGAGGTGCGATTCGGTCGCGTGGATGGAGGCGATGCAAGCATCGAAGATCTGCACCCATTCCTGCGGCTGCAGAGACCTGTTCACCGACATGCCACGACCGAGGTGCTTGTACCAGCGCAGCTCGACACCACCCACGCCCTCGACGTGCGCCACGAAGTTCGGCGGTGGCACATCCTCGTCTCCGTCCGGGTACCGGTAACCGCGCTGCCTCCGGTTCCGACCACCGATGTCCCCCGCACACCGGCGTGTCAGCCCCCGCTTCCTCGCACTTGGCCGGGAGCGTCCACATCGAAGACTTCGCAGACAGCCGCATTCCGGACGGACGTGGCGATCTCCACGCAAGCGATCCGCTGTGACAGCAACTCGTTGCGGCTGCGCCAAATTCGGTCGTGTTCGAGAAGCCCACCCTCCGCGTCGCGAGCGAGTGCGCTCGATGAACGCCTGGATGCCGGCGAAAGTCCGCGTCCTTCCAGTTCGGCGCTGGTTCGGGCTTCACCTTCCAAAACGAAGACCGAAGTGCTGGGTCGGGGGTTCCGGCACCAATCAGAAGTCACGTTTGTGCAGGTCAAGTACCGTGAGTCTTTTGGGGTGCTATGACGCCCCAAAAGACTCACGGGTCATGACCAGCGAGAACTGATCCGCATCCGGCAACTCATGCAGGTGTCCTGGTCGGAAGGTGGCGCACTCGACCGGTGAACGAGTGAAGGGCCCCTCGACCAGTGGTCGGAGGGGCCCTTCAACAGGAAGTTCGCGTGCTCAGCCTGCGAGTTTGCGGAGTTCTGGGAGCAGCAGGCGGAGGGCTCGGCCTCGGTGGGAGTCCGCGTCCTTTTCCTCCGGGGAGAGTTCGGCGCTGGTTCGGGTTTCGCCTTCTGGGACGAAGATCGGGTCGTAGCCGAAGCCGTTGGTGCCGCGTTCTTCGCGGATCACCGTTCCTCGCCATTCGCCTCGGACCACGGTTTCCGCTCCGTCCGGGTGGACCAGGGCCGCTGCCGAGACGAAGGCCGCGCCGCGGCGGTCGTCGGGGACGTCCGTGATCTGGCCGAGGAGGAGGTCCAGGTTGGCCTGGTCGTCGCCGTGCTTGCCGGACCAGCGGGCCGACAGGACGCCGGGCATGCCGTTGAGGGCGTCGACCGCGATGCCGGAGTCGTCGGCGATCGCCGGGAGGCCGGTGGCCTTCGCCGCGTCCGCCGCCTTCGCGATCGCGTTCTCCTCGAACGTCGCGCCGGTTTCCGGGGCTTCCGGGAACTCGGGGACGTCCGCCAGGCCGATGACCTCGACGCCGGTCACGCCCTCGGCTTCGAGGATTCGGCGCAGTTCCACCAGCTTCTTCTGGTTGCGGGTGGCCAGCAGGACGCGGCTCATGCCTTGCTCCCCGGCAGCTCGCCCGGGTACGGGGCGGCCAGCGCGTCGGCCTGGATCTCGGCGAGCTTCGCGCAGCCGTCCAGCGCGAAGTCGATCATCTTGTCCATCGTGGACCGGGTGTAGGTGGCGCCCTCGCCGGTGCCCTGCACCTCCACCAGGGTGCCGTGGTCGGTGGCGACCACGTTCATGTCCACCTCGGCGCGCGAATCCTCCTCGTAGGGCAGGTCCAGGCGCACCCGGCCGTCCACCACGCCCACGCTGATCGCGGAGATCGAGCAGGACAGCGGCTTCGGGTCGGACAGCCGACCGGCAGCGCCCAGCCAGGTCACCGCGTCCGCCAGCGCCACGTACGCGCCGGTGATCGCAGCCGTGCGGGTCCCGCCGTCCGCCTGGATCACGTCGCAGTCCAGCGCGATGGTGTTCTCGCCCAGCGCCGCCATGTCGATGCAGGCGCGCAGGGAGCGGCCGATCAACCGGCTGATCTCGTGGGTGCGGCCGCCGATGCGGCCCTTCACCGATTCCCGGGGGCTGCGCGTGTTCGTCGACGACGGCAGCATCGCGTACTCCGCGGTCACCCAGCCCAGCCCGGAGCCGGTCCGCCAGCGGGGGACGCCCTCCTGGACGCTGGCCGCGCACAGAACTCGCGTCCGGCCGAACTCGACCAGAACCGAACCTGCCGGCCAGTCCTGGTATCCGCGTGTGATCCGCACCTCTCGGAGCTGGTCGTCGCTCCGCCCATCCGCTCGTGCCACGCCCCAACCCTAAGCCCGCCCCGAATCGCCCCTCGTCAAGGGGCAGCTACGGCTGCCAGACGTAGCGGACGTCCGGTTCGCGCTCCTCGTTGAGCTGCCCGTCGGTGTGCTCGACCGCGACGAAGCCGTGCCGCTCGTAGAACCGCCGGGCCGGGCCGTTGACCTGGAAGGTCCAGAGCTCCAGCCCGTCCGGGCGACGGCGTTTGGCCAGGTCCACGAGCTGATCGCCGAGTCCTCGACCGCGCTGCGGCGGATCGAGGTAGAGCTGCTCCAGCTCCGCGCCCTCGAGCACCATGAGGCCGACCACCGAGCCCTGCTCCTCGGCCACCCAGCACTCTGAGTTCGGCACCACGACGTGGGCGAACCAGCTCCGCACCTCGTCGTCGCCGTGCGCCCGGCGCACCGTCGGCAGCGCGGTGTTGAACGAGCGCAGCCAGACTTCGGCCATGTCCGCCGCGTCGGCATCGGAAGCCGGCCGGAGCACGACGTCAGATCTCATAGCTGCCGTCCGCGACGACCAGTTCCGCCGGTCCGTCGTAGACGGCCTCGGCTTCGGCGAGGATCGCGTCGCCGTTCGCCCACGGCACGACGTGGGTGAGCAGCAGGCGCTGAGCTCCGGCCGACTTCGCCACCTCCGCGGCTTGGCGACCCGACAGGTGCACGCCGTCCGGCGCGTCCGGGGAGTCCTCCCAAGACGCCTCGGACAGCAGGACGTCGACGTCCGCTGCGAGGTCGGTCAGCTGCGGGCACGGGCCGGTGTCGCCGGTGTAGGCCAGCACCTTGCCCTCCGCCTCGACCCGGAAGCCCCACGACTCGCACAGGTGCGCCACCGGTGTCGCCCGGACCTCGAACGGCCCGATGCGCACGGGTTCGGCCGATACCTGGACGAACTCGAACACGTCCGACAGATCCGTCACGGCCAGCTCCTCGGCGTCCGGCGCGTAGAGCGCGGCGAACCGCTGCGGGGCGTTCGCGGGCGCGATCACCGGAAGCCGACCGCCGGGCCGGTTCGGGTGGTAGCGGCGCAGCACCGCGAGCGCGCCGAAGTCCGCGCAGTGGTCCGGGTGCAGGTGGCTGAAGAACACCGCGTCCAGCGAGAACGGGTCGATGAACCGCTGCATCGCGCCGAGCGTGCCGTTGCCCAGGTCGAGCGCGATGCGGGTGTCGCCGGACTCCAGCAAGTACCCGGATGAAGGCGAATCCGGGCCGGGAATGCTCCCGGAGCAGCCGAGGATCGTCAGCTTCATGCGGTCGAGCTTGACATGACGAGCGGCCGAACGGCATCGGCCGCGAGCGCCGGTCCGAGGAACCGGGCGGCCAACCGGGCGAACCGGTCAGGGGCCCCGGTGGCGTGGAACGCGTGCTCGGGCACCGCGTCCGGGCCTGCGAGCAGGTCGTTCTCGGTCAGCACCCGCACCACGTCCTTGGCGGTCTCCTCCGCGCTGGAGACCAGCGTCACCTGGTCCCCCATCGCGATCTGGAGCACACCGGTGAGCAGCGGGTAGTGCGTGCAGCCGAGCACCACCGTGTCGACGTCGGCCTGCTGCAGCGGGTCGAGGTAGCTCTGCGCGAGACCGAGGATCTGCCGACCGGTGGTGATGCCGCGCTCGACGAACTCCACGAACCGCGGGCAGGCCACCGTGGTCAGCTCGATGTCCGGGGCCGCGGTGAACGCGTCGTCGTAGGCGCGGGAGCGGATGGTCGCCTTGGTGCCGATCACGCCGATGCGCCGGTTGCGCGTGGTCGCCACCGCGCGCCGCGTCGCGGGCATGATGACCTCGACCACCGGGATCGAGTAGCGCTCGCGGGCGTCGCGCAGGCAGGCCGCGGACGCGGTGTTGCAGGCCAGCACCAGGGCTTTCACCCCGTCCTCGACGAGCGAGTCGGTGATGGCCAGGGTGCGGGCGCGGATCTCGGCGAGCGGCATCGGGCCGTAGGGCGCGTTGGCGGTGTCGCCGACGTAGTGCACGGTTTCGCCGGGCAGCTGATCCATGATCGCGCGGGTCACGGTCAGCCCGCCGACGCCGGAGTCGAAGATCCCGATCGGGGCGTCAGTCACCCGGCAAGTGTGCCAGGCCCACCGCTGGTGACCTGCGACCGAGTGCTGCGGCCCACCAACCAGGCGGCCAGGAAACCGGCGATCGCGCCGAACAGGTGGCCCTCCCAGGAGATGTTCGGCGTGCCGGGCAGCACGCCCCACAGCATGCCGCCCCAGTAGAAGAACAGCACGGCGGCGACCAGGATCTGCGCGATGCTGCGCTGGAAGAAGCCGCGCACCAGCAGGAACACCATCCAGCCGAAGATCACCCCGGACATGCCGATGTGCACGGCGGGTGCGCCGAACAGCCAGGTGCCGAGGCCGCCGATGATCCAGATGGTCGCGGTCACCGCGAGGAACTGCCCCACCCCGCCGGCGAGCACCAGCCAGCCGAGCACCAGGAACGGCAGGGTGTTGGCCCACAGGTGATCCCAACCCGCGTGCAGCAGCGGGGACCACAAAATCCCCTCCAGGCCGCTCACCGACCGCGGAAAGATGCCGTGGTTCTCCAGGTTCGTCAGCGGGTTGACCTGGTCGTAGAACTCGATGCCGTAGAGCACCGCGGTGGCGATGAGCATGCCCACCGCTGCGCCCAGCGGGTTCGGGGGCAGCACGCGCGGGCGAGGACGATCAGGCAGCCGGTTCACAACTCGAGGCTACGCGGAGCACCCCTCCGCGGTCTCGGGGTTCGCCCTGAGATTCGGACGTTTTGCACCCACGCCTCCGGTGGCCCTTCCGCGTGGACTCCGGGTGCTCGACTTGATGTGCGCCAGATCAAATGCGGGCTCTTGCCCGACCCCAAGATCAACAGGTGGGCCGCGCGATAGGGTCCTGCATCGTTGCGTTCCGGACGAAGGGCTTCACGTGCAGGTCGAGTTAGCAGTGCCAGCGGCGGCGCGTTCCGGACGGGCACCCACGTGGGACATCGGCACCGACACCCTGCTGTGGACCGATCCGCCGACGCGCAGCGCGCACCGCTTCGTCCCCGGTCGCACCGATCACGCGATGGAACTGCCGCAGCAGGTCAGCGCGGCGAAGACGCGCAGCCACGGCGGCCTGGCGATGCACCTGGACGAGGGCATCGCCCTGTTCGACTCCACCGGTTCGCAGCGGACCTGGCTGATCTACTGGGCGCGCGAGGGCGCCGAGGCGGGCGCGACGATGATCGACGCCAAGGGCCGGTTGTGGGCGACGACGCTGGGCGAAGGCGGCTGGCTGGTCCGGGTCACCGGTGAAGGCTCGGCGCACATCGCGCTCAAGGACCTGCCCGCGGGCAACGGCATCGCCTGGAGCCCGGACAACACCCGCATGTACCTGTCCGACGGCGCAGCCCGGCGCGTCGACGTCCTGGACTTCGACCTGACCACCGGTGACTGCACCAACCGCCGCCCGCTGTTCGAGGTCGACGGCGAACCCGGCGGCCTGGCGGTGGACGCCTCCGGGCACCTCTGGCTCACCGTCCGCGACCGCGGCGAGCTCCGCTGCTACACCCCCGCCGGTGACCTGGACCGGACGATCCCGCTCCCGGCCCAGCGCCCGACGGACTGCTGCTTCGGCGGCCCGGACCTGACGAGGCTCTACATCACCACCGCGACCGACGAGGTCTCCGAGCCCGCCGAAGCCGACGGCTCGATCCTCGTCATCCCGAACCTCGCAACGGGCGTCCGCCCCTACTCCTTCGCCGGCTGACCCAGGTCTCACCGCAAATTCAATGGAAATCGAACGTCCAATTTCCATTGAATTTGCGGTGAGACCCCGGCCGAGCGACGTCCTGTCGGGACCACAGTTTCAATTGAAACTGTAAATCTCCAGCTGGAGACGGATCAGGCCCAGAGCTGGCCTTCGAGGCGTTGGGCGGCTTCGTCGAGGGTGCCGCTGTAGGCGCCGGTGGAGAGGTACTTCCAGCCGGCGTCGGCGACGACGAAGGCGATGTCCGCGGATTCGCCTTCGGCCGCCGCCTTCTCCGCGATCGTCAGCGCCGCGTGGAGGACGCCGCCGGTGGAGATGCCGGCGAAGATGCCCTCGGCCTCCAGCAGCTGGCGGGTGCGGCGCAGGGCGTCGTAGGAGCCGACCGAGAAGCGGCGGGTCAGGACCTCGGCGTCGTAGAGCTCCGGGACGAAGCCCTCGTCGAGGTTGCGCAGGCCGTAGACCAGTTCGCCGTAGCGCGGTTCGGCCGCGACGATCTGCACGTCGGGCTTCTGCTGGCGCAGGTAGCGGCCGACGCCGACCAGGGTTCCGGTGGTGCCCAGACCGGCCACGAAGTGGGTGACGGTCGGCAGGTCGCGGAGGATCTCCGGCCCGGTGGTGGTGAAGTGCGCGTCGGCGTTGGCCGGGTTGCCGTACTGGTAGAGCATCACCCAGTCCGGGTTCTGCTCGGCCAGGTCCTTGGCCATCGCCACCGCCTGGTTGGAGCCGCCGGCCGCGGGCGAGGAGATGATCCGCGCACCGTAGGCCTGCAGCAGCTGGCGGCGCTCCTCGGAGGTGTTCTCCGGCATCACGCAGACCAGGCCGTAGCCCTTGAGCTTGGCCGCCATGGCCAGCGAGATCCCGGTGTTGCCCGAGGTGGGCTCCAGGATCGTGCAGCCGTGGGTGAGGCGGCCTTCCTTCTCGGCGGCTTCGATCATGGCCAGCGCCGGGCGGTCCTTGATCGAACCGGTCGGGTTCCGGTCCTCCAGCTTGGCCCACAGCCGGACGTCCGGAGCCGGCGACAGGTGGGGCAACCCCACCAGAGGCGTGTCACCGAGCGCGTCCAGCAACGAGTCGTAACGAGCCACGGTGCATCTCCTACTCACCGCAAGAAGAACAGTTCCTACGTCCAAGCGTGAGGCCTCGACGGCTGTAGCAAAAGTCGCGAGGCACGCTCACAAGTCCGCGACGTCGGGCAAGCGGCGAAGCCGCTTTCGGCGGTAAGCAGCTACCGCGAAGAACGACTGGCACCGGCCGGCGAGGGTCGCATGCGCCGCCAGGCGCATAGCCCACCCTCGCAACTCGCACCGCCGCGGGTTCTCAGACGTCGCCTGGCGAGGACAGCCCGTTTGCCTTGTATTGGACATACATAAAAACGGGATCCCGCAGCCAGGCGGCGTCTGAGGTTCCGCTACTTGCACCGCCCAGCAAGGCGGGTGCAACCAATTACCGAGAACTCACATGCCGCCGGCGACCGCGGGGAGGATCGTGACGTTGTCGCCGTCGGAGACCTTGGCCTCGAGGCCGCCGGCGAAGCGGACGTCCTCGTCGTTGACGTAGACGTTGACGAAGCGGTGGAGGTTGCCCTCCTTGACCAGGCGGTCCTTCAGGCCGTTGTAGTTGCCGTCGAGGTCGTTGATGACCTCGGCGACGGTGCCGCCCTCGGCCTGGACCGACTTCTCGCCACCGGTGTGGGTGCGCAGGATGGTGGGGATCGAAACCTTGACTGCCATGGGAAAACCTCCATGTCCACAGAGGACTACATAGGGATGCGGGGACGCGAGCACCAGCGGAATGACCGCGGTTCAGCCGCGGTCGGGGACCTCGTCGGCGCCGGTGTGGGCGAACATGTACGACTCCACGACCTCCACCGGTTCCTCGGTGACCTCGCCGTCGAGGATCCGGTAGGAACGCAGCTCATGGGTCTCAGGGTCCCTGGTGGACACGAGCACGTAGTGCGCGTTGGGCTCCGAGGCGTAGGAGACGTCGGTGCGCGACGGATAGGCCTCGGTCGAGGTGTGCGAGTGGTAGATGACCACCGGCTCCTCGTCGTTGGCGTCCATCTCCCGCCACACCTTCAGCTGTTCACCGGAGTCGAACCGGTAGAAGGTGGGCGAGCGCTCGGCGTTGATCATCTCGACCAAGCGTTCCGGGCGGTCCGACCCTTCCGGACCGGCAATCACACCGCACGCCTCGTCCGGGTGGTCCCGTCGGGCATGCGCGACCATCGCATCCACGAGGTCGCGTCGGATCACCAGCACAGCAACCATCCTAATAGGTGGAGCACCTCGCTCCCACGATGTGGAATCGCGGTCGCGGATGCGGCTTTCGTCGGGCGAAACGTAGGTCCACGATGATTCATTCCCGCGCCGAGGGGTAGAGGCTCGTGTACGACGTCACCTCGTCGACCGATTCCGCGGCCAGCACGCCGCGCACGATCGCCCGCGCCACCACGTCGGCGGCCGCCGCGCTCACCGCGTCCAGCCGCGCGGACCAGTCCTGCTCCCCCGGCGCGGGCAGCGCGGCCCCGGTGCCGGTGGCCAGCGCGAACATGGTGTCCCCGTCGACGAGCAGGTGAGCGGGCCGCACCGCGCGGGCCAGCGCGTCCTGGGCGGCCACCGCGAGCCGCCGGCACTCGGCCTTGGACAGCTTCAGGTCGGTGGCGACCACTCCGATGGTGGTGTTGAGCGGGCGGTCGACCGGCCCGTGGCGCCCGGGCCGGGTGCCGAACAGCGGCCGGGCGGCGTCGATCTCCGCCTGATCGGGTGACCGCAGGCCCGGAGTGGGGATCCACGGGAGCCCGGTGTCGGGGTCGATGGCCGATCCGGCGGCGTTGACCGCCACCAGCGCACCGATCGTGGTGCCGTCGTCCAGCACCTCGCTGGCCGTGCCGATGCCGCCCTTGACGCAGCCCACGACCGCGCCGGTCCCAGCGCCGACGTTGCCTTCCCGCGTCTCGGTGCGGGTGGCGTTCTCGCAGGCCCGGTGGCCGAGTTCGGCGTCCGGCCGGTTGCCCCAGTCGTTCATCGGCAGGTCGAAGATCACCGCGCCGGGCACCACCGGAACCACGTGCGCCGGGTCGGGGCCGACGCGGACGCCGTGGCCGCGGTCGCCGAGCCAGCGCATCACGCCGTCGGCGGCGGCCAGCCCGTAGGCGCTGCCGCCGGTCAGCGCGATGCCGTGCACCTGCTGCACCAGGTGGCTCGGTTCGAGCACGTCCGTCTCGCGCGTGCCCGGCCCGCCGCCGCGGACGTCGACCGCCGCGCTCGCGCCGTCCGGCACCAGCACCGCGGTCACCCCGGTCGCCCAGTGGGCGTCGAGCCGCTGCTCGTGCCCGACCAGCACACCGCCGACGTCGACGAGCGCATCCTGCTTCCCCGCTGCCATACCGCCTCCTCCGCTGTTCCCGGTTCCCGTGAATTCCATTGAAATCGGACCTCTGATTTCAATGGAATTCGCGTCCCACGAGCCGCGCGCAGGCCCGAGGTCATCACGTTAACCAGACGTAAAGGAAGGGGCGCACTCCTTGTTGCGGGGCCCGCTCGTCCGCAGTGTGAGTCCGTTCACGATGAGGAGGACGGATGACTACTGAGGTCGGCAGCCGCGACGGTGCGGCCCGCCCCGGCGGCGAGCGCCGGGTGGTCGCCAACGTGATCCGGGGCTCGATCGGCAACTTGATCGAGTGGTACGACTGGTACGCCTACACCGCGTTCAGCGTGTACTTCGCAGCCGCGTTCTTCCCGGACGGCGACCTGACCGCTCAGCTGCTCAACACCGCCGGTGTCTTCGCCATCGGCTTCCTGATGCGCCCGCTGGCCGGCGCCCTGTCCGACCGCATCGGCCGCCGCTGGCTGCTGCTGACCTACGGCATCGCGGGCACGGTGCTGACGGTGCCGATCATGACGCTGCTCGGCGGCACGCAGATCCCGTACCTGG
>NZ_JAQGLA010000074.1 GCF_027853915.1 Saccharopolyspora oryzae
GCGGAACCTCAGCGCCCGCCTGGACTCCGGGTGCCCGACTTTATGTATGCCAATACACGGCAGTCGGGCCGTCCTCGCCAGGCGAACGCTGAGAACCCGCGGCGGTGCCAGCGCCGAGGGTGGGCTATGCGCCTACGGCGCATACAAGCAAAAGATCAAAGACAAATGTCAAGAAAAACCTCGTTGACCAGGAATAATGCGAGTCCCGTTCGGGGTTGTTCACGCTTTCGGTCGGTCCTGGGCTCGAAATTGGCGATCCAAGATCATCACGTGCGAAGGTTCGCTTGTTCGATTCAGCTCCGACCGAAAGGGGTGCCCGTGACTCGCCGAGCCGTCCTCCGCTGGCCCAACGGCAGCGACTGGGGCCATCTGGCCGAAGTCCCGGACGAAGGCGGGCTGCCCCGCTTCACCGGCTTCGTCCGCATGACCGACCCCCGGGTGCGAGCCCTGATCGCCGGCAACACCCCGCAGCCCGTGGACGACGACATGTGGGAAGTGCACTTCACCGCGGCCGAGACCGAACTCGTCCCGGCCTGAAACAGCGGAGCGCCCGCCCGGCACGTGGCCGGACGGGCGCTCCTCGACGAAACGTCAGTGCGAGACCGCCTTCTCGGCGCCCGCACCCGTGAGGGAGCGGACCTCCATCTCGGCGTACTTCTCCTCGTTCGTCTTGTCCTTGCTGACGACCGTGCCGATGTAGCCGAGCAGGAAGGACAGCGGGATCGACACCAGACCCGGGTTCTTCAGCGGGAACAGGGCGAAGTCCAGCGCCGGGAACATCGCCTCCTTGTTGCCGGAGACCGCCGGGGAGAACACGATCAGCACGATCGTGATCGCCAGACCGCCGTAGATGCTCCACAGCGCGCCGTTGGTGTTGAAGCGCTTCCAGAACAGCGAGTACAGCAGCGTCGGCAGGTTCGCCGAGGCCGCCACCGCGAACGCCAGCGCCACCAGGAACGCCACGTTCTGGCCGTTGGCCGCGATACCGCCGAAGATCGACACGATGCCGATCACCACCGCGGTGATCCGGGCGACCTTGACCTCGCCGTTCTTGTCGTCCACCTTGCCCTTCTTGATCACGTTCGCGTAGATGTCGTGCGCGAACGAGGCGGACGCGGTGATCGTCAGACCCGCGACCACGGCCAGGATGGTCGCGAAGGCGACCGCGGCGATGAAGCCCAGCAGCAGCGGGCCGCCGATCTCCAGCGCCAGCAGCGGCGCGGCCGAGTTGACCCCGCCCGGCGCCTCCTTGATCACGTCCGGCCCGACCAGCGCGCCCGCGCCGTAGCCCAGGACCAGCGTGAACAGGTAGAACAGGCCGATCAGCCAGATCGCCCAGACCACCGAGCGGCGGGCTTCCTTGGCGGTGGGAACGGTGTAGAAGCGCATCAGCACGTGCGGCAGACCGGCGGTGCCGAGCACCAGCGCGATGCCCAGCGAGATGAAGTCGAGCTTGCTGGTGCCGGTCTTGCCGTACTGGGCACCCGGGTCGAGCACGGACGGTCCGGCGACATCGGCGGCGTGGCCGAGCAGCCCGGAAAGGTTGAAGCCGTACATGCCGAGGACCCAGACGGTCATCACGAACGCGCCCGCGATCAGCAGCGCGGCCTTGATGATCTGCACCCAGGTGGTGCCCTTCATGCCGCCGACCAGCACGTAGACGATCATCAGCGCGCCGACCACGGCGATCACCACGGCCTGGCCGGTCTTGCTGGAGATGCCCAGCAGCAGCGCGACCAGACCACCGGCACCGGCCATCTGGGCGAGCAGGTAGAAGAACGTCACGGCCAGGGTGGACAGCGACGCGGCGGTGCGCACCGGACGTTCCTTCATCCGGAAGCTGAGCACGTCGCCCATCGTGTACTTGCCGGTGTTGCGCAGCAGCTCCGCGACCAGCAGCAGCGCCACCAGCCAGGCCACCAGGAAGCCGATCGAGTACAGGAAGCCGTCGTAGCCGTAGACCGCGATCGCCCCGGCGATGCCGAGGAACGACGCCGCGGACAGGTAGTCACCGGCGATCGCGATGCCGTTCTGCGGGCCGGTGAAAGCGCGACCGCCCGCGTAGTAGTCGGCGGCGGTCTTCGTGTTCCGGCTGGCCCGGAACACCACGACCATCGTCACCGCCACGAACAGCGCGAAGATGCCGATGTTGAGCCAGCTGTTCTGCGCGGTCGCCGGAGTGGCGGCCAGTGGGGAAAGTGCGACGTTCACTTCTTCTGGCCTCCTTCGGCCTCGTCCGCCGCGTCCTCGTCGGCCTTCTCGGCCTTCTCGTCAGCCTTGTCGGCGTCCGGCTTCTCGTCGTCGGCCTTCTCGTCATCCGACTTCTCGCCGTCGACCTTGTCGTCATCGGCCTTGTCGGCGTCCGACTTCTCGTCGTCGGCCTCGTCGGGCTCCGCCGCGTCCTCGTCAGCAGCCTTCTCGTCATCCGCCGCGTCTTCGTCAGCCTTCTCGGCGTCCGCCGCCGGAGTGGCCTTCTTCTCGGCGTCCTCCGACGGGGCGTCAGCCTTCTCGGGCTCCGCCGCGGCCGCACCGCTCTCGAGGGAGTTGCGGATCTCCTCCGCGACCGGGTCGAGGTTGCGGTTGGCGTAGCGGACGTACGCGGTCGTGATGGCGAAGGTGGACACGAACTGCAGCAGGCCCAGCACCAGGCCGATGTTGATGTTGCCGACCAGCTTGATGCTCATGAAGCCGTGCGCGTAGTCGGCGAGCAGCACGTAAACCAGGTACCAGGCCAGGAACAGCGCCGAGACCGGGAAGACGAAGTTGCGCAGCCTGCGTCGCAATGCGGTGAATTCGGGGCTGCTCTGCGCAGCGGCCCAGGTTTCGGCGTCGATACCGGACCCGGACCCGACTTGGTCCGTGGTGCTCACGGGGTTCCTCCCAGCAGAAAAAAGGCCCCGGCCCGGAGCAGCCGGGACGCAAGCCAGAATCACTTTCAGGGCGGAAACGCTACGTAGTTCGCCCACGACAGGGAAGCCCTGAAGGGAGTACACAAGCTAACGATCGAGTGAAGTCGTTGCAGGCCAAGTGCAGGCAAGTAATTGCGACAAATCGACCCAGTTTCACCCGTTCGGACTATTGAATTCGATTCGCCAGAATATCTAGTTACTCAAAGTGATCAATTTTCCATCCAACATGCGATGAATGGACTAAACAACTCATCGGATGATCACCCTCAGCGCTGGTGCCGACCGCCGGTCTCCGGCTGTTCGGAAGCGCCCGCGATCAGCTCGTCGTTGAGGAATCCGAGCCGGTCCGGGGCGTGCAGCCGCAGCATCACGCGCCCCACCCCGGCCGGTACTCGCGCCGAGGTCGCCCGGCTGACCAGCACGGCGACCGCGAACGCGATCGGCACCGTGACCAGCGCGGGCTGCCCGATCAACGTCGCCCACCAGGTCCCCGCGCGGTCCACGAAGTACGTCAGCAGCGCCGCGATCAGCACCAGGCTGCCGCCGACCACCATGCCGCTGGCGGCACCGGCCGCGGTGAGCCCGCGCCACCAGATCCCGAGCACCAGCACCGGGCAGAACGTCGAAGCGGCCATCGCGAACGCCAACCCGACGCTGCGCGCGATGTCGTGGTTGTCCGCGAACAGCGCCAACAACGCCGGCACCAGGCACGCGAGCACGGCGAGCAGCCGGAAGTCGAACGTGCGCCCGCGCAGCACGTCCCGCGAGGACAGCACCCCGGCCAGGCTCAGCACCAGCCCCGACGAGGTCGACAGGAACGCGGCGAACGCCCCGGCCGCGGTGATCGACGCGAGCAGCCCGCCGCCCCAGCCGCCCAGCATCTCGCTCGGCAGCAGCAGAACCGCCGCATCCGTCTCGCCGGTGACCAGCAGCTGCGGCACGTACAGCCGGGACAGCAGCCCGAAGATCGTCGGGAACAGGTAGAACGCCCCGAGCATCGCCATCACGTACAGCGTGGTGCGGCGGGCCGCGGTACCGCTCGGGTTCGTGTAGAAGCGGGCCAGCACGTGCGGCAGGCCCATCGTGCCCAGCAACGTCGCGACCAGCACCGAATACGTCTCGAGCAGTCCGAGCGCCCCGTCGTGCTGCGGCCGCAGCCAGGTCGCGTTGTCCGGTTCGGCGTCCGACACCACCGGCACCGCCGCCCCCGCCGGGAACCGGAGCTCGCTGCCCGCGGGCAGGTCGTGCTCGCCCGGCTGCAGGTAGATGGTGCCGTCCCGGTCGGCCAGCCACACCGGTTCGCGGACGGTCAACCGCGCATCGGTGTCGAGGTGCACCTGGGTGTCGCGCGGGAACACCGGCGGCACCGGGGTTTCCAGCGCCTGCCGCTGCTCACCGCCCAGGAACACGATGAACAGCACGAAGGCGGGCAGCACGATCGCGAACAGCTTCACCCAGTACTGGAAGGCCTGCACCAGGGTCGCCGCGCGCAGCACCCCGGTGACCACGGTGACCAGCACGATCGCCGAAACCGCGAAAATCCCCGCCCAGTGCGCAAGACCGGTGATCGCCGACAACGTCATCCCGGCGCCCTGCAGCTGCGGCACCAGGTACAGCCAGCCGATCAGCACCACGAGCACCGTGCACAACGAGCGCAGCCGCAGCGAATCCAGCCGCGCCTCGGCGAAGTCCGGCAACGTGTAAGCACCCGAGCGGCGCATCGGTGCCGCGACGAACAGCATCAGCGCCAAGTACCCGGCCGCGAAGCCGATCGGGTACCAGAGCGCGTCGACGCCGTCCTTGAGCACCAGCCCGGCGACGCCCAGGAACGACGCGGCGGACAGGTACTCGCCGGAGATCGCCGCGGCGTTGTGCTCCTCGCGGACTTCCCGCCGCGCGGCGGAGAAGTCCGCGGTGGTGCGCGCCGAGCGGGACCCCCAGATCCCGATGGCGAAGGTCGCAGCGACGATCAGCACGACGCCGAGCAGGGACCAGGAATTCGAGGTCATCGCGCCTCGCCGGCTGCTCGGGTGTGCACGTCGTCGCTCATGGGCGTCAGTGCTCGACGATGTCCATGAAGTCCCGCTCGTGCCGCTCGGCCCGCCGGGTGCAGAGGTATCCGATCAGCACCAGGAACGGGTAGACCAGCACGCCGAGCAGCAACCACGGCAACCGGACGCCCACCACCGCGACGTCGCCGAGCACCGGCACCGCGCAGAACAGCGCCGGGAGCCCGAACAGCACGGCCGCGACCACGCCCATCAGCAGCAGGGCACTGCGCAGCTGCGCTTTCACCAGGCTGGTGACCAGGACTTCGCCGACGCTGGTCTGCTCCTCCAGCTCCAGCATCGTGCGGGCGACCTGGCGGGTCCGACGGCGGTCGGCGAGCACCACGCGCTTGCGGCGCGGCCGGTGCGTTCCCCCGAGCCGACCGCGAACGTCGAAGCCGTCGGGACTCATCCGGCCGAACCGCGGATCACTGCTGCCCCCAGTTCTGCCGCGGCGCGCGGACCAGGCGGTCCTTGAGCTCGCGGGTGTGCCGACGGCTGACCGGAAGTTCCTTGGGCTGCCCGCCGCCGAGCACCACCGAGTACCCGGACGAGGACATCCGCAGCTCGGTGACCAGCGACAGCGACACCAGGAAGGAGCGGTGGATGCGCAGGAACCCG
Source organism: Saccharopolyspora oryzae (assembly GCF_027853915.1). Classification (GTDB taxonomy): domain Bacteria; phylum Actinomycetota; class Actinomycetes; order Mycobacteriales; family Pseudonocardiaceae; genus Saccharopolyspora; species Saccharopolyspora oryzae. Next base: position 5,579 of record NZ_JAQGLA010000074.1, read on the forward strand.
GCCTCGGCCCAGCGCTCTTCCAGCTGCGCCAAGGGGATTCGCACCAGGTGCGAGCCGTCGGTGGTGTGCAGGCGCGCGTAGTCGCCCTGCGCCTCGACCCAGCGCACGTCCTTGCGCGGGATCATCCTGGTGGTGCCGGCCAGCTCGACCGGGATCACCTCTTCGTCGTCCGGCGTCGCGGCTTCCAGCGCGCGCGGCCCCTTCGCCGCCTGCTGCTTGTTCTTCTCGATGGTGCGCAGCGCGCGGTCGATCCGCTCGGCGTTCGCCGGTTTCATGATGTAGTCCAGCGCGCCGACCTCGAACGCCTCGAGCGCGTTCTCCTCGTGCCCGGTGATGAACACCAGCGCCGGGGGGTTGCGGAACGCGGTGAGCACCCGCGCCAGTTCCATCCCGCTGAGCCCGGGCATGGAGACGTCCGCGAACACGGCGTCCACGACGGACTCGTCCGCGTCGCGCTGGCCGAACAGGTCGGGGTCGTCGCTGCGCAGCAGGCGCAGTGCCTCGGCCGCGTCGAACGCCGTCAGCACCCGCCCGACCCTCGGGTTGTTGCCGAGCAGGTACTTCATCTCGTCCAGCCCGGCCATCTCGTCGTCAACGGCCAGAACGACGAGCCCCGCTGGGTTCTCTCGTGTACTCACTGCACGCCATATCCTGCCGTCGAATCCCACTCGCGCCGAGTGAGTCCAGTCACGCCTCGCCAACAAAGCTAATTGCTAACGGAACGCACTGGTCTTCAGGGGGCTTACCACGGAATTCCCCCCTCGGGGCAACGGTTTTTCGCCCGTTCAGCCCAGCAACTACCGCCGAACGAGTGACAACCCCAGTGACATGATCAACAGAGCGCAATCGCGATGATCACCGTCCGCACAGTAGGCGCGCTCGTTCGCGCAAATCGACCGCAGTTTCAATTGAAACTGCGGTCGATCACGTTCCGAGATCACAGTTCCAGTTGGAACCGTCGAATTCGGCCGTCAGAGCCCGAAGCGGTTCCACATCGCGCGGTGTTCCAGGGCCTCCACAGTGGACAGAACGGTGTCCGCGGGGGATCCGCCGAGGCGAACTCCGGAGGACATGCCGAGCCTGGCCAGCAGCGGTTTGCGCGCTTCGACGGTGTGCAGGTGCGCGTCCGGGAACTTCTCCTTCACGATCTCCCGCAGCGAACCCACCCCGTCCACCAGGCCGAGCTCCGCCGCCTTCCCGCCGGTCCACACCTCACCGGAGAACAGCTCGTCGTCGGTGCCGTTGAGCTTGCTGCCGCGGCGCTTGCGCACCCAGTCCCGGAACTGCTCGTGCAGCTCGCCCTGCAGGCCGCGCAGCCACTCCACGTCCTCTTCCTTCTCCGGGACGAACGGGTCCAGCCGCACCTTGTGCGCGCCCGCGGTGTAGACCCGGCGCTCCACGCCCAGCTTCTCGATCAACCCGTTGAGCCCGAAGCTCGCGCTGACCACCCCGACGGATCCCACGATCGACGTCTGGTGCGCGTAGATCTCGTCGGCCGCGCAGGCCAGCCAGTACCCGCCGGACGCCGCGACGTCCTCGCAGTAGGCGATCACCGGCACGTCCTTCTCCGCGGCCAGCTCGCGAATCCGGTCCGCCACCAGCGCGGACTGCGTCGGCGCGCCGCCCGGCGAGTTCACCGACAGCACCACGCCGGTGAGCCGGTCCTGGCCGAATGCTCGGGTCAGCGCCGACTCCACGGTCTGGGTCGAGATCGTCGGCCGGCTCATCGGCGACGGCGTCGACGTGATGACGCCGTGCAGCTTCACCACCGCCACCACCGGCCCGCGCTCCGCTCGCTCGGCGAGCTTGGCCGGCAGCTTCGAGGACAACTTGCCGGACAACAGGTCGGTGAACTTCTGCGGCGCCTTCTCGGTCATACCCCGACGTTACCGGCTCACCGCAGGGCCGGCCGCCAATCCGACGCCCGTTTCGTCGAAGGCCGGCGGCGGCACCGGACGCACGCCCGGCGCGAACTTCGGCACCCGCATGATGACCTTCATGCCCGCGTCCTGCTCGGTCTCCACGACCAGGCCGTAGTCGTTGCCGAAGGTCGCCCGCATCCGGTTGTTGATGTTGCCAAGGCCGACGTGCGCACCGGTCATGTGCGCGTCGGAGAGCTCGGCGTCGAGCCGGTCCGGGTCCATCCCGATGCCGTCGTCGTCGACGCTGATCAGCGCCTCGGTCCCGTTGTCCTCGGCGGTCACCGACACGGTTCCGCCGCCCGGCTTGTTCGCCAGTCCGTGCCGGACCGCGTTCTCCACCAGGGGCTGCAGCGCCAGGAACGGCACCACGACCGGCAGGACCTCCGGCGCGATCTTGAGCTGCACCCGCAGCCGGTCCGGGCCGAACCGGGCGCTCTCCAGCGTCAGGTAGCGGTCGATGTTGCGGATCTCGTCGGCCAGCGTGGTGTAGAGGCCGCTGGTGCGGAACGAGTAGCGGGTGAAGTCGGCGAACTCCTGCAGCAGGTCACGCGCGTGCTCCGGATCGGTGCGGATCAGCGAACCGATGGTGTTCAGCGCGTTGTAGATGAAGTGCGGCGAGATCTGCGCCCGCAGCGCGCGGACCTCGGCCTGCGCCAGGCGTTCCTTGGACTCCTGCAGCTCGGCGAGCTCCAGCTGGGTCGAGACGTGGTTGGCGACCTCGCCGGCCGCGCGGAGCAGCCGCTTGCGGTCGCCGCCGGCGATCACCGCCAGCGCGCCCCGGGTCTCGTGCTCGACCTCCAGCGGCACCACGACGGCGTGCCGCATAGGGCACGGCCGGTGCTCGCAGGTCACGTCGCCGTGGTCGAGGAACTCGCGCTTGCCGGTGCGCAGCACCTGCTCGATCTTGCCGCGCAGGTCGGCGTAGTGGTGGTTGGCCTCGCCGTCCCAGCTCAGCAGCGTCGCGTCCGCGTCGACGATCCCCACCGCGACGCAGGCCAGCAGTTCCCGCAGGTGCGGTGCCGCCTTGTCCGCCGAAGCCGGCGTCAAACCCGCGCGCAGGTGCGGAGCCGCGCTGGTCACGCGGTGCAGCGCTGCCAGCGTGGCATCCTCCACCGAGGTGCTCACCCGACGCGCCCGGCACAGCAGGACGAACATGCCGAGCACGGCGAGCGCCGCGAGCGTGGTCAGCACCGTCCGCTCAGTCAACAACTCCGCCACAACATCAATCTGCACGACGAGCACACCAGGAATCAAGGCAGCTACGCTCAGTGCACGATTTCCGTCGGTAAGCGGTACCTTACTCTTCCGTTCAGCGGTATCGACCGATTCCACCAGCGGCTATGCACCCGCGCACAACGGACGAATCGATCCACAGGCTGTGGACAACTACTTCAGCAGCCGGGAGAGCCGCCGGTCCGCGAGCGTCCTGCCCCCGGTCTGGCAGGTCGGGCAGTACTGCATCGAGCGGTCCGCGAAGGACACCTCCCGGACCAGATCGCCGCACACCGGGCACGGCAGACCGGTCCGCGCGTGCACCCGCAACCCCGACCGCTTCTCCGCCTTCAACCGCGCCGCGTCCTGCTTGAGCGAGCGCTGCACCGCGTCCCGCAAGATCTCCTGCGTGCTCGCGTGCAGCCGCGCCACGGCATCGGCGTCGAGCTTGCTCGCGGTGGCGAACGGCGAGAGCTTCGCGGCGTGCAGGATCTCGTCGGAGTAGGCGTTGCCGATCCCGGCGATCGAGGACTGCTCGGTGAGCAGCGTCTTGATCCGCTCGGTGCGCCCGGACAGGACCGCGGTCAGCCCGTCGACGTCCAGCTCCAGCGCATCCGGCCCGAGCTTCGCGATCCCCGGCACCTCGCCCGGATCGGCGACCACCCAGACCGCGAGCTTCTTCTGGGTCCCGGCCTCGGTCAGGTCGAACCCGACCCCGCCCAGGTTCACCCGCAGCGCGATCGGCCCCCGCCCGGGCTTCGGCGGCGTCGGCGACAACTTGTCCGACCAGCGCAGCCAACCGGCCCGCGCCAGGTGGCAGACCAGGTGCAACCCGTCGCAGTCCAGGTCCAGGTACTTGCCGCGCCGCGAAGCCGCGGTGACGGTGCGGCCGTGCAGCTCGGTCCACGGCGGACTCGCCGTCTTCAGCACGCTCATCGACGCGACGTCGACCCGGGCCACGGTCCGGCCCACGGCGTTGTCGCGGAGGTGCTGGGCCAACGCTTCGACTTCAGGAAGTTCCGGCACCACCCCAGTGTGCGCGAAAAACCAAACGACTACTCGACCGGTTGAAGGCTGCCGTTCATGTCCGGTTCCGCGTAGAGCTCGATGTGGCGGGCCACCTCGGAGACCTCCTTGCGGACGTCGTAGAAGCCGCGCACCACACCCACCCAGGTCTCCGGCGGGTTCTCGTCGTGATCGCCGGGCGTGGCCGCGGTGATCGTCCACGGGCGGTGCAGCACCCAGCGGACCGGGAAGAACAGCACCGCCACGATCAGCAGCAAGATCAGCCACGGCGGCACGTACACGTCCTCGGGCGTCCAGACCACGAACAGCACCACCAGGAAGAGCAGCACCCCACCCATCACCACGGCAGGCGTGGCGCCGCCGTTGACGTCGTGCTCGAACTCCTCCGCCGCGATCGGATTGGACCACTCCAAACTCGCCTTGATGGTCCACTCGCGGCCGTCGGAGCCCCGCACCACCCGGTTCATCGTCGCCTCCCCGCCCACCCGGGCTGGTCGCCTCAACAACATCGCATCGCCACTCGAACCCCGGCGCTAACCGAGCGTGGAGCAACGGTACCGCGCGCGTCATGGGCCCGACGGGTGATAGTCGTCCCCGAACGGGCCCATTGTCGATCATGCTGAGCGCTCCGGCCAACCCCCCGGCAGCACGTCAAACCCGGCGCAGGCACCTCCGCGCCCGCCCCACCGGCACCTCGGAAGCTTGGTGATACGCCTCACGCAGCCCGCGCCGCGCCCGGTGCGCCAACACCGCCGTCGCATTCGGCGTCAAACCCAACTGCTGCGCGATGCTCGCCGGGCGGTGCCCCTCCACCTCGGTGCGCCACAGCACCTCGCGCCACCGCGCCGGCAACCGCGAGAACGCCCGGGCCAGCAGCTCGCGCTCGGCCTGCGTGACCTGGTGATCCCCCTGCCGCGGCACGTGCTCGCCCAACTCGTCGGAGTTCATCAACTCGTCCCGCCGCGCGGCCACCCACTCCGCCAACACCCGCCGAACCACCGTGAACAAGTACGTGCGGACCGCATCCCGAGGCCCGCGACCAGACCGAACCGCCCGCAGCACGCGCAAGAAAACCTCGGCCACCACGTCGTCGACGTCGATCCCCGGCCGCTGCATGCTCAACGCGAAGCGCCGCACCATCGGCGAATGACGGCGGTACAACTCCCCGAAAGCGGCGTCATCGCCGTCCCGCAACCGCCCCAACAGCACCACGTCATCCGACGCGACCTGGTCCGCCCCCACAATTCCTCCCCCGACCGAGCCGACCGGTGAACCCCCGAACACCGACCGGAATCGCTACCGTGGACGTCCCGGCACCCGGAGGTCGCGATGGATCTCGACGAAGCCCGCGAAACGATCGGCCACCAGCACCGCGCTGTGCTCAGCACGCTGCGAACCGACGGAACCCCCCAGATGACGCCGGTACCGGCCACCACGGACCGCGCCGGACACGTCACCGTCAGCACTGTCGCTGGCTCCGCCAAAGTCCGCAACCTGCGCCGCCACCCACACGCGTGGCTCTGCGTCCTCCCCGACGAATTCTTCGGCCGCTGGATCCAGCTCGACGGCGAAGTGGAGATCGTGGAACTCCCCGACGCCCTCCCCCTGCTCGAGGACTACTACCGCAGCATCTCCGGCGAACACCCCGACTGGCCCGCATATCGCCAGGCCATGCAGGCCGAACAACGCGTGCTGCTGCGCATCACCCCCACCCGCGCAACATCCGCCCCGAACTGATGAGGACCCCCCTGTGAACGAGCCCTGAACCATGGGCTAAAGTAGTCCCCAACAGCCCAACAGGGCGATGAAAATGCGGATGTAGCGCAGCTGGTAGCGCATCACCTTGCCAAGGTGAGGGTCGCGGGTTCGAGTCCCGTCATCCGCTCGGAGCTGGGAGCCGTGTGCCACGCATTCGCGTTGGACTCGGCTCCTTCGCCATTTTATTGGGGGGTTCGAACCCCCCAAGCCCCCCACGGTGCGGGGGTTGCCATTCGCTTGCTCCTTGCGATGGGTGGCGTACCCGGCCTGGGTTGGGGACCAGCCGTTCGAGGAGTGCTCCGGCCTTCGGCCGTCGAGGTGGGCTCGGGGAGCTCGTGGGTGTGGGCTTCGCGTTGGTGTGGGGGTAGGGGTGGGGTTCTGCTTGGGTTTTGGTTTTTGATCTTTTTTTGTTCGCTCGAAATTGGGAACTTTTGTTTTGCGGGGGGCGGGGGTTGGTGGGGTGTGATCTTCTTTTAGGTGCCTTGTTCTCGTTGTTCGGAGGTTTCTCCATGCGTCGGGTTGTCGTTGGCTTGTTGGCCGTTGGGGCTCTCGGGATGTGCGGTGGTGGTGTCGCCAGTGCCGTCGGGGATCCCTACTTTCACCCGGGGTCTTCGGAGACTCTCACCTGGCAGAGCAGCAACCACCGGTACACGTCCACCCAGGGCAGTGGGACCAGCTCCAGCACGTCCAGCACCACCACGTCTTCCCACATGAGCACCACCAGCAGCACTTCTGCTCGGGATGGGGGCAGTGGGCAGGGCGGTCAGGGCGGGGCTGCTCAGGGCGGTTCCTCGTCCAGTTTCGTCCACGGAAGCGGTTGGGCCGAGAGCCACGCTCAGGGCGAAAGCGTTCAGGGCCAGGACGGTTGATGGACGCGGAGTGCCGCATTCGGCGGTGGGTGCGGCACTCCGTTCTCGCTCTTCAGCGCTTTTGAATTGCGCTTTCTCCGCGCGTGTGGTTGCGCATCATTTTCGGGTTCGAGTTTCCGGATGAATTTTGTGCGAATAGGCCCCCGTGGGGTCATTTCGTTCACCTTTTCCGGGCGTGTGAGTGGCGATGGTGGTGAGAGCCGCCATCGCCACTCACGCTGTCTGGGGCCGCGTGTTGGTGAGCTTGGTTGAGTCATCCCTGGATCGGGTGATTCGTCGATAAACTCCTCCCCGGAGAACGCGTTGTCGTCCGGGAGGTGCTGCGTGTCCGCTCGCTCTCGGGTGCGGCGGTTGGTAGGGCTTGGTCTGCCGTTGCTCGCCATCGCCGGCGGGCTCGTCGTGGCCAGGTACCTGCTCCCCTCCAGCTCGGCGCCCGGTTATGCGGGCGTGCCGAACACCTGCGAGGCGGTTTCGGAACAGGCCCTTCGGAAGGCGTTCGAGCCGGGCGACGCGGAGATCCACGACGAGCGCCACGACGCCGAAGGTCAGCGGCCCAGCTCGAAGTGCCAGTGGCGCGTGCGCGGCGAGCAGCGGACTCGGCTGCACGTCGAGATGGCGGTCGAGTTCGACCGCGAAACCCGCCCGGACACCACCTACGTCGACGACTTCCTCGACTACCTCGAACTGGAGCCGGGCGCCGCCTCCGCACCGGACCTCGACGCCCGAGCTGTCCTCATCCGCTCCCCGCGGGACGTCCAGCTGGTGGCGGCGCGGGCCAACATGACGGTCGCAGTCCGCTACACCGCCCCCGGCCCAGCACCCCACCTCGAAGCAGTGGCCCACCAGGTGGCCGAGGACCTCCTCGCCACCGCCGGCCGACCCGAGTGACGACCAGCGATGAATCTCCGGTGTCCTCGGGGTCCATTGGGAGACGCGGTCCTTTGATGAGGTGGAGAACTCGGTATGACTGGTGCGCTGTGGTCGTTGGTCGAGGCTGAACGAGCAGCTCTTGCGGCTGATCTTTCAGAGCTGGACGAGGAGTGGACGACACCGTCGTTGTGCGACGGGTTGACCGTGCGGGAGGTGCTCGCCCACATCACCGCCGGAGCGACGCTCAACCCGGTGCGGTGGCTGGCCGGGGTGATCCGGTGCCGGTTCGACTTCGACGCGCAGGTCGCCATGCGCTTGGCCGAGCAGATGGGGGCCGACGGAGCCGAAACGCTCGAGAGGTTCCGCCGCGCCATCCCCAGCAGGACGAAACCGCCGATCCCGGTGGTGTCGATGCTCGGGGAGGTGATCGTGCACGGCGAAGACATCCGGCGGCCGCTGGGCATCCACCGCGACCACCCGATCGCCGCGATCACGCAGGTCGCCGAGCACTACGCCAGCACCGATCTGGTCGTCCTGGCCAAGGGCCGGATCGGTGGCCTGCGGCTCGTCGCGGACGACGGTCCGTTCAGCACCGGCGAGGGGAAGCTCGTCACCGGGAGCACCTTGGCGCTCACGATGGCGATGGTCGGGCGCACGGCGTACTGCGACGACCTCGAAGGCGAAGGCGTCGCAGCGCTCCGCGCCCGCTGAGCCGGCTCAGTCCTGGGTGGTGACTCCGGTGCCGATCGGGCAGGAGACTCCGGTGCCCGCCAGGCCGCAGTAGCCGTTGGGGTTCTTGGCGTCGCTCAGGTACTGCTGGTGGTAGGTCTCCGCGTAGTAGAAGGCCTTGAGTGGGGCGATCTCCGTGGTGATCTCGCCGCGACCCGCGTCCGTCAGGGCCGCCTGGAAGGCCTGGCGGCTGGCTTCCGCTTCCGCCAGCTGGGCCTCGTCGGTGGCGTAGATCGCCGAGCGGTACTGGGTGCCGATGTCGTTGCCCTGGCGCATGCCCTGGGTCGGGTCGTGGTTCTCCCAGAAGACCTTGAGGAGCTGGGTGTAGGTGATCACCTTCGGGTCGAAGACCGCCAGGACCACCTCGGCGTGGCCGGTGCGGCCGGAGCAGACCTCTTCGTACGTCGGGTTCGGGGTGTAGCCGCCCGCGTAGCCGACCGCCGTGGTCCACACTCCCTCGGTCTGCCAGAAGGCGCGCTCCGCGCCCCAGAAGCAGCCCATGCCGACGACCGCCGTCTCGTAGCCCTCCGGGAACGGCGGGACGATCCGGCGATCCGGGTGCACCGCGTGGTGCTCGGCCACCGGCAGCGGGGTCTGCCTGCCCGGCAGGGCCGTCGATTCGTCGATCAGCCTCGTCTTGTCACCGAAAAGCGCCATGGTCCCGAGGGTACGCGCCGCTCAGCGGCGGTCCTGGTACCTGGGATGGGGCCGGGTCTCCTCCTCCGGGACCTGCGGGGGTTCCGGGCGCGCGTGGCGCCCCGTCCCGCGGCGGACCGGTGGGCGGGGGCGGGCAGCGGGAGGTTGCTGGGGTTCCACCTCGCCGGAGAGGCGCTTGGACAGCGCCGACTCCTCCGGGGCCGGGGCCGGGGCCGGACGGCGGCGCGGGGCGTCGATCGGACGCTGGGGCACCGCGCCGTTCCGGACGGGCGCGGGCGGTTGCTGCGGTGCGCCGTTGCGCCGGGGTGGGCGGACTCCGTTCGGCACCGGGGTGCCGTTGGTCGGCTGGTTGACGCCGTTCGGTTCGATGTCGCGGCGCGGCTGGGCCGGTCCGGGCGGGTTCGGCCTGGCTTCCGCGCGCCTCCTGCCCTGTCTGGCGTTGTCGACGTCCTCGGGCGGTCGGGCGGCGGGGTTCGGCTCCACCGGCCTGGCGCGGCGCGGCGGCTCGGTCCACTGGGTCTCCTCGCCCGCGCTCCTGCGGGGTTGGACGGTGTCCTCGCTCGGCCGAGCACCGTTGTTCCGAGCCGGTTCGCCGAGCTCAGCGGCGGGATTCGGCTCCACCCGGCGGGCGCCGTTCCGCTTCGCATCGACCGGCCTGGCGCGGCGCGGCGACTCCTCGTCGGCGGGGGCGTCGTCTCCGGCGCGGGACGAGGTGGGGCGGCGGCGGGCCGGGCGGCCGACCGGGGTGACCTTCGTGGTCGCTTCGGGCGCCGGGAGGTCGTCCTCGCCGGTCTCGTCGTCCGGCTCGTCCTCCTCCACCCGGTCCTCGTCGGCCTTCTTCGGCGCCGCTGGAGTCAGGTAGTGGCGGAGCTTCATCGTCGGGTCCTCGATGAACTTCCACGACAAGGTGCCGATCACGTACGCCAGCGGGGCCGCGCAGATCAGCATCAGCCACTCGTTGCGGACCCCGGCCATGGCCAGCAACTGCTGGATCGGGAAGCCCCAGACGTACACGCCGTAGCTGCCGTTGACCCACACGCCCGGGACGGTCAGCTTCGCCGGCCAGAAGTGCCCGGCCAGCACCACCGCGTAGCTGACCGCGAAGACCATCAGGAACGACGCCGCGATGCTGTTGGGCATCAGCGCCATCACCACGAGCCCGGCGGCCCCGGCCAGCGGCGACAGCGGGATCCGGTAGAGGTTGAGCACCACGCCGAAGGCGAACGCGACCAGGAACGCGACCAGCGACTCGACCGGGACGCTGAGCAGCGAACCCGCCGACTCCGGGCCGGGGATCTGCTCCAGGTGGCGGTCCCAGATGACCAGCGCGACGAGCGCGACCACCGTCAGCCAGCGGTACTTGTGCCGGCCCGCGCCGAGCGCCAGCAGCAGGAACAGGCCCGTGTAGGCGATCAGCTCCATCGGCAGCGTCCACAGCGAACCGTTCACCGCGTTCGGCCACGGGTTGTCCACGAAGACGCCGGGCAGCTCGTGCTTGAGGGTGAGCAGGCCCGCGTTGTTGACGATGTAGCCCCAGGTGCCGTGCGCGGCGAAGTACTCGCCGGCCGTCAGGGTGGTGACCAGCGGGCCGATGATCAGCGCCATCGCCAAGGTCACGGTGAGCATCGGCGGCCACAGGCGGAGGACCCGCTTCGCGGCGAACCGCCCCAGGTGGGGGTCGCGGACCCAGCTCTCCGTGATCTGGAAGCCGCTCATCGCGAAGAACCCCATGAGGACGCCTTCGTCGGGCTGCAGCGCCCAGTCCTCGGAGAACAGCAGACCCGTGCCGGCGAGCGGCGAGCTGTGCCCGTAGATCACCGCCAGCGCGCCGATCATGCGGATCCAGGCGAAGCCGTGATGCGGTTCGGCGAACAACTCCGGACGGGTGTGCACGACCCGCGCATCACCCACCCAGATCACCCCATCAAGTCAAGGCCCCCGCCAGCCAGCACAACGCTGCGTAGCCTAGCTGGGGGCGCGGCGGTTCGGGACCCATTACCTCGTAGTGCTCACCACGACCAGAGCAGGCGCTCGATCGTTATCCGGCCGGTGCCCCGCATCCCCCCGAGCGGGTGCCAGAATGGCGATCGATCGCATGTGGGGGCGTTCGCTGAACATTCCGGGAAAGGGCGCATCGTGACCTGGCAAGACGAGCTGCAGAATCTCGACGCCGAACTCGCGGCTGGACGGATTTCCGCCGAGGAGTACCGGCAGCGACGAGACGCCGTGCTCGGCCGGGCCCAGGACGGGCAGAACGGGCCTGCGTCCGGCGGATTCCCGCAGCAGCAGCCCAATCCGCCGTCGGGCGAGCTGCCGCAGCAGCAGCCGGGCACGCCGTCGGGTGGCGTTCCGCAGCAGCAGCCGGGCACGCCGTCCGGCGGATTCCCGCAGCAGCAGCCGGGCACGCCATCCGGCGGATTCCCGCAGCAGCCGCAGCAGGCGAACCCGTTCCCGCCCGCGTTCAGCTGGGGAGATGCCGCCGCGCAGGGCGCACAGCAGCAGGCCCAGCAGCAGCCGAACCAGCCGCAGCCCGCCGCTTCCGGCGAGGCCACGCAGGTCGTGCCGAACCCGCTCGCGAACGCATCGCAGACGCCGCCCGCGAACGACTCCGAGAGCACTCAGGTCGTCAACCTCAACCAGCAGCAGCCGGTCCAACAGCCCGTCCAGCAGCAGTGGCCGGCGCCGCAGCAGCCGCAGTGGGGGCCGCAGCAGGGTTGGGGCGCGGTCGAGAACACCGGCACCCCGTGGGGCGACGACCTGCCCGGCGGACCGCCGGAGCACGGCGACGCGTCCTGGATGCGGCAGGGACCCGAGGTGTTCGACAACGCGGGCAAGTCCGGCAAGGGCAAGCTGATCGCCGGGCTGTCCATCGGCGGTGTGCTGGTGGTCGGCCTGGTCGTCGCGCTGATCTTCTACCTCACCAGCGGTGGCGACAGCACGAACAACACCGCCGAGCAGGAGACCACCGAGCAGGCCCCGCCGCCTCCGCCGACCAAGGAACTGCCCGAGCCGCCCGCGGCCAACCCCAACCCGCCGGCCAACCCGCAGGACGTGCTGGTCGGTCTGCAGGGCGCGCCGCACCCGTGGAACGGGGCGCTGGACGTGCCGGCGCTGGAGGGCCACAAGGCCGGTCTGCTGCAGCCGAAGCCGGTGCTGGACACCGCGCTCCAGAACGGCCTGTCCGACGGCTGGTTCAACGGGACCGACGGCCCGCCGAAGGTCACGCTGCTCGCGCTGCGGATGCCGAGCCAGGACGCGGCGAAGACCGTGTCGGAGAAGTACATCGACGCGCAGCAGGGCCTGGCCGTCTCGGAGGACCTGTCGTACAAGGGCGTGCAGGTGGTCTCCACCGGCAGCACCTTCCGCACCGCGTACGTGGCGCACGGCTGGGTCGTGATCCTCGACGTGACCGGCGACAACGCCCAGCAGACCTTCAAGTCGGTGCTCGAGCAGCAGCTCGCCCACACCCCGCCGACCGTCCGCGACTGACGAACGAACCGAACGGCCCGTTCACCTCGGCAGATGAGGTGAACGGGCCGTTCGCTTCCCCAGTCCACACCGGACGCACCCGGCCTCCCGCAGGTGCCTGACGCAAATTCAATGGAAATCGGACCTCTGATTTCCATTGAAATTGCGGAAGTTCTCCACAGCCAGGACGACCTGTCCACATGCGCCGGTGTGTCGGGACCCGATGCGTCGGTGTGTCCGCACGTCCGGGTCCCGACACGCCGGGTCCCGACACACCGGGGGACCGCAGTTTCAATTGAAACTGCGATCCGGCGTGGGTGGAGTCTGCAGTTTCAATTGAAACTGCGGTGTGGACGTCGGCGTGTCGGGGTCTGACACGCCGACGGTGCGTGGGGCAGGTCAGGCTTCGTGGGTGGTGGTTTCGAGGAGGGCTCGGACGGTGGCTCGGGAGACGTCCGGGCCGAACTGGGCCGCGATCCCGGACTTGCCCGCTTCCGCCAGGCCGCGCCAGGTCTCGTCGTCGGTGAGCAGACTGGTCACCGCGGCGGCCAAGCCCGCCGCGTCGTCGGCGACCAGCACCTCCTTGCCGTGCTCGAGGTGCATGCCCTCGACCGCCACCGAGGTGCCGACGACCGGCACGCCGAGGCTGAGGCTCTCGCCGACCTTGCCCTTGACTCCCGCGCCGAACCGCAGCGGTGCCAGGGTCACGCGGCTGCTGGCGTAGTGCGGCTCCAGCTCAGCGACCCAGCCGTGCACCTCGACGCCGGGTCCGGCCAGCGCGCGCACCTCGTCGGTCGGGTTGCTGCCGATCACGTGCAGCACCGCGTCCGGGCATTCCTCCCGCACCAGCGGCATGATCTCGCGAGCCGCCCAGCGCACCGCGTCGACGTTCGGCGGGTGGTCGAAGCTGCCGACGAACAGGACGTCCTTGCGCCCTTCCGGCTGCGACGGGCTCCAGTCCACTTCGTGCACGTTGGACAGCACGCGGACGTCGGCTTCGGGCACGAGTTCGCGCAGCAGCTCCTGCTCGGCCTCCGACACCACCAGCGTGACGTCGCAGGACCGGGCCAGCCCGAGCTCCATCTGCTTGGACGCGAACGCCTTGCGGCGCAACGCTTCCGCCTTGGCCGCGTCGCCCTGCTGCTCGGCGACCTCGGCCTGCCGCTCCAGGCGGAGGAAGTGCACGTCGACCGTGTCGTAGGCGATCACCGCCTGCGGCGCGCAGGTGCGCAGCTCCTCCACCAAGCTCCACGCCACCTGCGGGCGGGACAGCAGCGCCAGCGAGATCTCGGAGCCCGCTTCGTGCAGGAACGCCTGCTGCAGCTCAGGTGCCGGCAGGACGGTGACGCCGAGCTGCTGGAGCTGCGTCGTGTAGGGCTCCAGGTGCGCGTGGTTGGCCGGGAAGAACACCACGCGGCAGCCGAGTTCGACGAACTGCTCCAGCACGCGGCGGATCCGCACCGAACCGGAGTCGAAGTCCGGGCGCGGCACCTGGTGGTCCTTGACCAGCACGATCGGGCCGTGGTGGCCGCGGGTGCCGCGGTGGCGGGCCAGCCAGAGGTTGCGCGGCGAGGCTTCCGGCAGGTGCTCGGCGGTGAGCGTGTCCGCCCACTTCTCGACGAACGCCTTGCGGTTGATCTCCTGGTGCTTCTTCACGCCGGTGCTGAGGTCGGTGCCGTTGGACACGCCCTCGTGGTGCACCACGACCACCTTCGGCTGCACCACGGTCCGGTAGCCGGCCGCGCGCACCGCGAAGGCCAGGTCGGTGTCCTCGTAGTAGGCCGGCGCGTACCGGGTGTCGAAGCCGCCGACCTGCTGGAACACGTCGTTGCGGACCAGGATCGCCGCGCCGGAGCAGTAGTCGACGTCGCGGACCACGTTGAACTCGGCGCCACCGGGATCGGTGTTGCGGCCGTAGTTCCAGCCGTTGCCGTCGGCCCACACGATGCCGCCGGCCTCCTGCAGCCGGCCGTCCGGGTAGACGAGCTTGGCGCCGACCAGCCCGATGCGCTCGTCGGAGCGCATCGTGTCCATCAGGACGTCCAGCCAGGACTCGGTGACTTCGGCGTCGTTGTTCAGGAAGAACAGGTAGTCGCCGCGGGCGTGCTCGGCGCCGAGGTTGCAGGCGCCGATGAAACCGAGGTTGCGCTCGGCTTGCACCAGCCGAACGCCTTCGCAGGCGGCCAGTTTCTCGGCGCTGTCGTCCGGGGACGCGTCGTCGACGACGATCACCTCGAACGGCACGGACACCAGGTGTCCGCCGAGGAACCGCAGGCACTGGCGGGTGTAGGGCCACTTGCCGTGCACCGGCACGATCACGCTGACCAGCGGCTGGTCGCTGCGTGGCACCGGCAGCGGGCCGGTCTCCACGGCCTCCGCGACCTCCGGGACGCCCGGCTTGCGACCGAGGACGATCTCGTACGCGTCGCGGCGAGCGGTCCCCCGCGGCGCCACGCGCTCCACGACCTTGCGGTACTTCGTCACCGCGCGCTGCACCAGCGCCGAGTTCTGCGCCGCCAGCTCGGCGTTCGCCGCGCCGAGCTCCGCCGCCTGCCGCTCGGCGTCCGCTGCGCGTCCTTCGAGCCGCGCGACGGTGTCGCGCAACCACTCGATCCGCGCCGCGTCGCGCTCTGCGCTCTGCTGGCGCTCGTGCAGCTCGCCGCCGAGGCGGTCGAGTTCGGCTCGCAGCTTCGCCTGCTCGCGAACTCCCTGGTCGGCGCGCTGCTCCTCGCTCTTGCGCAGGTCTTCGAGCCGCTGGATCGCGGCCTTGAGCTCGTCGGCTTCGCCGCGGCTGCGCTGGTAGAGCTCGTTGAGCTTGGCGACGTCGGCGACCGCGGCGTCGCGCTGTTCGATGATCGGCGCCGCGTCCGCGCCGCGGCGGGCGAGGGTGAGCTGCGCGTCGGTGAGCACGGCCGCGGCGGGCAGCTTCGGCAGGTGCTTGTCGGAGGCGACGCCCAGCAGGTAGGTGTGCGGCACGCCCTGCTGGACCGTCCAGGCGTTCTCGCCGGGTTCGATGGTCTGCAGGCGGACGCCTTCGATCGCGGTGTCCGGGTCGCCGGGGTCGGCGGGGGTGAGCAGCGAGCCGACGGTGACGTTCTGCTTCAGCACCGCGACGTGCCGGAACGCGCCCTCCAGCAGGGTTTCGTACTCGTCGGCGGTGAGTTCCTTGACGTGGTACGGGTTTTCGTTGCCGTGCTCGTGGGTGTAGACGGCGGTATCCGGGGTGCTGCTGAAGAACAGCCCGCCGCGCACGAGGCGGGACTTGATCAGGGCCAGTACCGCGTCGTGGTCCTCGACGTGCTCGATGGCCTCGAAGCAGACGACAACGTCGAAGGGCTTGGCGTCTGCGAGCAGCTCGGGGTCGGTGATCGAGCCGACCTGGAAGCCGACGTCGCGGCTGCCGTACTTCCGCTGGGCGTGCTCGACGGTGTTGGGGTCGATGTCGACGCCCACCACCTCGGCGCCCTCGGCAGCCAGCAGGGCGGCGCCGTACCCCTCGCCGCAGGCGAGGTCGAGCACCCGCTTGCCCTTCACGAACCGGGCGGCCAGTGCGTAGCGGTGGTAGTGCTCGTAGATGACCTGAACGTCCTCGGTCCACGGCACGCACCGCTCACCGGTCCACTCGATCAGGCGCTCGTCCATCGGGTCCTTCGACACGTACCGCAGGCTATCGCCCGGATCCGCGCCTCGTGGCGTTACGTCGGAACCTGCGCTGGTGCAGAACCACAGTTTCAATTGAAACTGCGGATCCCAGGCACGGCGGAGCACAGTTTCGATTGAAACTGCGGTGCAGGACGGCCCGGCGGAGATGAAAAACCTCTCATCCGGGCTTCATGTCGTTCGTCCGGCCAACGGGACAGAGTGGTGGCATGAGGTCGGTTCCCAAGGCGGTTCTGCTGATCGCGGCGATGGCGTTGCCCATCGCCGCGGTGCTGGTGAGCTTCGCGCTCACCGACGGACCGCGCACTCCTGAAGTGCCCGCCACCGTGCAGATCGGCAGTTCACCCGGGCCCGCACCCACCGCGGCACCGCCGTCGTCCGCAGCGGAGCTCCCGCCGCCCGCGCCGGATGACGACGATGACGATGACGACGACCATGACGACTGAGCCCGCACCGACCCGGTCGCTGCCCAAGCTCCCCACCCGCCGCGGCACCCGCGTCCCGGCGCGCGCGCAGATCATGGGCTGGATGCTGCTGGTGCTGGTCGTGGTGCTGCTGGCGGTGATCCTGATCGTCCGCTCGTTCCTGCACAACGACGTCGACGACCAGGCCTCGGCTTCGCTGGAGCAGGAGGCGCACGAGTTCGCCACGTTCGCCGCCACCGGTCGCGACCCGCGCACCGGGCAGCTGATCAGCACCCCCGACGTGCTGTTCGACTCCTACCTGCGGCGCCAGTACCCGGACCACGACGAGGCGCTGATCGGCGTGTGGCGGGCGCCCACCGGTCTGCGCACGCTCGCCCAGGAGCAGGACGACGAGATCGAGCGGTTCGCCGAGGATCCGGCGATGGTGCAGCGGATCGTCGACGCGCCGGGCAACTACGGCGAGCAGGACACCCCGCTGGGGCGGATGCACTGGGTGAAGGTGCAGGCCGAGTCCGAGCACGGCGATCCGGCGTGGTTCATCGTCCAGCGCTACACCGACGGGGCGATGGCCGAAGCGGACCGGACCGTGCAGCTGCTGCTGCTGGTCAGCGGGATCGGCGTGGCGCTCGCGGCGCTGTCGTCGTGGGTGATCGCCGGGCTCATCCTGGCGCCGGTGCGGGCCGTGCGGCAGACCGCGGCCGAGATCACCGAGCACGACCTGACCAGGCGCATCCCGGTCGAGGGCCGGGACGACATCGCGGCGCTGGCCGACCAGTTCAACGCGATGCTGGACCGGCTGGAGGACGCCTTCCGCATCCAGCGCCAGTTCGTCGACGACGCCGGGCACGAGCTGCGCACCCCGATCACGATCGTGCGCGGCAACCTCGAGCTGCTCGGCGACGATCCGGCGGAGCGGGAGGAGGTGGTGCGGCTGTGCACCGACGAGCTGGACCGGATGACCCGCATCGTCAACGACCTGCTGATGCTGGCCAAGGCCGACCGGCCGGACTTCGTCACCCCCGCCCCGGTCCCGCTGGCGGAGCTGACCAGCGACATCGAGGCGAAGGTCCGATCGCTGGCGGACCGCCGCTGGATCCTCGCCGACATCGGCGAGGGCGACGTGGTGCTCGACGAGCAGCGCGTCACCCAGGCGATGGTGCAGCTCGCGCAGAACGCGGTGCAGCACACCGAGCCCGGTTCGGAGATCCGCATCGGATCGTCCCTGGTCGACGGCACCGTCTCGCTGTGGGTGGCCGATCAAGGTCCGGGCGTCGACCCGTCCGAGGTGGAGAAGATCTTCGACCGCTTCGCCCATGGCAACAGCCAAGGCAAGGGCGGCGCCGGCCTCGGCCTGGCGATCGTCAAGGCGATCGCAGACGCCCACCACGGACGAGTGCGAGTCCTGTCCGAACCAGGCCACGGCGCAACCTTCCGCCTCGAACTACCCGCCGTTCCCCCCGAGGAGCCCAAGACATGAGTCCCCGGCCCTCCCCAACCGCACCTCAGGGGACCGTGACGCAAACCAGCCACAAGAAACCACGAAACCGCAAGATCACTCCAAAACGCGACCACCACTGTGAATCGCGGAGAGGCGGGACTGACCTTGAAGATCCTGATCGTCGAGGACGAGGAGCGGATCGCCGCGTTCATCGAGAAGGGGCTGCGCGCCAACGGTTTCACCACCACCGTCGTCGGCGACGGCGACACCGCGCAGGACTACCTGCTCACCGGCGATTTCGACCTGGTCGTGCTGGACCTGGGGTTGCCGGGCAAGGACGGGTTCTCGGTGCTGCGGGCGGTGCGCGCCCAGCACGTGACGGTGCCGGTGATCATCCTGACCGCGCGGGACACGGTGCACGACACGGTGGCCGGGTTGGAGGGCGGCGCGGACGACTACATGACCAAGCCGTTCCGGTTCGAGGAGCTGCTGGCGCGGGTGCGGCTGCGGTTGCGTCCGGTGGACCGGGTTCCGGAGGTCACGGTGCTGCGCGACGGTGAGCTGTCGTTGGACCTGCGCACCCGGCGGGCCCAGGTGCCGGGGGGCACGGTGGACCTGACGGCGCGGGAGTTCGCGATGCTCGAGCTGTTCCTGCGGCACTCGGGCCAGGTGCTCAGCCGCGAGCAGATCCTGTCCCACGTGTGGGGCTACGACTTCGACCCGGGTTCCAACGTCGTCGACGTCTACGTGCGCGCCCTGCGCCGCAAGATCGGTTCGGAGCGCATCAGCACGGTGCGCGGCATGGGCTACCGCCTCGGCACCTGACCAGGAATCGCTCCGTTTCCGCTGGTCAAGTCCCGTGAGTACTTTGGGTGGCTATAGCAACCCAAAGTGCTCACGGGTCACCACCTGCGGAAACGCGCGCCGGTCAGGGGGCGTAGCGGAGGATGGCGGCGGTTTCGGCTCCGGCCGGGATGTCGTCGCGGCGGACCGCCAGGACGTGGCCGCCGGTGAGCCAGACGCGGCGGGCGATCTCGTCCTGGAGGCCGTAGGAGGACGCCCCGGTCGGCTCGAACTCGATCGCGCCGGCTTCGTCGATGACGCCCGGCGTCGTGCTGTCGATGTCCACGAACACCGTGTCCACCGCGCCCATCGTCGCGTACTTGGCCACGCCGGCGACGTCGGTGACCGTCCGCCCCTGCCCCGTGCGCAGGTCGAACAGCCGGTGCAGCTCGCGCAGCCGGTCCGCGTGCAGGTCGTCGAGGACGCCGCGGGCCGCCGAAGCCAGCTCTCGGTCGGTGCTCTCCTCCGGGTTGCCGGTCAGCCCGACCGGGGCCAGCTCGGGGGCGCCGCTGACCGACCGGAAGATGCTCTGCAGCGGTTCGGTGGCGGCCAGGATCAGCGGCACGTCGCCGCGCAGGACCGGGCGCAGTGCGCGGTCGACCGCGCGGGCGAATTGGCGGATCCGCACCTTCTTCCCCTCGTCGGCCTGCAACCGGCGGATCGGCGAGCGGTCGGCCGGGAACGCCCGCCCCACCGCGCTGTCGATGTCGGTCGGCATGCCGGACACCTCGATGGCCACCGGGTCCAGTTCGGGCAGCACTTCCAGCAGCCGCACCGAGTTCTGCGCCAGCGCCAGCACCAGCGCGGTGTGCGGGAAGGTGATCGAGCGCAGCAGCGGCTTGAGGTGGAACCGGTCGGAGACCTCGGCCGCCGCGCGCAGCTGGTTGGGCAGCCGGAAGGTGGTGATCGACGTCGGCGTGGCGAAGACCGCGAGGCTGCGGGCCTGGTAGCGGAAGAACATCTCGTCGTCGGCGAGGTCGGCGAGCTGGTCGGCGAGCTCGCCCACCTCGTCCTTGTCCGCACCGCCCTCGCGGAGCTGTTCCAGCGCGCTGCTGGTCAGGTTCTTCAGCTCGACGCGCTCGGCGTCGCCGTTGGACGCCGGATCGGTCGGCAGGTACAGCGACGCGCTGTGCGGGTCGCGCGCGGTCAGCAGCGCATCGACCTGGGAACGGGTCGGGATGTCGGTGTGCAGGATCGCCATCGCAGACCTCCGCGGAGCGTCGGGGTGAGGCGCCGGCGCGGCCCGGGAATGCCGTGCGGAACACGTTCCGGACGCCGCCGTGACCCGTTAGGGTGTACGTCGTGAACTCGTACTGGCGTCGCGTAACCCCGCCGCCGTCCTGCTGACGGGCGGCGCTCCCGACGGCTGTTCGCGTTGAACCGGCCGTCGCCTCATCCAGCTGTGCAGTCCTCATTGGGTCTTGCCTGAAACAGGCGTCCGGAAACCCTCCTGCACGCACGCGCCCCCGTTCGACTGGTCCTCGTCGGTCTTCGAACGGAAGAGTTCACCTTGTCGGATCAACTGCTCGACGCGCCCGCGCGCGTCCGGACCTCGTTCCTGTCCGGTCCTTTCCTCGTCCTGCTGGCTTCCGCGCTGTGGGGAACCACCGGTACCGCGGCCAGCTTCGCCCCCGCTGACGCCAGTCCGCTGTCGATCGGGGCCGCCACCATGGGTTTCGGCGGCCTGCTGCTGCTCGCGATCGCGGGCCGCTCCGCGTTCGACGTGCTGCGGTCCGGGCAGCTCGGCCTGCTGGTCGTGGGCGCGCTGGCGGTGGCGGTGTACCCGCTGGCGTTCTACTCGTCGATGGCGCTGGCCGGGGTCGCCGTCGGCACCGTGGTCACGCTCGGTTCGGCGCCGGTGTTCGCCGCGATCTTGGAGCGGGTCGCGGACGGCGTCCGGCTGGACGGCCGGTGGGCGCTGTCCGCCGGACTGTCTGTGCTCGGTCTGCTGCTGATCACCGGCGGCTGGACCGGTGCCGGTGCGAGCACCGTGCTCGGCGCGCTGCTCGGTCTGCTCGGTAGCGCTTCCTACGTCGTCTACTCGTGGTCGGCGGCCCGGATGATGCGTCGCGGGCACGGGTCGCGCGCGGTGATGGGCGCGATGTTCGGCTCCGGTTCGCTGGTCCTGCTCCCGGTGCTCGCGTTCACCGGTGGGCCGCTGCTGAGCTCGCCGTCCGGGCTGGTCGTGGCGGGGTACCTGGCGGTGATCCCGATGGGGCTGGCCTACGTGCTGTTCGGTGCCGGGTTGCGCCGCACGTCCACCAGCGTGGCGACGACGTTGAGCCTGCTGGAGCCGGTGGTCGCCGCCGTCCTGGGCGTTCTCGTAGTCGGTGAGCGGTTGGGAGCCGGTGCGTGGTGCGGCATCGGGCTGATCGGCATCGGTTTGGTGCTGGTCAGCACGCGTCGCTGAGACCTGTGCACAGCTGTGGATAACTTTGCGCCGCAGCGCCCGCAGATGCCGGTGTTTTCCCTGGTCACACCCCTGTGGACAAAGTTGTCCACAGGGGTGTGGAAAACTACCCGGAGAAGATGAACACGCCTTCATGAGCGGTTCACGCACGTCTCAGCGGGACGTTCGATCGTGGACACCATGAACGGCGACCAGGACACCGAGCGGGTCCGCACCGACTACGCCACGAGTCCGGTGCGCACCACCCGCGAGATGTCCGAACCGCACCGCGAGCGCGGTTGGGCCATCGCGATCACCGCGGGCGCGCTGCTCCTGTTCGGGGTGGCGGCGGCGCTCACCGCACCGGACACCACCGAGCCCGGGGAGCTGGGCCGGACCGGGCTGATCACCGTCCTGGTGTTCGTCGCGGCGGTGCTCGGCTGGACGAGCAACCGCCTGGACGACACCTTCGTCGCACTCGCGGCGGCTGCCGCGCTGGTCGTGCTGGGTGCGCTGGACGCGGAGCAGCTGTTCGCGTCGCTCGGCGACGACCAGATCTGGTTGCTGGTGGCGGCGTTCGTGCTGGCCGCCGGGATCAACCGCACCGGGCTGCCCGCGCGGCTGGCCGTCGCGCTGGTCGGTCAGGCCCGGTCGGCCCGCGGCCTGTTCCACCTGATCACGCTCGGCCTGCTGGCCACAGCTCTGCTGGTGCCCAGCACCAGCGGTCGCGCGGCGCTGGTGGTGCCCTTCTACTGCGCACTGGCCGGCGCGTTCGCGGCACGGCCTCGGCTGGTGCGGGCGCTGGCCCTGCTGTTCCCGGCGGTGGTGCTGCTGTCGGCGGTCGCGACGCTGGTCGGAGCCGGTGCGCACCTGATCACCAGCCAGATCTTGGACGCCGCGATCGGCTCCGGAATCGGGTTCGGGCAGTGGCTGCTGTGGGGGCTGCCGTTCGCCGCGGTCAGCTCGCACCTGGCCGCCGAGCTGGTGCTGGTGCTGTTCACGACCCGCGCGGACCGCCGCGAGCAGCTGCGGATCGACGCCGCTGACCTGCGGGAGAAGCTGGACGTGCCGGTGCAGGTGCAGCGCGCCGAGATCCGGGCCATCGCCGTGCTCGGTTCCGTGGTGATGCTCTGGAGCACCGAGGCGCTGCACGGCCTGTCCCCTGCGCTGATCGCGCTGGGCGGCGCGCTGCTGATCACCTCGCCGCGCTTCGGCACCGTGCGGATCGGCGCGGCCATCGGCGAAATCCCCTGGTCGCTGCTGCTGTTCATGGCCGCGACCGCCGCCCTCGGCTCCGCCCTGACCTCGTCCGGCGCCGCTAGCTGGATCGCCTCGGAGGTCCTCTCCGGCGACGACGCGCTGACCCTGCTGATCGCGGTCGTCGCGCTCAGCACCGCCGCGCACCTGCTGGTGCAGTCGCGTTCCGCGCGGTCCTCGGTGCTCATCCCGCTGGTGGTGCCCGCCGCGATCGCCGTCGGCGCGAACCCGGTCGCGCTGGCGTTCGCCTCAACCGCCGCGGCCGGTTTCTGCCACACCCTGCCGTCCTCGGCCAAGCCGGTGGCCATGTTCGCCCGGCTCGACCAGGTCCCCACCTACGAGCCGCGCGACCTGCGCAAGCTCTCCGCGCTGCTCGGTCCCGCGCTCGCCGCTCTCGTCGTCCTGTTCGCCCTGTTCGGCTGGCCGCTGCTCGGCCTGCCGCTCGTCTGACCGTCCACAGTGGAGGAGATTGTCATGCTGCGCTTCGCCGTCGCCCCGAGCGGTTTCAAGGAGTGCCTGGCCGCCGACGCGGTCGCCGCCGGCATCCGCACCGGCATCCGCCGGGTGGTCCCGGGCGCGATCGTCGACACCATCCCGCTGATCGACGGCGGCGAGGGGTCGGCGAGCCTGCTGGCCCGGTCCACCGGCGGCGAGCTGGTGCCGGTCACCGTCACCGGGCCGGTCGGTGCACCGGTGACGGCGCACTACGCGCTGCTCGACGAGCGCACCGCGTTCGTGGAAATGGCTGCTGCCGCGGGGCTTTCGCTGGTGCCGTCGGATCAGCGCGACCCCGGCGCCACGACCAGCCGCGGTGTCGGCGAGCTGATCGCCGCTGCGCTGGACGCCGGCGTGGAGAAGATCATCGTCGGCTGCGGCGACTCCGGCACCTGCGACGGCGGATCGGGTGCGCTGCAGGCCCTGGGCGCGCGGGTGCTCGACGTCGACGGGGCGGAGATCGGCGGCGGTGGCGCTGAACTGCTGCGCGCCCGGCGGATCGACGTCGGCGAGCTGGACCCGCGACTGTCCGAAGTGGAGTTAGTGGTCGCGGTGAACCCCGAGAACGCGCTGTGCGGGCCGAACGGCGTCGCCCGCCGCTACGGACCGCAGAAGGGAGCTTCGCCGGAGCGGGTCGAGCAGCTGGCCGCCGCCATGCAGATCTGGGCCGACCTGCTGCGCAAGCACAGCGGGATCCACTGCGCCGAACTGCCCGGCGGCGGTGCCTCGGGCGGCCTGGCGGCGGGTCTGGCCGGTGTGCTCGGCGCGCAGCTGCAGTCCCGGTTCGACGTGTTCCTCGAGAGCGCGGACCTCGACCGCCGGTTGCGCGAAGCGGACCTGGTGATCACCGCCGAAGGTGCCATCGACGCGTCCACCGCGCTGGGCAAGATCCCGACCGAGGTGGCCCGACGCGCGAAGCTGCACAGCCGTCCGGTGATCGCCCTGTGCGGCACCATCGGCCCCGGCGCGGACACCAGCTACGACCACGGGATCGACGCCATCACCGGCATCCTGACCGGCCCGGTGGACCTCGCGGACGCGATCACCCGAGCCCCGGACCTCATCGCCGACGCCACGGCCCGAACCCTCCGGATGCTCCTCCTCGGCACCACCCTCCGAGCAGCCTGACACTCCACAAAGGACCAATCCCCCGGCGCGTCATGCGCGCCCGACACACCGGAGGTACGCAAATTCAATGGAAATCGGACCTCCAATTTCCATTGAATTTGCGGAAGTCACCCCCAGGAACCGGATCCACGTTAGCCCGGCAGGGGGACGGGGAACCGCAGTTTCAATTGAAACTGCGGTCACCCCTGCCTGCGATCTGCAGTTTCGATGAACCTTTTTCATCCTGCCCAGACTGTGACCGTGAGGCACGTCCGGCACCGGGCGGTGAGGGTCGCATGCGCCGCCAGGCGCATAACCCACCCTCGCAGCTTGCACCGCCGCGGGTTCTCAGCGTTCGCCTGGCGAGGACGGCCCGACTGCCGTGTATTGGCATACATCAAGTCGGGCACCCGCAGACCAGGCGGGCGCTGAGGTTCCGCTACCCGCACCACCACGCAAAACGAGCCTGGAAAACCCTCAATTCTGCGGTCAGCGGCCGGCCGCGTAGCCCTGGGCGCCTCGGGCGTTGGCGGCGGCTCGGAGGAGGCCGGTTTCCGGGTCCCGGGAGACCGCCGAGAGGCGGCCGAGGGCCCAGGGGCCCGCGTCGAGGACGTCGTGGCCGCGGCGGGCGAGCTCGGCCAGTGTTTCGGCGCCGAGGCGGGACTCCGCCACCACTCGGCCCGGTTCCCAGGCGCGCGGGTAGAACGAGCCCGGGAACGCCCCGGTGTGCCAGGCCGGGGCGTCGATCGCCTCCTGCAAGTTCAGCCCGCCGTGGACGTGGGCCAGCCAGAAGCACAGCTGCCACTGGTCCTGCTGGTCACCGCCCGGCGTGCCGAAGGCCAGCGCCGGCACGCCGCCGCGCAGCGCGAGGGACGGGCTCAGCGTGATCCGGGGGCGCTTGCCCGGGGCCAGCGAGTTCGGCAGGCCCTCGTCGAGCCAGAACATCTGCGCCCGGCTGCCCAGGCAGAAGCCCAGTTCCGGGATGGTCGGCGAGGACTGCAGCCAGCCGCCGGACGGGGTCGCCGAGACCATGTTCCCCCAGCGGTCCGCGACGTCGATGTGCACCGTGTCGCCGCGGGCCTCCCCGGTCGGCGACACCGTGGGCTCGCCGATCCCGACCCCGCTGGGGTCCTTCTGCCCGTCCACGCCGCGGTTCTCCGCGACGTGCGCGGCCAGCACCGCCTGCCGACCGCCGGGCGAACCGGGGCGCAGCTCCAGCGACGCCCGGTCGCCGATCAGCCCGCGGCGCTCGGCGGCGTACTCGCGGGACACCAGGTCGGCGAGCACGCCGGGGTCGGCGGAATCCCCGTACCAGGCCTCGCGATCGGCGAACGCGAGCTTGGCCGCCTCGACCGAGAGGTGCACGGTGTCGGCATCGGCGAGGCCGTCGACGTAGTTGATCCGGTCGGTGAAGCCCTCCAGCAGGCGCAGCTGCTCCGCGAGCGCCGGGCCCTGCGACCAGATGCCGAACTTCGCCAGCGTCCAGCCGCCGGGCAGGTCGACGGTCAGCGGCGTCTCGTAGGTCGCCTCGAACTCGGCCATGTCCTGCGCGGTGAGCACCCCGGCGTGGTCGCGCCCGGAGTTGTCCCGGTGCGGGATCCGCGCGAACTTCTCCACCGCCTCGGCGACGAAGCCCTGCGACCAGGCACGACGGGCGGCGTCGATCTGCGCCTCGCGGTCACCGCCGGCCGCTTCGGCCTCGGCCAGCAGCCGTTCCCAGGTGCCGGCCAGCGCCGGGTTCTTGAGGATGCTGCCGGGCGCGGGCGCGGCGCCGCCGGTCAGCCACAGGTCCGCCGAGGTCTGCCAGTGCTCCCGGAACATGTCCCGGACGGTGTCGATCGTGGTGGTGATCCGCTCCACGATCGGATAACCGCCGCGCGCGTAGCCGATCGCGTACTTCAGCACCTCGCGCAGCGTCTTGGTGCCGTGGTCGCGCAGCAGCAGGAGCCAGCCGTCCCACGCGCCGGGCACGGTCGTGGCCAGCAGACCGGTGCCGGGCACCAGGTCCAGGCCCAGCCCGCGGTAGTGCTCGGCGGTCGCCCCGGCGGGCGCCGGGCCCTGACCGGCGAGAGCGCGCGGGCGCGGGTCGTCGGCGGTGGCGAACAGCGCGGGGACCTCCCCGCCCGGTCCGTTGAGGTGCGGTTCGACCACCTGCAGCACGAAGCCGGCGGCGACCGCGGCGTCGAAGGCGTTGCCGTCGTCCTCCAGCACCGCCATGCCCGCTGCGGAGGCGAGCCAGTGCGTGGAGGCGACCATCCCGTGCGTGCCGGCGAGTTCCGGGCGAGTTGTGAACACGTCGAACACCATAAGGTGGCGTCACCCGGTTGATCGATAGTCGAAGTAGCGAAAAGTGCTCAGCCGACCGGCGTGCGGCCGACTCCCCGCCAGCTCAGGCCCGCCCGGCGCAGGACGTCCGGGTCCAGGTGGTTGCGGGTGTCCACGACGACCGGGCCGTCGAGCTCCTGCGCCACCCGGGTCCAGTCCAGCGTCCGGAACTCCTGCCACTCGGTCAGCAGCACGAGCGCCGCCGCGCCCTTCGCGGCCTGGTACGGGTCGTCGACCAGCGTCAGCCCCGACGGCAGCTCCGCCTCGTCACCGCGCAGCCCCGGGTCGAAGGCGACCAGTTCCGCGCCCCGCGCCGCCAGCAGCCGCGCCACCTCGAGCGCGGGCGAGTCGCGCAGGTCGTCGGTGCCCGCCTTGAACGTCAGGCCCAGCAGGCCGATCCGGACGCCGACCGGCGAACCGCCGCAGGCCTCGACGACCTTGTCGACCATCCGCTCGCGCTGCCGCTCGTTGGACGAGATGGTCGCCTGCAGCAGCGGGAAGTCGAACGACACGGCATCCGCGACCTGCAGCAACGCCGCGGTGTCCTTCGGCAGGCAGGACCCGCCCCAACCCGGGCCGGGCTGCAGGAACGCCTGGCCGATGCGCCGGTCGTAGCCCATCCCCTCGGTCACGTCGGTGATGTCGGCGCCCAGCCGCTCGCACAGCTCGGCGATCGCGTTGACGTAGGACAGCTTGGTCGCCAGGAAGCAGTTCGCCGCGTACTTCACCATCTCCGCGCTGGCCGCGTCGGTGAGCACCGTCGGCGCGCCGAGCCGCGCGTACAGCGCAGCCACCCGCTCCGCCGCGTCCTGGGTGTCCGAGCCGACGACGATCCGGTCCGGGTTCAGGAAGTCGTGCACCGCCGACCCCTCGCGCAGGAACTCCGGGTTGCTCACCACCGCGACGTCGGGGCGCCCGACCAGCTCGCGCAGCCGCGCGGACGTGCCCACCGGGACCGTCGACTTCGTGACCAGCACGCATCCGGCGGGCAGCACCTCGCGGACCTCGCGCGCCACCGACTCCACCACCGCCAGATCGGCCCCGCCGCCGGAACCCATCGGCGTCGGCACGCACAGGAAGACCACCTCGGCGTCGGCCACCGCGCCCGCCGAACCCAGCACGAACTCCAGCCGACCGGCCGCGATGCCCTCCTGCACCAGCTCGGCCAGCCCCGGCTCGTGGATCCGGACCTCGCCGCGGGACAGCTGCGCGACCTTCTCGGCGTTGATGTCGCTGCACACCACGCGGTGGCCCAGCGACGCGAGGCACGCGCCGGTCGTCAGCCCCACGTAACCGGTACCGACGACGACGATCCGACGTGCGAACACCAGTCCCCACACCCCTTCAAGCGAGCGGCCGAACAGCCGCTGATCCCCCCTTCGAGAATCGTGGCACATCGCCCGAGCAGAGGAACTGACTTGGGCAAACGTTCACGCGCCGTACGTCTGGCGTGACTCGCGTGTGACGGGCCGTTTAGGGTCCTCGGCGTGGAACAGCGACGTCTGGGCGAATCCGGTCTGGTGGTCAGCGCGGTCGGTCTCGGGTGCAACAACCTGGGCCGCCCGGGAACGGCGACCGAATCCCTCGCCGGCGCGCGAGCCGTGGTGGACACCGCGCTCGACGCCGGCATCACCTTCTTCGACGTGGCCGACGTGTACGGCTCGCCGCGCGGGCGCAGCGAGGAGCTGCTCGGGCAGGCGTTGTCCGGCCGCCGCGAGCAGGCGGTCATCGCGACCAAGTTCGGCATGGACATGCAGGGCGGCAACGGCCCGGACTTCACCGCGCGCGGCTCGCGCCGGTACGTGCGCCGCGCGGTGGAGTCCTCGCTGCGGCGGCTGGGCACCGACTGGATCGACCTGTACCAGCTGCACCGGCCGGACCGGCTGACGCCGATGGAGGAGACCCTCTCGGTGCTCGACGACCTGGTCCGCGAGGGCAAGGTCCGCTACGTCGGGCACTGCAACCTGGCCGGCTGGCAGCTCGCCGACGCGTCCTGGCTGGCTTCCTCGGCCGCGCAGACCGGACCGGTGTCCACTCAGAACCACTACTCGCTGCTGGCCCGGGAGGCCGAGCGCGAGATCATCCCGGCCTGCAAGCGGTTCGGGGTCGGGCTGATCCCCTACTTCCCGCTGGCCAACGGCCTGCTGACCGGCAAGTACCGGAAGGACCAGGAGCCGCCGGCGGGCAGCCGTCTGGCGAACCGCAACCAGATGCTGATGGACGCGCCGTGGGAGCGCATCGAGCAGCTGCGGACCTTCGCCGAGCAGCGCGGCATCCCGATGACGTCGGTCGCGGTCGGCTGGCTGGCCGCGCAGCCGGTGGTCGGCTCGGTGATCAGCGGCGCGACGACCCCGGAGCAGGTCCAGGCAAACGCGGTCGCGGGCCAGTGGCGCCCGACGGCGGACGATCTCGAAGCCCTCAACGCCATCTGCCCACCCCTCTGACCCTCCGCCCCCAGGGCTCCGCACCGGTGATCCGCACCGGTGATCCGCACCGGTGATCCGCAAATTCAATGGAATTTGGATGTCCGATTTCCATTGAATTTGCGGGAGTTCTCCACAGCCGGGACGACTTGTCCACAGGTGTCGGCGTGTCGGGGGCCAGGGGTCCCGACACGCCGGGTCCTGACACGCCGTGGGACCACAGTTTCAATTGAAACTGCAGATCCCACCCACGGCCGGCCGCAGTTTCAATTGAAACTGTGGTTCTGCGCCTTCGGCGTGTCGGGACCAGGGGCACCGGGGAAGGTGCGAGCCCTTGAAGTCGGACGTGCGATTTCTAGGGAAGTTGCGGTGGAACAGTGAGCTCGGTCACGTTGGGTGATGAGGTTTTCGCTCGGACGGATGGCAGATCTCCCCTGGTGGCAGACGCGGCGGGGACGGTGAGCGGACCACGCTCTTCGCATGGAGCTCATCGGGTTCGCCGCACTGTTCATCGGCCTCGCGCTGCTGGCCGCGCTGCCCCTGGTCGCGCTGCTCTCGCTGGTGGAGACGACATCGAAGCGGGAGGTGCAACGCCATCGGTGACCGCCGCTTCTCGCCCTGCCCGTTCCGCGTTCGATGCTGGGCAAGTGCGTTCCCAGGTGTTAGACATGCCCGGGTAGCGCAAACGGACGCAAAGGAACGAGCAGATGCAGATCACCGACACCGCGGCGATCGTCACCGGCGGGGCTTCCGGCCTTGGCGCGGCCACCGCCAGAGCACTCGCCGGGCGTGGCGCTCAGGTGTTCGCGGTGGACTTGCCGGAGGCCGTCGGCAAGGCGCCGGTGGTCGACGGCGTCACCTACGCGGCGGCCGACGTCACCGACGCTGAGCAGGTGCAGACCGCGGTGCAGCAGGCCGCGGGCGCCGGGAATCCGCTGCGGATCGTGGTGAACTGCGCGGGCATCGGCCCGTCGGCGCGCATCGTCGGCCGGCAGGGCGCGCACGACCTCGACCTGTTCCGCAAGGTCGTCGAGGTCAACCTGGTCGGCACCTTCAACGTGCTGCGCCTGGCCGCGGCGGCGATCCGCGAGACCGAGGCCGACCAGCAGGGCCAGCGCGGCGTCGTGATCAACACGGCCTCCGTCGCGGCCTTCGACGGGCAGATCGGCCAGGCCGCTTACGCGGCGTCCAAGGGCGGCGTGGCGAGCCTGACGCTGCCGGCCGCCCGCGACCTGTCCTCCGCCGGGATCCGGGTCATGACCATCGCACCGGGCATCATCGACACCCCGATGCTGGCGACCGTGAGCGAGGAGTACCGCCAGGGCCTGGCCGACGGCGTCCCGTTCCCGAAGCGCTTGGGCGCCCCCGAGGACTACGCCCAGCTCGCGGTGAACATCGTCGAGCACGACTACCTCAACGGCGAGGTCATCCGCATGGACGGCGCCCTCCGCATGGCCCCTCGCTGAGTTCCACCCCCGTGAGCACTTTCCGGGGCCATGGCACCAGAAAGTGCTCACGGGTTCGGTTCGGCGCAAGATGGGCTCCGCGATCGAACCGCGGAAGGAGCTCGCGATGGGTCAGGTCATGAAGGCCGTCCAGTACCAGCAGGTCGGGTCGAGTCCCGTGGTGGTCGAGGTGCCCAAGCCCGAACCCGGTCCCGGCCAGGTGCTGCTGAAGGTGACCGCGGCCGGCATGTGCCACTCCGACATCGGCGTGATGAGCTGGCCCGCCGACAAGCTGCCGTTCGAGCTGCCGCTCACGCTCGGGCACGAAGGCGTCGGCACCGTCGCCGGGCTCGGCGCGGGCGTGCGCGGGGTGTCCGAGGGCGAGTCCGTCGCGGTGTACGGGCCGTGGGGTTGCGGCGTGTGCCGGAACTGCGCGCAGGGCAAGGAGAACTACTGCACCCGCGCCGGCGAGCTGGGCATCCGGCCGCCGGGGCTCGGCGCACCGGGCGCGATGGCCGAGTACATGCTGGTCGACGACGTGCGGCACCTGATCCCGCTGGACGGCCTGGACCCGACGCAGGCCGCACCGCTGACCGACGCCGGGCTGACCCCGTACCACGCGATCAAGCGCTCGATGCCGAAGCTGGTCGGCGGCAGCACCGCGGTCGTCATCGGCGCGGGCGGGCTCGGGCACCTCGCGGTGCAGATCCTGCGCGCCACCACCGGGGCCCGGGTGATCGCGCTCGACGTGGCCGACGACAAGCTGGAACTGGCCCGGGCGGTGGGCGCGCACGACGTGGCCCGCTCCGACGAGGCGGCACCGGCGCGCATCCGGCAGCTCACCGGCGGGTTGGGCGCGGACGTGGTGCTGGACTTCGTGGGGATCGCGCCCACGGTGAAGATCGCCGCGCAGTCGGTGGCGATCGAAGGCGACATCACCATCGTCGGGATCGCCGGAGCTCCGCTGCCGGTCGGTTTCGGCCTGCTGCCGCACGAGGTCTCGGTGGCCGCGCCGTACTGGGGCAGCCGCGCCGAGCTGATCGAGGTGCTGGACCTGGCCCGCTCCGGAGCGCTGCGCGCGCACGTGGAGACCTTCGGTCTGGACGAAACCCCGCAGGTCTACGAGCGGTTCCACGCGGGCGAGATCACCGGCCGCGCAGTCATCGTCCCGTAGCTCCCGGCGACTTCCCGCGAGCTTCGGGTCCTCAGAGGTCTTCGGCGAAGGGGATTTGCTTGACCTCGTCGGAAGTCATCCAGCGGCGGATGATCCAGGTGGCTCGGACGTCGTCCTCGTTGTAGTGGAGGATGCGGTCGCGCTGGGTCGGATCCGGAATCCCGCCGCCGAGGCCGACCGCGTCGCGGTACCAGCGCATCGAGTTCTCGCCGCTGGCTTCGGCGTCGCGCCAGGTGAACCCGGCGCTCGGCGCGATCACCTTCAGCCCCTTGCCGTTCGGGCACAGGAACTGCTCGC
>NZ_JAQGLA010000075.1 GCF_027853915.1 Saccharopolyspora oryzae
CTGAGGTTCCGCCACCCGCACCGCCACGCAAGGTGAGTCTGGAAACAGTGGAGGCGGAGGGACTACCGGTCGCCGGCCAACCAGGTGACCGCCTGGTGGAACAGCCGACGGTACCCGTCCCACTCCAGGAATTCGGTCGGCGCCCAGTGCGGCGAGATGTCCGAGGCGAAGGCCAGGGTTCGGCCCTCGCCCTCGGTGCGCACCGCCAGCAGCGGCCGCGACTCGACGGTGGCGAGCACGGTCGCGTCGGACTTGGCGACGAGCTTCTGGTAGCCGAGCAGGGCCGGCCACTGCGCGTCCAGGCCCTCGACGACGGGGTGGGCGGTACCGGTGAGCTCGCCGAAGACGCCTTCCGGGGACTCCACCCGGTCGTCGTAGGGCAGGATCTCCACCGGCAGCACCTCCTCGATCGGGGTGTCGTGGAAGTTCGCCTTGCCCTGGAAGCCCTGGAAGCTGAGGTAGCCGCCGGCCATCGCCAGCCCGCCGCCGGCGCGCACCCACTCGGCCAGCAGCTTGAGCCGGTTCGGGAACCGGCGGCCCTGGTTGAACACCTGCGGGTGCAGCAGCAGCGAGTTCGCGCCGATGTCGGACAGGATCACCACGTCGTACTCGCCGAGCTCGTCGAGCGACGCGGGGAAGTCCGTCGCGACGAGGTGCGACGGCAGGTGGACCACGTCGTGGCCTTCTGCGCGCAACGCCGCGAGCAACGCCTCGGCCCCGATCTCGAGCTGGGCGCGATCGATGGCGTCGAAGCCCTTGACGTCGGTCGTCCGGGCCACCCAGGACTCCCCGGCCAGCAGCACGCGGCTCAAATCCGCCTCCCCTGTTAGATGATTTTGCGCAAAATTTGCGCTCGATGTTGCGCAAACTAATCCGCGCCGCGCCCTCCGTCAAGCGTCGACCTGAGCCACCTTGCCGATACACTGCGCCCAAAGCACTCGATGGAAGGGACGCGGATGACGTTGACGCGCGTTGCGCAACGTGCGCAAGTGTCGACCTCGACGGCGTCGCGCTACCTGCGCGGCCAGCTGAAGGTGCAGCCCGAGACCGCCGCGCGGATCGACGCCGCCGTCCAGGAGCTGCACTACGAGGTGCGCCCGGCGGCCACCGCGGACACCGGGCGCGACCACGCACCGGTCATCGCGCTGATCGTCCCGGAACTGGCCAACCCGTTCTTCGCCGCGCTGGCCGAGGAGATCGCCACCGCCGCGGCCGTCAGCGGCGCCTCGCTGGTCATCGGGGTCACCGGCCGGCAAGCGCAGCGCGAGGCCAAGGTCAGCGACTTCGTCGCGGACACCGAGGACATCGACGGAATGATCTACGTCGGGATGCACCGCGAGAACCCGCGGCTGCTGCAGGCCATCGCCGACGGGCTGCCGGTGGTCGTCCTGGACGAGGAGATCGCCAACACCACCGGCGTGGACACCATCGGAGTGGACAACTACGGCGGCGCCTACCAGGCCACCGCCTACCTCGCGCAGCTCGGCCACCAGCGCATCGCGCACATCGCCGGACCTCGCGAGCTGTCCACCACCCGCGACCGGCTGCGCGGGTACCGCGACGCGATGGAGCACGCCGGGCTGGAGGTCGACGAGGGCCTGGTCCTGCACGGCCCCTACACCGAGCAGTTCGGCGCGAGCACCTTCCCGTACCTCACCGGCGCCGCGCAGCCGCCCACCGCGGTGTTCGTCGGCAGCGACATCGCCGCGGTCGGCGTCCTCGGCGCCGCCGAACTGCACGGCCTGAGCATCCCCGAAGACCTCTCGGTGGTCGGCTGCGACGGCATCCGGGTCGGCGAATGGCTGCGCCCGAAGCTCACCACCCTGCAGCAGCCCGTCGCCGAGCTGGCCCGCGGCGCGCTCGAGCTCGTCCACACCCGCATCGCCGACCCCGGCGGCAGCACCGTGCGGCGGAACCTCCCGCTGCAGCTGGTCATCCGCGGTTCCGCTGTTCCGCCCAAGCCCTGATCCGGAGGACCCGTGCCCGACCCGATCGAGCTCACCCAACAACTCGTCCGCCTCGACACCCGCGCCGCGGGCGAGAAGGCCGCCGCCGAACTGATCGCCCCGCTGCTCACCGCCGCCGGCTTCGAGGTGGCCGTCGACGAGCCGCGCCCCGGCCGGGCCAACCTCGTCGCCCGGTTCGGCACCGGCACCCCGCTCACCCTCACCGGGCACCTCGACACGGTGCCCGCCGACCCCGCGACGTGGACGTTCGACCCGCACAGCGGCGAGATCCACGGCGACCGGCTCCGCGGTCGGGGCAGCAGCGACATGAAGGCCGGGGTGGCAGCGATCGTCGCGGCAGCGGTGCAGGCCGCCCGCACCGCCCCGGACGAGCTCGCCGCGCAGCTGGTGTTCACCTTCGGCGAGGAAACGGGCTGCGAAGGTGCGGCTCTGCTGCCCGAGCTCACGCCCAGCCCCGCGCTGCTGGTGGCCGAGCCCACCGCCAACCGGATCGTGCTGGGGCACAAGGGAGTTCTGTGGCTGCGGCTCACCGCGCACGGCAGGAGCGCGCACGGGTCCCGCCCGGAACTCGGCGAGAACGCCCTGGCCGCGCTCGCCGAGACCGCGGTGCGCATCCACCGCCACGACGACTGGCCGACCAGCCCGACGCACGGCCCGGCCACGGTCAACGTCGGCGCGTTCCACTCCGGCGTGCAGCCGAACCTGGTGCCCGACCGGGCCGATCTGCTGCTCGACATCCGCACCACCCCGGAGTTCACCGCCGACGACGCGCGCACCGCGATCACCGAACTCGCGCTCCCCGGCACGGAAATCGCCGCCGAACTGGACCTGCCGGGCGTCGCGACCAGCGCCGAGGACCCGCTGGCCCGCGCCATCGTGGCGGCGCTGCGCCCGGAAAACGCCGACCAGAATCCGGAATACGCCACGTACTTCACCGACGCCTCGGTCCTGGCACCGGCCCTCGGCTCCCCCGCGGTGATCGTCTACGGCCCGGGCGACCCGGACCAGGCCCACGTCAGCGACGAAACCTGCTCGGTCACGGCAATCCGCGAAACCACCGAATCCCTCACCCGCCTCCTCACCACCTGGCCCTCGATCCAAGAACCCACCGCCGAGCAGTGACCCCGGCGCGCGGATCCGCAAATTCCATTGAAATCGAACCTCCGATTTCAATGGAATTTTGAGTCCACGACCACAGCGGGAGGTGCGCAGTTCTCGCCGCCAGCAGTGCATCATTCCCAAATAATCCACTGTGGACTCCCTGTGGCGGTTACCGGGAACGTCGCGCGGGGTCCGCTCGTTCGAGCTTCGTCCAGCCCCGCCAGCCGCG
The DNA here is from genome assembly GCF_027853915.1 of Saccharopolyspora oryzae. Taxonomy (GTDB): domain Bacteria; phylum Actinomycetota; class Actinomycetes; order Mycobacteriales; family Pseudonocardiaceae; genus Saccharopolyspora; species Saccharopolyspora oryzae. The sequence goes on from NZ_JAQGLA010000075.1 coordinate 3,298, forward strand.
CTCCGCCAGCAGTTCGATCAGGCGGCGGGCCGGCGGCGCGGTCTCGAATGCCAGGGCGTCCATCAGCTCCGCCAACGGCGGGTCCACGTCGACGTCGTCGACGTAGGCATCGCCGCGCTGCTCGGCGAGGTGGGTGACGAGGGTTGCCAGCTCGTCGGCCAGCTCGACCAGCCGCGGGTCGTCGTCGGCCCAGTCGAACGCTTGGCCCAGCGCGAGGTACAGGTCGACGAACTTCGGGTCGGCGATCTGCTCCTGCTTGCGCGCGATCCACTCCCGGACCCGCCCGGGAGAGCGTGCGACCAGGGGAATCCAGCCGTCGCGTTCGACCTGGACGATCCGCTCGTCGACGCCGAGCTCCCGCAGCCGTTCGAGGAAGTCGACCACCTCCGGGGGCAGCACCAGGCTGTCTCCGGAGGAGAGGCCGACGATCCGCTCGCGATGCCGCTGCCGCTGCCGGATCTCCGCCCGTAACCTCGCGTCGATGTCGGCGACGGCTGCGGCGAACTCCTCCTGGTCTGCCCGCAGCAGCTCCCGCACGCGCGCCAGCGGTACCCCCGCCTCGGCGAGGGTCCGGATCTTGACCAGCTCGATCACCGCACCGGCGTCGTACCGCCGATAGCCAGCCCTGTCCCGCTCCGGCTCCGGCAGCAGCCCCTTGGCGTGGTAGTGCCGCACCGCGCGCACCGTCACCCCGGCGTGCGACGCCAGCTCACCGATCGTCAGCATCCGACCAGTCTCCTGGGCCCCGCGGCTGTTCGCCGGGTCATGACCGACCCGATGCGCGACGGATGAGCCGGGCGACTTCCGGGGCGCGAGCGACCATCAGCCCGTGATCCGCGTCGAGCCAGGCCGTGGTGGTGCGCGGCCGCGCGCGGACCAGCCGCTCGATGCCGGCGCGCCAGTTCCGGTTGCGCCACGGTGCACGCCCTTCACCGCTGTCGCCGGCCATCGACGTCGACATGATCATGCTGATCGGGAGGTCGATCTTCCGGTACCTGTCGAGGATTCCGGACCGCACAGCTTCCACCTCGAGGTTCAGCCCGAGGATCTCCTGCTCGGTGAGCAAAACCTGGCGCGGCGTGCCCTCGAGGGACTCCACCTCGCGCCGCAGTTCTTCCGCCATCGCGCGGAACTCGGGCAGGTCGTCCTCGGTGATGAACGGTTCGGGCACCGGGTTCGCCCCGTCGACGAGGACGAGTTCGGCGCCGATCTCGGGATGCTCCGAGGCGTGGTGCACGATCAGATCCGCGCCCAGCGAGTGGCCCACGAGCACAGGCGCCGGAAGGCTCAGCTCCGCGAGCACTGCGGCGAGATCACCGAGGAACGCGTCGAAGGAATACCGGTCGGCGGCCGAGGAAAGCCCGTGACCTCGCAGGTCGAAGGTCACCACGTCGTGGTCGCGCCGCAGCAACCCGACCAGCTCGCCCAGATCGGCCTGCGTCGTGAGCAACCCGGGGCACAGGACCAGCGGTCGTCCCCGGCCACCGCGAGAACCTGCGATCGCGACCCCGTCGTGGTGGACCGTGAAGTGCTCGATCTTCGCCGTCATGCCGACCAGCCTGACGGCTTGCCCCTGCGTCAAGGTCAACCCGCGAAGCGGGCCGCTCCCCGGAGGAACGGCCCGCTTCGCGTCAGTTGGCTCGTCAGGCTCCGTCGATCTCCGAGCGCAGGACGTCGGGGCGGTCGCTGATGATGCCGTCCACACCGCGCTCGATCAGGATTCGCATCTGCGCCGCGTCGTTGACCGTGTACGGGTTGATCCGCATCCCGTGCTCGTGGACGGCGGCGATGTACTCCGGTGTCGCCTGCGCCTGGTTCGGGTTGACCTGGTTCGAATAGGTCGCCACGTCGGCGAGTTCGGCCTCGGTCGGCGCGCCCAGCACCCCCACCTGCACCTGCGGCAGCAGGTCGTGGAAGTGGCGGACGAAGTCCCAGTCGAAGCTCTGCACCACGAGGTTGCGGGCCTCCGGGTCGGGCCGCACCCACGAGGGCCGCGCCTGGAGTTCGCCTGCGATGCGCTCGGCGATGCCCGGGTAGAGCTCCGGCGACTTGGCCTCCAGCAGCAGGCCGGCGCGGCCGCGCTGCAGGACGTCCAGCACCTCGGCCAGCGTCGGGACCTGCTCACCGGCGAACTCGGGCGCCTTCCACGAACCCGCGTCCAGGGTGCGGATCTCGTCGAGGGTGAAGTCGGAGATCCGCCACGGCGCGCGGTCCGGGAACTTCTGCTCGACGTCGGTGGTGCGCTCCAAGGTGTTGTCGTGGGCGACGACCAGCGCGCCGTCCTCGGTCTGCTGGACGTCGATCTCCACCAGGTCGGCCCGCATCTGCACGCCGAGCCGCACCGCGGCCAGGGTGTTCTCCGGTGCGTAGGCGGATGCCCCGCGATGCGCGATGGCGGCGACGTCCACCTCGGCGGCGGTGGCAACGGGTGCTGGTGCCAGCCCGATCGACACCACCAGTGCGGCTGCGGCAGCAACCGCGATCCGGCGCAACATGCGAACTCCTCGTCTGCTTTGTCCGAAACGTCGTCGAGATCCTGCGGGGACGAGCCGTCCACCACGTGATCAACGACGAACGAACCGGTAGCGCAGACGTGAACGTTCACCGCCGCGTGGTTCCGGAGCTCACTTGTTCAGAGCGGCGACCATCCAGTCCACTGCCCGGTCGACCGCTTGGCGGGCAGCGGGATTCGGCCCGTGCCCCTCGAAACCGTGTGCCGCGTCCGGGATTTCGATGACTTCCAGGTCAGCACCGGCTTCGCGGGCCTCCTTGACGAACGCGTCCTGGGTGGGCACGAAGAACTCGTACTCGTCGCCGACCCGCACCAGCAGCTTGGGCAGCTCCGGGTGCTCGGAGACCGCCTCCACCGCGTTGAAGCGCGGCTTGTCGCCGGGCCAGTCGGGCGGCGGGGCCAGCACCGGGTAGGTGAACCCGACCGCGCGGAGCCACGACGGCGCGGTGCGCAGGTACGACGCGGCGATCGGCCCGCCTCCGGAGAAGCACCACAGCGCGATGCGGTCGCCGTCGACGACGTCGAGCTGCCGCGTCCGCTCGATCACCGCGGCGACGTCGTCCGCGGCCTGCGGGTAGTGCATGTCGGTGTGGAGCCGGTGGTTGAAGGTGATCCCGACCAGCCCGGCCGCCGCAGCCAGCGCGCCGTAGCCGATGAACCCCTCCCAGTCCCGTGGCTTGGGCTCGACGTCCTCGGGAACGGGACCACCGTGCACGAAGATCACCGCCGGCCGCGGCCCGGCTTCCTCCGGGTGGTGGACGTCCATCACGTCATATCGGACCCGCCGAACCGGTGCTACGTCGTCGAAGAAATCGGCCATGCCCCGAATTCGACCAGAATTCCGCCGCCCGTGCGGCGGTTTTCAGGGAACGAGGACGACCTTCCCCACGACGTGCCCGTGCTCGACCTCCGCGAGCGCCGCGCCGGCCTCGTCCAGCGGCCGGACCTGCTTGACGCACGGATCCAATTCCCCCGAAACGACCAGCCGAGCCAAGGATTCGGCCCAGGAACACGCCTGACTCTCCACTGCCCCGAGCCAATGATCATCCACTCGTTCGGCCGATGGATGCCGTCGGAAGCAACTGCGACGCTGAGGGCGAAGGGCGACCAGCACCAGGCTCGTCCTGTTCATTTCGCTCGACGAGAGGAAGTGCGGACCACTCGACCGGTCATCTTCCACGCGCTGCCGCGACCATCGTCGCACCTGACGGCTCGGCGCGACGACGAGGAGGCATGCCCGTGGTTGATTCACCGCTTGCACCCGTTCTGGCGCTGAAGAGCAAGCAGGGTGAGATCGATGCAGTTCTGAGGACCGATCTCGGAACAGAAGCCCCCGTCATCTCAGTCGAACTGCTCAACAGCCTGAAGGTCGACAGCCGCATCACTACCAAGATCGTGCGAATGGGCGTCGCCGCTGTGCGGGCAGGCCGTTCCTTGTGGCTGGATACGACGTGGCTATCCCCGTCGAGTCCGTTCGGGTCGATCCCCGGAGGAGCATTTGAGCACCTCGATGCGAAGATCGAAGCCGAGCTCGACGAGAAGCGCGAGAGAAATCTCTTGAACGCCCACGTTCCAGCCTTGATTCCCGTCATCGCGCCGACGGTTGATGATCGGGAACTGCGCAGGGTGCGGTTGCTTCGCGAGCACAATCCCAGGGAGATCGCCCTGCGATGCAGGCATGCTTCGAGAGGCGGTAACCCGCGCTTGGTCGATCGGATCGCCCGCGTCGCGAGAGCCACTGGGGCAAGCAGTCGAGAGATCCACTTGCTCCTCGACGAAGGCTACGTCGACCGCGTCGACGAGCGGAGAGTTCACGAGCTGCTCGGCGTTATCAACGATGTCGCCGAGAACTGCGAGCTCGCCTCAATCGGGTTGCTGGCCGGGTCGACACCTAAAAAGCGCAACGGGTACGAGACCCATTTCCGGGACCGCGCTGAAGTGGACCTTTGGAGAGCGGTTCAACAAAGCTGTCAACACCGCATCCGTTACGGGGATTACGGCGTCGTCCACCCCGTTCCCGGCGACGACGACGGAATCGGCTGGGCGAACCCGTACATCCACTACACGGTGCCGAACCGGACCCTCTTCATTGCCCGGAAGATCCCCGGCCGCGGCACCGGCGCCCCACCGCCAGGAACGTCCGAGCAGTATTTCCTGGAGGTGGCCGACGAACTCGTCAACCACAGTGAATTCGCCGGTGCCGACTTCTCCTGGGGCGACCAAACCCTTCACGAATGCCGACACCTGGCGAAGCCGGAAGTGGGCAGGTCGACCAAGTGGATTGCCATAGCAACGTCACACCACATGGCCCATATCTCCCGCACCGGCGCTAGCACAGGAGTCCATCGGTGAGGCACCTGAGAGTCGCGTTGGCGGAATGACCAGCTAGTGCCGTTGGGACCGCTGACATCACCGTGCCACCGTCAGGGAACGAGGACGACCTTCCCCACGACGTGCCCGTGCTCGACCTCCGCGAGCGCCGCACCGGCCTCGTCCAGCGGCCGGACCTGCTTGACGCACGGATCCAATTCCCCCGAAACGACCAGCCGGGCCAGGGAATCGAGGACGGCAGTGCTGCGATCGCGTTCCACCGTCCGGCCACCCAGCTCGGCGACCAGCGTTTTGTCCGCGATGGACAGCAGTTTCGAGCGGTCCTCGACCAGACCGGCGACAGTGCGCAGGGCTTCGCCTCCCACCAGGTCGAAGACCGCGTCGACTCCGTTGGGAGCAGCGGCTCGTACCCGGTCGAGGACACCGTCCCCGTAGGCCACCGGGGTCGCACCGAATCCTGCGACGAGGTCGTGCTTCGCCGGACTCGCCACACCCACGACGTTGATCCCCCGGGCTCGCGCGAGCTGCACCGTCGGGACTCCGACACCACCACCCGCGCCGTTGACCAGCAGGGTCTGCCCAGCGCTCAAACCGAGGTTGTCCAGGGCGTCGTACGCGGTACCGCTCGCCACCGGCAGCACTGCCGCTTCCTCCGGCGACACCGAATCCGGTCGCCGCGCGGCGAAGGACGCGGTGACCAGAGCCTGCTCAGCCCATCCGCCGACCATGCCGGGGCACCCGCCGAACACCTCGTCACCGACCGAGAAGCCCGTGACACCAGCCCCGACCGCGGTGACCGTCCCGGCCACCTCGCGCCCCAGGACCGCGGGCCCGGCAACGCCGTAGGTCCCCTCGCGGAGCCGCCAGTCCCCCGGGTTCACCCCAGCGGCGCGAACCCGCACCAGCAGCTCACCCGGCCCCGGATCGGGCACCGGCACGTCCAGGAAGGTCTCCTTCTCCGGCCCACCCGCTTCGGAGAACCCGTACGCCCGCACACCCACTCCTCCACCATCGCCTGCAACTCCCCCAAGCCTGCCACGCGCCCGCGTCCCCGGACCATCACGGCGGCCCTGGAGATCAGGGGAGCTTCGCGGCGAGCGCTTTGAAGAACGTGTAGTGGAAGGTTCCGCCCGCTTCAGCCACCCGGTGGAGGTCGGCCACACCCCGGCGCCAGTCGGCCGACGTGGTGAGGCCGGCGGCCAGCGCATCGCTCCCGACCGATTCGATCATGGCGATGAAGGTGTTGCGGGTGAAGCCTTCGACCAGCTCCGGCCGGTTCTGATCGACGTAGACCGGCCGTGCCTGGACGGTGATGCCGTCGTATCCGGCTTCGGCGAGCAACGGCTGCAATCTCCGTCCGATGTGCGCATCACCGCCGGCGAGGGACTGCAGCTGGACCTGGCAGTCGATCGCCGCTCGGGCGTGGGCGCTGTCGGGGTGCAGGAGCACCGATCCGTGGTCCCCCTCGATCGCGGTGACGGTCCCGCCGGGCCGCAGCAGACGGCGCAGTTCCAGCAGCGCCCGCTGGGGATCGGGCAGGTGTTCCAGGACGAAGCAGACGAAGAGGTGGTCGAAGGAGGCATCGGAGAAGGGCAGGTCGAACAGGTCGGCGCAGTGCCACTCCACCTCCGCATCGGGCGAGTCCGCAGCGAGGCGGGCTCGGGCCTGCCCCAGCGACGCCTCGTTGACGTCGACCGCCACGATGCGCGCTCCGGGACTGCTGGCGACCAGGTGCGCGGTCTGCGCACCGATGCCGCAACCGACCTCCAGCACCCGGCTGCCAGCGGGGTACGCCGTGCCCTCGTGCAGCAGCGCGGCCAACGTGTCCGCCTGGCGCCCAGCCGACGGGTTTCCAGTGCCGAGTAACCGTGCACGTAGTCGATCGTCATCGCGCCTCGCTCTTCCCTTCCCGGTCGTCGCCTCCCACCCTCGCGCCACAATGGTCCGGTGCCCAGGTCCAAAACTGCCGCTGTCGACCGGTCCAAAACCCCGGGAGCGGACTTCCTGCAGCTGCACGTCGACCAGGCCCCGGCGGGCGGGCTGTCGGAGTGGCTGGCCCAGCGGCTCCGGCTCGCCATCGCCGACGGTCGTCTCCCGGTGGGCAGCAGGCTCCCCGCCACCCGAACTCTGGCCGCGGAACTGCGCGTCTCCCGCGGCGTGATCACCGAGGCGTACCAACGGCTGAGCGAAGATGGCCACGTGGCCGGTCGCGGGCGCAGCGGAACGATCGTCGTGGCCGCTCCCGCCCGAACCGCACCGGCGTCGCCGCCAGCCCGGGACGAAACGCCCTCGCCGGACTCGTTGTTCGAAGCTGCGCCCGGCGCCGACGTCTTCGACTCCTTCCGCGCGATGCCTGCCCGGATCGACCTGTCCCCCGGAACGCCGGACCTCGCGGCTTTCCCCCGGGCAGCTTGGCTGCGCGCGGAACACGCCGCGCTCGGCGAGCTCTCATCAGCGGGGTTCGGATACGGAGATCCCCGCGGGACCACCGCGCTGCGTTCGGCCGTGGCGACCTGGTTGGCCCGCACTCGCGGAATCCTGGTGGACCCGAGCGAGGTCCTCATCGTCGCGGGCACTGCCCAAGCGCTCACCCTGGTCGCGCAAGTGCTCCACAGCTCGGGAATCCGCGAAGTGGCGGTGGAGGACCCCGGATCGCTCGGAGCCCGCCAGCACCTGAACAGCCAGCGGGTGGGCACTCCGCCGATCCCGGTCGACGCCGACGGTCTGCGCGTCGAGCACCTGCGCACCGCAGGCTCCCCAGCCGTGCTGCTGACACCCGCTCACCAGTTCCCGACCGGCGTGGTGCTGAGCGGCGAGCGGCGTCGCGAGCTCATGCGCTGGGCCGCGGACGGCGGACTGATCGTCGAGGACGACTACGACGCCGAGCACCGCTACGACCGGCCGCCGGTGCCCGCCCTGCGCTCGATGCTCGCCGAAGAGGTCATCTACGCGGGCAGCATCTCCAAGCTCCTCGCCCCCGCGCTCCGGGTCGGCTGGGTCCTGGCCCCCGAGCGCTATCGCGACGACCTGGTGGACGCGAAGCGGTACGCAGACCTGGGCAATGCGGTGCTGCCGCAGCTCACCCTGGCGCGGCTGGTGGAATCGGGCGTGCTGGAACGCCATCTGCGCCAACTGCGCCGCCGCCACCGGCAACGCCGGGACGCCATGGTCGACGCGATCCGCGCTCACCTGCCCGGCGCAGAAGTGCACGGTGCCGCAGCGGGCCTGCATCTGCTGATCACCTTCGACGCCGGCTTCTCCGACGCAGACCTCGCCTTCGCGGCACTCGGGCACGGCGTGAAAGTCCAGCCGCTGTCGTGGCACGGTCAGCGCCCGCACCGACCAGGACTCGTCCTGGGCTACGCCGCCAGAACGACGACGGAGATCGGTGACGGAGTCGCCGCTGTCGGCGAAGCCTTGCGGCGGCTGCTCTGAAGCCCTGGCCCGACGCAGATCCGGCACGACCCGCGTGGCGCCGCGGGTCGTGCCGGAAGTTTCGTCCACAAGGGACGGAGAAGGGGTCAGCTCGCTGCGACCGCGTCCAGGATCGGGGCACCGGTCTTCTCGCGGACCTCTTCTTCGGTGACGCCGGGGGCGACGGAGATCAGCTGCAACCCGTCCGGGGTCACGTCGAGCACCGCGAGGTCGGTGACGATCCGGTTGACCACGCCCGCTCCGGTCAGCGGCAGCGTGCACTCCCCGACGATCTTCGGGCTGCCGTCCTTGGCGACGTGATCGGTGATCACCACGATCCGGCGCGCACCGACCACCAGGTCCATCGCGCCGCCCATGCCCTTGACCAGGGCGCCCGGGATCGTCCAGTTCGCCAGGTCGCCGTTCACGGCCACCTGCAGCGCGCCGAGGATCGCGATGTCGATGCGCCCGCCGCGCATCATCGCGAAGGACGCCGACGAGTCGAAGTAGCTGGCCCCGGGGTTGACCGTGACCGTCTGCTTGCCCGCGTTGATGAGGTCGGGGTCCTCCTCCCCCTCGTAGGGGAACGGGCCCAGCCCGAGGATGCCGTTCTCGCTCTGCAGGGTCACCCGCACGCCGTCCGGGATGTGGTTGGCGACCAGCGTCGGGATGCCGATCCCGAGGTTGACGTAGTCGCCGTCGCGGAGTTCGGTGGCCGCGATCGCCGCCATCTCGTCACGGTTCCAGGCCATGGTTGCTCCCAAGTTTCGAGGTGAGGCGCTCAGGGGCGCGGGCGGACGGTGCGCTTCTCGATGTCCTTGACGCGCGGTCGCGCCAGCGCGAGCCGGTCGACGTAGATGCCCGGCGTCACCACCCGCTCCGGGTCCAGGTACTCCTCGCTGAGGTGCTCGACCTCGACCGCCGTCACCTTCCCGCAGGTCGCCACGACCGGGTTGAAGTTGCGCGCGCTCTGCCGGTAGACGAGGTTGCCCGCCGGGTCCGCGGTGTGGGCGTGCACCAGCGCCACGTCGGCGACGATGGCCCGCTCCTGCACGTAGGTGTGCCCGTCGAACTCGGCCAGCGGCTTGCCCTCGGCCACCGGGGTTCCGACGCCGGCGCGGGTGTAGAACGCCGCGATCCCCGCGCCACCGGCGCGCATCCGCTCCGACAGCGTTCCCTGCGGCGCGAACTCGACGGTCAGCGTCCCGTCCAGGTACTGCTCGGCGAACAGCTTGTTCTCCCCCACGTAGGAGGCGATCACCTTGGCCACCTGCTGGTTCTCCAGCAGCAGCCCGAGCCCCTTGCCGTCCACTCCCATGTTGTTGGAGACCACCGTCAGGCCGGTGACCCCGCTGTCGCGGACGACCTCGATGAGGTCGCTCGGGATGCCGCACAGGCCGAAGCCGCCGACGGCGATCGTCATCCCGTCCTCGAGCACCCCGGCCAGTGCCTCCGCCGCACTCGAACGCAGCTTGGACAACTCATCACCTCTTCATCGGTCCGCTGGACGAACAGCAGCAGTAAAGGGGCGCACCCCCGTTCACCGCAACAAATCACCGTTGATCACGCCCGAACCGTTCAACGGGCGATCGCTGTTCGATCCAAGCGTTCACTGAGTGGACGCTATGCTGATGGCATGAGCCCCCAGTCCTGCCCAACCGCACCTCAGGGGACCGTGACGCGAACCAGCCACAAGAAACCCCCAAAACGCAAGATCACCCCGAACGCAACCACCACTGTGAATCGCGGAGAGGCGGGACAGTGAATCGCGGAGAGGCGGGACTGGGAGGCGGGACTGCATGAGCGCTCCGAACGCGCACCTGGTCGGCCGGGTCGGCACCGTGCTCCGGGCGCTGTCGGCGACCAACGAGACCGGTGCGGCCACCAGCGACCTGGCCAGGGCCACCGGCCTCCCCCGGCCGACCGTGCACCGGCTGCTCAGCTCCCTGGCCGAGGAGGGGTTCGTCGACCGCGACCAGCGCACCGGCCAGTGGTTCCTCGGCCCTGAGCTGTACCTGCTGGGGCAGACCGCAGGCGCCCGCTACGACGTCACGCACCACGCCCGCGCGAGCGTGCACCGGCTGGCGGCCAAGACCGGCGAGAGCGCGTTCTTCTCGGCTCTGCGCGGCTCGGAAACGGTGTGCCTGCTGCGCGAGGACGGCGACTTCCCGATCCGCTCGTTCGTGCTCTACGAAGGCGCCCGGTTCCCGCTCGGCGTGGTCTCCGCAGGCCTGGTCATCCTGGCCTTCCTCGACGACGCGGAGATCGACGCCCACCTGGAGAGCACCGACCTGACCGGCCGCTGGGGCCCGTCGCACTCCCCCGAAGCGGTCCGCACCCGCATCGCCCGCACCCGCCGCGACGGCTACGCGGTCAACCCCGGTCTGGTGGTGGAGGGCAGCTGGGGCATGGCGGCAGCGGTGTTCGACCGAGCGGGCAAACCGGCGTGGGCGCTGACCTTGACCGGCATCGAACCCCGCTTCCGCCCGGAGCGCCAACCCGAACTCGGCGCCCTCCTCCTCCACGAAGCCCACGCCCTCACCCGAGCCCTCGACGCCCCCAACCACCAGTCCCCCCGCTGACACTGCTGTTCAGCAAGCGGAAACCGCGGCAATGATCCCGGGTATCGTTCCGCTGGTGGAATTGCGGCAGCTCGAGCACTTTCTGGCCGTGGTGCGCACCGGCAGCTTCACCGGCGCAGCGCGGGAAGTGCACGTCGTCCAGTCGGCGCTGAGCTCGTCGATCCGCAAGCTCGAGGACGAGCTGGGCACCAAGCTGTTCGAACGCACCTCCCGGCGAGTGCTGCTGACCGAGGCCGGACGGGCGCTGGTGCCGATGGCGCACCGGATCGCCGCCGACGTCGTCGCTGCGCGTGGCGAGGTGTCCGCGGTGGTGGGGCTCTCGCGCGGGCACCTGGCGATCGGCACCATCCAGGCGCTGACGGAGGTCGATCTGCCCGGCGAGCTCGGGGCGTTCCAGAAGGCCCATCCCGGGGTGCGCATCCGCGTGCGCCAAGGCATCGTTCCCGACCTGATGGATTCGGTCGACAGCGGCGAGCTGGATCTCGCCTTCGTCGCTTTCGACGGGCAGCTCCCGGAGGAACTGGTCGGCTTCGCCGAGTGGCGCCAGGAGCTCGTGCTGCTCAGCCACCCCGACCACCGGCTGGCCGGACGACGTCGCGTCCGCCTGGCGGAGCTGGACGACGAGCCGTTCGTGGACTTCAGCGGCAGCGGCCTGCAGGAGCTGGTCGCCCGCCGGTGCGCCGACGCCGGGATCCGCCGCGATCCGGTGTGCGAGGCCACGAACATGTCGCTGCTGATCGAGCTGGTGGCGGCCGGCCTCGGGGTGAGCATCGTGCCCGAGCAGGTCGCCGAGCGGTCCGGGCTTCCGCACGCCCGGATCGAGCAACCGGGCCTGGCCAGGTCGATCTACCTGGCGGGTCGGCAAGCGGAACCGGTCAACCCGGCCGCCCGCGCTCTGCTCCAGCACCTCCTGGGCTGATCCACGGCGCAGCACCGCGGTCGCTGGGCGAGAGGTGCAGGAGCCCAGCGCCCGCCAAGAGAGCGACCAGCCCCAGCATGGTCGCGCCCGTGACGGCCAGGACGAGCCCGATGACCAGGAATCGCAGGGCGAAAGCACGCAGCAGGTCGGCCACGTCGGTCGACGTGTTCCGTTCGGGGCCCTGGTTCACCGGTCGGGCTCCTCGCGGCCGGTGGCAGCCGTGGTGATGCGACAACTCGCCATGGGATCAGTGTTGGCCAGAGCTCATCACCCAGGCCAACGCTTGTTTTCGATGGGGTTCATCTCCGGAATCGATCGATCACGCCCGCTCGAAGTGGAGCCCCGAACGCCCGTTCTCCGCTGGTGGACGGCTTTTCCGCCCGGCACTGCGAACCCCCTCGGCAGGTGCCCGCAACGAGATGCGGACCCGACACGAGCGTTTTCCTTGCCGCGCTGCGGTTCTCGTCACGTTGTTCCCGCCGGGACCGGGTTCGATGCTGGCCGCATGCTGGAGTTCATCGCCCTGTTGCTGGTCGGTGTCGCGGCGGGAGCGCTGAACGCCGTCGGCGGCGGAGGCACCTTCGTGGCCCTGCCGGCCCTGGTGGCAGCGGGGTTGCCCGCTGTCACCGCGAACGCGTCCTCGACCGTGGCGCTGCTGCCCGGCGCGCTCGCCAGCGCATGGGCGTACCGGAACGAGCTGGTCCAGGTCGGAACCACGTCGAGGACCGCGCTGACCACCACCAGCCTGGTCGGCAGCGCGCTCGGCGCCGGACTGCTGCTGGTGCTGCCTTCCGAGTCGTTCCGCGTCGCGGTGCCCTGGCTGCTCGCGTTCGCAACCGTGGTCCTGGCGTTCGGCCGCACCGCTTCGCGACTGCTCTCGACCGCGATAGGCCATCCGATCGACCTGAGCACCAGGAGTGTCCTCATCGGACAGTTCGTGCTGGCCGCGTACGGCGGCTACTTCGGCGGCGCGGTCGGAATCCTCATGCTGGCCTTCTGGAGCGTCGGCCTCGGCCTCGACCCGGCGAAGGGCAACCCCACCCGCGTAGCGCAGCTCGCCGCGATCTACGCCACGGCCGCAGCGCTCTTCCTCGTCGCCTCCGACGTCTGGAGCTATCCCGGTCCGGTCATCGCAGTCCTGATCGGCGCGATCGGCGGCGGCTTCGCGGGAGCCCGCATCGCCCGCCGCCTACCCGCCCGCGCATTGCGCGGCATCGTCCTGACCACAGCGACGACGATGACCGCCCTGTACTTCCTCCGCAGCTGAGATCACCCCAGCGCCCGTCAGCGGATGGTCGTGCGGGACAGGGACAGCACCTTCGTCTCGGCGACCAGGAAGATCACCGCGAGCAGGCTGACGACCGCGACGCCCACCAGGTAGAAGGCCGGGGCGCTCGGGTTGCCGGAAGTCCCCACCAGCCAGGTCGCGACGAACGGCGCGGTGCCGCCGAACAGGACGTAGGCGGCGGTGTAGCCCATCGCCGATCCGCTGGCCCGCAGGTGCGCGGGGAACATCTCGACCATCGCCGGGACGTTGCTGGTACCGATCGTCGCCACCAGGACGGCCAGCACCGAACTGCCCACCGCCGCCCCGACCAAGCTGGTCTCCATGAGCAGGAACGAGGGCATGGTGAGCACCACGAACCCGCCGCAGGCGGCCAGCAGCATCGGACGCCGGCCGAAGCGGTCGCTCGCCATCGCCATCAACGGGCACGCCGCCGTGTAGGCCAGCATCGAGACCAGGTTGGCGAGCAGCGCCTCCGTCTTGCTGTAGCCCAGCGAGCTCGACATGTAGGAGATCATGTAGCTGCTCATGAAGTAGTAGCCCACCGCGTTGGTGATGCTGTAGGCGAACAGCGCGAAGATCTGCTTGCGGGCCACCTTGAGCGCGTCCCGGAGCGGGGTCCGGGTCTTGTTCTCGGCGCTCTCGAGCGTGCGGAACACCGGGGTGTCCGCGAGCCGGGAACGCAGGTAGAGGCCGATCGCGCCGAGCGGCCCGGCGATCAGGAACGGAATCCGCCAGCCCCAGGACTGCAGCGCCTCCTCCGAGAGCAAACCGGTGAGCAGCACGCCCACCGCGGATCCGGCCACCGCCGCCACGCCGACAGTCATCGGCACGACGCTGGCGTAGCGCGCCCGCCGACCGTCCGGTGCGTACTCCATGATGAACGAGGAAGCACCGGTGTACTCACCACCGGTGGAGAACCCCTGCACCATGCGCATGAGCAGCAGCAGGAGCGGCGCCGCCAGACCGATGGCGGAATACGTCGGCAAAAGCCCGATGAGCAGCGTCGAAGCGCTCATGCACAGCACGCTCAGCGCGAGCGCGCGGTTGCGCCCGATCCGGTCGCCGTAGCGGCCGAAGAACAGCGCCCCGAGCGGCCGGGCGACGAAGCCCGCGCCGAAGATCGCCCAGGTCGCCAGCAGCGCCGCGGCCGAGTCGAAGCGGGGGAAGAACAGCATCGCGATCGTGGCCGACATGACGGCGTAAGCACCGGAGTCGAACCACTCGACGAAGTTGCCGATGGCGGTGGCGATGGTGACCCGTCGCCGCGTCCGGGACACCTCCTGGCTCGTTGGACGTGCGGTGGCGAGCTGATCCGGCGACATATCCGAGCTCCTGTCCATTGTGTCCGGTACTAGGCCCGGCTTCTGTCGTTGCTGGGAAACCGGTGGGGTTCTGCGGTGGGGCACCGCTCCTGCCGGTGCCCCACCACCTCTGCTCAGCTCAGGTCACGCCGCCGCAGCTCGGCGCGCTGAATCTTCCCGGTGGCCGAACGCGGGAGCTGCGGATCGAACTCGACCAGCCGCGGGCAGGCGAACCGGGAGTGGTTCTCCTTGGCGAAGGACATGATCTGCTCGCCCAGCTCCGGACTCGGCGAGAACCCTTCGGCCAGCTCGATCCACGCCTTGACCACCTGACCCCGGACCGGGTCCGGCAGGCCCACCACACCGGCGTCGGCGACCGCCGGGTGCTCGCGCAGCACCGCCTCGACCTCGTACGGGCCCACCCGGTAGCCGGAGGTCTTGATGACGTCGTCGGTGCGCCCGAGGAACCAGTAGTAGCCGTCGGAATCCACCACCGCCTGGTCCTTGGTGTGGTACCAGTCGCCGCCGAACTCCTTCGCCGACGCCTCGGGACGCCGCCAGTAGCCCAGCGGGAACTGCGGGTTGCTGCCCGCCCGCAGGCAGATCTCGCCGGGTTGCCCCGGTTCGACCGGCCGCTCCTGCTCGTCCAGCAACGCCACGTCCCAGCCGGGCAGCGGACGCCCCATCGAGCCCGGTTTGACCGGAACGCCCGGGAAGTTGCCCACCAGCGGGTAGGACTCGGTGGAACCGTAGTAGTCCAGCAGGGTCACGCCGAACTGCTCGTCGAACCACTCGATCAGATCGGCCGTGAGCGGCTCGTTGGCGCAGCACACCACGCGCAGCGACTGCGGGTAGCGGGTTCCGGCATCGGGGACGTCGGCGCGCATCTTGCGCACGAAGGTCGGGTTCACCAGCGCCGTGGTGACCCGGTTGCGCGCCATGGCCGCCAGCAGCCCTTCCGGGTCGAACCCGGCCGCGGGCCGGTAGACCAGGTGCGTCGCGCCCGCCCGCAGCGGCCCCATGAGCTTGGCCATCGACCACGCCCAGTCACCCGCGCCGTAGAAGACGTCCCCGGGCCGCAGGTCGTGGCAGTACTGGAACTCGTTGTGCCCCAGCAGGGTTCGGTGCGCGTGCACGATCCCCTTCGCCTCGCCGGTCGTGCCCGAGGTGTAGAAGATCAGCGCGGGGTCGTCGGCCGCGGTGTCGACGGTGTCGAACTCCGCTGGGTGCCGCGCTATCGCCGGGTCGTCCACGCTCACCAGCCGCGCACCGGCCTCGTCGGCGAGCGGCCGGGCGCGGTCCAGCTCCGCCTGCTCGGTGACCAGCACGGTGCTGCCGGAGTCGGCGAGCCGGTAGGAGATCGGCTCGTCCGCCCACAGCAGCGACATGGTCACCAGGACGGCACCGGTGCGCAGCACGCCCAGGTAGGTCGCCGGGGTGTCCGGCCGCTGCGGCAGCAAAACCGCCACCCGGTCGCCCTTGCGGACTCCCAGCGCGTGCAGGTGCGCGGCCACCCGCAGGGACCGCTCGCGGACCTCCGCCCAGCTCACCTCCTGGTGCCGGCCGGTGTGGTCTTCGAAGATCAGCGCGGTCCGGTCGCCCGGGTGCCGGTCGGCGACGTCGGCGGCCATGTTGTAGCGCTCGGGGACGTGCCAGCGCTGACCGGCGATCAGCTCCCGGTAGGCGCGCTCACCCTCGGCGAGGTCTCCGGGTGGCACGACCGGGCGTTCGGATTCGATGGTGCTCATGCGGATCGGTGCGCTCCTGTTCGTGCGGTGGCGGTCAGCGGCGCTTGCTCAGGAAGCGGTCCATCTCGCGCTGCGGTTCGCCGGTGGCGTAGGCAGCGGCGTGCACCTTCTTCGCCGACTCGACGGCGTCGGTGAGCGCCGCGTCGTCGATCTCGCGCAGCCGCGCCTTGGTCAGTTCCACGGCGCCGGGCGGGAGTTCGGCGAGCTTCGCGGCGAGCGAGATCGCTTCGTCGAGCACGGCGTCCTCCTCGACCAGCTTGGTCAGCAGTCCGAGCCGCTGGGCCTCCGCTCCGTCCACCAGTTCCGCGGTGAGCGTGAATTCGATCGTCTTCGCCTTGCCGAGGATCTCCCACATCGCCCAGATCCCGGTGATGCTCGGAATTCCGGAACGCACTTCGGGCTGCCCCATGCTCACCCCGGCGTGCCCCACCCGGAGGTCGGCCAGCAGCGCGAACTGGAACCCGGAACCGGCGGTCACCCCGTTGATCGCGGCGATGGTGGGCTTGTCGATGTCGCGCAACGCCCGGTACAGCACGTCGAAGCTGTCGATCCAGGCCTCCGCCGCGGCGTGGTCGGACTGATCGATCGCGGCCGTCTCGGCTAGGTCCTGACCTGCGCAGAACGCCCGGCCGGAGCCGGTGATCACCACCGCGCGGCAGTCCTCGTCCGCGCCGAGCTCGGTGAAGATCTCCACCAGCCGGGTGCGCATGTCGTTCGTCCAGGCGTTCAGCTTGGCCGGCCGGTTGAGGGTGACCACGCCGACCGTGCCGCCGGGAATCGCTTCGCGCCGCAGCAGGACGGTCTCGGTGCTCGAAGCGGTGGCCGCTGGAACGTTCATGGGAATACCTCCGGGAGATCGCGAAAAGCGATCCGGGTTCGGTGAATGAGCGTGACGATTCGGCGAAACCGGTCGGGCATCCGGAACCGGTGCATGAAATGCAAGCAAGCGGAGCGGGACCGCGTCCAACACCATTCCGCTCCGGCGGTGATATCAAAGCGATATGGAACTCCGCCACCTCCGCTACTTCACCGTGCTGGCCGAGGAGCTGCACTTCGGCCGCGCGGCCGCCCGGCTGCACATGGCGCAGCCGCCGCTGTCGCAGCGCATCCGCGACCTGGAACGGGAACTCGGGGTTGAGCTCTTCGACCGCGGCCGCCGCCAGGTCACGCTCACCGAGGCCGGGGCGCTGCTGCTGGAGCACTCACGCCGGGTGCTGGAGAGCGCGGAGTCGGCGCAGGAGGCGATGCGGAGGCTGCGTCCCGGCGAGAACGGCGTCGTGCACGTCGGCATCCCGCCGGACACGATGCCCGTCACGCTGCGCACCTTGCTGCACGAGTTCGCCGAGCGGGCCCCCGACGTGCTGGTCGACCTGCACGAGCTCACCACCGACGAGCAGCTGGCGGCGCTGCGGGAAGGCAGCCTGGACGCGGCCATGGTCCGCCACCCCTGCGACATCTCGGGCCTGGACTCCAGCCCGGTCGCGCGCCGCGCGCTCGGCGTGCTGCTCCCCGTCGAACACCCGCTCGCCGATTCCGAGCAGGTGCGGCTGCGCGACCTCAACGGGCAGCCGCTGGTGATCTTCCCGCGGGCGATGGCGCCGATGCTCTACGACCACGTCCTGTCGATCTGCCGTGCGGAAGGCTTCCGCCCCGGCGCGATCCGGCACGCGCGCAACCCGAACTTCGTGCACGGCCTCGTCCTGGCCGGACGCGGGGTGCACTTCAACGAGCCGCCACCGGGCGAGCCGCGCAAGGGGCTGGTGTGGCGGCCGTTGGAGGATTCCCCGCTGTCCTGGCGGACTTCGGTGGTGTGGGTGCCGCGGCGCAGGCATGCCGCCATCGACGCTTTCGCCGCGGTCGCCACCACCGGCCTGGCCGCTGCCGGGCATCACCCCGAGGAACCACCCCAGCGCGATGAGAAGCCGTCCTATTGAGGAAATCGTTGCAGCGCGGCGCAAAACGCGAAAGCCGGCCTGCCGCACGTGGTGGCAGACCGGCTTCCCGGGGCTCGTCAGGCCAGGCCGATGACCTTGGGGACGAAGAGGACCGCGACGTAGTAGGCCATGAACTGGACTCCTGCGTTCATGCCGAACAGGCGGTTCGCCACACCTGCGAAGGTGGCGATCAGCAGCGTCGCCGCCACGCCGAAAGCACCGCCCTCGTACCAGGAGATCACCACGATCAGCCCGGCGAAGGCCCCGATCAGCGCTTCGTGGCTGACCTTCCGCATCACCCACAGGCTCGCCGAGCGGGCGAAGTTCATGCTCAGCGGGTACGCGACGATCGCCGCCAGCCCCACGCCGACCAGGCCGAACACCAGGAACTGCCAGGTGGACATCATGGTGTGCAGGTTGTGCACCTGGCCGGTCGCCTCGTCGACGCCGTACACCGGCGGGGCGTTGAACAGCGGTGCGGCCGGGCCTGCGGCGACCGGGCTCAGCGGCAGGCCGAAGGCGACGAGCGGGATCAGCGTCTCCGCGAGGTACGTCGACTCCGTCGTGCCGTTCTTGACCGCCAGCACGGAGGTCAACCGCTCGTAGACGTGCTTGATGCGGGAGCCGACGAGCTCGCCGGCGAGCACCGTCGTCGCGACCGGGCTGAACACGAAGGTCGTCGAGCTGACCCCGGCCGCGGCCGACGTCATCGCGATCTGCTTCGGGCTGAGGACCTTCGCGGGATTGGGCAGGTAGCCGCTCCAGTCCTTGACCTCCGGCCCCAGCCAGAACACCTTGCGGCCGGTGGCGGGCATCGCCGACCGCCCGGTCCGGGAAGCCAGCTGGAGCAGGTCGGCGATCAGCGGTCCCACGGCGATGCCGAGGAAGAAGCTGATGCTCAGGGTCTCGCCGATGACGTCCTTGGACAGCGCGTTGACGGCCGTCACCAGCAGGACGAACGGCACGATGCACGCGATGCTGGTCCAGCGGCCCGGTGAGAAGTACCCGATCAGCACCGCCGCGACGACGAAGACGTACGGCGCGGCGGCGGTGATGTGGGTGCCCAGCGGCGCCAGCACCGCGGCGAGCCCGACGGCCACCGGCACCGCGATGAACGCGGACAGGATCGCGCCCGAGATCGCCTTGCGCAGCGCGATGTGCGGAATCCCCAGCCGGCGGAGCATGTTCGCCTCCGGCAGCAGCGGAACCGCCGTGGTGTCACCCGGGATGCCCAGCAGCGTGGTGGGGATGGCGTGGGTCATGTGCTTGGACACCGCCGCGGCGATGAAGAAGGTGAACACCCCGACCGGTGGCACGCCGAGCATCACCACCAGGAGCGTCAGCGGTGCCAGCGTCGCAGTCTCGTCGGTGCCGGAGACCATGCCGATCGCGGAGAACACCACCGCGCCGATCAGGCCCATGCTCAGGGCGATCAGGATCTCGTTCAGGATCACGGCCTGCCCTCCGGATTCCGCTGCTCGGCCTGGGCGAACGCGTCGTGGAGCCCGACCGAGCGCAGTTCCCGCTCCGCGTGCGGCGAGAGCGCACCGGTGGATCCCGCGCCGCTGGCCGCCAAGACCTCCGCGATCGCGGCCTGGTGATCCTCGGGCGAGAGCGCGTGCTCGTGCACGATCCGCTTGGGAGGGAACAACTTCGCGCACACGACAGCCGCCACCAGGCACCCGAGCAGGCCCGCCAGCAGCGCGTAGCCATCCCGCAGTTCCGGGCTCACCGCCGCACCGCGCAACGCCCATCCCGCCACCAGCAACGCGGCCAAACCCGTTGCGGCACCGAGCAGAACCGACAGCCACAGGTGCTTCGGGTTGACCGCGTCACCCCACACCTGCACGTACTGCTCCGGTTCCCGGCTCATCGCCCGGCCTCCGCGCGCAGTTCGCCCAGGACCTTCTCCGCGTGGTCGGCGCGGACCGCCTTGTCCCCGACCAACCGCGCCACGACGGCGGCCAGCTCCGCGTCCGTCGCCCCGGCGGCAACCGCGACGTTGCGGGCGTGCAGCGACATGTGGCCGCGCTGGATCCCCTCGGTCGCCAAAGCCCGCACTGCGGCGAAGTTCTGCGCCAACCCGACCGCGGTGATGATCTCGGCTAGTTCGGCGGCGGTGGACACCCCGAGGACCTGCACAGCGCGCTGGGCGACGGGGTGGACCTTGGTCGCTCCGCCGACCAGCCCGACGGCCATCGGCAGCTCGAGGGTGCCGACCAGGTTCCCGTCGACGTCCTGCTCGAACCGGGACAGCGCCGTGTAGCGCCCGTCCGGGCCGATCGCGTGCGAGTGCGCACCGGCTTCCACCGCGCGCGTGTCGTTCCCGGTCGCGAGCACCACCGCGGTGATGCCGTTCATGATCCCCTTGTTGTGGGTCGCCGCCCGGTACGGGTCGGCCTCGGCCAGGGCCGCGGCGTGGACGATGTCGGCGACGACCTCAGCACCGCCGACCGATTCGGCGTCGAAGACCGCTCGTGCCCGGGCCAGCCGCAGATCGGCCTTGTTGGTCAGGATCCGCAGCAGCGGCCGACCGCCCGCGATCTGCGCGGCGCGCTCGGCGATCGCCTCGGCCATCGTGTTGACGGCGTTCGCCCCCATCGCATCCCGCACGTCCACCACGAGGTGCGCGACCACGTAGCGCTGGACGCGCGAGTCGACCAACCGCACCACGAGGTCGCGGACACCGCCGCCGAACTCGACCAGCCGCGGATCCTGCTGGTCGGCGAGCGCGATCAGCTCCTGCCGGGCCTCCAGCAGCCGCAGCCGAGCGGCTTCCGGGTCGGCGACGTCGACGATCTGCACCTGGGCCTGCATGATCGGATCGGTGGACGAGGTGGTGAAACCACCGCGCACGCGGGCGATCCGGGCGGCGTTGCTGGCCGCCGCGACCACGGAAGGCTCCTCGGTGGCCATCGGCACCAGGACGTCGCGGCCGTTGACCGTGAAGTTGGTGGCCACGCCCAGCGGGACGCCGAGCACGCCCACCACGTTCTCGATCATGTGGTCGGCCTGCTCCAGGCCCAGCCCGGAGTGCGGGTCGAACACGGACAGCGCGTCCGCCCCCGCGTGCGCCGCCACCAGCTCCCGCCGCTGAGCGACGGAGAGGTCCTTGAAGCCTGCAAGTCGACTGGTCGACACCGTTCCTCCTGTGCACCCCGGCCCGTTGGGCGCGCCGGGCACCGGCGGCCGACCTCGTCGCTTGGCGTCCGAGCGGCCGCATCGCCGTTCCGTACGCCGAGGAACTGTAAGTGCGGGCCGCCACACCGGGACATGGATCAACGATCCACTATCAGCACCGGCGAGTGGACCGACCGCACATGTCCATCGCCGTCGGCGATTCCCCGATCACGCAGCGCTGCGGGACCGCAACGCCTGCAAGCGAACCGCCACGGAGATGCGGAAGAACGGTTCCGGTTCGCGCCAGGAACCACCGAGCAGGTGGGTGATCCGGTCGATGCGCTGCAGCACGGTGTTGGTGTGCACGCCCATCAGCCTGGCCGTGCGGACCGGGCTGGCGTTGCAGTCGACGAAGTGGCGCAGGGTGGCCTGCAGGTCCGTGCCGCGCTCGACGTCCCAGCGCAGAACGGGGCCGATCATGCGGTCGATGAACTGGTGCGCACCGTCCGGTTCGCGGGCGAACATCGAGGTGTACGGCGCGTACTCGTCGGCATCGGCCGCGGCGGCGTCGACGCCCAGGGCGGTGAGGATCCGGCTGCAGTCCCGGACAGCTGCGAAGCGGGCGCTGAGCTCACCGATCGTCCCGGCCGGTCGTCCGGCCACGGTGAGCACTTCGTCGATCCCCGCGGCCGCGCGCACCCGGTCGCGCACAGCCGCGGCGACCTCGCGCGGATCGGCTTCCGGCACGACGAGCGTGACGATGCCCTCCACTTCACCGGCCAGCCCCGCCGTTGCCGCCAGCGCGTGGGCCGCGCGCAGTGCTGCGCGCCGGTGCTCGGGAGCGAGCACGGCGATCACGACCGTGCGCAGGTCCTCCGGGCGCACGCGCCGCGCGCGGAGCCGGCGCTCCAGGTCCGAATGCCGCCGCACGTCGGGGCTGAGCACGTCGTTGAGCAGTTCGCCGCGGACCCGGTCCTCGGCGTAGCGGACGGCGTCCTGCTTGAGGGTGAGCAGCGCGGTGATCTGCGCTGCCCGCTCGATGGTGCGCTGTTCGACCGCGCCGAGCTCCACCGCGCCGTCACCGATCAGCAAGCCGCCGAGCACCAGGTCACCGGCGAGAACGGCGACTGCGGCGCGGAAATCCCCCACGGACGGGTCGAGCAGCGTGCACCTCGCCGACTGCCGGCTGGCTGCGAGGGCGGATCGGACGGGCGACGAGTCGAGCACCGCCGCCGCACCGCCGTCCGACGATGCGAGCAGGGCGTGGTTCTCGTCGACGATCACCACGGGGCGCTCCAACGCGGCGCTCAACGTCCGGGCGACATCGATCGCTCCCCCGCCGCGCAGGACGGCCTCCGTCAGCTCCTCGTGCACCTGACCAGCGCGTTCCATGGCCTCGACGTGCTGGGCGAGTTCGGCGTAAGCGCGCTGGGTCTCCGCCGCGGAATCGCGTGCCTGCGCGAGCAGTCGGGTCGTCTGCAGCACGACCGCGACGTTGTCGGCGAAGGCCGACAGCAGCGCGACCTCCTCCGGCGAGAACGTGTGCTCGCTGCGGTTCGCCGCGAACAGCACGCCCAGGACCTGCTCGCCGGCGATCAGCGGAACGCCGAGGATGGACACCAGTCCTTCGGCCCGGACCGCGATGTCGATGCTGTCGGCGTGCGGCACGTCGTGCAGCTGCTCGTAGTGCGAAGTCCACTGCGGTGCACGCGATTCCACGACCTTGCTGGCCAGTCCGGTGTGCGGCGGCACCCGGAGCTGCTGGAAGGCGGCCGCGACCGCACCCGCGGTGGACCGGACCCGCAGCTCCCGGGTTTCCTCGTCGAACTCCGACAGGTAGGTCACGTCGGTACCGGCGAGCCCGTGCGCGCGGTGGACCAGCCCGGTGATCAGCTCGTCCACGTCGTGCAGCGCGGCGAGTTCCCGCGCGCAGGAGAACAGCGCGGACAGCTCCTGGTCGCGCCGGTTCAGCCGGGCCATCGACCCTTGCAGCTCGCGCACCCGCTGCCCGACCTGCGACACCGCCGCGGCGTCGAGCTGCTCGGCGGCCAGCGCGCCGGCGACGACGTCGTGCTCGTCCGGTCGTCCCTTCGCGGCGAGGTCGAGCAGCGCCAGGACCGCATCGACCGAAATTCCCCCGGCCGCAGCTCCCGAAGTGCTCATCGAACCCGCCTGTGCGAATGGACGTCGTGCGCAGGCATCGTACGCAGCCCGCGAACGACGCGGGCGCCGCCGGAATCCCGGGGATCGCGGCAGCGCCCGCTCGTTCAGCGGCTCAGGCGCCGATGGTGGCGGTGTCGATGACGAAGCGGTAGCGGACGTCGCTGTTCTCGACCCGCTCGTAGGCCTCGTTGACGCGGTCCGCGGAGATCAGCTCGATCTCCGAGCCGATGCCGTGCTCGGCGCAGAAGTCCAGCATCTCCTGGGTTTCGGCGATGCCGCCGATCATCGATCCGGCCAGCACCTTGTTGCCGCCCAGCAGGGAGAACGCGCTGTAGGACAGCGGTTCGCCGGGGGCTCCGACGTTGACCATCGCGCCGCCGATGCGCAGGAGGCCGAGGTAGGCGTCGATCGGGAGCTTCGCCGAGACCGTGTTCAGGATCAGGTCGAACTGGCCCTTCAGCACCTCGAAGGTCGACTCGTCGCTGGTCGCGTAGTAGTGCTCCGCGCCGAGCTTGAGGCCGTCCTCCTGCTTCTTCAGGGTCTGGCTGAGCACCGTCACCTCGGCGCCCATCGCGGCGGCCAGCTTGACCGCCATGTGGCCCAGCCCGCCGAGGCCGACCACGGCGACCTTCTTGCCCGGGCCGGCACCCCACTGGCGCAGCGGCGAGTAGGTGGTGATGCCCGCGCACAGCAGCGGCGCGGCGACGTCGAGGTCGATGCCCTCCGGGATCCGGCACACGAAGGCGTCCTTGACCACGACCTGCTGGCTGTAGCCGCCGTAGGTGTTCTCGCCGTCGTAGCCGACGCCGTTGTAGGTCTGGACGTTGCCCTTGACGCAGAACTGCTCGCGACCGGCCTGGCAGTACTCGCACTCGCCGCAGGAGTCGACCATGCAGCCGACGCCGACCCGGTCTCCGACCCGGTACTTCGTCACGTCCGAGCCGACCGCGGCGACGACACCGGCGATCTCGTGGCCGGGGACCATCGGGAAGATCGCCTGTCCCCAGTCCTCCTTGGCCTGGTGGATGTCGCTGTGGCAGATGCCGGCGTAGGCGATGTCGATCAGCACGTCGTCGGGCCGCAGGTCACGTCGTTCGATCGTCGTCGGGGCCAGGGGTGCGCCCGGCGCCGGTGCGGCGATGGCGTGCGTGATCGTGCTCATGAAATCCTCCAAGGAACAACCGGCCCCCGTTGTAAGAGGGCTCTTACATTGGAGACGCATGAGCGCACGCGCATATTCCGACCGGAAGATGTGACCTGAGACATGGGCGGCAAGTACCACCACGGCGACCTGCGCGACGAACTCGTGCGCGTCTCGCTCGACCTGATCGCCGAGCGCGGCCCGGCGGGCTTCTCGGTGGCGGAGGTGGCGCGGCGCGCGAAGGTCAGCCCGGCCGCGCCGTACCGGCACTTCCCGGAGCGCGAGAGCCTCCTGGCCGCTGCGGCGGCCACCATCGCGCGCCAACTCGCGGAGCGCGTGCGAAGCGCCGTCGCGGACCACGACGACCAGGTGGACGCGCTCGCCGCAGCAGCGGGCGCCTATACCGGCTACCTGCTCGAACGCCGAGCTGGCATGGACGTCATCTACGCCGACGGCCTGCAGGGCGCCAAGCACGCCGAGCTGCACGAGCAGACCCGGCGGCTCACCGACCAGTTCCTGATGCTGTGCCTAGCGGTGTCCGCCGGCCCGCAGGAAGCGCTGGAGCTGATGGAGCAGCTGTTCACCCAGGCCCACGGCTACGGCATGTTCTGGCTCGACGGCGTCTTCGCCAAGCAGGGCTACTCCCCCGAGCAGGTCGTGCGGAAGTCCACGGCGGCGGCCCGCGCGGTCATCGAGGGCCACCGGCACGGGAAGTCCGCTCAGGACTGAGCCGCGGCCTCCCGCCGGGCGAATTCGGACTTCCACTCGCGGAAGCTCTCCTCGGTGCGGCCCTGGCGCCAGTAGCCCGAGATCGACACCTGGTCGCGGGTCAGGCCCCGCTCGCGGAGCAGGTGCGGCCGAATGCGGCGCATGACCTCACCGGCTTCGCCGTGCACGAAGGCGTGCACGCGGCCCGGCAGCCAGTCCAGCTCGCGCACCGCCGCCTCGAGCACGCCGTCCACGCCGGGCTCGGACCGGTGGAGGAAGGTCACCTCGCCCCGGGGCGGGACGTCGAGCACCGGCTCGTCGGCCGCGGAATCGACCAGCACGATCGCGCGGACCACGGCGTCCTCGTCGAGGTCGCCCAGCGCCGCCGTGATCGCCGGGAGCGCGGTCTCGTCGCCCACCAGCAGGTGCCAGTCGGCCGCGCGGTCGGGGCGGTAGCCGCCGCCGGGACCGTTGACGAGCAGCTCGTCGCCTGGTTCGGCCGACGCCGCCCACCGGCCCGCGACGCCTTCGTCGCCGTGCAGCACGAAGTCGATGGCCATGGTGCCGGCCTCGACGTCGGGGAACAGGGCCGTGAAGGTGCGGACGGCCGGCATGTCCTCGGCGGGCAGCACGCCGCGCAGGGCCCGGACGTCGATCGGATCCGGGTAGGTCACGCCCTCCTTGGGGAAGATCAGCTTGACGTACCTGTCGGTGCAGGTGCTGTCCGCGAACGCCGACAGGTCATCGCTGCGGAACCACACCCGCCGCAGGCAGGGCGTCACCAGCTCGGCGCCGGTCACGGTCAGGCAAGTCGTCATCGGACTCCTCAGCTCGCCGGTGCAACCAATCCGTTAGGCAAGCCTAACCTGCTCCGCCGGTCGCCAGCCACCGCAGGTTCCACCCAGCAGGAGTTCCGAGGTCCGCAGGCCCCTTCGCGAGAAGTCGCCACCCCAGGCGCCACCCCGGCGAAACAGACCGACGCAACCACGCACGAATCGCACCCAGCCCGCCGCCGCACCGGCCCGAGCGGGTCCGCAGTTTCAATTGAAACTGCGGTTTCAACGGAACTTCGGGTGCCGACACGCCGACACCTGTGGACAAGTCCGGCTCCCTGTGGAGAACTTCCGCAAATTCAATGGAAATCGGAGGTCCAATTTCCATTGAAATTGCGGAACCCCGGAACCCGGACTTCGGAGCCAGTCCCCGGGACTGAGGGCGTCGGGGGGGTGGACGAGCAGGGTGGTGTGTGGTCGCGGATTTCGGAGAGGGGTTCAGCTCTTTGAATTCGCTGGTCTTGGACGTCCACAGTGGATTGTCGGGGTGGGTCCGGGCGCGGAGCCGGGGAGCCTATGATGATCTTGGCTCGGGGCTCATCAGGTTCCCGCCGTCACCCGACGCAGCGAACATCTCGCGTCGGCGCATCCCGCCAGCAGCCAGGCACCGGAAGACCTATGTCCACCCTCACCCCGACCGCCCCCGAGCAGACGCTGCCGATCCGCCCCGCGGTGGCGCCTCCGGCGCGCCTGCGGTGGTGGCAGGTCCTGGCGATCGTGGCGGCGGCGTTCAACGCCCGCACCTCGGTGACCGCGGTCGGCGCGGCGCTGCCCGAGATCCGCGCGGCGCTGGGGCTCGGCACCGGGGCGGTCGTGGTCCTCACCGCGCTGCCGTGCCTCTGCATCGCCGCGACGACCTGCCTCGTGCCGCTCCTCCGCCGCCGGATGGGAACCCAGACCGGGATCGTGCTGTTCCTGGGCTTCCTGCTGACCGGGCAGGCGATCCGCGTCGCCGAAGGCCAGTGGTTGCTGCTCGCGGGAACCGCACTGGCCTGCTGCGCGATCGGCGGGACGCAGGTCCTGCTGCCCGCCGTCTGCCAGCAGCTGGGCGGTCGCCGCGCCGCCGGGCTCACGATGCTGTCGGCCAGCACGATCGGAGCCGGAGCCGCCACCGCGACGGCGACGACCCCGTGGCTGACCGAGATCGGCGGCTGGCGAGCCGGACTGGGCGCGTGGATCGTCCCGGTGGCGTTCGCGCTGCTGCTGTGGGCTCCGCAGAGCAGCACGCCGCGAATCACCGCGCCGCAGCTCGAGAAGCCGCGCCGGCCGCTCCTGCGAAGCCCCGGCGCCTGGTACCTGACCACGTTCATGGGCCTGCAATCCCTGCAAGCCCTGTCCCTGCTGTCCTGGCAACCGGTCCTGCTGCGGACCACCGGAGCCGATCCCGCCCAGGCCGCCGCGCTCAGCACCAACACCCTCGTGGTCAGCATCGCCGCGTCCGCGGTCATCACGGCCTCCTGCTACCGCCGGACCACGCACATCGGCCGCTGGATGGTGCTGACCACCTGCAGCGGCGGGCTCGGCCTGCTGGGCCTGCTCATCGCCCCGTCCGCCGCCCCGGTCCTGTGGGCGGCGCTGCTCGGAGTCGGGATGGCGGCCCTCGCCCCCGCGATGGCCGCCATCCCGGTGCAGGCAGCGGACGGCGACGAGACGACCCGCTTGTCGGCGATGGTCCAGGGCTTCGGCTACCTGCTCGCCGCGATCGGCCCCGCCCTCATCGGCACCCTCACCGATGCCACCAGCAACGCCGAGTGGACCCTGACCGCCCTCCTGTTCTGCAACCTCGTCCAGCTCCTGTTCGCCGCCCTCAGCAACCGCCTGCCGGCTCAGGCCGAAGCCCCGGCCCGCCTGCCGAAGACCGCACCCGAGGTCAGGCCCGTGCCGCCCGGGTAGTTCCCGCTGAACAGGCCGCCGAGCATCTCGCCGCAGACGAGCAGGCCCGGGATCGGCGCCCCCGCCTCGTCGAGCACCCGGCCCCGGGTGTCCGCGTGCAGCCCGCCGAAGGTGAAGGTGATGCCGCAGGTCACGGGGAACGCGTAGTACGGCGCGGTTTCCAGCGGGAGCGCCCAGTTCGACTTCGGCGGCGCCACCGAGGCGCGACGGCCGTCCAGCACCGCGGCGTCGAACGGGACCGAGCGGTCGATGGCCGCGTTGAACTCCGCCACG
This sequence comes from Saccharopolyspora oryzae, assembly GCF_027853915.1. Classification (GTDB taxonomy): domain Bacteria; phylum Actinomycetota; class Actinomycetes; order Mycobacteriales; family Pseudonocardiaceae; genus Saccharopolyspora; species Saccharopolyspora oryzae. The sequence continues at coordinate 31,458 of NZ_JAQGLA010000075.1, forward strand.
GTCTTCTGCAGCGCTCCGGCGTCAACTCCCATACCGCGGGCGAGTTCCTCGACGGTGTCGGCCACGACGACCGACGCACCCGGCATGTCGTACTCCTCCGCGCGCAGCCACGGACGCGTCGTGGCGTCGAAGAGCTGGAACGCCGAGCCACTGGGCTGTTCGAGGATTCGCGCCCCGTACTTCGCGTAGGTCAGGTTGCGGAAGTCCGAGCCCTCGTCGAGGAACCGCTCGCCGCGCGCGTTGACCACGATGCCCAGCGGGTAGCCGCCGCGGGTGAGCTGGTTGGTGAACTCGCGGTTGCTCTCGTTCTGCTCGAACCAGGCGTCCCACGCCACGCTGTGGCAGGTGCTCCAGTCGCCGTGGGTCCCGGCGCCCGCCTCGATCGCGGCGGTGAGCATGTCGCCGGTGTTGTGCGGGGTGCCGCGGACCTTGGCTCGGTGCCAGCCCTCGCCGAGGTGCTTGCGCCGCAGCTCGGCGTCGGCTTCGAAACCGCCGGCGGCCAGCACCACCGATTCCGCGCGCACGACCTCGCGCTTCCCTTCCGCGTCAACGCATTCCACACCGGTGACGACGCCGTCTTCGAGCACCAGCCGCTGGCAGCGCACCCCGTAGCGGATCTCCACACCCGCGCTCCGCGCCGCGGCCGTGTGCTGTTCGATCAGGCCCTTGCCGCCGCCCGTGCTGCCGACCGCGAGCCCGCCCCAGAAGACCTGCCGCTGCTCGCGGTCCGGGTAGGCCTGCCGCTCGTACATGAGCCGGAAGCGCAATCCCTTGCCGTGCAACCACCTCAGCGCGTCCTGGCTGTCGCCGATCAGCACCTCGGTCAGCGTCCGGTCGTTGCGCCCCCCGGTCACCTTCGCCATGTCGGCGGCGAAGTCCTGCGCGGTGTACGGCGGCAGTACCGAGTTGGCGTGCCGTTCGTCGGGATCGAGCAGGTCGGCGACGTCGTCCAGGCCGCCGTGGACGATCCGGAACGCGCCTGCCGTGTAGTAGCTGTTGCCGCCGGCCTCCGACTGCGCGCCCTTCTCCAGCAGGAGCACTCGGCGCCCGCGCTCGGCCGCGGCGTGCGCAGCGCTGAACCCGGCGTTGCCGCCGCCGACCACCACGACGTCAACCGCCGCACCGGCATCCGGTCGCATTCGTCCTCCTCGAGGCCTTGTATCCGATTGCATGTGACTGTATACAGTCGTGCACCACGAAGTCCAGGACGGACCAGAGGGAGCACTGACGCTCTATGCCCAGCAGCAAGTCCCAGGACGACGCACCCGGCCGAAGATGGACCCGGTGGACGCCGCTGGTGGTCGCCGTTCTCGCCACCGGCGCGCTGGTCGCCACCGAACCCGGCGACGACGTCGGATCGAGCGCCGCCGCGAAGGTGCTCGACGGCAAGCAGCTGCGGATCATGGCCCCCGCCGCGCCAGGTGGCGGCTGGGACCAGACGTCCCGCGAGATGCAGACCGCGCTGCGCGATCTGGTGGGCCGCAGCGAGGTCTACAACGTCGGCGGCGCGGGCGGCACCATCGGGCTCAGCCAGTTCACCCGCTACCACGGCGATCCGAGCCAGCTGATGACGACCGGGCTGATCATGATCGGCGCGGTCGAGACGAACGATTCCCCGCACTCGCTCTCCGAGACCGTTCCGCTGGCCCGGCTCACCACCGACTACCAGGTCGTCGTGGCCGCCGCGGACTCACCGCTGCGGGACATGCCGGCCGCGGCCGAGGCGATGCGCGCCGACCTGCCCGCGGTGTCGATCTCGGGCGGGTCCGCGGGCGGGGTCGAGCACATCCTCGCCGGACTGCTGGCCAAAGCCGTCGGAGCCGATCCGTCCGGGGTGAGCTACGTGGCGCACTCCGGCGGCGGCGAAGCGCTCACCACCCTGCTGTCCGGTCGTTCCTCGCTCGGCATCTCCGGGGTGTCCGAGATCCGGCCGCAGATCGAAGCGGGCCAGGTGCGCGCGCTGGCCGTGTCCAGCCCGGAGCGGCTGCCGGAACTGCCGGACGTGCCGACGCTGCGCGAGGTCGGGCTCGACGTGGAACTGCAGAACTGGCGCGGAGTCGTCGCCCCGAAGGGCATTTCCGCCGAACAGGAGCAGGCGCTGGAACAGGTGCTGCTGGACATGACGAAAACGCCCGCCTGGCGAGAAGCGCTGGCCCGTCGAGGCTGGGGCGACGCGACGCTCGCGGGTCCGGAGTTCGAGGAGTTCGTGCGCTCCGAGCAAGCCCGGGTGACCCAGCTGCTCGGCGAGATCGGCCTGGGGAGGCGATGATGGCGGCAGAACCGCAAGAACGCAGAACAGCGCTCAGCTCAACGGTTTTCGGCGGCCTGATGGTCGTCGCCGCGATCCTCGTGATCATCGACGCACTCGCGCTGCCCGACACCGGGAAGGGCGCGGCCGGTCCGGCCGCGGTGCCGTTGGCGTTGGGCGTTCTGCTCGGCGTCGTCGGCCTCGCGCTGGCACTGCGCTCCTCAGCCGCGCTGCGCACCGCCGCCACCGACCAGCCGCTTCGGCAGCACGCGGCGCTGCGCCTCGCCGCGCTGGTCGCGGCCCTGGTGGCCTTCGCGCTGCTGCTGCCGGTGCTCGGTTACGTCGTGACCTCAGCAGGCCTGTTCGTCGCCGCTGCCCTGCTGCTCGGCGCTCCGCGCGGCTGGCAGATCGTCGCCCACGGGTGGTCGCTGGCCGCGGTGGTGTTCGTCGTGTTCGACCGGATCATCGGGCTCACCCTTCCCGCCGGCCCCTGGGGGTTCTGAGATGGACCAGATCGGACTCCTGCTCGACGGTTTCGCCGGGGCGCTGACCCCGTCGCACTTGCTGTGGGCGCTGGTCGGCGTCACGATCGGCACCGCCGTCGGCGTCCTGCCCGGCATCGGACCGGCGCTGACCGTCGCCCTGCTGCTGCCGATCACCTTCCGGCTGGAGGCGTCCAGCGCGCTGATCCTGTTCGCCGGGATCTACTACGGCGGGATGTACGGCGGATCGACCACCTCGATCCTGCTCAACACACCTGGTGAGAGCGCGTCGATGATCGCGGCGCTCGAGGGCAACAAGATGGCGCGGGCCGGACGAGCCGCGGCAGCGCTGGCCACCGCTGCGCTGGGCAGCTTCGTGGCGGGCACGATCGGCACCGTCGCCCTGACCTTCCTGGCACCGCTGGTCGCCGACTTCGCCACCGGTTTCGGACCGCCCGAGTACGTGGCGCTGATGGCCGTCGCGTTCACCACCGTCTCCGCGCTGCTGGGGCCGAACCTGCTCAAGGGCGTGGCGAGCCTGCTGGTCGGCATCACCATCGGCCTGATCGGCATCGACTCCCAGACCGGGCAACCGCGGCTGGTGTTCGGCGCGGAATCCCTGCTCGACGGCATCGACGTCGTCATCGTCGTGGTCGCGCTGTTCGCGCTCGGCGAGACCTTCTCCCGGCTCATCAGCACGACCGGGCACTCGACCGTGCAACCCGTGCGAGGCAGGGCGGTGCTGTCCCGCGAGGACCTCCGCCGCTCGTGGCCGGCATGGCTGCGCGGCACCGCGCTCGGCTTCCCGATCGGCAGCCTGCCCGCCGGTGGCGCCGAGGTCCCGACGTTCCTGAGCTACACCGTCGAGAAGAAGCTGTCCCGCCGCCCCGAGGACTTCGGCAACGGCGCGATCGAAGGCGTGGCGGGACCCGAAGCGGCGAACAACGCTGCTGCGGCGGGCGTTCTCGTCCCGCTGCTGACCATCGGCCTGCCGACCTCGGCGACCGCCGCGGTGATCCTCACCGCGTTCCAGTCCTACGGCCTGCAGCCGGGCCCGGAGCTGTTCGAGGAGTCCGGTCCGCTGGTGTGGACGCTGATCGCCAGCCTCTACGTCGGCAACGTGATGCTGCTGGTCCTCAACCTGCCGCTGGTGAAGCTGTGGGCGCGCATGCTGACCATCCCGCCGCACACCATCTACGCGGGAGTGCTCGTGTTCGCCGCGCTCGGCGCCTTCGCCGCCGGTGGCACGACGGCCGACCTGCTGGTGCTCTGCGGTCTCGGCCTGCTCGGGCTGCTGATGCGGGAAGCGTCGATCCCGCCGGCCCCGGCGATCGTCGGGCTGATCCTGGGCCCCATCGCCGAGCAGCAGCTGCGCCGGGCGCTCGTGCTGTCCGAAGGGGACCCGTCGATCCTGGTGTCCGGGCCGATCACGGTCGTCCTGTGGACGGTGGTGGCGCTGTCGTTGCTGCTCCCCGTGCTCTTGCCCGCGGTCCGGCGTCGGGCGCGGCGGTGATGCGTACCGCCGTACACTGGCGTGGGCTCGATCCGGGGAGGGGAGCTGTCCGAGGTGTACGACCAGCTGCGCGCCGAGATCGTCGACGGCACTTGGGAACCGGGTGCCGCGCTGGTGGAGCTCGCGCTGGCGGAGCGCTACGGGACCAGCCGGACGCCGGTGCGCGAGGCGCTGCGCCGGCTCCAGCAGGACGGCCTGGTCGAACGCGGTGACCGGGCATGCGGGTCCGCACCCGCAGCCCCGAGGAGATCCTGGAGATCTACGAGGTGCGGATCTCGCTGGAGGCGACCGCCGCGTCGGCCGCGGCGCAGCGCCGCAGCGATTTCGACCTGGTCCGGATCGCCCGCGCGCAGAAGGCGATGGTCGCGACGTCCACATCGGACCCGTCGGCGATGGCGGCGGCGAACCTGGCTGTGCACGAGGCGATCTGGGCGGCCAGCCACAACGGCACCATCGTCGACCTGCTCACCCGCCTCAACAATCACCTCACCCGCTACCCGGCCACCACCCTGGCGGCCCCGGGCCGCTGGGCGGAAGCGATCGACGAGCACGAAGCGATCATCGAAGCGATCGAGCAGCGCGACGCCGACCGGGCCCACGACCTGGCCCGGGACCACATGACCAAGGCCAGGGAGCTCCGCCTCCGCATCTACGCCGAGAACACCGACTGACTCCCCGCCCCGCCCGGGGCATTTCGCGCGAAGCGGGCTGGTGCCACGAGCAGCGCCCGCTCAAGTCGTGCTGCCCACCCGTCATCTCGTGCACGGGTTCCTCGCGGCCAGCCCGGTACGGGCGTCCCCACTCCTCCGCTCGCTCCAGCCGGTTTCGGCAGCAGAAGCACGAGCACGCCGAGATAACTTGACACAAGTA
>NZ_JAQGLA010000076.1 GCF_027853915.1 Saccharopolyspora oryzae
CGAAACCGCCACCCCCGCCGATCAGACCGACTTCCAGCAGATGGTGAGCGGCGGCTTGTTCCAGGCCTGGTACTGGTCGGCCTCGTCGGTGCACGCCGGGTCGCCGCGGCTGTCGTTGACCACGGTGGTGACCTCCAGCGAGGCATCCGGGGCGGAGCACGAGATCTTGACGGCGATGCCGGTGATCGGGTCGTCCGTGCAGTCCCCGACCTTGAGGTCCGGCACCATGCACAGCGCGTAGTCGCCGCGCTTCTCGACCGACGCGTACTCCTCGCCGCAGTTCGCCCGCCCGTCGTGCTGCTCGGCGACCTTGTAGTCGGACTCCTGCGAGCCGCAGGGGGCCGACTCCCACTGCGGGCGGACCGTGCTGGCGTTGGTGACGTTCACGCACTCGCCCTCGGCGATCCCGCCGCCGTCCATGCTGCGCACGATCAGCCCGACCACGAGCAGGACGATGCCGAGGACCACGGTGCCGACCAGCTTCAGCACCTTCAGGGTGCCGGCGCTCGACTTCTGCGGCGGAGGCATCGGCGGCGGCGGGCCGAAACCGCCCTGCGGGGGCTGCGGAGGCGGGCCGCCCGGGTAACCGCCTTGCGGCGGCATCTGCTGCACCGGCTGCTGCGGTGCCCATCCCTGCTGGGGCATCGGCTGCTGCGGCATCGGCGGCGGACCACCGGGAACTTGCTGCGGCGGACCCCACTGGGGTTGCTGCGGGTAGTGGCCGAATTGCGGAGGCTGCGTCACGAAATCCCCAGTCGATCGGGCTGAAAACGGCGTGAATCTAACCAATCCACCGACCCGGCGTGATCGTTTTGACCGCACTGCAACCCAAGTCACGCGGGCCGGAGACGCAGAAGTGCCCGGCGAGATCGAACCCGCCGGGCACTCCGACCGCGAAAGACGGGCGCTCAGGCGCCCTTGACGTCGTTGAAGCAGAACATCTTGTCCGCGAAGTTGTAGTAGCCGTCGCCCGGGCCGCAGACCACGGCCGGGTCGCCGCGGGGCGCGACCTTGGTGATCTGGTCCTGGGCCTCGGAGCAGTCCAGCTTCAGCGGGATCCGGTCCTCCGCCGCGTCGTAGGGCGTGACGCAGTCGCCCTCCACGACGTCGAGGACGATGCAGTAGGTCGTGCCGTCGATGACGTTGCTGTAGTCGTCACCGCACACGTCGCGGTTGGTGCCGTTGGAGACCTTCACGACCTCGTAGTCGGAGTCGGGGGTTCCGCAGGTCTCCGAGGTCATCTCGCCGCCGCCCTGGTCGAGCAGCCCGATGCAGTCGCCCACCGTGATCGGGGCGTTGCCGGCCTCCGACGTCGTCTCCGAGGTCCGGCTCGTGTCGACGGTGCCGCCCGGCTTCGGATTCGCCTCGGGCTTCTTGTTGCCCGCGTTGATGCTCAGCACGACCACGAGGACGATCACCGCGACCACCGCGACCCCGGCGCCGACCAGGCCGAGGACCAGCCCGGTGCGCTTCTTCTGCGGCGGCATCGGCGGCTGGGGCTGGCTACCGGCGACCTGCCGCCAGAAGTCGTCCGAGCCGCCCTGCTGCGGATAGCCGCCGGTCGGGTACTGCCCGCTGGGGTACTGCCCCGAGTACGGCCCCGACTGCGAGCCGTAGGGGTCTTGCGGTGGGTAGCTCACTGCTCCTCCGTATTTTCGTTCACCGCAAGAAGGCTAACCGCCCACCCCGACTCAGGTGCGAGAACGGCAGATATGCGGCGCGATCCCGCTCGCAGAGCGCGCTCCCGGCGGTTCCAAGGTTCTTCCCAGGAATGCCGTCGAGACTCGACGGCGTGCGAGCAGAACGGATCCGGAGCAGGTCCCGCGACGCCCAGTGGTGGCTCGTGGCCCTGCTGGCGCTCAACGCGATGTGGGTGCTCGACCTCTTCGTGCTCGGCGGCGAGCTGGACTCGCTCACCGGGCCGACGGCGTTCGTGCTGGCACTGGGCCGGTTGGCCGGGCTCGGCGGTGCTCTGGTGCTGGTGCTCCAGCTCGTGCTCATCGCGCGCGTGCCCTGGTTGGAGCGGCGGCTCGGCATGGACCGGCTCACGAGCTGGCACCGGTGGACCGGTACCTGGGTCCTGTGGCTGGTGCTGGCGCACGTCGTGCTGACCACCGTCGGGTACGCCGCGCAGGACAACAGCTCGGTGCTGCCGGAGTTCGGATCGCTGGTGCTCGGCGGCGGGGAGCTCACGCTCGCCGCAGCGGGCACCGCTCTGCTCGGGCTGGTGGCGGTCACCTCCGCGCGGGCCGCTCGGCGTCGGATGCGCTACGAGACCTGGCACCTCCTGCACCTCGGCGCCTACGCGGCCGTGGTGCTCGGCTTCCTGCACCAGGTGGAGCTCGGGAACGACTTCGCGAGCAGCCCGGTCGGGCGGATCTACTGGTGGACCCTCTACGGCGGGGCTCTCGGCGCGGTCCTGGCGTTCCGCTTCCTGATGCCGCTGCTGCGAGTGGTCCGGCACGACCTCCGGGTGCTGGCGGTGGTCCCGGAAGGCCCGGACGTGGTGTCGGTCCGCATCGGCGGCCGGCACCTGGACCGGCTCCCCGCTCGGGCCGGCCAGTTCTTCCTGTGGCGGTTCCTGGCCGAAGGCCTCTGGGCACAAACACATCCGTATTCGCTGTCGGCGGCTCCCGACGGGAAATCGCTGCGCATCACCGTGAAAGCGCTGGGCAGCGGGAGCGCCGCCCTGCGCGATCTGCGCCCTGGCACGCGGGTGCTCGCCGAGGGGCCATACGGCGCCTTCACCGCCGAGGAGCGCACCCAGCGCGGGGTCCTGCTGGTGGCAGGAGGCGTCGGAGTCACGCCGATCCGGGCGCTGCTCGAGGAGTTCTCCTGGACCGGGCAGGACGTCGTCGTGATCTACCGCGTCCGCGAGCAGCGGGAAGCCGTGCTGGTGCCCGAACTGCGCTGGCTGGCACACCGGTGCGGCGCGCAGCTGCACGTCGTCGTCGGCCCCTCCACCGCCGTGGGCCGCTACGGGCCGATCATGGGCCCGCAGCACATCGCTGCCCTGGTCCCGGGTGTCCGGCAGCGCGACGTCTTCCTCTGCGGTCCGCCCGGCATGGCCGAAGCGGTCGTCGACGCGCTGCTCGCCCTCGGTGTGCCGCGCGGCCAGTGCCGCACCGAACGATTCGCCTTCGCAGCATGAGGAGTGGTGAGATGCGACGTCTCGGCGCGGTCCTGGCCCTCGCGATCGCCGGGCTGGTTCCCCTGGTCCGGTACCAACCGAGCACCGAACCGGCGCACGCTTCGCCGGGATCCGAGGTGCGCACCGCACCGCCGCCGACGAGCTCGGCGGCCGGAGGCCGCACGATCGACGGCTCGGTGGTGCGGACCGAGTACGGCCCGTACCAGGTCCGGGTGGTGTTCACCGGCAACGAGATCACCGACGCGCAGCTGATCACCGAGCCCTCCGACCGGCACAGCAGGCGGATCGCGGACAGCGCTGCCCCGGTGCTGCGGCAGGAAGCCCTGCAAGCGCAGAGCGCGAAGCTCGATGCGGTGTCCGGCGCCACCACGACCAGCGAGGCCTACGCCGAGTCCCTGCAGGCCGCGATCGACACCCGGAGCCGGTAGCGATGTCCGGCCCGATCCGGCGCGTCGAGCACATCATGGGCCTACCCATCTCGATGGACGTGCGGTCTGCCGCGCCCCCGGTGCGGGCCGCCGCGGAGCGCGCCTTCGACTGGCTGCGCGAGGTGGATCGCCGCTTCAGCCCCTTCCGGGAGGGCAGCGAGGTCCGCGGTTGGCCCGAGCGCGCCAGCCCGGAGCTCACCGAGATCATCGACCTCTGCCTGCAGTACCAGCGGAGCAGCGGCGGGGCGTTCAACGCCTGGCGACCGGGGCGCGCCTTCGACCCCTGCGGGGTGGTGAAGGGATGGGCGGTGCAGCGGGCGGGGCAGCTGTTGCGCGCTGCTGGAGCCGACAGCTTCTGCCTCAACGCGGGTGGGGACGTGCTCGCGGTCGGCGAGCCGGAGCCGGGCCGCGCGTGGCAGGTGGGAATTCGCCACCCGCAGCTCGCGGACCAGGTGTGCGCGGTGTTCGGCGTGCGCGACTGCGCGGTCGCCACCTCCGGCGCCTACGAACGCGGGGCGCACGTCGTCGACGGCCGGACCGGCCGCCCGGCACGCGGCCTGCTGGGCCTGACCGTGCTGGCCCCCGATCTCACCACCGCCGACGCGGTCTCGACGGCCGCGTTCGCGATGGGCGCCGACGGCATCGCCTGGGTGGCCGAGCAGCCCGGCTGCCTGGTGTTCGCCGTCGACGACGAGCGCGTGGTGCACCGGTCTCCGCTCCTCGGCGAGCCGGTGGTGACGCCGGAACTCCTGGCATCCGGATCGCGGCGGTAAGAATGGACGCCATGACCTGCGACTCCGCCTCCCACCCCCGGCTGCTGCTGGTCGAGGACGATGCGGAGCTGGCCGGCATGCTGACCTCGCTGCTGACCGACGAGGGGTACGCGGTCGACGTGGCGGCCGACGGCCAGCGCGGGCTGCACCTGGGGTTGACCCGGACCTACGAGGTGGTCGTGCTGGACCGCGGGCTGCCCGCGATCGACGGGCTCGACCTGCTCACCCGGCTGCGGATGCGAGGCGTGGCGACCCCGGTGCTGGTGCTGTCCGCGCTGGGCAACCCGGCGGACCGGGTGGCCGGTCTGGAGGCGGGCGCCGAGGACTACCTGCCGAAGCCCTTCGACATCGAGGAACTCCTCGCGCGCCTGCGGGCCTTGCGGCGCAGGCACCTCGACACCGCGCGAACGCTCCCCCTGCCGGGAGGCAGCCTGGACCTCGACGGTCGGCTGGCCACCGGAGCAGCGGGCGAACCGGTCCGGCTGTCGGAACGCGAATGCGCGCTGCTCGCCCTGCTCGCGACCCGCCCGCGGCAGGTGTTCAGCCGCGACGACCTGCTCCGGCTGGTGTTCGACGGTGCCGGGAGCCCCGTCGTCGTCGACACCTACGTGCACTACCTGCGCCGCAAGCTGGGCAAGCGCATCGTCGACACGGTGCGCGGCCGCGGCTACCAGCTGGGGCGCTCGGGATGACCGCCCGGCGGGAGCGCTCCCCGGAAGCTGCGCTGATCCGGAAGGCGCAACTGCGCCTCGGCATCCAGATGGCCGGGGCGGTCGCTGCCGCAGCGCTGGTGCTCGCCGCGGTCACGCTCCTGGTCGTGGTGCACGACCAGCACCGGTCCAGGGACGAGCTGGTGGGTGCCGCGATCGCCCGCTCCGACGACGTCGGCGACCCGCCGACCGGGGTGTGGCTGGTGATCCGCTCGGGAGCGCGGGATCAGGCTTCCCCGGGGCTGCCGCCCGGATTCCCCGACGAGGAGTCCCTGCGCCGGACAGCGCAGGACGGCGCAGCGCGGTCCGCGGACGTCGTGGTCGGCGGCCGCGAGTACTACGTCCGGACCGAACCGCGCGGAACCGACGTCGTGCAAGCCGTGCTGAGCATGCGCGACTCGCACGCCGAACGCGTGCGCATCGTGCAGGCGCTGGGGATCGCCGGAGCAGCGGGACTGGTGCTGGCGGGACTCGCCGGCGCCTGGTTGGGGCGACGCGCGGTGACGCCGCTAGCGGAGGCGCTGGCGCTGCAACGCCGGTTCGTGGCCGATGCCAGCCACGAGCTGCGCACTCCGCTGACGCTGCTGAGCACCCGCGCCCAGTTGATCCGCCGCAAGCTCGACCGGTCCGCCGAACCCGATCGCATCCGCCCCGAGGTGGACGGGCTGGTCGGTGATGCCGACCGGCTCGCGACGATCCTGGAAGACCTGCTCCTCACCGCCGACCCGCGCGGTGAGATGCCCGTGCAGCCGGTCGCCCTGACCGAACTCGCCGAACGAGCGGTGGAGGCCGCCGGGCCGAGCGCCGAGCAGCGCGGCATCTCGGTGCGCCTCGACGCGACCGGCCCGGTGGAGGTCGTCGGCTTCGACGCAGGCCTGCTGCGCGCCCTCAACGCGCTGCTGGACAACGCCATCCGGCACGCGCGCAGCGAAGTGCGGGTGGTGCTCCGCACCGAGGGGCGTTCCGAGGTCATCGAGGTGGTCGACGACGGCCCGGGCATCGATCCCGCCGTCCTCCCCGCGCTCTTCGAGCGGTTCTCCTCCGCAGCCGACAGCACCGGCGACGGGCCCCGGCGCTACGGGCTCGGACTGGCGCTGGTCAGCGAGATCGCCGCGCGGCACGGCGGGACGGTGGCAGCCCGGACCAGCGACTCCGGTGGAACCGCCGTGCGGCTGGTCATCCCGGCCCGCTGAGGCGCCCTGTCGCGCTCGTCGCACCTCGTGGCGCCACGCGACCGGTTCGGACAAGTACCCTCGTCACTGTCGCGTGACGAGCGCCCCCGCGCCGTCCGGCACCGAAGCGGACGGCGACGCGTTCGGGCGAGTCACGATCACCTGCGGAGAAACCGTCCGACCTGAGGGAGCTGCGCACCCGTGACCGACGGACCCCTGATCGTCCAGTCCGACAAGACGCTGCTGCTCGAAGTCGACCACGCGCTGGCCGATGATGCGCGCACCGCCATCGCCCCGTTCGCGGAGCTGGAACGCGCCCCGGAGCACGTGCACACCTACCGCATCACCCCGCTGGCGCTGTGGAACGCGCGCGCCGCCGGGCACGACGCGGAGCAGGTGGTGGACGGGCTGGTGCGCTTCTCGCGCTACCCCGTGCCGCAGCCGCTGCTGGTCGACATCGTCGAGACGATGGGGCGCTTCGGGCGGTTGCAGCTGGTCAACGACCCCGCGCACGGGCTGGTGCTGAAGTCGTTCGACCGGGCGGTGCTCGAGGAGATCCTGCGGAACAAGAAGATCACCCCGATGCTGGGGCAGCGCATCGACGACGACACCGTCGTGGTGCACCCCAGCGAGCGCGGGCGGCTCAAGCAGATGCTGCTCAAGGTCAGCTGGCCCGCCGAGGACCTGGCCGGTTACGTCGACGGCGAGGCGCACCCGATCAACCTGGAGCAGGTCGGCTGGAAGCTGCGCGACTACCAGGCGCAGGCGGTGCAGTCGTTCTGGGCCGGCGGGTCCGGCGTCGTGGTGCTGCCCTGCGGCGCGGGCAAGACGATGGTCGGCGCGGCCGCCATGGCCGAGGCGCAGGCGACCACGTTGATCCTGGTCACCAACACCGTCGCGGGTCGGCAGTGGAAGCGGGAGCTGATCGAGCGGACCTCGCTGACCGAGGACGAGATCGGCGAGTACTCCGGCGAGAAGAAGGAGATCCGGCCGGTCACCATCGCCACCTACCAGGTGATCACCCGCCGCTCCAAGGGCGAGTACAAGCACCTGGAGCTGTTCGACTCCCGCGACTGGGGCCTGGTGGTCTACGACGAGGTGCACCTGCTGCCCGCGCCGGTGTTCCGGATGACCGCCGACCTGCAGTCCCGGCGCCGCCTCGGGCTGACCGCGACGCTGGTCCGCGAGGACGGCCGCGAAGGCGACGTGTTCTCGCTGATCGGGCCCAAGCGCTACGACGCGCCGTGGAAGGACATCGAGGCGCAGGGCTGGATCGCGCCAGCCGACTGCGTCGAGGTCCGCGTGACGCTGACCGACAACGAGCGCCTGGAGTACGCCACGGCGGAGGCCGAGGAGCGCTACAAGCTGTGCTCCACGGCGCGCACCAAGGCCCCGGTGGTCAAGGCGATCCTGGACCAGCACCCCGGCGAACCGGCCCTGGTCATCGGCGCCTACCTGGACCAGCTGCACGACCTCGGCGCGGCGCTGGACGCGCCGATCGTGGAGGGCTCGACGAAGAACAAGGAGCGCGAAGCGCTGTTCGACGCGTTCCGGAACGGCGAGATCAGCCGGCTGGTGGTGTCGAAGGTCGCGAACTTCTCCATCGACCTGCCGGAGGCGTCGGTGGCCGTGCAGGTGTCGGGCACCTTCGGATCCCGGCAGGAGGAGGCGCAGCGGCTCGGTCGGCTGCTGCGGCCGAAGGCCGACGGCAAGCAGGCGCACTTCTACTCGGTTGTCTCGCGGGACACGCTGGACACCGACTACGCGGCGCACCGGCAGCGGTTCCTCGCCGAGCAGGGCTACGCCTACCGGATCGTGGACGCCGACGACCTGCTCGGTCCCGCAATTCCGGACGTCGGGTGACAACAATTTCCAGACACACCCGGTCAGCTGTCACCCAAATGTGTCCACGATGGGGCTGGTAGCCGATACGGTTGCGGTGGACGCACGCGAGCTGACCAGGCACGTCCGTCCGGATGCGGCATTCGGGGGCCGGACCGGCGGTCAGTGGGATCGCAGTTTCAATTGAAACTGTGGTTCGACCACCGCAACGGGTGACCGCTGATCGGGCCCGGGCGCACGAGAGGAAGACGGGTGCGAGCGAGCACCGCAAGCAGGACACTGGAGATCGGATGACCACCGAGCAGGAACGCACCGCGCTGGGCGGGGCGCACCGGTTCATCGGACTCGCGGAGAACCTCGAACGCCACGCCGGGACCCCCACCGCGGCCGAACCCCCGAACGTCCAAGGCCGGAACCGCGGCTACGGACTGGTCTTCTTCCAACTCGAGCAGTACCACCTGACCACCGTGATCAGCAGCGGGCTGCGCTTCCAGCCGCTCGGCGCCGAACCGGCCCAGGAACTGGCCTGCACGGTCTACAAGGAGCAGGCCGAAGCGGCGAAGCACCTGGTCGACCTCACCGCCGAGGTGCTGGTGCAGCAGCGCACCTACCTGGTGCCCGACCAGATCGTGCCGAACGAGGAACCGCTGCTGCCGGGCACCGAGTTCCACGGCGTGCTGGCCAGCGGCCACCCGATGTTCCCGCCGGAGTTCACCAGGTTCACCGACCCGGACGGCATCGAGCAGCTCCAGGTCTTCACGCTGCTCCCGGTGACCCTCGGCGAGCTGAACTACATCCTCGACAACGGGGTGACGGCCCTGCGCCAGCAGTGGGCCCGCTTCGAAGTCGACGTCTTCGACCTCGGCCGCCCCAGCGTCGCCTGAGCCTTGGCGCGCCGCGGCGGCGGGCTGCTGAAAGGATCGGGGCATGGATCCTGCGACGATCGAGCTGGCGGAACTGGATGCGGTGCGGGTTTACGCGTTGCCGATGCGCAACAAGTTCCGCGGGGTCACGGTCCGGCGCGGGGTTCTGCTCAGCGGCCCTGCCGGGTGGGGCGAGTTCTGCCCGTTCGAGGACTACGACGACGCCCAGGCGGTGCCGTGGCTGAAGGCCGCCCTGGAGGCGTGCAGCGAGCCCTGGCCCGAGCCGGTGCGCACGAGCATTCCGGTGAACTGCACCGTTCCGGCGGTGGGCGCGGACAAGGCGTACGCGATCGTCGCGGCGTCCGGGTGCCGCACGGCGAAGGTCAAGGTCGCCGAGCCCGGGCAGGATCCCGGCGAGGACGTCGAGCGGGTTGCCGCCGTGCGCGACGCGCTGGGTCCGGGCGGCGCGATCCGGGTGGACGCGAACGCGGCTTGGGACGTCGACGCGGCGGTCCCCCGGATCCGCGAGCTGGACCGGGCCGCCGGGGGTTTGGAGTACGCCGAGCAGCCTTGCCCGTCGGTGGAGGAGCTCGCCGCGGTCCGGCGCCAGGTCGACGTGCGCATCGCCGCTGACGAGAGCATCCGCCGGGCGGAGGATCCGCTGCGGGTCGCGGTGGCCGGGGCCGCGGACGTGGCGATCATCAAGGCGACGCCGTTGGGCGGGGTGCGCCAAGCGCTGCGCGTGGCCGAGGCGTGCGGGCTCCCGTGCGTGGTGTCCTCAGCGGTGGAGACGAGCATCGGACTCGCCGCGCAGTTGGCCCTGGCCGGGGCGCTGCCGGAACTCCCGTTCGCCTGCGGGCTGGGCACGATGGCGCTGCTCGACGGCGATGTCGTCGCCGACTCCCTGCTCCCGGTGGACGGGCACCTCCCGGTGCTCCGCCGCCCGCCGGAACCGGACCCGGCCCTGGTCGCAGCGGCGACCCCCACGGCCGACGTCCAGCACTACTGGCTCGAACGCCTCGCCCGCGTCAACGCCCTCACCCGCGCCTGAACCACGTTTCCGCAGGTAGCCAAGGCCCTTCCTGCGACCGTCACCCGGGTCTGAACGACGCGGCCGGGCGAAGATCTCGCGAGATCAGCACCCGGGTGACGGTAGAGGTCAGGCGCGACGGCGACGACGACGGCGGATGAGACGGAAGATCACGCCCAGGGCCACGACGGCGATCGCGGCCGGGGCGAGGCGCTTGAGGACCGGGGCCCCGGCCGTGCCGAGGAGGTCGATCGCCTCGTTGTCCGGCACGGCGGTCGCCTTGACGCCGGCCGCCTTCGGCGCCGGCTCCTCCGCGCCCTCGCCTGCCGGCGTGACCCGCCAGCTCGGCTTCTCCGCGCCTGCGGCGCGCGCCTCGCCGCCGGCCGCTGCCGCGGGCTTCGCCTCCGCGGGCTTCGCCGCTGCGGCTTCGCCGGCCGCTTCGGGCTTCCCGGCTGCCGCCGGTGCACCCTCCTCGGTGAGCTGCTCCGCCAGGTTGGCCGCGAACTGGTTCAGGATCTTGCCGCCGACCTCGGAGATCAGGCCGCGGCCCAGCTGCGCGGGCTTGCCGGTGACCTTGAGGTCGGTGTCGACGGTGACCGCGGTGCTGTCGCCCTCGGACTTGAGGACCGCGGCGACGGTCGCGGCGGCGGTGCCGCTGCCGCGGGAGTCCTTGCCGCTGGCGTCGATGACCACGCGGCGGGCTTCCTCGTCGACCTCCTTGAAGGTGCCCTTCCCCTTGTAGAGCAGGGTGACCGGGCCGAGCTTGACCTTCACCGAGCCGGAGAACTCGTTGCCCTCGGCCTTGGTGAGCGTGGCGCCGGGCATGCACGGTGCGACCCGCTCCGGGTCGAGCAGCGCCTGCCAGGCCACCTCGACCGGCACCGGAACGCTGAACTGGTGCTGCATCTGCACGGGGAGTCCTCCTGGTTCGAACGAACTCGGCCCGGTGGATCGGGCCGCACTACTGCTGAGGCTGCGCCTACCAGCTTCCCAGCCCCGACGCCTGACGGATACCCCATTCGGATCATTGAGAGGCATCCGGCGCACCGCCGAACGCCGAAACAACCCCCACCACCGGCCGTCCCCAACTCCACCCGACCGGGCGACCCGGTGGACCGCAGTTTCAATTGAAACTGCGTATCCCAGGCACAACGGATCACAGTTTCAATTGAAACTGCGGAACCACGGCACCCAGGCGGGTGACGAGCTCTGGCCGCGGCTCCGGGGAGCCGCGGCCAGAGGGGGTTGCGTCAGCCGCCTGCGGCGGCGAGGACCGCTCTGCCGGTGAGGACTTCCGCGAGGTGCTCGCGGTAGTCGACGTCGGCGCTGGCGTCGGCCGTCGGGCTGGTGCCCTCCGCCGCGTGGCGGGCCGCTTCGCGGATGGCTTCCGCCGTCGCGGGCCCGCCGACCAGGGCCTGTTCGACCCCGGTCGCTCGGATCGGCGTCGGGCCCATGTTGGTCAGGCCGATGCGGGCTTCGGCGATGCGGCCCTCGGCGACCCGCACCGCTGCCGCCACGCCGACGATGGACCACGCCTGCGCGACCCGGTTGAACTTCTCGTAGTGCGCGCGCCAGCCGGTCCACTTCGGCATCCGCACCTCGACCAGCAGTTCGCCGGGCTCCAGCGCGGTGGTGAAGTAGTCGACGAAGAACTCCGCCGCGGGGACGGTGCGCCGCCCGGACGGGCCGACCAGCACCATCGACGCGTCCAGCGCCAGCGCCGGGGCCGGCAGGTCACCGGCCGGGTCGGCGTGGGCGAGGGATCCGCCGAAGGTGCCGCGGTGGCGGACCTGCGGGTCGGCGACCGTGCGGGTGGCCAGCGCGATCAGCTCGGCGTGCTGCTGCACCAGCGGATCCCGCAGCACGTCGTGGTGGGTCGTCATCGCGCCGATCACCAGCGAGTCGCCGTCCTCGCGGATGCCGCGCAGCTCCTCGATGCGGTTGAGGTCGACCAGCAGTTGCGGGTCGGCCAGCCGCATCCGCAGCACCGGCAGCAGGCTCTGCCCACCGGCCAGCACCTTGGCGTCGTCGCCGAGCTCGGCGAGCGCGGTCACCGCTTCCTCCACTGTGGAGGGTGCGAGGTATTCGAACTGGGCGGGGATCACCGGGCACCTCCCTGGGGGTTCGTCGAACCGAGTCCGCCACCGGCTTCCGGTGCGGTGACACCGCTTTCGCGCGCACCGGTGATGGCGCGCCACACCCGCTGCGGCGAGCACGGCATCTCCACGTCGGAGACGCCCATCGGCCGCAGCGCGTCGACCACCGCGTTCACCACCGCGGGTGTCGAGGCGATGGTGCCCGCCTCGCCGACTCCCTTGACCCCCAACGCGTTCGACGTCGCGCGGGTTTCGGTGCGGTCGGTGGTGAACTCCGGCAGGTCGGCCGCCGACGGCACCAGGTAGTCGGCCAGCGTGCCGGTGGTGAGGGTGCCGGTCTCGTCGTACACGGCCTCCTCGAACAGCGCCTGCGCGATGCCCTGCGCCAGCCCGCCGTGCACCTGGCCTTCCACGATCAGCGGGTTGATCACGGCGCCGATGTCGTCCACGCAGACGTACTCGCGGATCTTCACCTGCCCGGTCTCGGTGTCCACCTCCGCCGCGCACAGGTGGGTTCCGTGCGGGAAGGAGAAGTTCTCCGGGTCGAAGGTGGCGTCGGCGTCGAGGTTCGGCTCCACGCCGTCGGGCAGGTCGTGCGCGGCGAACGCGGCCAGTGCGACCTCGCCGAGCGCTGTGCCGCGGTCGGTGCCGCGGACGCCGAAGCGACCGGAGGTGAACTCCACGTCGTCCTCGCTGCACTCCAGCATGTGCGCGGCGATCTTCTTGGCCTTCTCCACGACCTTGTCGGCCGCCGCCACCACCGCCATGCCGCCGACCGCGAGCGACCGGGAACCGTAGGTGTCCAGGCCCTTCGGCGAGATCTGGGTGTCGCCGTGCAGCACCTCGACGTCCTCGAACGGCACGCCCAGCCGGTCGGCCACGATCTGGCTCCACGCCGTCTCGTGCCCCTGCCCGTGCGGGGAGGTCCCGGTGACGACCTCGACCTTCCCGGTCGGCAGCACGCGGATCGAGGCGTGCTCCCAACCTCCGGCGCCGTAGGACAGCGAACCCAGCACCCGCGACGGGGCCAGCCCGCACATCTCGGTGAACGTCGAGATGCCGATGCCCAGCTGCACCGGGTCGCCGGTGCGCCGCCGCTCCTCCTGCTCCGCGCGCAGCGCCTGGTAGCCGAACAGCTCCACCGCCTTGTCGGTGGCGGCCTCGTAGTTGCCGGAGTCGTAGGTCAGCCCGGCGACCGTGTCGTACGGGAACTCCTCGTGCGCGATCCAGTTCTTGCGCCGCACCTCCATCGGATCCACGCCGAGCTCGGCGGCGAGCTCGTCCATCATCCGCTCGATGGCGAACGTCGCCTCCGGACGACCAGCACCGCGATAGGCGTCGGTCGGCGTCTTGTTGGTGAACACGTTGGTGCAGCTGAAGTGGTAGGCGGGGATCTTGTAGATCGAGTTGAACATGAACGCGCCGAGGATCGGGATGCCCGGCGTGACCAGGCGCAGGTAGGCGCCCATGTCGGCGAGCAGCTCGACCTTCAGCCCGGTGATCCGGCCGTCGCGGGTGGCCGACATCGACAGCTTCTGGATCTGGTCGCGGCCGTGGTGCCCGGAAACCATGGTCTCGGAACGGGATTCGGTCCACTTCACCGGTTTTCCGAGCTTGCGGGCCAGCACGAAGGCGATGAACTCCTCCGGCGTCACCTGCAGCTTGCCGCCGAACCCGCCGCCCACGTCCGGGGCGATGACCCGGATCTTCTGCTCCGGCACGCCCAGCGACATGGCCAGCATCAGCCGCAGGATGTGCGGCACCTGGGTGGCCGACCACATGGTGATCTGCTCACCGGTCGGGTCGACGACCACCGAGCGCGGCTCCATGAACGCCGGGATCAGCCGCTGCTGCCGGAAGGTCCGCTCGACGCGCACCTCCGAGCTGCGCAGCGCCTCCTCGACGTCACCACCGGTTCCGGCTTCCGCCGAGTCGAAGGTCCAGGTGGCGTTGCGGTTGGTGCCGAGGTCTTCGTGCACCAGCGGGGAATCCGCCTGCAGCGCGGCTTCCATGTCCAGCACCACCGGCAGGTCGTCGTAGTCGACGTCGATGGCGTCCAGCGCGTCGCGCGCCTCGGCGGGGCTGCGGGCCGCGACGACCGCCACCGCCTCCCCGGCGAAGCGCACCTCGTCGACCGCCATCGGCGGGGCCGGCGGGGCCTTCATGTCCTCGGTGATCGGCCACGCGCACGGCAGGCTGCCCTGCTCGTCGGCGATGTCCCGGCCGGTGAACACCGCGGTCACGCCGGACATCTGCCGGGCCGCGTCGGTGTCGATCGACCTGATCCGGGCGTGCGCGACGGGGCTGCGCAGGATCGCCAGGTGCAGGGTGCCTGCGGGGTTGAGGTTGTCGGTCCAGCGAGTGCGGCCGGTGATCAGCCGCGCGTCCTCCTTGCGCTTGCGAGCGCGCCCCAGTTCGGGTTCCAGGACCGAGGTCATGACTGCCGTCCTCCCGTCACCTTCGGCTGGACGTCGGCGTCGGCGGGTGTTCGCGGCGCCGGGGTGTCCTCGGTGTGCTCGGCCTCCGGCCCGGCGCCCGGCTGCATGCGCTGCGCGGCGTCGGACACGGCGCGGACGATGTTCTGGTAGCCGGTGCAGCGGCAGAGGTTGCCCTCCATGCCCTCCCGGATCTGCTGGTCGTCGGGGTCGCGGACCTCGGCGAGCAGGTCGAGCGCCTGCATGATCATGCCCGGGGTGCAGAACCCGCACTGCAGGGCGTGGTTGTCGTGGAAGGCCTCCTGCAGCGGGTGCAGCTTGCCGTCCTGGGCGAGGCCCTCGATGGTGGTCACGTCGTGCCCATCGGCCTGCACCGCGAGGACGGAGCAGGACTTCACGCTGTGGCCGTCCAGGTGGACGGTGCACGCGCCGCAGTTGCTGGTGTCGCAACCGACGACTGTGCCCACCTTGCCTAGTCGTTCGCGGAGGTACTGGACGAGCAGCATGCGCGGCTCGACCTCGTCGGTGTACTTGGAGCCGTCGACGTTGACGGTGATGCGCGGCATTTGGGCGGCCTCCTCGGGAGGGACTGGCCCGCGGTGCGCGGACGGTCGGGAACAAGGACTACTCCGCCTGGGTGACGGGAGTCACACCGGTAGAGCCTGCTACGCCACACGGACCCGAGCAAGCGCGCAAAAGAATGGAGGTGAGATCGCAATGCGTGATCGGCACCGGCCGTTCGCGGCAACCGCGCCGGCAGCGGGATCACTGTCCGTTCCCCCGGCCTGGCGACTGGTTCCGCAGGTCATGGCCCGTGAGCACTTTCCGGTGCCATAGCACCACGAAGTACTCACGGGCACTCACCAGGCGAAACAGTTCCTCGGCAGGTCAGAGCCCGTGAGCACTTTGGGTCGTCATAGCAACCCAAAGTGCTCACGGGCCTTGAGCAGGCCGATCACTCGTGGTGGTGGATGGGGCCCTCGACGTCGGTCAGGCGGACGCCCTTGCCGCCCCAGCGGAGGGCGATCAGTTCCGCTGCGATGGAGACCGCGGTCTCCTCCGGGGTGCGGGCGCCCAGGTCGAGGCCGATCGGAGAGGACAGCTTGGTCAGCTCCTCCTCGGTGAGGCCCTGCTCGCGGAGGCGCTTGAGGCGGTCGTCGTGGGTCCGGCGGGAGCCCATCGCCCCGACGTAGCCGAGGTTCAGGCGCAGCGCTGCCTCCAGCACCGGCACGTCGAACTTCGGGTCGTGGGTGAGGACCATGACCGCGGTGCGCTCGTCGACCCTGCCCGCCGCCGCCTCGGCCTCGAGGTAGCGGTGCGGCCAGTCCACGACGACGTCGTCGACGCCAGGGAACCTGCTGTGCGTCGCGAACACCGGGCGCGCGTCGCACACCGTCACGCGGTAGCCGAGGAAACCGCCCATCCGGGCCATCGCGGCGGCGAAGTCGATCGCGCCGAACACCAGCATCCGCGGCGGCGGTTCGAAGGAGTTCACGAACACCCGCAGCCCTTCGCCGCGGCGCTGGCCTTCGGGGCCGTACTCGATCACCCCGCTGCGACCGCTGGCCAGCATGCCGCGCGCGTCGTCGAGCACCGCGTCGTCGATCCGCGGCGAGCCCAGGCCGCCGCTGCTGCGCTCGCGCCAGACCAGCAGGTGCGCACCGACCTTCGCCTCGTCGGGGTGCTCCACGACGGTCACGACGGCGACCGGTTCTTCCGCGCGCACCGACGCGGCGACCTCGTCCAGCTCGGGGAAGGTCTCGCGATCGACCTTCTCCACGAAGACGTCCAAGATCCCGCCGCAGGTCAGGCCGACCGCGAAGGCGTCGTCATCGCTGACGCCGTAGCGCCGCACGACCGGCTCGGAGCCCTCCAGCACCGCCGTCGCCTCTTCGTAGACGGCACCCTCGACGCAACCGCCCGAAACGCTGCCGAACGCCTCGCCCTCGCTGGTCACCAGCATCGAAGCGCCCGGCGGCCGGGGTGCCGAGCGGAACGTCGCGACCACGGTGCCCAGCCCGATGGACTCGCCCGACTCCCACCGCTTGGTCAACTCGTCCAGCACGTCGCGCACAGCGCACCTCCGCTCTCACCGGCGCGGCCCTCGATGCCGCGTGCGTCCGCAAGTTCAATGGAAATCCCAGGTCCAAATTCCATTGAAATCGGACGTCCGATTTCAATGGAATTTGCGGCGGAGCCGCGGGGAATCGTTGCTAGTTCTGGCATTTCGTTCCTCCGGCACCTGGTTGGGACAGCCGGCGGACCCAGGACCAGACGTCCTCCAGCGACCGCAGGCTGTGCCCGGCGACCATCCGGTCCACGTGCGGCATCGCCGCGACGATCCCGGACTGGACCGGCTGGTAGCCGTCGTGGCCGGCGTGCGGGTTCGCCCAGATCACCGCGCGGGCCAAGCGCCGCAGCCGACGCATCTGGTCGGCGAGCTCGGTGGCGTCGCCGCGCTCCCAGCCGTCGGAGAACAGCACGACCACCGATCCGCGCGCGACACCCCGCTGCCCCCACCGGTCCAGGAACACCCGGAGCGTTTCGCCGAGGCGGGTGCCGCCGGAGAAGTCCGGTACCGCGTGGGAAGCGGCGAGCAGCGCGGCTTCCGGATCTCGTTGCCGCAGCTGCCTGCTCACCCGCGTCATCCTCGTGCCGAGCGTGAAGACCTCGGTGCTGGCGGGCGATCTGCGCACCACGACGTGGGCGAACCGCAGCAGCGCGTCCGCGTACGGGCTCATCGAGCCCGAGACGTCGATCAGCAGCACGACCCGCCGCGGCCTCCGGGAACGGCGCTGCCTCCGCAGCCGCACCGGCTCGCCGCCGGAACGCAGCATCTCGCGCAGCGTGGCGCGGGAGCTCAGCGAGCCGCGCTTGCTGCCGCGACGCCGGAGCGCTGGGCGCGACGGCGGTTCGGGGCGCAGCACCGCGAGCATCCGCCGCAGGTGTTCGCGCTCCGGCACGCCGAGTTCGGACAGGTCGCGTCGGCGCAGGACTTCGGCGTCGCTGGCCGCGGCCGCCAGCGGCCGGTCCGCGTCGCCGTCCTGGTCACCGGCGTCGACCGCGGTCAGCGCGGCGATCTGCGAAGGGCGCGGCAGCGGACGGCCCACCGGCTCGGTGGGCGCCTCCGCAGAACCGAACCAGGATTCGAAGGCCGCGTTGTAGCGCGGCAGGTCGTCCGGGTCGGAGCACAGCGTCAGGCGGCCCGCCCAGAAGACCGCGTCGCGGTCGAGGCCGACCTGCTCCACTGCGGCGAGGAAGGCCTGCACGCGCGTCGGTCCGCAGGCCATGCCGGAATGCCGCAGGGCACGCGCGAACCCGACCAGCCCGGTCACGGTGTGCATTCCGCCCCCCTTCGGGATCCGCTCAGCGCTCGGCGGTGAGGACGCCGGAGGCGCGCACGCGCTCCGCGTCCTCGCGGTACTTGAGCACCGCGCCCAGCGTCGTCGCAGCCACCTCGGTGTCCAGTTCGTCCTGCTCCAGCGCCTGCAGGGCCTGCGCCCAGTCCAGCGCTTCGGCCACGCCCGGCGGCTTGAGCAGCTCCATCTGCCGCATCCGCTGCACGGTCGCGGCCACCTGCTCGGCCAGCCGCCGGTCGAGCCCCGGCAGCCGGCGCCGCAGGATCGCCACCTCGCGCTCCAGGCCCGGGTGCTCCAGCCAGTGGTAGAGGCAGCGGCGCTTCAACGCGTCGTGCACCTCGCGGGTCCGGTTGGACGTGAGGACGACGATCGGCGGCTGGACCGCCGACACCACTCCGAACTCCGGAATGGTGACCGCGTATTCCGACAGCACCTCGAGCAGGAAGGCCTCGAACTCGTCGTCGGCGCGGTCGATCTCGTCGACCAGCAGCACGCACGGCGACTCCTGCAGCGCCCGCAACAACGGCCTCGCGAGCAGGAACCTGCGGGTGTAGAGGGAGGATTCGGCGGCCTCAGCGTCCAGTTCTCCCCCGGCGGCGGCCTCCAGGGTGCGCAGGTGCAGCAGCTGCCGCGGGAAATCCCAGTCGTAGAGCGCCTGCGCCGCGTCGATGCCCTCGTGGCACTGCAGCCGGATCAGGTCCACCCCGAGCGCAGTGGCCAAGGCCTGCGCCAGCGCGGTCTTTCCGGTGCCCGGCTCGCCCTCGCACAGCAGCGGGCGCTGCATCCGCATCGCCAGGAACGCCGCAGTGGCGATGCCGTCGTCGGGCAGGTACCCGGTGCTGTCCAGCGCTTCGGCGACTGCGGCCGGGGACTTCAGGTCGAACGCGTCATCCACCGCCATACCGCGAGCGTATGCGAACAACCACCGCGAAGGCGATCATCCGATCATCCGGCCAGCAAGTCCTGGACCGCGTCGGTGACTGTGCCAACCTCCAAGTCCGGGATCGGCCCACCCCGCCCCAGGTGCCGCCGGACCACCGCGAGGGGCAGGTCCACCACGGCCAGGAACACCCTGGCCCGGCCGCTCTCCCCGGACCGGCCGAGCCGCTCCGCCAAACCGCCGAGGGCCTCGTCCACCTGCGCGTTCCCCTTCTCCAGGCGTTCGCGGGCTTCGGCGGGCCAATCCGCGAAACCGTAGGCACCGGGGCCCGCGAGCAGCACGTCGGCCTCGGCCGGGTGCTCGCGGCACCACTCGAGGACGTGGCGCGCCGCGGCGACCGCTGCTTCCCGGGGCGGCGCTTGAACAGCGGCGAGGAAGCCGTCCTGGAACCGGGTGACGGTGCGCAGCCACAGCTCGGACAGCAGCGCGGTCCGATCCGGGAACCGGTGGTAGACCGAGCCGCTCGGGGCGCCCGCGGCTCGCGCGACCGCCGCCATCGTCACGCCGCGCGGCCCGGCTTCCGCGGCCAGCTCGACGGCAGCGTCCAGGAGTCGATCGGCGTCGTGCCGTGGAGGCCTTCCCATGTATTGGAGGATAGGCTCCAATACTGTTTTAGAGAGAACTATCTAAAATGGGAGGTCCGATGGCCGTCCGGAACGTGCACGTGCGATGTCTGCCGGTGGACGAGGACACCGCCGGAGCCCTGATCGACTCGCTGGCGAGCCCACAGGACCAGTTGTGGCCGGACCGCGCGTGGCCACCGATGCGGTTCGACCGCCCGTTGGGAGTCGGCGCCCGAGGAGGGCACGGGCCGGTGCGCTACCGGATCACCGGGTACGCCCCCGGACGCTGGATCCGGTTCCGCTTCACCACCCCACGCGGCTTCGACGGATTCCACGAGTTCGCGGTGCAACGCGAAGACGACCGCACCTCGCTGCACCACCTGCTGTCCATCCACCTCCGAGGACCAGCCCTGATCACCTGGCCGCTGGTGTGGCGCCCGCTGCACGATGCACTGCTCGAGGACTGCCTCGACAAGGCCGAGCGGTCCACCACGGGCGCAGTCCGGGAACCGGCCCGCTGGTCCTGGTGGGTGCGCCTGCTGCGGACGCTGGCGTCGGCGCGGACCCGGTCGGGGCGCGGATAGGATCTCGGCGGCTTCGGAAAGGGGGCGCTTTGAGTCGGTTCAGCGGGTTCCCCGCGCACATCGAGAAGCACGTCGGGCGGGTTCGCGGTGCCCACAGCCGGATGGCCGGTGGGCGCGACCGGGGCTACGACCTGGTCTACTGCGACCACCCGGACGGCGCGCACGTCACCGTGCTGACCAGCGGTTTGCGCGATCGCACCGCCGGTGCGCCGCTGCCGCAGGAACTGGTGTGCACGCTGCAGGCCGATCAAGAACTGCACGCCCGGCACCTGGCCGGAGTGATCGCCGAACTGCTGACCGGGTCGAACAGCCGCGTCGGGTACGGCGCGCTGATCATGAACGACCGGGTCCTGCTGCCGGAGTCCGAGATCGCCGGAGCCCTCGCCGCACCGCACCCCTACCTCGGCGACGAGTTCGACGTCCTGCTCGACGACTCCGGGCAACCTGTCCTGCAGCTCATCACCCTCGTCCCGATCACCCGGGGCGAAGCCCAGCTGGTCGCCCGCTACGGCCGCGACGCCCTGTACGACCGCTGGGAACAGACCGGCGCGAACCTGCTCGACATCCACCGCCCCTGCACCGCCTGATCCCAGGGTCGTCAGGGCTGGATCAGGGGTTGCTCGGGGTTGTTCCCGGACGTGGTGGGGGCGTTCTCCGCGCAGGATCTAGGCATGGCTGAAGAGATCCCCAGCATCACCACCGCGAACACCGACACCTCGAGCAAGAAGTTCCGGCGCAGCCGCGACGAGCGGATGATCGCCGGGCTGTGCGGCGGGGCCGGCAAGGCCCTCGGCGTGGACCCCGTCCTGGTCCGGGTGGGGCTCATCGCCGCGACGCTGTTCGGCTTCGGCGCCGGCACCCTCCTCTACCTGGTCTGCTGGCTGGTCGTTCCCGAGGAGGAGTGATCAGCGCAGGCCGGGCGCCTGTTCGACGAAGGTGTCCAGCACGCCGTCTCCCACGTGGACCGGCCCCTGGGGGCGGACCTTGCCCGGGACGGTTCGGATCTGCCCGGCGCGCGAGGCGAGCTGCTGCGCCTCGGCGAAGTGCCCGGACGCCGCCGCCTCGTCGCCGTTCACCCGCGCCTGCAGCCCGTCGAGCGAGGCCACCATCGCCTCTCCCCAGAGCCCGGTGGCGTTCAGCCAGGGTTCGACGTCCGAGACGAAGTCCTTCGGCGCTCCCCGTTCGATGCGGCCGGGCGCGTCGGCGATCGCCTGCGCGTACTCGCGCAGCTCCCGCACCGCCTTCGCGCGGTCGCCGCTGCCCCACGCCGCCTGGAACTGCTCGATGCGGCGGGACAGCTCCGGCGCCTGCGGCAGCCACGCGCGCCCGCTGGGCAGCGGCCCCATGTGCTCCAGGTCGAAGAACACCAGCAGCGCACCGGCGGTCGCCGGATCGGCTGCCAGGCCCGGGTTCTCACCCGCGGCGCGCTGGCCCGCCAGGTAGTCGGCCGCTGCCTTCCAGGCCCGCTGGGCGTTGAAATCCTTGTCGTTCCAGTAGAAGTCGGCCGCCCCGAACTCCACGACCTTGCTCGCCGCCGCCAGGTTCATCGGGTTCACCACGCCACCGGTGAGCTGCTGGTTCAGCCCCGGCTCGCGCTTCTCGTAGGTGCCGAGCAGCACGCGGCCGACCGAGCCGTCGAAGTCGTTGACCGGGTAGTTGTCCCACAAGAAGAGCTTGCGGCCCCAGACCTTCTCGGCCTGCTTGGCGTCGGAAACCGTGATCTGGCGCGGAATCACGCCATCCCCGGTCCACATCGTCAGCACCCGCGGGTCCAGCGTCTCGCGGATCGCCGTCTTGTACGGCGAATCTTCCACGTCGGAGTACTCCGTCGGCACGAACTGCAGCGGCGTCACCCCGGGGTGGGTGTCGACGAACTCGTGCTGCACGCGGTTGAGCAGATCCGCCTGCGCCTGACCGGCCGCGCCCTGCGACGGGCTGCCGTACTTGGCCTTGTCGCCGTCGCAGTTCCACCGCGTGTAGGTGATGTCGTCCAGCGGCACGGAGAAGTCCCGCACGCCAGCGTCGTAGACGGCCTGCAGCTTGGCCACCAGCGCGCGGAAGTCCGATTCGTCGGTGTAGCAGATCGAAACGCCGGGCGAGAGCGCGAAGGTGAACTTCACGTGGTGCGCGGCGGCCTGCCCGATCAGCTGCTGCACCGAGGCGAACTCGTCCGCCGGGTACGGCTCGCGCCACTTCTCCCGGTGGTACGGGTCGTCCTTGGGCGCGTAGATGTAGGTGTTGAACTTGACGTCGCCGTAGAAGGCCAGCTGGTCCATGCGCTGCTGGTGCGTCCACGGTGGACCGTAGAAGCCCTCGATGCTGCCGCGCACCGGCATGTCCGGGTGGTCGGAGATCGCGACACCGGCGAGGCGACCTGGCGAGGCGAGCTGGCGCAGCGTCTGCACGCCGTAGTACGCGCCCGCCGCATCGGAAGCGCCGATGACCATCGCGGGATCCGTGCCGCCGCGACCGGCCAGCACGTAACCCTCGGCCGGCACCTTCTCCGGAGCGACGAAGTCCAGGGCGCGCAGGCCCTCCGACACGGCCTGCGAATTCCGGCCGCCGATCTGGATGCGCAGCGCAGCGTCGCTCGCGGGCTCCTGCCCCGGCTCGCGCACCACGACCTCGCTCGCCCCGGCCATCTTCAGCACCTGGGTGGCCAGGTCCCTGGTGGGCTTGTCGACCAGCTCGTCGACCACCAGCTCGACCTTGTCCCGCACGGCGATGTCGTCGCCGATCCGCCGGATCTCCTTCGGCTGCGGGGTCACCCGCGGCACCCCGGTCCCGGGCAGCGACTCGGCAGTCGTCGGCGCGCCCTGCTGCGGTGGCTGCGGGGCGTTGGTGCAACCCGCCAGCACGGCGCACATCAGCGTTGCGACCGCGATGGAACGCGACCGGGCATTTCGACCGAACATGACCCCTACCTCGCCTGGACTCCGAACGGAATCAAGGAGATCACATCGCGGTCTCGATCGCTGGCAGGGTGCGCACCGACCCGGCGAGAAGCCCCTAAGGTGCGCGCCTGACCCGGCGCTTCCCGTTGTTTCCCAACACGCCCCGGTGTGTCGGGACCCCTCACGGCATCAGCCCCGCACCGCCTCGGCCAGCCCCGTGATGATCTGCTCCAGGACGGGTCGCGGCGTGGCGAAATTCAGCCGCGCGTGACCGCGCCCCTCCGCGCCGCACGCCGGTCCATCGGTGAGCGCGACCCGCGCCTTCGCCAGGAAGAACTCGGCGGGGTGGTCGCCGAGGTCGAGCGCTCGGAAGTCCAGCCAGCCCAGGTAGGTGCCCTCCGGCACGACGTAGCCGACCTCGGGCAGGTGTTCGGCGAGCAGCTCCGCCACCGCGCGCCTGTTGCCGTCCAGGTAGTCGATCACCTCGGCCAGCCACGGCTCGCCTTCGGTGTAGGCGGCGGTCGTGGCGAGCACGCCGTGCATTCCCGCTCCGTGCACCGCGAGCGCGCCCGCTGCGGCCAAGGTCGCGGCGTCGGCGTCGTTGCTCACGATGAACTGGGCGCACTTCAACCCGGGCACGTTCCACGCCTTGGTCGCCGCAGTGGCCGTCACCGCGTGCCCGGCCGCGGTCTCCGACAGCGAC
This sequence comes from Saccharopolyspora oryzae, assembly GCF_027853915.1. Classification (GTDB taxonomy): domain Bacteria; phylum Actinomycetota; class Actinomycetes; order Mycobacteriales; family Pseudonocardiaceae; genus Saccharopolyspora; species Saccharopolyspora oryzae. The sequence continues at coordinate 23,544 of NZ_JAQGLA010000076.1, forward strand.
GCGTAAGGAACGTGCTGGTGCCCGGGGTAGACCAGCGGAGCGTGGATCTCGTCGGCGAACACCCGCCCGCCGTGCCGGTCCACCACCTCGCAGACCGCGGCCAGCTCGTCCGGCGTGAACACCCGGCCGAGCGGGTTGTGCGGGTTGCACAGCACCAAGAGGTGGCCGCCGGCCCGGAACGCCGCGTCCAACGCGTCCAGGTCGAGGACGAACCGCGCGCCGTCGCGGACCATCGGCACCGTGATGACCTCGCGGCCGAGCTCGCCGGGCACTTCCAGGAACGGCATGTAGCCGGGCGTCGGCATGATCACCGCGCTGCCGGGCCGGGAGAAGTGGTCCACCGCGATGGCCAAGGCCCGGTGCACGTCGGGAATCGCCGTGATCCACCCGGGATCCACGCGCCAGCCGTGCCGCCGCGCCTGCCAGTCGGCGCAGGCCCGCGTCATCTCGTCGATCAGGTGCGGCGGCGTGTAGCCGAAGTTCATCGCCTCCACCGCGGAGCGCACCGCCCGCATCACCGGCGGCGCGGTCGGGAAGTCCATCTCCGCGACGAAGGCGCCGAGCGCGTCCGGGTGCAACGTCCACTTCAAGCCACCGCGAGCGCGCAGCTCGTCAACGGTGATGTCGTCGAAAGCGTGCCCCATCCTGCCCCTCCCGGAGACCGAACCGCTTCCGCCGATCATCGCCGCCCGGTCGGCTCCGCAACACCGCCGGAGTCGTGGTTTCCCCGGCCCCGCCGCTCACGAGCCCTGGTCGGCACCGGCTCGCGATTACCATCGACGCGGCCGAATTCGGGGGTCTAGGGGGACGAATGGCGCTGCCGATCAACATCAACGCGTTCATCGGGCGGGACACCGAGTTCGCGCAGCTGCGCGACCTGCTGACCAGGAAGCGCCTGGTCACCTTGACCGGGCCGGGTGGGGTCGGCAAGACCCGCCTGGCGCTGGAGATCGCGCACGCCGCCCACGCGGACGGTGCCTGGCGCGACGGCGTCGTGTGGATGGACCTCCGGCCGTTCGGCGAGGACCACCAGCTGCCCCGGCGCTTGGCCGCCGCGCTCGGCAGCACGCACGTCGCCACCCGGGAGCCGATGCAGGTCCTGATGGACGAGGTGGCGGGCAAGGACCTGCTGATCGTGCTCGACAACTGCGAGCATCTCCTCAACGCGGTCCGGGACCTGCTCCGAACGCTGCTCACCGAGCCCGGGGTCACCGTGCTGGCCACCTCCCGCCACGGCCTGGCGCTGGGCGGCGAGCACCTCAACCCGCTCACCCCGCTGGCCGCGGGCGCCGCGAAGGAGCTGTTCGAGGACCGGCTGCTCGACGCGCGCGGCGACTTCCCCGTCGCCGAGCACGAAGCGGAGATCACCCGCCTGTGCCGGGCGGGCGACAACCTCCCCCTCGCGATCGAGATCCTCGCGGTCGCCTCCTCGAACCTGTCCCCCAGCGACGTCGAGCGCCGGTTGGCCACGCTCCTGCACGCCGACCGCCCCACCGACCGCCAGCAGCAGGACACTGACGCCGACCGGTCGCACCGGTCGTTCCACCAGGTCATGGAGCTGTCCTGGGATCTGTGCACGCCGCAGGAGCGGACGTTGTGGCAGCGCCTCAGCGTGTTCGCCGGCGGCTTCACGCTGGAGGCCGCGGAAGCGGTGTGCGGGTTCGACGACCTGCCCGAATCCGCCGTCGCGCGCGTTCTCAGCGCCCTGAAGTGGCAGTCCATCGTGACGGTGGAAGCGCCCCGCGACGGGCACTCCCGATACCGGTTGCTGGAACCCATCCGCCAGCACGGCGATGCGCGCGCCGCGCAGGCCGGCGAAGCCGAGGAAGTCCGGCAGCGCCACTACGACTGGCTCCTGCGCACCTACCGCGAGGCCGCGCAGCAGTGGTTGGGCCCGGACGAGGCGCACTGGCTCACGCTCTGCCGCGACCTGCAGGACGACGCGCACAGCGCGATCGCCTGGTGCGCGCGGCGCGGCCGGAGCGCTGCCGGGATCGAGCTGCTGCTGCACATCGTCCGCACGCGCGTGCCGTTCCTGTCCGGCAGGCAGCCGGAAGCCCAGGAGCACTTCGAGCGGCTGCTGACCACCTACACCGAGCGGGACGAGCTGCGGGCCATGGCGTTGGCGGCGGTGTCCGTCCTCGCTGTCTGCCGCGGCGACAAGGACACCGCCGACGAGTTCCTGTCCGAAGCGCAAGCACTCACCGACGAGCTCGGCGCGGCCCTGCCCCAACCAGTTCTCGCCGAAGCGATCGCGATCTCGCTGGGGCACCGCGAGTCCGTCGACCCCGCCGAGAGCATGGCGGCGATGGAGGAGCTGTGCCGCAGCCCGGTTTTCGCGCAGCCCGAGTTCCGCAGCGACATGGGGCTGCTGGCGATGTTCCGGTCCTTCGGCGCCGCGATCACCGGCGAGGAGGAGATCGCCGACGCCGTCACCGCCGAGTTCCTGGCGGACGCCCAGGCCAGCCGGGCGACCTGGCACATCACGTGGTCGCAGTGGGCGCGCGCGGCGTACTTGGTGCTGCACCGGCCCCACGACCCCGCCGCCCGGAGCGAGGCGGAATCCCTGCTGCACGCGGCGCTGCCCGTCCAGCGGGGGCTCGACGACCGGTGGGGCCCGGCCGGCTGGACCTGGGTGGCGGCGGGGCTCGCCGGCGCGATCGGCGACCACCGCCTGGTGGCCGAGCGCTCAGGTCTGCTCGACGGGATGACGCACAGCACCGGAGTCGCGATGCACGGGATGCGGGGCCTGTGGGAAACCGTGGGACACGCGCAGAACATCGCCCGCCAGCAGCTGGGCGAGACCACCTTCGACGAGATCTACAACCCCGCCTACCAGCGCGGACGCGACTGCCGCCTGGCCACGGCAGAGCTGCTGTGGCCGGGTTGGGCGCAGCTGACCGACCGCGAGCGGGACCTCGTGCGGCTGGTCGCGCAGGGGCTGTCGAACGCGCAGATCGCCGCGAGGCTGGACCGCGCGGAGAACACCGTCGCCAAGTCGCTGACCAAGATCTACGCCGCGGTCGGCGTCGCGGGCCGGGACGAGCTGCGGGAGTGGTACGCGCAGTTGTGACGCCCGGATCCAACCCCGATCCAACCGATCCGGCGGAAAATCCAACGCGGTCCCACTACCGCGCCAAGTGCACGACGAGAAAAGATCTTCCTGATCGCCGCAGCAAGGGGGAGCTCGCGGCGTTGATGAAGGTGGGGAGCGCGGCGAGTCGGCACCTGGCCGCGCCCCCACCACTCAGGAGTCCAGGAGTTCCCGCCAGGAGCGGACGCGGTCGGCGAGGACGGAGCCGGACATCCGGGCGCCGGTCCCGATGTGGAAGGCGCGGACGCCCGCCGCCCGCAGGACCGGGACGTGCTCCTGCCGGAGGCCTCCGCCGACGAGCAGCTCCACCCCGTCGATGTCCTGCAGCTCAGCGCGTTCTCGCAGGTTGGCAAGGCCCTCGTCGACCCCGTCGGGGTCGCCGGCGGTCAGGATGCTGCTCGGCCCGAGCGCGACCGCCTGGTTCCAGGCCAACCGGTACTGGGCGGCGTGGTCCACGGCCCGGTGGAAGGTCCACGGACAACCGCCCAGCTCAGCGACCACCTCCCGGGTGGAGCCCATGTCGACCTGACCGTGCTCGTCCAGGAACCCGAGCACGAACTGCCGAGCCCCGGCCTCCAGCAGCTCCCCGACCTGCCGCCGCAACACGTCGACGTCAGCGCCGAAACCCGCCTGGTCGCGCACCATCACGCGCACCGGGACCTCGGCGACGGCCAGCGCGCTGCGCACGGTCGCGAGCTCGGGAGTCAGCCCGTCGGCGTCCAGATCCCGGCACAGCTCAACCCGATCCGCACCACCGCTCTGCGCCGCCTCGACATCAGCGGCGTCCAGCGCGATGACTTCCAGCAAAGCACCCACCCCGGAACCGTAACCGCGACACCCCACGACCTCAGCCCGACGCCACCACGAGGAACGAGCGCTCCAGAGCTCTTGATCTTGATCTTGATCTTGAGCTTGTATTCGCCGCCAGGCGAATAGCCCACCCCCGCAACCGGCACCGCCGCGGGTTCTCAGACGTCGCCTGCCGAGGACAGCCCTTTTGCCGTGTATTGGTCATACATAAAAAAGGGATCCCACAGGCAGGCGGCGTCTGAGGTTCCGCTACCCGCACCGCCCCGCAAAGCAACCACAAGACCCCAAAAACAAAGGGCCGCCCCCGTGAGGGGACGGCCCTTCGTTTGCCTTGGGCAGAACTTACATCATGCCGCCCATGCCGCCCATCGGGTCGGCGGCGGCACCTGCGCCCGCAGCCTCCTTCTCCGGCTTGTCCGCGACCACGGCTTCGGTGGTCAGGAACAGCGCGGCGATGGAAGCGGCGTTCTGCAGCGCCGAACGGGTGACCTTCGCCGGGTCCAGGACGCCGGCCTGGACCAGGTCCTCGTACTCGCCGGTCGCGGCGTTCAGGCCGTGGCCCGAGGTCAGGTTCTTGACCTTCTCCGCGACGACGCCGCCCTCGAGGCCGGCGTTGATGGCGATCTGCTTCAGCGGGGCCTCGACAGCGATCTTCACGCTCTTGGCACCGGTCGCCTCGTCGCCCTCGAGGTTGAGGCCGTCGAAGGCAGCCTGCGCGGCCTGCAGCAGGGCGACGCCGCCACCGGCGACGATGCCCTCCTCGACCGCGGCCTTGGCGTTGCGGACCGCGTCCTCGATGCGGTGCTTGCGCTCCTTGAGCTCGACCTCGGTCGCCGCACCCGCCTTGATGACGGCCACGCCGCCGGCCAGCTTGGCCAGGCGCTCCTGCAGCTTCTCGCGGTCGTAGTCGGAGTCCGAGCGCTCGATCTCGGCGCGGATCTCGTTGACCCGGCCGGCGATCTGCTCGTCGTCACCGGAGCCCTCGACGATGGTGGTCTCGTCCTTGGTCACGACGACCTTGCGGGCGCGGCCCAGCAGGTTCAAGTCGGCGGTGTCCAGCTTGAGGCCGACCTCTTCGCTGATGACCTGGCCGCCGGTCAGGATCGCCATGTCCTGCAGCATCGCCTTGCGGCGGTCGCCGAAGCCCGGGGCCTTGACGGCGACGGACTTGAAGGTGCCGCGGATCTTGTTGACGACCAGGGTGGCCAGGGCCTCGCCCTCGACGTCCTCGGAGATGATCAGCAGCGGCTTGTTGGCCTGCATGACCTTCTCGAGCAGCGGGAGCAGGTCCTTGACGTTCGAGACCTTGCCGCTCAGCAGCAGGATGTACGGGTCCTCCAGGACCGCCTCCATCCGCTCCGAGTCGGTCACGAAGTACGGCGAGATGTAGCCCTTGTCGAAGCGCATGCCCTCGGTGAGCTCGAGCTCGAGCCCGAAGGTGTTGCTCTCCTCGACGGTGATGACGCCTTCCTTGCCGACCTTGTCCATGGCCTCGGCGATCAGCTCGCCGATCTGGCGGTCGCCAGCCGAGATCGCCGCGGTGGCCGCGATCTGGTCCTTGGTCTCGATCTCCTTGGCGTTCTTGAGCAGCTGCTCGGCGATCGCCTCGGTGGCCTTCTCGATGCCCCGCTTCAGGGCGATCGGGTTGGCGCCGGCCGCGACGTTGCGCAGGCCCTCGCGAACCAGGGCCTGGGCCAGCACGGTGGCGGTGGTGGTGCCGTCACCGGCGACGTCGTCGGTCTTCTTCGCCACCTCCTTGACCAGCTCGGCCCCGATCTTCTCCCACGGGTCCTCGAGCTCGATCTCCTTGGCGATGGAGACGCCGTCGTTGGTGATGGTGGGTGCGCCCCACTTCTTCTCGAGCACAACGTTGCGGCCCTTCGGGCCGAGCGTCACCTTGACGGCGTCGGCGAGGGTGTTCATGCCGCGCTCAAGACCGCGGCGGGCGTCCTCGTCGAACGCGATCATCTTGGCCATTGCGGTGTGGTCCTCCACCTGTCTGGACGCCGCGGCGGTGGGTACGCACCCCACGGCAAGACTCGTGCTCGGCCAGGCTCGGTGCCCGCGACGGACGACCGGCCGGCGATACCGTCTGGTGGTACCGCCGGGAACGGCCTCACCGTCCCGACCTGGCACTCAACCTTGGTGAGTGCCAATACCGTGTTTAGCACTCTCCCCAGTCGAGTGCAAGCAACTAGTCCGAGCGTCAGTCGCCCGTGGGGACGGTCGTGGGCAGGTCGTTGTTGTTGTACGACGAGGATTCCGAGCTGGTCGGGCTGGTGTTGGTGGTGCTGCCGGAGCCGCCCATCGAGTTGGCCATCACAACGAAGACGACCACGATGACGACCAGCGCCACACCCACCAGCACCGGCACGATCCACTTCGCCGAGCTGCCCGAGGTGGTCGCGAACGACGACGAACCGGCGGGCATCGGCGGGCGCAGGCGCACCGGGTCGTTGCCCGGCGGCGGCAGCGGGCGCGGCGCCTGCTGCGGTGGGTAAGGCGGGCGGTAGCCCTGCGCCGGGATCGGCTGGCTCGGCGGGTACTGCACCGGCTGCGGCCCGGACATCGGCGCCGGACCCGGCACCGGAGCGGCCGGGCGCGGCTGCGGCGGGGCGTCGCCCGCGGCCTGCCCGAGCGCGGTGCGCGCGGCGGCGACGAGCTCCTGGCAGGTCTTGAAGCGCTGCTCGGGGTTCTTGGCCATGCCGCGGCGCAGCACCTCGTCGATGCCGGCGGGCAGCACCATCAGCGAGGTGGCGGGCGGCGGCTCGGCGCCGAGGTGGCCCTGGATGACCTCCTGCACCTGGCCCTGGAACGGCGGGCGGCCGGTCAGGCAGGCGAAGAGCATGCAGGCCAGCGCGTACTGGTCGGTGCGGCCGTCCACCGGCTCGCCGCGCAGGTGCTCGGGCGCCGCGTAGGTCGGCGAGCCGAGGAAGTCGCCGCTGGCCGTGCGGTGGCCGGTCGCGCCGCGCCGGGTCAGGCCGAAGTCGGCCAGGTAGACGTGCTCGTGCACGGATTCGCGCGAGGTCACCAGCACGTTGGCCGGCTTCAGGTCGAGGTGCACCAGCCCGCGCTCGGCCAGCATGTCCAGGGCTTCGGCGATCTGCGCCAGCAGCTCCAGGGTGCGCTTGGGCGAGATCGGGCCGTCCTTGATCAGGCTGGCCAGGTCGGAGCCGTCGACCAGCCGCATCGCGATGTAGAGCATGCCGTCGACCTCGCCGAAGTCGTACAGCGGCACGATGTTCGCGTGGTCGATGGCCGAGGTGTTGCGCGCCTCGTCGACGAATCGCTCGCGGAACTCGGCATCACCGGTGATGTGCTCGCCCATGACTTTGAGGGCGACCTTGCGGCCGAGCCGGATATCGGTGGCGCGGTACATCACGCTCATGCCACCGCGACCGAGCACTCCGTCGATCTTGTAGTGGCCGAGGCGCTTCCCGGTGAGGTCTTCCGACACGCCGAGCAGCCTAACCGGCCGAGATCACGCTCGTCTCACGGTTGACCCAGCCGGTCGTGATCCGACCTGGTGAGGCCCAGCACAACGGCCCGGCCCCTGCGGCGGGGCCGGGCCGTGCGGATGAAGCTCAGTCAGACCTTGCGGACGCCGTCCGCCTGGGTGCGGCCGTCGCGCCCCGCCTTGACCTCGAATTCCACCCGGTCCCCTTCGGAAAGGGTGCGGAAGCCCGACATGTTGATGGCGGAGTAATGGACGAAAACATCAGATCCACCGTCCGCAGCGATGAATCCGTAGCCCTTCTCCGAGTTGAACCATTTGACCGTGCCGACCGCCACGGCGTCCTCCTCATGAAAAGTGATGCACGGCGCGAGCGCCGCTGGAGCAACGGCCACACTACCCCCGAATTCGGGCCTCGTCGCGGGTTCGGCAATGCAACTTTTCCGTTAAACGCTGGGCCGAATGGGTGCCGCAACTGAACACCGTCCGTCATCGCGCCGGAATATTCCCCCAACTGCACTAGCCCATTCCGCCCAGAGCGAACCCCGTTTAATGGAATGGGCGCGCGGCTTGCGCCGCAGCAGCCCCCAGCACGCCACGCACCCGCTGAGCAGGCCTCAACCTTTTCGCTGTTGACAGCATTTAGTCGAGCAGTTCCCGCGTCGACGGCCGGATGGTGGAACGGGCAATCCTTTCGGCTGTTCGGCATTGACTTTCGGCGTCACCCGAATAGCCGCCGGACCCGTTCCACTTCCCGGTGAGTTCCGCTCAGGACCGGGCGCCGAGGCCATTCGCCTGGAGCCAGGTGACCAGTCCTCGCGGATTGCGGGTTTGGGTCAGGACCTGACCCGGACCGGCGAAATCGAAGACCAGACCTTCACCGCTCTTGAGCGACTGCACCACGCCCTGGTTCATCTGCCGCAAACGGCTCTGGACCGTGTCGGCGTAAGCCACCACGTGACCGGTGTCGATCGTGACGTACTCGCCGGGCTGCAGGGTCACCACGTCCAGCGCGCCGTAGCAGGAGACCACCATCGGTCCCTGGCCGACGGCGTGGCTCATGAACCCGCCCTCACCGCCGAAGAGGTTCTGGAAGCCGCCCCACTGGGTCTCCAGCTGCACCGTGCTCGCGGAGGCGAGCCAGCAGCCCCTGGTGACGCACCAGCCGACCCGGCCGTCGAGCTCGATCACGTTGAGGTCGCCGGGCAGGTTCGCCGCCACGTCCACCCAGCCGCCCTGCTGCGGCGCGGTGAAGGTGGACGTGAAGAACGACTCGCCACCCAGCGCGGCGCGCGCCAGAGACTTCATGAAGCCGCCCTGGGCGCGGGCTTCGACGGTCACCCCGTAGCTGGTCGCGAGCATCGCACCGCTCTCGACCTGCACCGGCTCGCCCGGTGCCAGCATCAACCGGGCCACCCCGAACGACGGCGTGTGACGAGTCCGAACCTGCACGAATACCTCCTGTCTCGGGACCGCTCGACCCGCCCGGCACCGCGCACGAGGTTCTCCGGCCGCGGACGTCACCGGGTTCGGCAGCACCGGGGAGATCGACCCGAACGGTCTCGGAGGAGTTTGCCACGGCGGCATCCGGTGTCGATTCACACGCCGGTGGCGACAGCGGGGGTGGTGATGGCCGATGATCGGGGCGTGTCGCACGGAACCGGAACCCCCGACCTGACCGCGGTCACCGATCACCAGGCGAAGGTCGCGGCGCTGCTGCCGCCGACGCCGGTGCTGGTCGCACCGCTGGCGGACTGCCTGGGCCACGCGCTGGCCGAGGACCTGACCTCGCCGATCCCGCTGCCGCCGTTCGACAACTCGGCGATGGACGGCTACGCGGTGCGGTCGGTCGACCTGGCGGGCGCCACCTCCGAGCAGCCGGTGAAGCTGCCGGTCCACGAGGACATCCCGGCAGGCCGGGTCGACGTGCCGCCGCTGCAGCCCGGAACCGCGCACCGGATCATGACCGGCGCCCAGGTGCCGCCGGGCGCCGACGCGGTGATCCCGGTGGAGCGCACCGACCGCGGCACCGAGCAGGTGCTGGCGTTCGCCTCGGTGCAGCCGGGACAGCACGTGCGCCGAGCCGGTGAGGACGTCACCGCCGGGGAGACGGTGCTGACCGCGGGCACCACGCTCTCCGCTTCGCAGCTCGGAGTGGCCGCGGCGGTCGGTGCGGGCCAGCTCCCGGTGCACCGCCCGGTGCGGGTGCTCGTGCTGTCCACCGGCTCCGAGCTGGTCGAGCCCGGCGCGACGCTGGAGCCCGGCCAGATCTACGAGTCCAACGGCCTGATGCTCGCCGCCGCGGTGCGCGAGGCAGGCGGCGAGGCGACCCTGCTGCGCTTCGTGCCCGACGACGTCGACGCCTTCCACCGGGCGCTCGCCCCGCACCTGGAGAGCACGGACCTGCTGATCACCTCCGGCGGTGTGAGCGCCGGCGCGTACGAGGTGGTCAAGGACGCGCTGACCGGGACCGGCGTCGAGTTCACCAAGGTCGCGATGCAGCCGGGCATGCCGCAGGGCTGCGGCCGCTACCGCGACCAGGTGGCCGTCGTGACGCTGCCGGGCAACCCGGTCAGCGCGATGGTGTCGTTCGAGATCTTCGTGCGCCCCGCGCTGCGCGCCGCCGCCGGGCACCTGGCCACGCAGCGGCCGACACGCCGAGCGACGCTGACCGAATCCCTCACCGCACCGGCCGATCGGCGGCAGTACCGGCGCGGCCAGTACGACCCGGCCACCGGATCGGTGAGCCTTCAGGGCGCGCCCGGTTCGCACCTGCTCGCCGGATTGGCCAAGGCGAACTGCCTGCTCGAGATCCCGGAGCAGGTCACCGAACTCGCCGCTGGGTCCACAGTGGACGTGATGTTGCTGGATTGACTGAACCCGGCTGTTCGCGAAGACTGCACCACCACCCCCGTCCACCCCCCTCCGGAGTTCTGCAAGTGCGTGGCCCTTGGCGCGCCGCCCTGGCACTGGCGCTGCACATCGCCTTCTTCGTCACCCCGATCGCGCTGGTCCTCGGCCTGCTCACGATCGCTGTCGTCACCTTCCGCTACGACCACACCAGCGGGCTGAAAGCCGCCGCCGCGGCGCTGGTCGTCGGCGCGGTGTTCGCGATCGGCTGGCGCGCCGTGCTGCGCTCGCGGACGCGGCCCCGCGGGGTGGCGCTGGACCGTTCCGAGCAACCGCAGCTGTGGCGGATGGCCGAATCCATCGCCACCTCCGCTGAAGCGCCGAAACCCGACGAGATCCGGATCACCTCCGAACCGACCGCCACCGTTCGCGAGCACACCGCACTGCTCGGCCTGCGCACCAAGGGCAGGTATCTGGAGCTCGGGCTGCCGCTGCTGGCGGCGCTCAACGTCAGCGAGCTGCGGGCCGTGGTGGCCCGCGAGATCGGTCGCCTGACCAGTCGCAACAAGCTGACCGCGCTCGCCCACCGCACCTCGGCCAGCGTCGAGCGCACCGCGGCCGGGCTCACCGGCGGTCCGACCAAGTGGCTGTTCAACGGCTACGCCCGGCTGTTCACCGCGATCGCCGCCACCACCGGCGACGACCTGGAGCTGGCCGCCGACGCGGTCGCCGTCCGGGAGGCCGGGACCCGCACCGCGGTGCTGTCCCTGCGCAAGTCGGTGGCCGTCGAGATCGGCTGGCGCGAGTACGCCGACGACTACCTGAGCATGGCCACCTCGATCGGCCACGCGCCGGACGTGCTGCTGGGCTTCCGCAACTTCATGTCGCACCCGACGCGCAAGCCGAAGCTCGCCGAGCGCGCCAAGCAGGCCATCGCCGAGGAGCCGGACGGCCGCACCCGCCGCCGCGTCGAGGCGATGAAGCGGCTCAAGACCGCCGACCGCGAACTCGACGAGCGCCCCGCGTTCGCCGTGCTGCGCAGCCCGCGCAAGAGCGTGCCGGAGCTGGAGGACCGGCTGATGGTCGACGGCCTCGGCGAGCGGATGCCGTGGCCGGAGCTCGCCCGGCAGGCCGGTGCCGCGCACGTCGCCGAGCAGGCAGCAGTGCTGAGCTCCGCGGTGGAGCAGAGCGGGCTGCCGGTGGAACCGTCCATCGCCGGGGTGCTGGCCGCCATCCACCGCGGCCAGGGGCGCGACCTGATCAACCCGGTGCTCAACCCCGGGCTGAGCCCGGAGCTCGTCGACCAGGCCGCCGAGGACACCCTGGTCGACCTGCTCGGCTGCACCGCGGTGGACGCGCTGATCTGCGCTCGCCGCGCCCACCACGAGCTGGACTGGGGCGGCCCGTCGCCGGTCCGGCTGGCCAACGGCCAACCGCTGGACGCCGACCGGCTGGTGCGCCCCGCGGTCGCCGATCCCCGGCTGATCCCCGGTCTGCACCGGGCGCTGGTCAACCTCGGGGTGCCGCTGCACCACGCGCGGCGCCCGGCGGCCGAGCCGGAACCCGAGCTGGCCGGGATCGTCAGCCCGGTGCAGTGCGCGGGCAGCAGCTACGACCTGCTGGTCACCGACCGCGGCCTGGTGCTGCTGCCCAGCTCGGCGAGCACCACCAAGCGGCTGCTGGCCGGCACGCTGGCCCGGTTCCGCGAGGCGGAGCTGGAGCAGCTCGGCGAGCTGGCCGCGACGCCGGTCGGCGAGCTCCGCGAGCGCCCCGGCGCGCAGTGGGTGGACAGCCGCGACGTGGCCAGCGCCCGGCTGGACCAGGAGCGCGCCGGCTGGTCGCTGTCGCTGGAGCTCTACCTCGACGAGTACGCGGTGTCCGAGCTGGACCACGAACTGGTGCGCGACGTGGACGGGGCGTCGGAGCTGGTGCTGCGCAGCAGCGCCGACGGCGTGGAGCACGGCGACCCGTACCAGGGGCTCGGGGAACTGATGGGCGCGCGGATGAACGTCGAGGAGCCGCTTGCCGCTATCGAGTGAGAGAGGGCGGCAAGTTGATCACTCCGCGTCATGTAACGGCCCGGATAGGTCCTCCGAAAGCGGCTACGGACTTTCTGTGACCTCAATTACACTGAAAGTCGCGTAACGAACTGTCGCCCACGTGCATCTCATAGACGTCCGCTCCGATCCACCACTGCTTGCCCGGTGGAAGCGGACACTTGAAGGGCCGTGCGCCGTCGGGGGGCGCACGGACCCGCACATCAGGGGTCGGGGGGGGGGGG